>CAZDZJ010000001.1:0-57807 GCA_964509895.1 uncultured Gemmatimonadota bacterium
CTCAGGCAGGCGATCCGGAGCCGCCGGAGGGCGCGGGGCTGAAATCGACTCGGCGGGAATCAGATGGCGGGAAATCGCCCGCCGAATCCCGTAACCGCAATGGTCACAACAGATCCGCGCATGCTGGCAAATGCTGGGCCATCGTCTGCGAGCCCTCCTGCCCGGTGAGGTAGGGGCCGGTCGTGAACATGTTCGGGCCGATCGTGCGTCCCTCGTCGATCGCGCGCTTGAGGTTGATCTCCTCGTACGGCGCGCGCGCGCCGGTCGTCCGGATCGTCGTCACGCCGGAGGCCAGATAGAGCCGCGATCCCGAGAAGGAGAGCTGCGCCGCGCGGCCGTTCCCGCCCGTGTAGTAGCTGTGGTTGTGCAGCCCGACGAGGCCCGGGATCACGGTGTGCCCCTCGAGATCGAGGACCTGCGCGTTCCGGATCCGGCCCGCGACCTCGGCGGCAGGCCCGATGTCGGCGATGCGACCGTCCCGGATGACGATCGTCTGGCCCTCGAGGACGGGACCTCCGGTGCCGTCGATCACCTTCACGTTGGTGAGCGCGACGGAGGGCGCCTGAACCGCGATGAAGTCCTCCATCGCCTCCTGCGCTCGCGCTCCGGTGGACGCCAGCCCCCCGGCGGCGAGCGCCGCGGCGAGGGCGAAGAAGGTACGGCGGCGGGCGGTCATCATCGGGATTCCCTTTCTCGCAGCGGTGCGTCTCTTACCATTCTTCGGCGACGGATCGGACCTGTGCTCGACGGAGCGCAGGATCGACATTTCATGCGGTCAACCTCCGAGCCGTTGCCGGAAGACCTCTCCGTCACGGGGGCTCGGTGACGTTCATCACCATCTTCATGCCGGCTTCGAGGTGTTCGGCGATGTGGCAGTGGATCATCCAGCGGCCCGGGTTCGACAGTTCCAGCAGGATGTCCGTCGTGGATGCGGCCGGCAACAGGACCGTGTCCTTCCACACCAGGTTCGGGTTCCGCACGCCGTTCTGCGACAGGACGAGGAAGCGCTGCCCGTGGATGTGGAGCGGGTGCTGCATGGCGTGGAAGGCGCCCCGGTCGTTGACGACGCGGACCTTCACCACGTCGCCGACCGCGAAGTCCCACTCGATCTCCTCGTTCTCGCGCCCCGTGGCCGTCTCGCGCAGGATCCAGCGGATCTCGCTTCCCGTCGTGGCCCAGTTCATGCGCGGCATAGTCCCGGTCCATTCGACAGGGTTGAAGTAGACCCAGTCGTAGGCCATCGAGCGTTCGATCGGGAGCGGGAGATCGTCCGTCTCCAGCGTCATCACGAGTTCGTGGTCGGGCTCGTCGTCGAAGCGCGGGCGGTAGCGGTCGATGTCCGCGATCACGTCCGCATTCTCGCGAAGCGTCTCGAACGCCGCCCGGTGGTCGTGGGCCGCAGTCCGCGACGCGACCCTTACGCTGCCGAACGTCCAGAATTCGGCGCGGAAGACGCCCTGCCGGTGGTTGATCCCCTGAACGTGGTTGACGAGCGCGTGGGAGCCGGGGCGGTCGAAGCGGACATCGACCACGTAGCGCTCCGCCGGCGCGAGGACGACGCTCCTGGTCCAGGTCTCGCGCTCGAACCGGCCGACGTCGGAGGCGACGACCTTCATCGGAAGGCGATGGGGATCCACGGCGTCGGGGTCCCGGAGGCGCTGGTCGGGATCGGGGATCCCGCCGCGTTCGATGTCGACGAAGGAGAGGTTGAAGGTGCGCGTGTTCGAGGCGTTCGTGAGGTGGAAGCGGACGACCTCGCCCCGGTCGACCCGCAGGCTGTAGACGGGTTCGCCGTTCACCAGACCCCGGTTCCCGAACCGGCCCATGAGCATGTAGTTCGCGGATTCGTCCCCGAAGTCGACGAGACCCTCCTCGTCGAGGAGGATGTCGTCGAAGATGAGGACCTCCTCCCGGTTCGCGGGGCCGTAGTAGTCCGCGGCCGCGGGATCGACGAGGAGGTTCCCGTACAGGCCGAGTTCCTGCTGGACGTCCTCGCGGTGGTGCGGGTGGTACCAGTAGATGCCCGCGTCGGGGAAGAAGATCCGGTATTGGAACGACGCGCCGGGTTCGACGGGATCCTGCGTGAGGCCGGGGACGCCGTCGAACGCGTTGTCGAGCCGGATCCCGTGCCAGTGCACCGCGGTGGGGTACGGGGTGCGGTTCGTGAAGTTCACGAAAATCGTGGATTTCTCGGGGACGCGGATGAGGGGCCCGGGGTGCTGGCCGTTGAAGGCGAGCATGACGAGGCGGCGACCCTCGATCTCGCGCCGGACGATCATCGCCTCGAGGTCGAGCGTGCCGCCGTCGGGAAGGTCGACGACCTGACGCGCCGCCGCCTCGGGGAGCGACTCCCACGGGGCCGGATCGACCGCGCTTCCGAGGCTCGCGGGGCGGGCCCGCGGTTCGAGGTCCATCACGCCGGGCAGCATCGCGATGCCGGGGTACGATGGCGGCGCCTCCCAGCGGGTCGGGGCCCGGTCGGCCGCCCGCCGCGTCGCCGAGGGCGCCAGGGCCAGGAGGTCGTGCGCCTCCATGAGCGCCGACGGCGAGCGCCCGCGCAGCACGAGCGGCCCTTCCCGCTCCCGGACATCGGCCGACGCCTCGGCGCTGACCATCACGAGGGACTTGTTGAACGCGACGCGCCCCAGCCGGTGCTCGCCGTTGTCGACCAGGCCCAGCCGCACGACCGGGGCCAGCTCGAGCGGCGTCGCCCACGCCACGTAGACCGTGTACGGCCCGAGGCTGGACGGCGGCGGAAGGCCCTCGATGTGCGCGGTCAACGCGCGGACGTGGTGCCCGGACGGCGTCACCGTGACGCCGAACGGCGACGGGACGCGCCCCAGTTCGACGAACCCCTGCGCGTCCCCGCCCCGCGCCGTGGAGAAGAGGCTGATGCAATGGAGGTCGGCGGCCACCCGGCCCGTCGGCGTGTCCGTGAGCGCCCCGGCCGCCCCCGCGGCGCGAGTTTCCGCGGCCCGCGCCTCGCAGGCGCCGCTGGAGCCCGGAAGTTGGCCGACCGCACGGGGCGCGGCCGCCAGCAGGCCGAGAACTCCGGCCGCCAGGGCCGGCGCCGCGCGCCGGATCAGGGCGCCCACGCCCGCTCGCGCATCCCCGGGGGGCCGGCGGGCTTCAGCGAGGTCGGACTCAGTCGTCGTCCGGGCCGTCCTCCGGAATGAACCGGAGCGCGACGCCGTTGTTGCAGAAGCGCTTGCCCGTGGGTTCGGGCCCGTCGTTGAAGACGTGGCCGTGGTGGCCGCCGCAGCCGCTGCAGTGGTACTCCGTGCGCGGGAGGATGAGCTTGAAGTCCCGCTTCGTCTCGAAGGCCTCCGGCAGCGTCTCGAAGAAGCTCGGCCACCCGGTGCCGCTGTCGTATTTCATGTCGGTCGTGAACAGCGCCTGCCCGCACGCCGCGCACGCGAACGTACCGGGACGCTTCTCGTCGTTCAGCGGGCTCGTCCCGGCGCGCTCGGTCGCCTCTTCGAACAGCACCCTGTAGGCCTGCGCGGAGAGTGCCTCCCGCCACTCCTTCTTCGACTTCGCGGACTTCGACTTCATCGTTTTCGACTTCATCGTCACCGCCCGGGATTCTCCAGGATGAAGATCTTGTCGTCCGTCTCATCCACGCCGGTGAGATCGAGGTCGCCGTCCAGATCCCGGTCGTGAATGACGACGCACGAACCGTTGGTGCCCGCCGCGTACGAACGGGGGTTCACGAGCGTCCCATCCCCCGCGTTCTCGTGCACCGTGAAGCTGTTGCCCTCGAAGTCGCTCGTGACGACGTCGAGGTCGCCGTCGCCATCGATATCGCCCACGTCGACGGCCAGCGGGGAGGCGCCGGTCTCGTACTCGACCGGATCCGCGAAGCCGCCTGCGCCATCGCCGATGAGAACGGCCACGTTGTTGCCCTCGCGGTTGGCGGACATCACGTCCACGTTGCCGTCGCCGTTCACGTCACCGGACACGATCATCCACGGCTTGCCGCCGGCCCGCACGCGCGAGCCGAGTTCGAGGTTGCCCCGGCCGTCGCCCATGTACACGAGGACCTCGTCCGTGAAGTAGGCGCCGACGAGCAGGTCGGGCCGTCCGTCGTTGTCCACGTCCGCCGTCGCGCACGTCTTCTCGCCCTGGCCCGGCGAAGCGATCTCCGAGGTCCGCGTCAGGTCGCCCGTGCCGTCCGCGTTGTTGAGGAGCATCGCGACGTTGCCGCGCGACGCCTCGGGTCCGACGGACATGTTCACCGCCGCCACGTCGGGCCATCCGTCCTGATTGAAGTCGCCGATGCACACGCCGCGCACGTTTCGGCCCGAACTGATGTTGCTGCCCAGTTCGAACCAGCCCTCTCCGTCGGCGAGGAAGACCGACACGAGATCGTTCCCGGCGTTCCCCACGGCGAAGTCGGTGAGGCCGTCGCCGTTGAAGTCCGCCCCTTCGTTCGGGCTCGGCCAGCTTCCGCCCGGGATGTCGAGGACGCGGAACTCGCTGTAGTCGCCCTTCCCGTCGTTGAACATCACGCGGACGTCCGCCGACACCTCGTTGGGAATCGCGATGTCCGGGTATCCGTCGCCATTGAAGTCGCCGGCGTAGGCCCCGTACGGCTGCACGTGCTTCTCCCCGTCGTCGAGGACGGTCCGCGCCCCGCGGTCGATCATGTCGAGGGAGCCGGCCCCGGCCTGGATCCAGAAGGTCCACGCGAAACCCACCTCCATGGCGCCGCCCGCGGCCAGCTTCTCCCCGGAGCGCAGCGAAGCGGTGACGGACTCCCCGGCATGGAAGGCCGCGCCCGGCTCGAAGCGGAGGCGGCGGCCGTCGTCGGAAAGCTCCACGGACCCCGCCATCACGCCGCTCCAGCGGCCGAAGACGGTGAGCGCCGCGGGATCGAACCCCTCCGGGTCCAGCGCCTCGCTCAGCAGAAGTTCGACCGGAGATTCGGGGGTCGCGACGATCGAGTTCGGCGCCGGCGACACGAGCGATACCGGGGCCGCGGACGAGACGACGGCAGCGGCCGCGGCGGGCGCGGGGGCTTCCGTCGTGGCCGCTTCACCGCGGTCCGTGCCGACCAGCACGAGCACCGCCACGGCGGCGATGACGAGCGCACCGAGTACTCCGGAGAGGGTCTTCATCTCGCAACCTCCAACATCTTCAAACCGACCGGGCCCGCCGGGCGCGAGCCTCGCTTCCCAAGCTACCGGCGGTCACGGCCGGTGACGAGCGGCAGATCCTCGCGCCGCCCCCAGTCGTTCCACGAGGCGTCGTAGAACTTCGTATCGTAGCCGAGGTACCTGGACACCATGTAGGTGTAGCTCGCCCGCATGCCGATGAGGCAGTAGCTGACGACGACGCCGTCCTTCTTCGCCCCCGCCTCCTCGAAGCGCGCCTCGACCTCGGCGAGGTCGATCAGCGTGGGAATGTCCCCGCCCGTGAGATCCTGCCAGTAGAGGTTGTAGGCGCCGGGGATGTGCCCGCCCCGCAGGAAGTCCCGGCCCGGCCGCTCGCCGGTGTATTCGTTCTCCGGCCGCGCGTCGATGAGCGTGACATCGGGGTCGTCGAGACGGTCGCGGATCCATTCCGCGGTCACGATCATGTCGTCGCGGACGTCCGCCTCGAAGTCGCCGCGGGTGGGCGCCGCCGGCTCGGCGACGACTTCGCCTCCCGCCGCCTTCCACGCCGCCAACCCGCCGTCCAGCACCGAGGTCCGGTCGCCGTGGCCCAGGTAGTCCAGCGTCATGAAGACACGGGCCGCGTGGAGGCCGGGGTCCCCCACCACAACGACGTGGCTGTCGTTGGAGACGCCCGCTGCGCGGAAGACCTCGACGAGATCCTCGACCGGCGCGAGTTCGGTGATGAGATCGTTCCGGTCGAGGGCAATGTCGTGGTACTCGAGGAAGTGGGCCCCCTGCACGTGTTCCTCCAGGGGTCCCATGCGGGCCATCCCGACGTGCAGCACGACGACGTCCGGGTCATCCCTGTGCTCGGCCAGCCAGTCGCCGCTCACGAGGATGCCGGGGTTCGCCTGCGCCGCGGCGGGCCCCGGGGCGGTCAGCATCGCGAGCGCCGCCGTCAGGAGCGCAACCCCAACCCCCGCCACTCCGGGGCAATGTCGAGTTCCGGACGCATTCATTCATGCACCTCCGCGGGTGTCCGGTTTCAGAGTCCTCCCATGATCCTGCATCATAGCCTGCACTATGGGACGCGTGTACAGCAACGATCATCGGGTGGAGTTCAGAAACCGCGAAGGCAACGAGGCGTATGCCTTCTCCCTCCCGCTGCGGAATCCTGCACCGGGGACGAGCGCTTTCGTGCGCGCGAAGGATGAGGCGTCAAAGATCGAGAGCTGTCTGCGCTCGATCCTCCCCCTGTTCGACGAGATCCATGTGATCGACAACGGCAGCCGGGACGACACGCCCGACATCGTCCGCCGCGTGGGGGAGTCCGCTGCCGACGGGGACAAGATCCGGTTTCACTCGTATCCCTTCCGGGTGGGGCGGTTCGGGCCCGAGCACGACGAGACTCCGGAGGATTCGCTCCATTCCCTGGTCTACTTTACCAACTGGGCGCTGTCGCGCTGCACCCGTCGCTACGCCTGCAAATGGGACGCGGACATGGTGCTCGTCCGTGAGCAGCGGGAGGCGGTCGCCGACCTCCTGGCCGGGCTCGGACGCGGGTGGCCCGCCGCGTGGTCTCTCGCCGGGCAGACGGTTTATCGGACGCCCGATGGATCCTTTCTGGCCCCGCGCGGGGAGGTGAACCGGGAGGTGCGGATCGCCCCCTGCAGCCACCGCGTCCGGTTCCACAAGCGGCGGCACTGGGAGCAGCTCATCCGCCCGCGGTGGCTTCGCACGCATCACTTCGCTCCCGTCTGCTTCCACGAACTGAAGTTCCTGGACGAAGGGGAGTTCGATCACTGGTCGACGACGGCGTTCCCCTCGCCCCGCAAACGGCGGGAATGGGCGACGTTCCAGCGGCTGCGGGATCGGGGGGTGGGCGGCGCGGACGTCGGCGCGGTCCATCACCTGCCCTCCACGTTGCTCGAAGATCCGTTCGATTCAACGGTGTCACCCGCATCGGACGAGGGGCGGCCGAGCAGGTCTCCGGGACGGAAACCCGGGGCGGCGCGCTGGATGCCGCACTTCCTGGGGATCGGCGCCACCCGCGCCGGCACGAGCTGGGTGGCGGCGCACCTTTCATCGCACCCGCAGATCAGAATGGGGCGCAAGGAGATCCACTTCTTCGACCGCAAGCTCGGCGCGCCGGGCGCGAGCGGCTCGGCCCGAGATCGGTTCAACCAGATCCGATATCTGGCCCGCTTCGTCCGCGCGGGGGGCGGCGGCCGGATCCGGGGCGAGATCACGCCCGCCTATGCCATTCTCGAGCCCGACGTCATTCGGCGCGTCGCCGATTGGATGCCGGACGCGCGACTGATCTTCATGATGCGCGACCCGATCGAGCGGGCGTGGTCGCAGGCCCGAAACGGTTTCCCCCGGTGGCGGGGCAAGCCCCTGGAATCCGTGGGCCGCGACGAGCTCATCTGCTACTTCGACAGCGACCCGGTCCGCGGGCGCAGCGACTACGCCGCCTGCCTGCACTCCTGGTTCAGGCACTTCCCGCGCGAGCAGTTCTTCTTCGGTTTCCTCGAGGAGATTCGGAAACGGCCCGAAGATCTTCTTCGTGATTTGTTCGGGTTTCTCGAAGTACGGGCGATGGCGGCGGACAGGGCGTCGCTGGCGAAGCCGGTGCACGCGTCGGCTCCGGTTCCCATGCCGGACTGGCTGCGCGATCACCTCGAGCGGGAGTACGCGTTCGACGCGGACGAGGTCTCGGAGTTGATCGGGCGGCGGGTGCCGTGGTCCCGTTGAACCGGGCTCCGAGGATCGAGCCGCCCCGGGTGCGGCGGCGCCCCGTCCCCGGCTACAAGCGGTGGTTCGGCCGCATCAAGCGCCGAACGGGCTACTACCGGCTGCGGGACGGCCTTCGGAATCGCCTCCGCGAGCCGGCGTTTGGCCGGGCGCTGCGGCCCACCGACGTCTTCCTCGTCGGCCATCCCAAGTCGGGGAACACGTGGCTCGCGTATATGCTGGCGGTGTTGCTGACCGACGATCGCGAAGGCGAGGTGAACCTCTACAACGTCGGCGACCATGTGCCGTTCGTGCACGGGCGCGACCATGCGATCGCGGCCTGGGAGCACCTCCCGGACCCGCGGGTGTTCCGGAACGAGTATCCCCGCTATCCGCACCGCTACCCCGGAACCCTCTACCTCGTGCGCGATCCTCGCGCGGTCCTCGTCTCCTTCCGGCACATGTTCGTGACGATGTTCGACGATCGCGAGATGACGCTCGGGAGGTTCGTCGACGGGTATCTCTCGGGCGGCGCGCCCTTCGACCGCTGGCACCGGCACCTGGGGCGCTGGGACCGGCAGGTTGCTGCGGCGTTGCGGCGGGCGGAACGTGGCGAGCGGATCTGCGTGGTCCGCTACGAGGACCTTGTCGCGGATCGCGAGGCGGCTCTCCGGCGCGTCTCGGAGTTCATCGGAGACGTTCCCGCGGGAACGTCCGCGAGGCTCGCCCGAGCGGTGGAGCGCGGCTCGTTCGAGGCCATGCGGGAGCTGGAAGAGCGCCACGGAGCAGAAGCCTACACCGGGCGCGCTCGCGGGCAGGGACGGTTTGTTCGCCGGGGTCAGACCGAGGACTGGAGGCATGAGATGGATCCGGCAGTGGCCGCCCGTATCGAAGCCGCGTTCGGCCCGGTCATGGAGCGCGCGGGATACCTGCGGTGAAGGCCCACGCCGGCCCCGGCATCGCCGTCATCGTCTCGACCTGGGAGCGTCCGGACGCACTCGAGGCGGTGCTGCGGAGCCTGGCCGGGCAGACGTATCGCCGTTTCGAGATCGTCGTCGGGGACGACGGCTCCGGTCCGGCCACGCGTGAACTCGTGGAACGGCTGGCCGGGGAACTCGACCTGCCCGTGCGGCACGTCTGGCAGGCGGACCGCGGGTATCGGCTGGCCGCGATCCGAAACCGCGCCGCCGCTGCTACCGAACCGCCGTACCTGATCTTTCTCGACGGGGACTGTCTGGTTCGGCGGGACTACCTGGAGAACCACGCACGGCTCGCCGAGACGGGCCGGTTCGTCCACGGCAGCCGGGTGCGGCTCGACCCGGGACTCTCACGTGTCGCGATCGAGCAGGGGCCCGCAGCCATCGCGCGATGGAGGGCCGCCCGCTGGCTCGGCGAGTGGCTCCGGGGTCGGGTGGACCGCTTCACACCGCTGCTTCGCGTGCCGCTCGGGCCTCTGCGCGGGGTCTCGCCGCGCACCTGGCGGGGCGTCAAGGGATGCAACCTCGCCGTGTGGCGCTCGGACTTCCTGGGTGTGAACGGCTTCGATGAAGGCTTCGAGGGCTGGGGCTTCGAGGACAACGATCTGGTGGTCCGTCTCATCCGCCACGGCGCGCGCCGGAAGGAGGGACGCTACGCCGTACCCGTCCTGCACCTCTGGCACGAGACGCGCTCGCCCGACCCGGCGAGCCGCGAGCGCTTCGAGCGCCGTCTGCACTCCGACACGATCCGCGCCGAACGGGGCATCGACCGCTACGACTGATCCGATGTCGGGCCCTTCCGGATCCCGTGCTCGGTCCAGTCTCGCCCGCGCGTGAAGCCCCGGAAGAGCCGGAGCGACCTCGGCACGCCACGGGTCTCGGCACGCAGCCGTTCGTTCCTCGCCTGCGCTTCCGGGTCGAGCCAGGGTCGGTCGTGCTCGACGTGGGCGCAAACCGCCCGGTGCCGTGCCTGGACCGGGCGAAGCCCCGCGTTGCGAAGGCGTTCGCCGAGTTCGCGGTCCTCGACCGGGTACGTCATCCGCTCATCGAAGCCGTTCACGCGCAGGAGGTCCGTCTTCCAGGCCGACGCGTTGTGTCCGTTCCACGTCGCCCGCGTCGTCGTCAGGCGATCGAGCCACCCGGCGCGGCGCGATGAGCGCGTGAGCTTGCTCCGGTCGCGCCCCCGTACGAGCGCCTCCCGGTCCCGGAGCCACGACGCCTCGAACGGCGAGCCGTCGAGCACATCGTGTTTCCTGATCCGGGGGCCGATCTCGCTGGCCAGACGAACTCTCCCGCCCGAAACGAAGTGGCCCGGTTTCGCAATTTCGGCGTGAGTCTCCACAAAATCTTCGCGCGGGATGCAGTCTCCGTCGCTGAGGATGAGGTAGTCGCCCCGTGCCGCGACGATCGCCCGGTTGAGGATGCGACACTTCCGAAACCCGTCGTCCTCCTGCCATACGTGCGAGATCGCGAGGCCGGTTGCTGCGCGCGCGCGCTCAATCCGTTCGCGCGTCTCCGGGCACGAGCCATCGTCGGCGATGACGACCTCGAAGCCGCTGAACGTCTGCGCCGTGTAACCCCACAGCGTGAGTTCGAGTTCGTCCGGCGCGTTGTACGTGCTGAGGATGACCGAGAGTGTGGGCGGCTTGGGGGGACTTCGGCTGGGCACCCGCGAGTTCGGCCGCCGCCGCGCCACCTCAGTGCCGCGTCTTGCGCGGCTCCCGGGCGCGCATGGACCCCTCGAACAGCCCTTCAAGGCGCGCCACGCGTTCGGAGAGCGTCGTCTCCAGCGTCGCCATCCGCTCCGTGAGCTTCGTCTCCAGCATCGCCATCCGCTCCGTGAGCCGGGTTTCCTGCGCAGACATCCGCTCCGTGAGCCGGGTCTCCTGCGCAGACATCCGCTCCGTGAGTTCGGTGAGCCGGACTTCCACGTGGCGCAGGTCGCGCCGCATTCCGCGCATGCCCGGGACCAGCACGCCGGCCAGCGTGATGGCAGCTGCGAGAATCGCGATCATTTCGCCGCTCATGCGGCCCTCTTCCTTCGCATCGACACCTCCCGGATCGACCGCTCAAGGTACGCCGCGGGGATGCGGCGAGCGAACGACCCCAACGTGCTCGCCTGCGTCAACTTGCTGTCAACGCCGGAGATCCGGCCGGCACCGCCGAACCGGATCCCCGGAGCCCGGTGTGCGCCCTTCCGCCGGGCGCGTGGCCGCGGCCTGCGCGCTACGGGCGGTCGGGCTCGGCGGCCGAGAGGGCGATCGCGTTGAAGAGGAACTTGAAGGTGCCGTGCGGCTGCGCCCGCCGCGTGATGAGCGGACCGAACAGGTACAGGTGTCCGTCTCCTACCTGCGCCTCCGCCATCGTCACGCCGCCCTGCAGGTATTCCTGGCCCCACGCCCAACCGCTCACGAGCGGCTCATCCGTATCGAACCAGGCCAGCGGCGTCACGCCATTCGCGCCGTTGTCGCCCGCTTCCAGCGCGGGGGCACTGAACACCGGGCTGTTGTTGAACGAGACGTTGAGCGTCGACGGCACCCCGGTCGAAACGAGCCGGGAGTTGTCCACCGTCACCTGCAGGATGGACCCGGGCACGTAGTATTCCTCCCGGCTCAGCCCCTGCCCATCCTTCACGAGATGGTCCTCGAGCGGGAGACCGAGCGCCTTCCCGAGATCCGTCGAGCCGCCGATGGTGACGATCGAGCCGCCATCCTCCAGGAACTCGACCAGGGCCGGCATCGTCGCCTCGGCCGTGACGGCGCCGAGCCGACCCCGGTACTCCTCGGGAATCGTCTCCGGATCCGGCGCGCCGAACCCCGCGAACTGGAACCGCGAACCGATGGCACCCTGCGGGAAGATGATGACGTCGTAGTCGTCGCTCAGGTCTCCCGCGTTCAGCCGCGGCGGGAAGACGAGTTCGAAGTCCGCGTACTCGAACTGCTCGAGGATCCAGCGGATCCAGCCCGACGGCATCGACCCGCCGTACGTGTCCCAAAGACCGATGCGCGGCGCTCGCAGCCGCAGCGCGTCGGCGTCCGGATGCTCCGCCAAGCCTTCAAAATGAAGTCCCAGGCGCGACAGTGACGTGAGCTCGGTGACCGTCCCGTCGCGGCTCTTCACATAGAACGACCCGGCTGGACGCGTCATTCCCCCCTGCCTCAGTTCCGAGGTCAGCCAGTACACCTCGTGTCCGGTTGCCTGCAGTCGGTTGATGGCCCGGAATGCGTCGTTCACCTCGTGACTGAACAGAAAGCCGCGCGCGTTCTCCAGGCCCGAGATCAAGCCCCCCTTCGGCCTGGCATTCCATTCCGTGATCTCCTCGAACGGCCCGTCGAAGCCTTCCAGGATGCGGTCGAACTCGACCCCCATCTGGATCGCGAGCGTCCAGCCCGCGTTGTCGTACGGCGGGGTCGGCGGCGCTCCCGGATAGAGGAAGTCGTCCGGGTGGTCCTGCGGTTCGAACATGTCGAGCACGTGCGGGCGGAAGGCCTGCGCCGCCCGCACGACGAAGGAGCCCTCGGGATACCGCTTGCCCTCGACCGTGAATTCGCGCGTTGCCCGCTCCACGATGACGCCGTTCTCGAGCAGCGTGTTGACGAACTTCGTCGCGGTCGGGAAGTCGGCCTGGTCCGACGGGAGGATGTACCCGCGCGGGTCGCGCAGATCCGGGTCGAACAGCTTGTCGTAGTCCGCGCGCGTGCCGCGGCTGCCGCCGAAACCGCCCACGTTGCGGGCGAAATCCGTCTCCCCCGCCCCGGCCCGCATCTCCTGGCGCAGCCAGTCCACGCGCCTGGGGTGGATCGTCCAGCTGTCCGTGCTGCCGCGCTCGATCGAGTTCATCCCCATGCGCCAGATGCGGTACAGGTAGGTCTCGCGGTAGCGGGAGGCGACGTCGAGCACCGCCTTGTTCGCGGTCACCGAGTAGTCGACCGACTGCCGGAAGTGCCACGGCTGCGGCTCGATCGGGGCGGGCAGGTTGTCGTTGGGCAGCACCCGCTCGAGGATGAGCGGGATCTCCATCGGGGTCGGGTTCCCGATCGTTTCCGTGAGGAGCCCGATCATGTTCTTGAAATAGGGCGTCGTGCGGAGGCCGCCGTTCCACCACGTGGAGTAGTTCGCCCCGCGCCGCCGCGTCGCCCCCGGCTTCCCTTCCTCCGTGAAACGCGAGTGCATGGCCGACCCCACGAGATCGATCCCCGTGATGACCATCGGGTCGATGTTGTAGTTGAAGGGATCGCGGAACGGGGGCGCGAAGAGGACGGTCCCGGTGGGGCCCGTCTGGTGGTGGTTATAGACGATCTGCGGATACCACGTCCGGTACATCTGCCGGTTCATGTTCTCCGATTCCGGCTGGAAGGACGTGTAGAAGTCCCGGTTGTTGTCGTGTCCGACGTACTTCTGGTAGAGGACGGGGATGCCGCGGGTGGAGCGCTCCGTCCTCTCCTCGATCCGCGTGTACCAGTTCGAGACGAGATCCATCCCGTCGGGGTTCGCGTGGACAAAGAGGATGATGACGTCGTCGAGGATCCGCATCGTCTCGTCGTCGGTCCCGCTCACGAACTGCCACAGCGTCTCCATCAGCTGCTGCGCGCCGAGGACTTCCGTCGCGTGGAGGCCGCCGTCGATCCACACTATGGCCTTTCCACGCTTCGCCAGGGCTCGCGCTTCCTCCTCGGAGACGCCGCGGGCGAGCGCGAGGCGGGCGGAGATCTCCCGGTACTCGTCCAGGTTCTCGTGGTTCTCCGGCGAGGTGACGATCGCCATCAACTGGTCGCGTCCCTCGGCCGATTTCCCGATCGACTGCAGCGTCATGCGCGGCGACTCGGCGGCCAGCGTCTCCCAGTAGCGGGTGAGGTCGCCGTAGTCGGGGAGTTCGTAGTCTGCGCCGATCCGGTGACCGAAGAAGGCCTCGGGCGTCGTCAGCTCCTGGGCGACAGCGGGTCCGGCGGCCAGGGCGCCAAGGATGAGCGCGAGGGCCGACGGGACGCGGCGCGCCACTATCCGATGGGGGGCTAGGAACGACATTTCCGGACTCTCCTTAGGTTTTGCCGCGTGCGTACCGCGTGGCGAATTCGTGTCGAGCTTCGGCGCATTATGGCGACCGGATGGCCGGAACCCCAAGCCCCGGTCGAGGCGGACGCTCAGCGCATCGGCGGGACCGGCACAGCGATCGGGTCACCGAAGTCGGGGCGGACCCCCGCCGCGTGCAGCGCCGAATAGAGCGCCGGCATCCGGTCCTCGATGAGGGCGTTGAGTCGGTCGACGGCACCCGGCAGTGCGGTCCAGCCGCGCTCGATCTGAACCAGCATGTCCGCCGTGGGGGCCGTGTGGTATCCGGAGAGCCAGCCGGATACGTCGGCGCCCGTGTGCGCGACCGCGAGTGCCTCACCGATGGTGTCCAGCTCGGCGTCGATCGCCTCGACCTCCGCCGCCAGCGACTCGGAGGCGGCATGGTCCGCCAGCCGAGCCGCGATGTCGGACACGTGGCCGCGCAGCCGCGTCGCCGCCCGCAGGCCTTCGTCCGTCGGCTTCGCCAGTTCATAGGCACGCAGGAGCGCGTCCTGGCGCGCCGCCAGTTCGTCCAGGCCGACGTTCAGGCGTGGATCGAGCCGCACCGCGACGGTCGTCTCGAGCGTCTCGCCCGCCGCTTCGACGCGGACCGCGTACGTGCCCGGCAGTACCCTTGGGGCCGTCGCGGCGGGGCGGTAGAAGTCCCCGCCGCCCAGGGTGGCGGGCACCGGCTCGAGGCGCAGATCCCACACGACCTCGTGGAGACCTCGCGTCGTGCCCCCCTCCAGCTTGCGAAGGACATCGCCCTCCCCGTTCAGGATCGTGACCGTTGCACTCGCGGACCCGTCGGGAAGGTCGCTTCCCAGCCAGTATCGGAGACGCGCGCCCGGCGGCGGGTTCTTCGCCTCGAAGACGCCCGGCGTGAAGCTCTGCGGCCGGTACAGGTTGTACGCGACGGCCGACTGGACCGAGAAGAGATGGACATCGGAGGCGAGCACCGCCTCGCTCAGTTCCTCGAGCGGGGTGATGTCCTCCATGATCCAGATACCGCGCCCGTGCGTGCCGATCACGAGGTCGTTCTCCCGCGCCTGGATCTTGATGTCGTCCACCGGGGCCGGCGGCATGTTCCGGCGCAGGGGATGCCAGGAGTTGCCCGCGTCGATCGAGAACCAGGTGCCGATCTCGTTGCCGGCGAAGAGGAGGTTGGCCGCGCGCGGATGCTGCTGGAGCGCGTTCAGCGACCAGCCGTCCGGGATCCCGTCCCTGGCGGCCCGCCACGACGCGCCGAAGTCGTTCGACACGTACAGGTAGGGGTCCATGTCGTCGTCGCGGTGGTTGTCGCCCGCCACCCACACCGTGCCGGCCTCCGCGTGCGAGGCGACGATGCGCGTCACGTACAACTGGTCGGGCGCGCCCGGCATGTTCGGCGCCGCGTTCGTCCACGTCGCGCCGCCATCGCGCGTCACCTGCAGGTTCCCGTCGTCCGTGCCCGCGTAAACGACCATCGGGTCGACGGGCGATGCCTCGATCGCTGTCAGGCTCCCGAAGCTCGTCGTGCCATCGTTGGCCGACATCATCGGCTCGGAGCCGGGGACTCCCATGATCTCCAGCGTCCCGCGGTCGATGTTCTTCGTCAGGTCCGGAGAGATCTGCTCCCACGTCTGGCCGTAGTCTCTCGACCTGAAGAGTGTGTTCCCGCCGAAGTAGATCGTGTTCGGGTCGCTCGGGGACGCTTCGATGGGCGTGTTCCAGTTCCAGCGGTACTCGGGCGGGCCCCCCTCCTCATCCCCCGCGGGGCCCAGCGGCCGTATCCAGAGCCGCTCGCCCGTGTTCAGGTTCGACCGCATCAGGCGCCCGTCCTCGGCTTCCACCAGCATCGTTTCCCCATCGGGGTGGATAACCGTGAAGTAGCCGTCGCTCATGCCCACGTTGTACCAGTCGCGCGGCCGGATCCCGTGGTCCGACCACGTCTCCGACGGGACACACCACGAGCCGTTGTCCTGCAGGCCGCCGCACACGTGGTAGGGGTCGCGGTTGTCGACGTCGATTTCGTAGAACTGCGCGAGCGGAAGATTGCGCAGTTGGCGCCACGTGTCCGAGCGATTCCAGCTGATCGCGACGCCCCCGTCTCCGCCCAGGATGAGGTGGTCGGAGTTCGCCGGATTGATCCACAGCGCGTGGTGGTCGGGGTGGACGTCCAGGGCCGCGTCCGGGGTGAAGGTGTTTCCGCCATCAGAGGAGCGGTACAGGTCGCGGCCGCCCAGATAGACGCGGTCGGGGTCGTTGGGATCGATGCGGATCTGGCTGTAGTACATGGGACGGTTGTTGGTCGGGCTGACCTGCGTCCACGTCTCGCCGCGGTCGGTCGACCTGTACACGCCCGTCGGGCGGTCCGGGTCTTCCGCGCGCCCGCCGACGGGATCGACCTGTCCGGGGGCCCGCTTGTCGGCTTCGACGATCGCCATCACGAGGTTGCCATCGCGCCGGTAGATGTCGATCCCAATGCGGCCGAGATCCCCCTGTGGCAAGCCGCCCGCGAGCCTCGTCCAGGTGTCGCCGCCGTCCGTCGTCCGGTATAGGCCGCTTCCCGGTCCGCCGCCGTTGAAGCCCCACACCTTGCGTTGTCGCTGGTACATGGCGGCGAACAGCGTCTTCGGATCGGCGGGATCCATGGCGAGGTCGATCGCCCCGGTATGCTCGTCGATGTAGAGCACGAGTTCCCACGTCCGTCCCCCGTCCGTTGTCCGGTAGACGCCGCGCTCGGGATTCGAACCCCAGAGGCGGCCGACCGCCGCGACGTAGGCCACGTCCGCATCGAGAGGGTGGATCCGGATGCGGGCGATGTGGTGGGTTTCCTCGAGCCCCAGGTGCGTCCAGGTGCGGCCGGCGTCCGTCGAGCGAAATACGCCCATCCCCCACGGCGAACTCTGGCGGTTCTGCGGCTCGCCCGAGCCCACCCACACGACGTTCGGGTTGGAGGGCGCGACCGTCACATCCCCGATCGACAGCATCGGCTGCTCGTCGAAGACGGACTCGAAGGTCGTCCCGTGATCGGTCGTCTTCCACAGCCCGCCCGACCCCACGCCGACGTAGAAGGTGGACGGATCGGATTCGACGACGGCGATGTCGGCGATGCGGCCTCCCATGATCGTGGGGCCGACCTCCCGCCATTCGAGCCCAGCGACCGCCGCGGCCAGGTCGGATTCCTGGGCCGTCGCGGGAAGGGGCCAGACGGTGAGGGCGAGGACCGCGACGAACGGCGGCGTGACCGGGAGCCCTGAGCGCGTGCGCATCTTGCTTACCTCGCTTCGGCGGGGGTCCACCAGGAGGGAGGGCTGCCCGGGCGAAGGACCCGGCGCGGCCACCCCACCCGACGACGATACGACAAATGGAGAGTAGAACCGCGGACCGGAATCTGAAACCGGGCCGGCCGGCTGGGGTGCCGCGAGTCCGCCGGAAGCGGCGCCGCCCGCCGACGAGCCCGGATCTTCGGGCTCGCGGCGGGCGGAAGCTGCTGCGAGGTGGTCAGCTCCGGGCCGGAGCGGACGTTCAGCGCATCGGCGGCATCGGGACCTGCACCGGATCGCCGAGGTCGGGACCGACCCCCGCCGCCTGCACGGCGGAGAAGAGCGCCGGCATACGGTCCTCGATCACGGCGTTGAGACGGCCGATCGCGCCGGGGAGCACGTCCCAGCCGCGCTCGAGCTGGTAGAGCATGTCCGCCGTCGGAGCCGTGTGGTATCCGGACAGCGAACCCGACACGCCGGCGCCATTCCGCGCCCGGCCGAGTTCGTCTCCGATCTCGTCCAGCTCCTCGCCGATGGCCTCGACTTCGGCCGTCAGCGACTCGGACACATCGTGGCCCTCGAGCTGGTCTTCGATGTCGGATAGGTGGTCGCGCATCCGGCCCAGCGCCTGCAAGCCCTCGTTCGTGGGCTTCGCCAGCGCATACGCGCTCATCAGCGCCTCCTGCCGCGCCATGAGGTCGCCTTGGCTGATGTTCACGCGCGGATCGAGCCGCACCGTCACCGATGTCTCGAGCGACTGTCCCGCCGCATCGAGCCGGGCCGTGTACGTGCCGGGCAGGACCCTGGGCGCCGTGGCGCCGGCGCGGAAGAACCCGCCGCCACCGGGCGCGGCCGGCGGGGGCTCGTAGCGGAGATCCCAGATGACTTCGTTGAGGCCGCGCTCACCGCCGCCCTCGAGTTCACGGATCACCGAGCCGTCGGAGTCGAGGATCGTGATCGTTGCGTTGCCGGCCATCGCGGCCGCAGGCATCGAGGCGTCGCCGTTCGCGGAAGGACCGCTCGACGTCACGATCCGCTCGCCGGTCTCGCCACCTTCCTCGTCGGCCATCGGGGCGTCCGGCAGGTCGCTGCCCAGCCAGTAGCGGATCCGGGCGCCCGGCGGCGGGTTGTCCGCCTCCCACACGCCCGGCGTCCAGCCCTGCGGCGTGTACGGGTTGTAGGCGACCGCCGACTGGGTCGAGAACAGGTGGACCTCGGAGGCGAGCACCGCCTGGCTCAGTTCCTCGAGCGGGGTGACGTCCTCCATGATCCAGATCCCGCGCCCGTGCGTGCCGATCACCAGATCGTTCTCGCGCTCCTGGATCTTGATGTCGTCCACCGGGGCGGGCGGCATGTTCCGCAGCAGCGGGTGCCACGAGTTGCCGGCGTCGATCGAGAAGTAGGTGCCGATCTCGTTGCCGGCGAAGAGGAGGTTGGCCGCGCGCGGGTGCTGCGCCAGCGCGTTCAGCGACCAGCCGTCCGGGATCCCGTCCCTGACGGCCCGCCACGACTCGCCGAAGTCGTTCGAGACGTACAGGTAGGGGGCCATGTCGTCGTTGCGGTGGTTGTCCCCCGCCACCCACACGGTGCCGGGGTCGGCGTGCGAGGCGACGATCCGCGTCATGTAGAGCTGGTCGGGCACGCCCGGCATGTTCGGCGCCGTGTTCGTCCACGTGCCCCCGCCGTCCCGCGTGACCTGCAGGTTCCCGTCGTCCGTGCCGACGTAGACCACCATCGGGTCGAGCGGAGACTCCTCGATCGAGATCATGTTGCCGAAGGTCGACGTGCCGTCGTTGGCCGACATCATCGGCTCGGAGCCGAGGACGCCCATGATCGACAGCGTCTGGCGGTCGATGTTCTTCGTCAGGTCGGGGGAGATCTGCGCCCACGTCTGCCCGTAGTCCGTCGACTTGAACAGGACGTTCCCGCCGTAGTAGACGGTGTTCGGGTCGCCCGGCGACACCTCGACCGGCGTGTCCCAGTTCCACCGGTAGTCGGGCGGATCCTCTTCATCCTCGCCGGGGCGTCCCAGCGGGCGCTTCCGCAGCCGCTCGCCCGTCTTGAGGTTCGTCCGCATCAGGTTCCCGTTCTGGGACTCCGCGAGCATGACCTCGCCGTTGGGGTGGAGGATCGTGAAGTAGCCGTCGCCGCTCCCCACGTTGTACCAGTCGCGGGGGCGGATCCCCTGGTTGGACCAGGTGTCCGAGGGACCGCACCACGAACCGTTGTCCTGCAGCCCGCCGCACACGTGGTACGGCTCGCGGTCGTCGACGCCGATCTCGTAGAACTGCGCGAGCGGGAGGTTCGTCAGCTGGCGCCAGTTGTCCGAGCGGTCCCAGCTGATGGAGACGCCGCCGTCGCCGCCCAGGATGAGGTGGTCGGAATTCGCCGGGTTGATCCACAGCGCGTGGTGGTCGGAATGGACCTCGGAGGCCGCATCCGGCGTGAAGTTGTACCCCCCGTCCGAGGTGCGGTACAGACTCGAACCGCCCAGGTAGAGCCGCTCCGGGTCGTTCGGGTCGATGCGGATCTGGCTGTAGTACATGGGACGGTTGTTCGTCGTGCTCGTCTGCACCCACGTCTCGCCGCGGTCGGTCGACTTGTAGGTGCCCGTCTTGCGGTCGGGGTCTCCGGGACCCTGCGGACCGCCGCCCTGCCCCGGGGCGCGCGCGTCGGCCTCGACGATCGCCCAGACGAGGTTGCCGTCGCGGCGGTAGATGTCGAGCCCGATGCGGCCGACGTCACCCTCCGGCAGGCCGCCGGCGAGCTTCGTCCAGTTGTCGCCGCCGTCCATCGTCCGGTAGATCCCGCCCCCCGGACCGCCGCCGTTGAAGCCCCACAGCGTCCGCTGCCGCTGGTACATGGCCGCGAACAGCGTCATCGGATCGCCGGGATCCATGGCGAGGTCGATCGCGCCCGTGTGCTCGTCGACATGCAGGACGAGGTCCCACGTCTGGCCGCCGTCCATCGTCCGGTACACGCCGCGCTCCGGGTTCGCGCCCCACAGGCGGCCCATCGCCGCCACGTAGGCCACGTCCGGATTCCGCGGATGGACCTGGATGCGCGAGATGTGGTGCGTCGCCTCGAGCCCCAGGTGGGTCCACGTCCGCCCGGCGTCCGTCGACCGGAACACGCCCATCCCCCACGGGGAGGACTGCCGGTTCTGCGGCTCTCCCGACCCGACCCATACGACGTTGGGGTTCGACGGCGCGAGGGTGATGTCCCCGACGGACAGCATCGGCTGGTCGTCGAACACGGACTCGAACGTCGTCCCGCCGTTGATCGTCTTCCACACGCCGCCCGTCGCCACGCCGACGTAGAAGGTTGATGGATCGGCCTCGTTGACGGCGATGTCGGCGATGCGGCCACCCATGATCGTCGGACCGATTTCGCGCCACTCAAGCGCCTGGACCGCCGCCTGCAGATCGGCGTCCTGTGCCAGCGCGGGAAGGGGGGCAGCGGTGAGGGCGAGCACCGCGAGGAGAGACACTGCGACCGGGAGCCCTGAGCGCGTACGCATCTTGCTTACCTCGTTTCGGGAGGAGTTCCGCGGGGAGGGAGCGGTCCGGGCAAGGAAACCGGCACCGGCCACCCCACCCGACCCTACAGCCCGAATACAATAGATGAACCCACCGGAATCTGAAACGGGGGCCTCCCCCGACGCCGTCCTCGAGCCGCACGGCACCGCACGATTTGCATGATACGACACCACGTCGTAAACTTACGACATGTCGTCGTGAAAAATGGCGTTGCCGAGGTGAGCGAGAGGCGGATAGACACGGATGACGGACGTGATTCTCCAGATCGGGGCCAGCAAGCTGGCGATCTCGATCGGTCTTGCCGGACTGGCGTGGGTCGCGGGGCGGCGGCGCGGGAAGCCGTCGCTGGCGCACGGGCTGTGGCTGCTGCCGCTCGCGGTCCTGCTCGTGCCGCCGTTCGTCTCGATTCCCGTCTGGTCGGGGGGCGTCGATCCGGTGGGGCCTGTGGCCGCGAGCGGTTCTCTCGAGGCTCAGCCGACGCCATCGGCGGGCACCGTCCTGCTCGGCTGGCTGAGGGACGGCGGCAAGGAGGGGCTCGTTGGACTCTGGTTCCTGGGCACCGCTTCCGTACTCGGCTGGACGCTCGCGCACACGCTGCGCTTCCATCGCTCGCTCCTGAGCGCTTCGGAACCCGCCCCGCCCAGGATCCAGCACCTCGCGCGGGAGATCGCCCGCAGGCTCGGTCTCGGCTCGGCCCCCGCCGTTTGTGCGACGCGCGCGCAGCTGTCGCCCATGGTGTGGTGGGCCGGCGGGAAGGTGCGGATCCTCATCCCATCGGAACTGCTGGCCGACATGGACGGGTCCGAACTGCGCTGTATCCTGGCGCACGAACTCGCCCATGTCCGGCACCGCGACCACGCGGTGCGCTGGCTCGAGTGGCTCGCCTGTGCCGCCTTCTGGTGGAACCCCGTCGCCTGGTGGGCCCGCCGAAGGCTCCGGGCCTCCGAGGAGTTGTGTTGCGATGCGCTCGCCGTCGCCGCGATCGAGGCCGAACCCCGCACCTACGCCGGGGCGCTGCTCCGCGTGGTCGACTTCATGTCGACGGCCCGGACGCCGGGCCCGCTTACCTTCGCGAGTACGATCGATCGCTGCGGCCGAGCCTCGCGGCTGGAAAGGAGATTTCGAGCAATCATGTCGAACGGAACACTGACCCCCACCCCGCGTTGGCTCCGCATCGCCCTGCGGTGCGCAGCCGTCTGCCTGCTCGCGGGCGGCCTCGTCTACTGCACCGACCAGTCGGACCTCACCTCCGTCGACCCGTCCGTCGTCCCGGCGAACCAGGAGGCGGTCCTGCACCTTGATTACCAGAAAGACGATCCAGCCGCCGACCGATCCCTGCATGTGATGCGCACGCTGATCGAGTCGCTCGCCACGGAGCACGCACTCCCGGCCCACCTCGCCGAGACCCTCGGCGACGCCGGGGAGGCGGCCCTCTCCGACCGCACTCCAGCCGACCTGTTCCTGGCCATGACGCCGGACGACGGGGCGGGGGGCCCCAAGGTCGTTGAGTTGGACCTTGCGGGGCTCCGATCCGCGATGCTGGAAACCTGGCTCTCGCCGCGGCAGGCGGAGGCGGTGAGGGCCGAATTGGCTCGCCACCTGCGCGTGCGCCCCGTCAACCAGGACAGCTTCTTCAGCGAGACACACATCGAATGCACTCGCGGGAAAGGATTGAGCGCGAGTTTTTCCGAGGGCGAAGTCGTCTCCCACAGCATCAGGATGACGTGTGAAGCGGCGAAAACCAGCCAGGGGAAGCTCCTGGTTCGCGCCAATAGATAGTGCGGGAGGTCACGCGCTCGATGCCCCGGGGTCAAAGCCGATCGAGAAAGGGTTTCACATGACGACGCCGCGCCTGGCCAACGCCGAACTCGCGGTCATGGAACGACTCTGGAAGGAGGGGCGCCTCACGGCGCGCCGGCTCTGTGAACAGCTCTACCCGGATGCCACAAGGTCGGCTCACGGGACCATCCAGCGTCTCCTCCAGCGGTTGGAGGACAAGGGATTCGTCGACCGGGATCGCAGTCTCGGGACGCAGATTTTTTCGGCCCGCATCAGTCGGGAGGCGTACGCCTCCGGACGGCTCGAGGCGCTGGCTGATCGGATCACGGGCGGCTCTCTCGTCCCCATGCTCACGCAGTTGATGGAAGAACGGAAGCTCTCGCCGCAGGAGATCGAGCGCCTGCGGAGGATTCTGGAAGAAGGATGACGGACCTCATCCTTCAGATCGGGGCCAGCAAGCTGGTCATCTCGGTCGTCCTCGCCGTCGGGATTCTGGCGTTTACGCGTCGCCTCGGCAGACCGGCGCTGGCTCACGGCCTGTGGCTTCTGCTCCTCGGAATACTGCTCGTTCCGCCGCTGGTTTCAGTCCCCGTGTTGCCGCCGGAGACGGGTTCTTCCGCCCCCGTGGTTGTGGCCGGCTTCTTCGACGCCGAGGCAACGCCATCGGCGGGCGCGACTCTGCTCGGTCTGCTCAGGGAGTACGGACCGGGCGGGCTCCTCTGGCTCTGGCTGCTCGGCACGGCGTCCGTCCTTGGGTGGACTCTGGTGCGAGCGTTGCGCTTCCACCGTTCGCTCGTTGGCGCTTCGCGCATTGCTCCCGCCCACGTCCAGCGAATGGCGGAACGCATCGCCGGCAGACTCGGACTCACCTCCGTGCCGTCCGTCCACGCCACCGATGCGCAGGTGTCTCCGATGGTGTGGTGCTTCGGTGGCGGGGTTCGGGTCCTGCTCCCCTCGGCGCTGCTCTCCGCGATGGACGCCCCGGAGCTTGGCTGCATCCTGGCGCACGAACTCGCGCACGTGCGGCGCCGCGACCACGTGGTCCGCTGGATCGAATGGGGGGCGTGCGCGGCGTTCTGGTGGAACCCGGTGGCCTGGTGGGCGCGCCGCAGACTGCGCGCGGCCGAGGAACTATGCTGCGACGACCTCGCGCTGACCTCCTCCGACGCCTCCCCGAAGACCTATGCCCTCTCGCTCCTCCGCGCGATCGACCTCATATCCGCGGGCCCCCGGGCCACAGCCCCGGCGTTCGCCAGCACGGCTCACGGGCGCGAACGCCTTCTCGCACTCGAAGCGAGATTCAGGATGATCGTCTCGAATACACCTTCTCCGACGGTCTCAGCGCGGCTCCGTGCGATGCTTCGGTTCGGCGCCGTGTGCCTCCTGGCCGCCGGACTCGTCTACTGCGGCGACCGGGGGACTCCCGTCGAGGCCGAAGCCGAGCCCCGGACGTCCACGACCGACCTCCCCGCATCGATGGTCGATGTCACCGTATCATCGGCCGATCTCGACGGGGACGGCGATCTTGATCTCCTTTTTGCACCCGGCGGACGCGCCGGGTCGGAGGGGACGTTCCGACTGTACGCGGATACGCTGATCTTCACCGATCTCCCGAGTGGTGCCGCCGCGTCGCTGCGCACGGACCTGGTCGCGCGCATCGGCCCCCTGCTTGGTGAACGCGAGGCCGACCTTGCCATCATCATCTCGGAAAAGGCGGGGTGGGGAGAACAGGAAGTCCTGACCGTGGACCTGGCGGGGCTTCGGGAGAGGCTCGGCGAGACCCTGGAAGCCACGATTCCGGAAGTGGACATCTTCAGGGAGTTCGCGCGGTCCTCGTCGAAGGTCCGCGACCTGAGGTGCCATGGGTCGATGTTGACCGGGGCCGCACCGAGGCCGAAGGGAGATGCGGTTTTTCTGGTCCAGGGTTCGTGCGAACGCAGGTAGGGACCCGCGGGGGCGTACTACCCGCACGTTCCGGAGGGAGGCGTTGAGCAGGAGGCTGGCGTTTGCGGCGCGACGGCAGGATCTTCGCCTCGCAGCCTGTCCGGGGACCCGTGATCCCCGGATTGCCCAGCCCCGAGCGAGCCGGAGCGTCACCCATGTCTGCCGAAATACGGATGGAGCGGATGACGTCGCCCGAGATCGGGGCGGCGATCGAGGCCGGGGTCACCACCGTCGTCGTCGCGGCGGGCGCGGTGGAGCAGCACGGGCCGCACCTGCCGCTGTTCGTGGACGCCGAGCACGGGGACCGGCTCGCCGTCGAGATCGCCCGGCGTCTGGGGCGGGCGCTCGTCGCCCCGACCATCCGGGTCGGCTGGTCGGATCATCACCTGGCGTTCGCCGGCACCGTCTCACTCGGCAGGGACACCTTCCTCGCCGTCTGCCGGGACTATTGCGCGAGCCTCGCGCACCATGGATTCCGGCGGATCTGCTTCGTTCCCTCCCACGGCGGTAACTTCGCCCCGCTGGCCGAGGCGCGGGACGCGTTCAACGAAGCGGCGGGGCCCGACTGTTCCGTGGACGTGTACGCGGATCTGGGCGAGGTCATCGGGGTCTGGCGCGGGGTCGCCGAGCAGTCGGGACTCGGCTATCGCGTGGGCGGACACGCGGACATCGCCGAGACCTCGATCATGATGGCCATGCACCGCGATCTCGTCCGTGAGGAACTGGCCGAGTGCGGACGACTGACGACGCCGGAAGAGGAGCCGGAACTCATCCGCCGCGTGCTCAGCGAGGGGTTCAGGAGCGTGACGCCGAACGGCATCCTGGGGGACGCAAGGGGGGCGACGGCGGAACTGGGCGAGAAGATGATCGCCGCGCTGGCGGACCGGATTGCCGCGCACTTCGCGGGTTGAGGGAGGGGACAGGATGATGCGGACTCGAATGGCCGCGGCAGTCGCGATCGTGCTCGGCGGCGTCTGGCCCCTGGAGGCCCAGGTGCGGCGCCCGCCCCCGCCCGTGCCGCCCGACACTTCTCCGCCCATGACGGTCGAGGCGTACGACCCCCGCTCGACGCTCGTCGTGCCCGAGAACCCCGTCTCGAGCGCCGCCTTCCCGTTCGTGGACGTACATCTGCACCTCAACGGGATGATGCCGCGGGCGCAGATGGACCAGCTCGTGCGCGACATGGACGCACTCAACCTCTCCGTCGGCGTGAACCTGAGCGGGGGCACGGGGCCGCAACTCGCCCGTCAGGTGGAAGCGTTCGAGGCGGCGTATCCCGGCCGCTTCGTCGTGTTCGCGAACGTCGATTTCCGCGACATCGACAACCCGGAGTTCGGAGCCCTCGCAGCGGCGCGGCTGGAGGCGGATTTCCGGGCCGGCGCCCGCGGGCTGAAGATCTTCAAGAGCCTCGGACTCTGGATCACCGATGCGGCCGGCCGGCGCGTCCCCGTCGACGATCCCCGCCTCGATCCGATCTGGGCCAAGGCGGGTGAACTCGGCATCCCGGTGCTCATTCATTCCGCCGATCCGGCGGAGTTCTGGGAGCCGATGGACGAGTACAACGAACGCTGGCTGGAGCTGCGCCTGCGTCCGCGCCGCAAGCAGACCGGTCCGCACACCTTCGAGCAGGTGCTGGGCGAGCAGCTGAACATGTTCCGCCGGCACCCGGGGACGACGTTCATCGCCGCGCACCTCGCGTGGCTCGGCCACGATCTGGGCCGCCTCGGGCGCCTGCTGGACGAGATTCCCAACATGAACGTCGGACTCGGCGCCGTGATCTACGAGCCGGGCCGGCAGCCCCGCTTCGCCCGCGAGTTCTTCATCACGTACCAGGACCGGATTCTGATGGGGAAGGACTCCTGGGCCCCGGGCGAGTACCCGACCTACTTCCGCGTGCTGGAGACCGCGGACGAGTACTTCCCCTACTACCGGAAGTACCACGCCTTCTGGCGCATGTACGGCCTCGATCTCCCGGACGAGGTCCTGCGCAAGGTCTACTTCGAGAACGCGCTCCGGATCATCCCGGGCATCGACCGAAGCCGCTTCCCCTAGTCCCGGTCTCCCGCCGGGAGCTCCGAGGGTGGAGGGGTCCGTAGAACGAACCGGCCGGTTATCTTGCGGGAGGGGGAGCGGCAGGCGCACACGGGGAGAAGACGGACGCGAGATGAAGGATCCGGCGAAGAGGGCTCTCGACGCCTACCGGAAGGCGATGTCCAGGGAAGAGGGGTACGACGCCGCGTACCGGACGCTGGCCCAGGCCACGCTCGCCGTGAAGCGGGCCGAGGAACGCCTGGATACGCTCCGGGAAGCGAAGGCCGACGCGGCCGCCCTCGTGCATCGGGCCGCGGGAGCTTTCGTCGAGGCCGTGAGGAGTGCCGAGGACGTATACATGCAGGCTGACGAAGCGGGGGCCGTCCCCGAGCGGGGGCCCACCGAACTGAACGAAGTGAACCGTGAATCGATCAGCCGCCAGGCCGACAAGGCGCGGGAACTGCAGAGCTGGTTGAAGCTGCTGGACTGACCCGACGGCCCCCGACAGCCTCGCGCGCCTCGTCCCACGCCCCCCCAAGCTCTGGCCCTGTCGGCTTTCCGAGTCTCCCTCACATATCCGGATAGTCCGCGGTCGGACCGAACATCTGGGGCACCGGCACGTCCAGAAGGCGAAGGTAGACACCCAGTTGCGCCCGGTGGTGGATCAGGTGGTCGAGGATGAAGCTCCGCATCACGGCCGCCTTCGGCAGCGTGAAGCGATCTTCGCCATCGACCTGCATCGTCCACGAACTCGCGAAAGTCTCATCCGAGGTCGCCTCGATCGTCTCGCGGGCTCCGGCCGCACTGTTATCGAGGGCGGCGACCAGTTCGGCGGACGATCCGAGTTCCGGGTTCGGAGGCGGGCCCCCGTCCGCCCCGCCGATGTCGAACACGGACATGGTGAGCGTCGGCGTGGTCCAGTTCGGAATCATCGCGACGTGGGTCGCCAGTTCCCCCAGGGTCCACGACTTCTCGTGCGGCCGCCAGTCGAGCCGATCGTCCGGCACGGCTTCCAGCATGGAGCGGCAACCGGCCACGATATGATCGAACTGCACGAGAGTCTGTTGAGCGATCATGAGATACTCCGGGTGAGCGTTTGGTCCTTGCCCGCGGGCGTCGGCGTCCGTCCGGCGGATGTGGGCAGATTCGGATCTGCCTATGGATCTGCGTGGCGGCCCGGTCGTGCCCCCGCGAATGAAGGACTGCACGATCTGCGCGAACGAGAGTATCGTGGAGCGAAGCCTTCTTCGCCAGAAGAAGTAATGCGAATCGCGTGGCGTGGTTCGCAGAATCGGGCCGGTACGAGCCGTCTCCCCGACCGGGCCGGAAGGCGGTTCAGCCCGGACTGATGGCAGCACGGGGAGGGTTGGTGCAGTCATCGGCCTCCGCCGCCCCGTCCGGATAGATCACTCGCTGCGCCAGGCCGCCCCCGCCGTCGTCCTGCCACTGGAGCTGGAGACGCAACAGGCGGCGCTGGCTTCCAGCGTCGGATTCGCCGAGCGGGACCACGCCGAAGGGTCCGAGGACGGTTTCCGTGGAGGTCGCAAAGAGGTGGTCGCGCACGGCCGCGTCCGATATCTCGCCGGTTTCCAGGAGGGAGGCGCGGGCAGCCTCCGCCAGCAGCTCGATGGCGCCAAATCCGGCCGCGGCAGTGTAGCCCGGGGCGAAGCCGTAGGCCGCCTCATAACGGCGCACGAAGACTTCGCTTGACGCGAGGAGTCCCGCCGTGCCAAGCGACGCGACCCATGGGGCGTTCCCGATCACACAGCGAGCCGGCTCGATGCCCACCCGCTCCGGGAAATCCGGTTCGCTCGGCCCGACGCTCCAACTGGTCAGGAGCGGGTGGTAGTCCGCCTCGGCCACCGCGCCTGTGAACGCGACTGCGTCCTCCGTATAGCCGCCGCCCAGAAGGAAATCGGCGCCCAGATTGCGCGCCCGCGCCACCAGCGCAGCATGGTCGGCCTCCCCGACGGGGTATGCCTCGTCCATGACGAGTTCGAGCCCCTGCTCGGCTGTGACGTCCCGCACGCCGCCCGCCGCCGAGACCGGGAAGCGCGAGTCCTCGTAGACCAGCGCCACCTTCCGCGCACCCTCGCGGGCGACGACGACCACGGCACCGGCGAGGTTTTCGCGCGCGTTGTTCAGCATCTGAACGCTCCACCGGCGGTGCTGCCCACCCCATATCTCATGAGCGCCGGCCAGCGGCGCGATCAGGGGCCGCGCCGCCGCTTCCGCGACCGGCACCACCGCATGGGTGACCGAACTGGCGAAGGGGCCGATCAGCAGGTCGATGGAGTCCGTGCGAACGAGTTCCTGGTAGATGTTCGCGGCCGTATGAGGATCGCCGCCATCGTCGTACATGATGAGCCGCACTTCGCGACCATCGATCCCACCAGCCTCGTTGAGCATGTCGACCGCGAGACGGATGCCCCGCTCCATGTTCAGGCCATCCGGGCGGAGCGGACCGGTCGCCGCGCGCGTGCCCGCGATCGTGATGGGCTCGGGCGGCGTTTCCGGCGGCGCCAGGGATTCGCGACAAGACGCGACGGAAACCGCGAGCGCCGCCATTCCGACAGCCCTGATTGCGGGGAAGCGAACATCCGGGATCACCCCGAGGTGAACCCGCTTCGTCGCACAAGGGGGTCCGCTCGCCGTCACGTCAGGCGCCGGGCGGCACGTCGAGCGTCGGGTTGCGGTCGAAAAAGCCGTCGGCCTCCAGGCGGAAGCCGGCGCGGGCGACCGGCTGGACCGGCCAGTCCTCGACCCGCGGCAGGTGCAGAATGCCGAACGTATGCCAGAGCACGATGTCGGTGTCCCGTATCGACCGGCCCTCCCTCACCCACGTCGCGATGGTGTCCGAGCCGTCGCTCTGGTTGACGAAGCGTCCGGCCGGGTACCGCTGGTCCGGGTCGTGCGGCGTGCACCAGACGTGGTTGAAGATGAAGGCGGCGCGTTTCGCCATCATGGTGTCGGCATGGAGCCACGGCCGCAGCATGCCTCCGGAATGGAGGCGATAGGCCGTCGGCCCGCCCAGCGCGTTGGTCGCCGAAGCGCTCTCGACCCTCCACAGCCGTTCGCTGTCCGCGTTTCGCGTCCTCCCTCCCTCGGTCTCGATCACCGTTTCCTCGACCCGGAAGGCGTTGCCGTGCGGGTTGTCCCCGCCCATCGGGGGCCGCACCACGTTCAACTCGACCAGCCGGTTGGCGTCGCCGTCCACGGCCATGTCCAGCCGGGCGCAAAACAGATGCTGGTGATTGGGGGCGACGACGCCGGGCATGACCTCGGTGCCGTAGGCGACGCCGGAGACCGCGTTCAGGCCCTGGGTGTTCACGATGCCGGTCGCCTTGACCTCCAGCTCCAGCGTCCCGTCCATGTGGAAGATCCAGTAGAAGGCGTACTCGTAGTTGCCGACCGTCGCGACCATCGAAACGAGCAGCCTGCGCGCGCGGCGGTGCTCCGTCCCGCCGGTCACGTAGTCGGTGTGCTTCCACAGCATGCCGTCGTCTTCCTCGTGCAGGCAGATGGCGTTTTCGACAACCGCCGGCTCGCCCGAGGTCAGGTTGAACACGCCATCGAAATAGTGGATCTGCCCGCGGCAGTCGCAGCCGAGTTTCAGCGGGTTGGCGACCTGGCCCAGGCCGTACTCGCCGACATCGAAGGCGTTCTTGCGGTAGTGGTTGAAGGAGGGATCGCCGTAGGGGACGACCATCTCCGCGATCGACGCGCGCCAGATCAGCGGCCGCCACGGCGCGCGCTCGCCGCCCCGCACCCGGATGTCGTTGAGCACGAGGCCTTCGCGGGGATGGAACTCGACGTGGAAGCGCCAGTTGGCCCAGGTCACGACGCGGTCCTCGACGGTGAACGACGGGCCGTCTGGCTGGACGATGTCGATCGGCTTCAGGTCGCTGCGCAGGGCGTCGGCGATCTCGGGCCGCGAGGCCTCATAATTCGAGGAAGCCATCGGGATCTGGTGGACGCCGTGGTCGATGACCCGCACGACCTCGACCCTGTTGAGATCGAACAGGACGTTCAGACCCTCGACCGGATGGGCGTAGCCGTTGTCCGCCGGATCGGAGCGCAGGTAGACCAGACAGTGCACCAGCCGATGCCCGCGCTCGTCCTCGAAACCGAAATTGCCGGCCGAGAAGGGGTCGATCTGGATGTTCGAGAGATCGGTGACACCGCGCTTCGCCATCGCCGCGACGAAGTCGGGATGCCGGGGCACGGTCTCCGCGCAGACCAGGAACTCGTCGACGTTGATCGCCGGACGCGCGCCCCGAACTGTGCGGGCCGATTCCACCGCGCTGCCGGTCAGGTCGACGATCAGCTCGGAGACGCCGTCGATTGCCGTGTCGTAGACGCTGACACAGGCCCTCCGGCTGCCGCTGGCGGCACCGTCCGCGATCTCCGCCCGGCATTGCGCCTTGCCGGGATAGCGCAGGCGAATCGACTCGAATCGCGTGGTCTCCGTCCACCCGTCCCATTCCCGGACGATCCCGGCGGCGGCCCGGATTTCGGCCGGGGTAAGGGGGTTGAGCGGATGGTCGCCGCGTTCGCTCGCGGGGGTGGAATGGCTGCTGTTCGCCATGGCCGTGCCCTATCGCCGCCAGTCGAGGGGACTCGGGATGCCGCGGCTGACGAGCCTGGTCGCCGAGGGCAGGCGCGCGGCGGCACCGTCGGCCGCGACCTGCGCTTCCGGCGTCTCCCGGAGAATCGCCACGATCCGGCGGGTCGTCTCGTCCAGGACCAGCGTCGTGGCCGGGCGCGACGTGTCCGCAGCCTCCAGCGCGACGGATCCCTCCGGACCGGCGAGCGTGATCGTCGCGAGCGTCCCGGCCCAGTCGTCCCCGGCCGGAATCGCGAAGAGGAATCCGGCGGTGCCGGGGGTCTCGGCGTCGGCGACCTCGTTCATCGCGAACCGGAGCGCGAACAGTTCGCCGCCGCGGTCGTCGGAGCCGACCAGCCGGTAGGGCCCGTCCCGTTCGGGAAGCGCGGGCGGCGCGTCCAGCACGAAGGCGGGCTCGATCCTCAAGCGGCCGTCCTCGACGCCGCCGCGCACCACCAGCGTCCGCCGGGAACTCCGCGCGGCTGCGGCCGCGGCGCCCGGATTCCGGTAGCCGAGTGCCTTCCGGTAGGTGTAGTCGCTGATCCAGTCCTCGTCGCGGCAATAGGTCATGAGGTCGTAGGCTGTCGGCTCGACGAGCGTGCCGGTCAGCCGGTCGTATCCCCAGGCCCCGATCCGTCCGTTGGCGTGCGGGAATCTCCCGTCGACGCCCTGGGCGCCCCCGCATGGAGAATGACTCAGCGACAGGTTGTGCCCGAACTCGTGCGCGACGGTGTGGCCGTCGAAGCGCGATACGCTCAGATGGCTGTTGAGGTAGGCGACGCCGACGGCGCCTCCCTCGATCCACGGCGGCACGCCCATGTAGTAGCCGGAGGCGGCGTCGGCCGCGTACAGCAGGGCGAGATCGCTCAGCACCCGGCTGATGTCCTCCTTCGGGTCGTAGTCCACGAACACCGCCTCGCGCACCGTGACGTCCATGTCGGCGACGGGCAGCCACTCGCGGGTCTCGTAGAACACCTCGTGCTCGGCCGTGAGACCGGCCGTGGCCTTGAGACCCGACGAGTCGGGCTTCTCCTGCCACAGGAACGGCACGGCCGTGACGTTGAACGGCGGCATGGCGCGGATATCGAGCGCCATGCGGCCCTCCGCCGGCATCCGCCCGCCGATCCCCAGCGACGGGTCCAGGGTGCCGTCCGGATCCACCTCGACCACCATCTCCGTGCCGGGCACGATGACGCTCGCGGGCACCACGGCGTTCGCCGTCCGGTCCAGGTCTCCCTCGGCCCTCTCCCACGGGACGGGTTGCGAACTCCCGTCGATCCGGACCGAATGCGTCTCGGCCCCGCCCCGGAAGAACGTCGCCCGAACCGGCGGCATCGACGCGGCCACTCCGGAGTCGGCCATCACGAACACCCGCAGCAGCGCCTCCTCGTCCGCCACCAGCGGCACCCCGAAGTCGTGCGACTGCACGGGCTGTGTGAGGTACGCGTCCACCGCCGGGGCTCGCGGCTCGAGGGATGTCCTGACCGTGTAGGCCCCCCGGGTATTCGAGTAGAGCCCGCCCACCTGAAGATAGTGGGACCCGGGACCGACGTTGGTCACGAGCAGCACGCCGCCTTCGTCATCGAAACCCAGGAGCTGGTTGTCGCGATCGTAGAGCGCGCCGAAGAGGGCGGTTTCGCCCTCGGATTCCAGCGTCAGCGTCCCGGCTCCGGCGAGGTCGAGCCGGAACCAGTCCTCGTCCCCGGCGCTCTCGATCCTGCCCTCGAATCGTTCGCCGAGCCTGCCCACGGTCGCGCCCCCGGCATCGTTGCCGTGGTCGTCCGGGCACAGCGCGACCTCCGCGTCCCCGATCCGCCCCAGCCAGTCCCGGAACCGCTTCGCGCCCGGCAGGCAGAGCCCGGTACCCTCCAGCCGCAACGTCGACAGCAGAGCCAGCCGCAGCATCCGCTCCGGCAGTTCTCCGCCGAGTCCGGCGTTGCCGCCCAGCGCCAGCGTCCGGAGGTGCGACAGGTCCCCGGTCTCCAGCGGGACAATGCCCGACAGACCGTTGTCCGCGAGTTCCAGCCCCGAGACCACGTCGGCCGTGTCCGCCGTCACGCCGTGCCAGTCGTCCAGCGGCGCGTCGGTCAGCCAGTTCTCGTTGTTGCTCCAATCGTCGCCGTTCGTCCACCTGTAGAATTCCCTGAGAATGTTGCGGTCCTTGTCCTCGACGATCTCGCAGGGTCTGGCCCACACTTCCTCCAGCCGCTGAAGCCACAGATCGAACGCCGTCGTCCGCGGGACACAGAGGCCGGTGGAGCTCAGCGTCATCTTCTTCAGGGATGTCAGGCCGGTCAGCGACAACGGCAACGGCCCGGTAAGTCCCGCGTTGCCCACAAACCACAGAACCTCGAGCTTCGCAAGTTTCCCGAGTTCGGCCGGCACCGGTCCGCTCAGGTCGTTTCTCTGGAAGTTCAGCACCTTCAGTTTGGACAGGTTGCCCAGCTCCGGCGGAATCGCGCCGACGAGACGGTTGGGGCCGAGTTCGAGCTCCCGCAGCTCGGCCAGGTCGCCGAGACTCGGCGGAATCGGGCCCGATAGCAGTTGCCAGCCGAGGAGCAGCTTTTGCAGACCCGCGAGCCCGCCCAACTCGGGGGGAATCGAGCCCGACAGCTCATTCGCGAAGAGCCCCAGTTCCTTCAGCTTCGAAAGCCTGCCCAGCTCCGGCGGGATCGACCCGGTCAGACGGTTGCGCCCGAGCCACAGCACCTCCAGGCTGGGCAGATCGCCCAGCTCGGGCGGGATCGACCCGGTCAGATTGTTGCCGCCGAGCCACAGCGACTCCAGGCGGGCAAGCCTGGCCAGCTCCGGCGGAATCGGACCGGTCAAATCGTTGTGTCCGAGCCGGAGTTCCCTCAGGCTTGAAAGATCGCCCAACTCGGCCGGGATCGAGCCGGTCAAACCGTTGATCTCGAGCGCCAGACTGACGAGGCTCGAAAGTCTGCCCATCTCCGGCGGAATCGGACCGGTCAAGTCGTTGAAGGAGAGGTTCAGTTCCTCCAGGCCGGACAGATCGCCCATCTCGGGCGGGATGTGACCCTTGAGGTTGTTGAACTGGAAGAAAATGTGCGAGACCCGCCCGTCCGTCGTCCAGACACCCTCCCAGTCCCCGAGCGGCGCGTCCGTCAGCCAACCTTCGCGCTTCGTCCAGTTCGGCCCGCCGGTCGCCTCGTAGAACGCGACCAGCGCCGCCCGGTCGTTGTTCCCCTGATCGCTCGCCACCGTGATTTCGGCGGTGCCCGCGATGCTCCCCGCCATGGCCGTGATCGTTGCCGTCCCCGAGTTGCCGGCCCGCACGAGTCCCGAAGCGTCCACCACGGCGACCGAATCGTCGCTTGACGACCAGACGAGTGCGCACCCTGCACGGGGTGGCCGTTCCGGTCCGACGCCTCGGCGGACAGCCGCAGCGTGTCTCCGCGACTCAGCCGGCTCGATCCCGGTGACACGGCGACCGCGGCAACCACCTGCATGACGGTCACGACAGCTTCCCCGGACGCTTCGCCCGCCGCCGCCGTGATCGTCGCCGACCCGTTGCCCGTCGCGGTCACGAGGCCCGCCCCGTCCACCGTCCCGACCCGTGTGTCACTGCTCGACCACGACACGGACACGCCCGCCAGCGCGCGCCCGAGCTGGTCCAGAACTTCCGCCGACAGCTGCGCGGTCTGGTCCAACGCGGCAAGCACGACCGCGTCCGGAGTCACGGTTATCGACGTGGGCACGGCGGCAGCCACCACGACCTCCGCGCCGCCGGACACGCCCGCCGTCGTCGCGGTGGCCACGGCCCGGCCCGGAGCCACGCCCGTCACCAGCCCCGAGTCGTCGATCACGGCGACCGTCGTGTCGCTCGATGCCCACGTGAACACCGCGTCGCTAACGGCGCGGCCGTTCGCGTCGGTCGCCACCGCCGAGAACCGCACCGTGTCACCCTCCACGACCGGGTCGGCGGAGCCTGTGACCGTGACCGTCCTCACGGTCTGCCGCACGGTCAGCGCGGCGCTCCCCGACGCTTCGCCCGCTGCCGCCGTGATCGTTGCCGATCCGTTGCCCGTCGCGGTCGCGAGTCCCGCCCCGTCCACTGTCCCGACCCGCGTGTCACTGCTCGACCACGACACCGAGGTGTTGGGCATCACTGCGCCGTGCTGGTCGCGCACCTCGGCGGCAAACGCGACCGTGGTCCCAAGAGCCGAAAGCTCAGCCGTCGCGGGCGTGACGGTCACGGTCGCCGGGCGCGGCGGAACGGGCGCGGGCTCCGGGCGTGGCGGAACGGGCTCGGGCTCGGTGCTCCCGTCACCGCACGAAAGGGTGGGCAGCACGATCGCCAGCAAGCCTGCGGCAACGAACCGGAATCGGTGGTCCTCAACCATGGCAACACGGACTCGACTGCGGGGCAAGGCAGGGCAACGTGCCGCGCCAAAGCTCAGTGGCTTTGCCGAAGCTATCCGGGTGGGACTTCGCCCAGCAACACCAATCCACCCAAAACGGGGGGGCGATGCGGGACGGCGGGTGGGGAGACCGGCGCGCCCGGGTCAGGATCCCGTGGCCAGGGTGGCGTCGCCGCCGCCGGCTGATCGTAAGGCAGGGGCTGCTACAGGCTCCGGACGGCGACCCGACGCGCGATGCCGCGGAGCATGCCCCGGAAGATCAGCCAGTGGATGGGGTAGAGGGCGTACCAGTAGAGAAGGCCTCCAAGGCCCAGCGGGTCGAAGACGGCGGTCTGCGTGATGCGGCTTCCGTCCTCAGCAGGCTCGACCTCGAACTGGAGCCAGGCCCGGCCGGGCACCTTCATCTCGGCCTGCAGGCGCAGGAGACGGTCGGGCTCGAAGGCCTCGACGCGCCAGAAGTCCAGCGGATCGCCCGGCTTCACGTCGACCGGATGCCGGCGGCCGCGACGCATGCCCACGCCGCCCACGAGCAGATCCGCGGCGCCGCGCAGCCCCCACAGCCAGTTCGCGAAGTACCAGCCCCTGGACCCGCCGATCCGCCGGATGGGGGCGAAGGCGCGCGCCGTCCCGGCTCGGACCACGGCCTGCTGGCGGTCGACGATGCGTGAACCGAAGCGGCTTCCGCCCCACCGCGGCGGGCGCCCGCTCGAAGACACCGCGTCGCTCCAGCGGGTCCTGGCCATTTGCCGGTCCTCCTCGGCGAGCGCCCGGGCGATCGCCTCATCCACATCGAGGGGACGAACCGGGAAACGCTCCCGGGCCGCCGCGTCCCGGACCACCGTTTCGTTGCGCAAGCTCGTGACGAGTTTCCGGCCCACGCGGGCGTACACGGGGGTCACCAGGCCGAGCCACAGACTCGAGAGCCGGGGGCTGAGAAGGGGCACCGGAAGCATCACGCGCCGGACCCCGACCTGGCGGGCGTATTCGTGCATGAGTTCGCCGTAGGTCACCTGCCGGGGCCCGCCGATCTCGAACACCGCGCTGCCCTCCTGCTCGAGATCGAGTCCGTGAACCAGGTAGGCGATGACGTCGTCGATTGCGATGGGCTGGGCCGGAGTCCGCACCCATCGCGGCGTGACCATCACCGGCAGCTTGTTGACGAGGCTCCGCAGCAGTTCGAAGGAGAGCGATCCCGAGCCGATGACGATGGAGGCGCGGAACTCGACCGTGGGCGGTCCTTCGGAGGCGAGAATCCGGCCGACCTCCAGGCGGCTGGCGAGGTGGGGCGACAGCTCGCCGCTTCCGATGAGACCGCCGAGATAGATCATGCGTCGCACGCCCCGCGCTCGCGCCGCTCTGGCGAAGTTACGGGCCCCGACGCGGTCCTGCTCCTCGAAATCGGCCTTCGACCCCATCGAATGGACGAGGTAGCAGGCCGTGTCCACGCCTTCGAGGGCTGTGGCGAGCGAGGCGGCATCGAGTACATCGCCCGCGACGATCTCGGTGCGTCTCGAGAAGCGGTCGACGAGATACCGGGGGTTGCGGGCGAGACAGCGAACCCGTTCTCCGCGTGCTTCGAGCGCCGGGACGAGGCGGCCACCGACGTAGCCGCTCGCCCCGGTGACGAGGATCGTCCGAGCGGCACGGCGCGACAGGTCCATGGCGGGCAACCCGATCCGGAGAGGGGTCAGAAGGTTACTGGCTCAGTTACCGGTGTTGGTACCCGTCCCGGCCGGTATTGTGGCGCCGGCCGCCGTGCCATCCGGACCCGGCCCGATCCGCCTGAGTTCCAGCGCCGCGATGTTCCGTACTTCGGCTCCGACGTGGATCAGGCCACGAATGTGATCGTCGGACCGGAAACGCCCCTCGTACACCTCGGTGGATTCCCCGTACTCGAGCGTCAGGAACATCTCCGAGGACGCGTGGACCCCGGTCACGACTCCGGGAACTATCGTCTCCCTCGGGTGCGGGAAGCGGACGAAATCCGTTCGGCTGACCGTCCCCGAGACGTGGCCCCGCCCATCTTCCCGCAGCCAGAACTGCCATGACAGACCGCCGTCGATGCGCGTGATGTGGCCGAGCCAGTTCCCCGTGAGTGGCATCTCCGCCGGGTCCGTCGTGTACTCGCACTGCGCGAGCACGCCCAGCAGGACCAGCGGGACGCCGGCCCGTCCCCATCTACGGATCGCCCGGGTCACGAATCGCGCTATGCCACGGTCCGCCCGACCCCCGGCGAGCCGTGCCGCGCCGTCAGCGGGACCACGGGGGGACGATGCCGTTCATGCGGGCGTAGGAGACGGACTGGCCCACGTGCTCGTTCATGTGCGAGACGAGCTGCAGGAGCACGGCCCAGCCCTGCACCGTGCGACCGTAGAGTTCCGTCTCGCCGTCGAGTTCCGCCTCGGTGAGGGCGCCCACCTGCTCGTTCACGTGGCGGACCGACATCTCGTAGATCTCGCGCACCTTCTCCTTGTCGCGCAGCGACTCGATGTCCGCGTAGTCGAACCCGTTCGGGGGCGCGATCCCCAGGTTCTCGTCGAGGTACATGAAGTTGTAGCGCGCGATGTGCATGTAGACCTCGCCCACCTGCATCACCCCCTCGCCGGGCGCCCACGAGAACTTCTCCGCGGGCATGACGCGCGCGAGTTCGGAGATCTTGTAGCTCGACCGCTCGAAGTGGCCGAGGATCTCGTCCCGGATCGTCGCAGGATCCGTCTCGCGGGGGGCGAGCGTGAGTTCACCCCCGATGACAGGAGGGTTATCGAGGGGGATCTGGGCGAATAGGCTCGCGGGGGCCACAACCCCGGCGATGACGAGAGCGGCGATGAACCTCGGCTTCATGTGATGACCTCCTCCCCCGATCCAGGGGAACGTGAGTATGCATTTCCGCGACGTAGCCGAGTGATATGATACAGCCCGCTCGCTCGTTGTGTCTCGGGTCCGCTGCTTCCCCGGGTCCATTGAGCGAGTCGACCCCGAACCCTTCGCGAGGCGCATGCTGGCAGACCGTGGCCTGCCTGACATTCATCAAGACGTCCGGCCGCTGGTGCGGGTCACGCTGCTCGCCGCGGCGGCCGTTTCCGGCGGGTGCGGGCCGCAGGCGCTCGACTGGGTGGAGGAGGACGGCTACCGCTGGGCGGAGCTTCGCGTTGCCGGCGAAGACCATCCGGGATTCGAGCGGCTCGACCCGTCGGAGACCGGGATCACGTTCGAGAACATCGTCAGCGAAGCGCAGTACATCGACAACAGCCACTACCTGAACGGATCCGGCGTGGCCGCCGGCGATGTGGACGGCGACGGCCGCGTCGATCTCTACTTCACCGGGATGGACGGGCCGAACCGCCTCTACCGGAACCTGGGCGGGTGGCGCTTCGAGGACATCGCCGAGGCGGCGGGGGTCGCGGCTGCGGGGCGCTTCTCGACGGGGGCCGCCTTCGCGGACGTGGACGGCGACGGTGACCTCGACCTGCTCGTCAACGCGCTCGGCGGACCGAACGCGCTCTACCTGAACGATGGGACCGGCCGCTTCACGGACGCCACGGAGGCCGCGGGGCTCACTTCGGTGCTCGGCAGCATGTCCATGACGCTCGCCGACATCGAAGGTGACGGAGACCTGGACCTCTACGTCGTGAACAACAAGGTCGCGACGGTGCAGGACCTCTTCCCCCCCGAAGACATGCGGCCGAGCAACATCTACCGGCAGACGGAGGACGGATTCGAGGTCCTGCCCGAATGGCGGGAGCACTTCACGCTCGGCGAGGTCCAGGAGGGGCTGGTCCCCCGGCTCGAGCTGGCGGAGCCCGACCGGCTCTACCTGAACGACGGGACGGGCCGGTTCACGCCGGTGCCGTGGACGGGGGGCGCGTTCCTCGACGAGGACGGCCGACCGCTCGAGTCGGAGCCGGTGGAATGGGGACTCGCGGCCCGCTTCCAGGACATGGACGGCGACGGGGATCCGGACCTCTACGTCTGCAACGACTTCCACAGCCCCGACCACATCTGGATCAACGACGGGACGGGTCGTTTCCGGACGCTCGAGCCGCTTGCCATGCGGAATACGAGTTTCGCCTCGATGGGCGTGGATTTCTCCGACGTGGACCGGGACGGGTTCACGGACTTTTTCGTGGTCGAGATGCTGAGCCGGGAGCACCGGCTGCGCATGAAGCAGATCGCCGGCGGGGTGCCGGACCCGCCCTTCACGGGGCGGTTCGACAACCGGCCGCAGACGCCGCGCAACACGCTCTACCTCGGCCGGGGCGACGCGACGTGGGCGGAGGCGGCGCAGTACGCGGGTCTCGACGCATCCGGCTGGTCCTGGGGGAGCACGTTCGTGGATGTCGACCTCGACGGGTACGAGGACCTGCTCATCGGGACGGGCCACTTCTACGACGCCATGGACAAGGACGCGGCGCAGCGCGTCGGGTCGATGGACTGGCGGCAGCGGATCCTCGGCTTCCCTCCGCTGCGCCTCTCCAACATCGCCTTCCGCAACCGGGGAGACCTGACCTTCGAGGATGTGGGGGAGGCGTGGGGGTTCGCGGGAGGCGAGGACATCACGCACGGCATGGCGGCGGCGGATCTCGACGAGGACGGGGATCTGGACATCGTCACGAACCGGCTGCTGGCGCCCGCGGGGGTCTACCGGAATGTGGGACGGGCGGCGCGCGTGGCCGTGCGGCTCGTGGGCCGGGGACGCAATACGGCGGGCGTGGGCGCGCGGGTCCGCCTGACGGGCGGCGAGTTGCCGCCGCAGACGAAGGAGATCGTCGCGGGAGGGCTGTATCTCTCCGGTTCCGAAGCCATCGCGAGCTTTGCGGCGGACGAGGGGGAGATGACCCTCGACGTCGTCTGGCGGGACGGAAGGACGAGCCGGGTGGTGGGCGTGCGGGCGAACCGGACGTACGAGATACTCGAGCCCGAGGGCGGCGGGGCGGCGGCGGGTGCTGCCGAGAGCGACGCCGGGTCGGCGGAAACGGCGGCGCCCCTGTTCGACGACGTGTCCGCGCTGCTCGGACACCGTCACCGGGAGAACCCGTTCGACGACTTCGCGCAGCAGCCGCTCGTCACGTGGCGCCTGAGCCAGGGCGGCCCGGGCGTCGCGTGGGGCGACATCGACGGGGACGGGGACGTGGACGCCCTGGTCGGCGGTGGCAGCGGGGCCGGCCTCTCGGTCTTCCGCAACGATGGCGACGGAGGCTTCTCGCCCGACCGGGGGGCGCGCGGTGGCGTGGCCGGGCCGGCGCCGTCATCGGGCGACCAGACAGGCCTCGTCGTCCTCCCCGGCCGGGCCGGCGCCACGGTGGTCGTCGGGACCGCGACGTACGACGGCACCGACCGGTCGGGCCCCTCGGCCACCGTGCTGCGGGCTTCCGGCACGACGCTCCGGGACGCGCAGGCGCTCCCGGGGGCCGCGTCGAGCACCGGCCCCCTCGCGGCGGCCGACTACGACGGGGACGGTGACCTCGATCTCTTCGTCGGCGGCCGCGTGATTCCGGGGCAGTATCCCGCCGCGGCAACCTCCCGGCTGCTTCTGAACGAGGATCGCCGCTATGTCCTCGACGATGCCAACGCGGCGGCGCTCACCGAAGTGGGGCTGGTGTCGGGCGCCGTCTTCAGCGATGTGGACGCCGACGGCGACCCGGACCTGGTGCTGGCCGTCGAGTGGGGACCCATCCGTCTCTTTCTGAACCGGGACGGACGCTTCGAGGACGCCACCGCCGGGCACGGACTCGAGGCCCTCACCGGGTGGTGGAACGGCGTGACGACGGGAGACCTGAACGAAGACGGGTTGCCGGACCTCATCGCCTCGAACCGGGGGCTCAACTCGCAGTTCAGGGCGAGCCCGGAGCGGCCGGCCACGGCGTATCACGCGGATCTGGACAACGATGGCTTCCGCGATGTGATCGAGGCGCGCTACGACGAGTTCACTCGCTCGATGGTGCCGGTGCGGGGACTCCTCACGCTGGCCGGCGGCCTTCCCTTCCTTCGCGGCCGCATCCAGGGGTTCGAGCACTACGGACAGTTGGGCGTGAACGAGATCCTGGAGCAGCCGGCGGACCTCCTGCCGACGGTCGAGGCGACGACGCTGGCGCACACCCTGTTCATCAACCGCGGGGGTTCCTTCGAGGCGGTCCAGCTGCCGCGCGAGGCGCAGTTGGCGCCGGCCTTCCACGCGGGCGTGGCGGACATGGATGGCGACGGGCACGAGGATGTCTTTCTGAGCCAGAACCTGTTCGCGCTGCGCGCCGAGGCGGATCGGAACGACGCGGGCCGTGGCCTGTGGCTGCGGGGTGACGGGACGGGAACGCTGACGGCCGTCCCGGGGCAGCGGTCGGGCATCGCGGTGTACGGAGAGCAGCGCGGGGCGGCCTTCGCGGACTACGACGCCGACGGACGCCTGGACCTGCTCGTCAGCCAGAACGGGGCCGGGACGAAGCTGTACCGAAACACGGGCGCAAAGCCCGGGTTGCGCGTCCGGCTGCTGGGAGGTGCGGAGAATCCCGCCGCCATCGGCGCCTCGATTCGGCTCGAATACGGCGACGGGACGCTCGGACCGATACGCGAGGTGCGGGCCGGCGGCGGCTACTGGTCGCAGGACGATCCGGTGCAGGTGATGGGGCTCGCGGCCGAACCGGCGGCCGTCCGGGTCCGCTGGCCGGACGGCTCCGAGACCGTCATGCCGCTGGACGGACCGACGCCGCTCGAGGTCACCCTCGATGCGAGCGGGACGCCGGTCGCCCGCCGGTAAGGGCCTTCAGCCGCCCTTCAGCGCCCGGATTCCGGCGGCCACCTCCCGGGCCATCTCGTTCGGGATGGGAATCGTGAGGTTGTACTGCGCGATCTTCCAGCTTCCGTCCTCCATCACGAGCACGCCGCTGCCTCGGGTCTCGCCGAGATTGGCGTTCTCGAGGCGCTCGTCGAACCAGGCGGTGCGGCCGCCGGGGGCGATCGCGATGTGGCGTTCGAGCATGTGGTACGTCCAGCCCGTACCGGTGTCGAAGCGGCCCTTCGTGTAGTCCATGAATTCCTCGCGCGTCCAGCGCTCCGTCGCGTCGGTGCCGAGGAAGACGGCCTCGCCGGCGTAGAGGCTGAAGTAGCGGTCGAAGTCCGCCTCGGACGCGGCCTCGTGGAGCGCGTCGAGCACCGCCGAGACCTCCGCACTGGCGTCAGCCTGGCCGCCGAGCGGCGTCGGAGGGAGCGCCGGCGCGATCAGGAGGGCAAGGGCGGCGAGGCGAAGAAGCGGACGATGTAGCCGGTCGCCGGCGTGGGTCATCGGGTTCATTTTCGGTTCCTCGGGGTGGGGGCTGCGGGTGTCGCGTGATCCTACCTGCGCCGCCCGCGAGCAACTAGTGTTGTGAGGGATCCCGCTCCGGGACTCCGAAGCCTCGATCCACTTCACGCTCCGGGGGGTGTCATGCCGCCGCGCTCCACTGATTCGACGCGAGCCCGCCGGGCTGTGACGGTGCGGGCGGCCACGGTATTCGCGCTTGGCCTCTCCGCGGTGACCGGATGTGCGACCGACGCTGCACCGGGCGCCGGGGACCTCCGGCGGACGGGGCCCGACGACGCCGTCGTGATACGGGCGGACCGGATCCTCGACGGGCGCGGCGCCGTCCTCACCGGGCGGGAAATCGTCGTACGGGACGGGCGCATCGAAGCCATCGCCGAGTCCGGTGCGACGGAAGGCGCGGTCGTCTACGAACTCGCCGGGGCGACGGTCCTGCCGGGACTCATCGACACGCACGTCCACCTCGGATGGCACTTCGACGCGGAGACGGGGCGGCTTCACAGCGAGGCGTCGACGGACACGGCGGAGGACCGCGTCCTCTACGCGGCCGAGAACGCCTGGAACATGCTCGTGAGCGGCGTCACGACGGTGCAGAGTCTGGGCGGTCCGGAAGATGTCCCCGTCCGCGACGCGATCGCGCGCGGGGTGCTGCCCGGACCGCGGGTGCTGACGTCGATCGAGCCCATCACGGCAGGGAGCGGCGGGCCGGACGAGATCCGGGCCCGCGTGGACCGGTTGGCGGAGGCCGGCGCGGATGTCATCAAGATCTTCGGGTCCGCCAGCATCCGGGTCGGCGGCGCGCCCACGCTGAGCCAGGAGCAGCTCGACGCCGCGTGCGGCCAGGCGCGGGAGCACGGCCTGCGCGCCGTGGTCCACGCCCACGGTCCCGAAAGCGCGCAGCGCTCCGCTCGGGCCGGGTGCCGGCAGATCGAACACGGCGCCCTCCTCGACCGCGAGACGCTCGAACTCCTGGCCGAACGCGGGCTCTACTACGACCCGCACACGCACCTCATCTTCGAGAACTACTTCGCGAACCAGGAACGCTATCTCGGCATCGGGAACTACACGGAGGATGGCTTCCGGCAGATGCGGGAGGCGGTGCCGACGGCGCTCGGCGCCTTCCGCGAGGCGCTGGAGGTGGAGGGGCTGGATATCGTGTTCGGGACCGACGCCGTGGCCGGCGCGCACGGGCGCAACTGGACGGAACTGGTGTACAGGGTGCGTGAAGGCGGCCAGGATCCGATGGAATCGATCGTATCTGCGACGAGCCTGGCCGCGGCTTCGCTGGAGCTGGAGGAGACGGTGGGCACGCTCGCTCCCGGGTTCGAGGCCGATGTGATCGCGGTGGCCGGCGATCCGACGGCCGATATCGGGGCGCTCGAACATGTCGTGTTCGTCATGCGCGGCGGCGCCGTCTATCGGCATCGACCGCTGGCGGAAGCGACGCGGTGAGGCGACGACGCCCTGGAGCGAAGGGTTTTCGCGGCCGGCACAGCGACGTGCCGCCGACGCGACACTCCGGGAGGGGGACTCCCGTAAGGAGGCGCATGAAACGCTCGATCGAGGAGGCGCAGCAGCGACTCGCCGAGAAGCTGCTCTCGCGTAGCGACGTGTCGGCCGTGGGCATCGGGGCCGACAACGGGGACCCCTGCCTGAAGGTCTATCTCTCCGGGCGCTCGTCCCGGAAGTCGATCCCGGATCGGTACGATGGACATCCGGTGCGCGTCGTGGACGGAGGCCCGTTCCGCGCGCAGGAAAACGGCCCGGCGGGGCCCTCGGCCGGCACCTCGTGACGCGAGAAGCCGCCGGATGACGCCCCGCCGGAACCTCATCCTTGCGCTCGGGATCGCGGCCGCGACCTGTGCCGCGGTCGGCATCCACTGGACCCTCACCTCCTGGCCGACGCGTCCCCCCACGCTCCCGCCGCCGCGGCTTCCCACGCGACCCCCCCTGCAGGCTCCCGGAACGTCCGCCCAGGAGCTGCTGGCCGCCGCCATGCAGGTTCAGAGCGCCAACGAGTCCGCGCTCTTCGCCCTGCCCGGCGTGATCGGCGTGGGGATCGGGTTCACGGACGCGGGGACGCCGATGATCAAGGTATTCGTCGATCCCGCCTCTCCCGCGGGACCGCGGGGGATCGGGGGCATCCCGACGGAGCTGGGACTCTTCCCGGTCACGGTCGAGCCGGCCGGGCCGTTCCGCATCCTGCCGCCGGAGCCCGCGGCAGCCTCCGACACGGACGAGGGCCCGGTGCCGACGGGACGCTTCGAGCGGCCGGTGCCCATGGGCGTGTCCACGGGGCACACCCGCTCGACGGCGGGCACGATCGGCGCCGTCGTGACGGACGGCGCGCGACGGTACGCCCTCAGCAACTGGCACGTGTTCGTGCCGGGCGGCGAGGGACGCGTGGGCGACAACCTCCTGCAGCCGGGACCCGTCGACGGCGGCGCAGACCCGGGGGACGTGATCGGCACGCTGGCGGCGTTCGAGCCGGTCGAGCTGTCGCCGTTCGCGTCCAACCGGATCGACGCGGCGATCGCCCGCACGGACGAGGTGCTGCCGGAGACGCCGGTGGGGGGCTATGGGTCGCCGCGCAGCACGACGATGGCGGCGAAGCCGGGGCTGCAGGTGCAGAAGTACGGGCGGACGACGCGCCTCACGGTCGGGGAGGTGGAGGCGGTCAACGCGTCGATCAACGTGACGTACGGGTCGGCCGGGTCGCAGGTGGGCCGCTTTGTCGGTCAGATCATGGTGTGCTGCACCTTCAGCGCGGGCGGCGATTCGGGCTCCCTGATCGTGGCGCGCGATCGGGACCGGGACGGAAACGCGGGCCCGGACGACCGCAGGCCCGTCGCCCTGCTCTTCGCCGGCGACGGCCGGCTCACGATCGCCAACCCGATCGACCTCGTGCTCGACCGCTTCGACGTCACGATCGTGGGCGAGGACGCCGGCCGCTGACCCCGACCGCCGACCCCGCCGCGACCGGAACCGGCTGGCGGCTGGCCGCTGGCGCCGAGGTCCGACTAGCTTGATGGCATGACAAGCTTCCGGTCCCACTTCCTGCCGCGAACGCCGACGGGCCGCCGGCTCGTCATTCTCTTCCTGGTTCTGTTCGCGTTCACGCAGCCACCGCTCGTGTACTGGATCGGGAACCGCGTCGAGCCGTGGATCGCCGGCATGCCGTTTCTGTACGTGTACCTGCTCGTCGTCTACATCCTCCTCATCGGCGTTCTGATCCGGGTGCAGAGGCGGGGGCTCTGATGGAGGCGTGGGTCGTCGCCACCGGCCTCATCTTCGTCTATCTCGTGGCCACCATCGTGCTCGGGGCGATCGCGAACCGCCGCATGTCGGTCGACCTGGAGGATTTCCTCCTCTACGGACGCAAGGCCGGGTTCATCGTCCTCTATCTCACCGTCGTGGCCACCTACCACTCGGCGTTCGCCTTCCTCGGTTCGGGCGGTTTCTTCTACACGCACGGGATCGGGTTCTGGGCGGCGGGCGCGTGGACGGTGCTCGTCGGGGGGATCACCTACGTGCTCGGGAGCCGGATCTGGGCGCTGGGGAAGACGTTCGGGTATATCACGCCGGCCGACCTCCTGGCGGACTTCTACGAATCCGATGCGGTGCGGATCGTGACCGCGATCGTCTCAGTGCTGTTCACGATCCTCTACATCCAGGTCCAGGCCGTGGGACTGGGCTACATCCTGTCGGTCGCGTCCGGCGACCGGATCTCGTTCGAACTCGGGACGCTGATCCTGCTCGTGGTCGCCGCGGGCTATCTCATCGCGGGCGGTCTGCGGGCGGTCTACTGGACGGACGTGATCCAGGGCGTGTGGATGTACGTCGCCGTCTGGGCGGGCGCCCTCGTGCTCGCCTTCAAGCTGTTCGGCGGACCCTTCGAACTGTGGCGGCAGGTGGCCGTGCAGCGCCCCGACCTTCTCACGCTTCCGGGGCCGGAGGGTTTCTTCACGCCGGGGATGTGGTTCGGGATGATCGTTGTTCTGTCGTTCGGGATCATCTTCCAGCCGCACCTCCTGATCCGTTACTACACGGCGGTCTCGGCCCGGACGATCAAGCTGCTGGGCGCCACGACGCCGATCTACCTGATGACGCTCTACATCCCGGCGGCGCTCGTGGGGCTGGGCGGCGCGCTCGTCATGCCGGATATCGCGATCCCGGACCGGATCTTCCCGGAGATGCTCTTCGCGTACGCCCCGGCCTGGCTCACGGGCGCGATCCTGGCGGGGGCGACGGCGGCGGCGATGTCCACGCTCGACTCGATGCTGCACGCGAACATGACGGTGCTGACGCGCGACGTGTACCAGCGCTACATCCGGACGGGCGCGAGCCAGAACCACTACATCCTCATCGGCCGCCTCATCGTCGTGGCGCTCCTGGCCGTCGGCTACTTCCTCTCCGTGACGACGTTCGATTTCCTCGTGCAGCTCGTGGCGCTCTCCGGTTCGGGGGCGCTGCAGTTGATGCCGGCCGTTCTCGGGGTCTGTTTCCCGGGCCGGCGGCTGACGACGAAGGCGGGGGTCATCGCGGGCATCGGCGCCGGCCTTGCGACGCTCTCCTTCACGCTCATAGCCGTCAATGTCCCCACGCCCTTCGGCACCCTCGCAATCGAACCCCATCCGCTGGGTCTGCACGGCGGGGTGTGGGGACTGCTCGTGAACTTCGTCGTGACCTGGACCGTGAGCCGGTTCACGCTTCCGCCGAGCGACGTGACCGTGTCGCGGATCCATGGCGCGGTCGAACGCTTCGTGTACGAGGGCGATCCGGCGTGAGCGCGGTCCGGGGCTGACGCCGTGGGCAGACTCGTGGGAGGCATCGCCCTCCTGGCGCTCGCGATGTTCATGGGGCTGGGCTTCCTGCGCTCGGGCGCCGATCCGCTCGCCCTCCGTACGCTCGTCGCGCTCTTCATCGCGGTCGGACTGCCCGCCGGTGGCGGCAGCTGGCTGCTTGCGCGTCACTTCGGTGTGGGGCGCCGCATCGAGGGACGGCGGGAGGAACTGCGCCGCGACACGCTCGAAGCCGAGATCCTGAAGATGGCGGGGCGCCACGGCGGGCGGCTGACGGCGGTGGAGGTCGCGGGGGAACTGGCGGTGCCGACGACGACGGCGGAGGAACTGCTGAACGAACTCATGGTCCGGGAGCTGGCCGAGATCGAAATCACGGACTCGGGCCTGCTCGTCTACACGTTCGACGATGTGCGCCGCCTGTCCGAAAAGGAGTCCGCGCGCGGGCTGCTCGAGTCGTGATGGAAGGCCCGGAATCGTGAGCGAGACGCGGTGGCCGTGCCCCGTCTGCCTCGGCGTGAAGATGGAGAAGACGGCGCTGGCCACCCGGGCCGGGGACGGGTCGGGGGCGCTGGTCCTCGACCACTGCGCCCGCTGCGGCGGGATGTGGTTCGAGTTGGGCGAGGTGCAGCGGCTGCGGTCCGAGCGGCCCGAGTCGCTCTGGGCGCAGATCCCGTCGCGGGACGAGCCGCACCGGGCCCAGTGCCACACGTGCCGCGCGTTCGTGGACCGTGACGCGGCGGAATGCGCCGCGTGCGGGGCGAAGACCCGTCTGAACTGCCCCGCCTGCGACACCCGCATGCTGCAGGTGCGCCAGTCTTCGCTCACCCTCGACGTGTGCAAGCGGTGCAAGGGCGTGTGGTTCGACCACCACGAGCTCGAGGCGATCTGGGCGATGGAGAAGGACCGGCTCGTCGCGAGGCGCGGACGGGACGGAGCGGTCGCGCGCAGCGGGGAAGCGGGAGCGGAGGTCCTGTTCGAGACGCTCTTCTGGGCGCCGGAGCTCGTCTTCGTGGGCGCGCACGCCGCCGGTCACCTGGCCGCGGCCGCGGTGGAGGCGGCGCCCGAGGTGCTGGACGCCGTCGGCGATGCGGCCGCGAGCGTGTTCGAGACGATCCTCGAGATCGTGGCGGGCATCTTCGGCTGACCCGCCTCCGGATTCACCACGACGCCCCACCCGTTACAATCCGTGGCCGCCTCGACCCGAGGCGACTTCCCATTTCAGTGGAGAAACATCGAATGGAAATCGTTCTGGCCGCGCTGGCCGACGCCGCCAATACGTCGAAGGACGGCAAGCTCAACCTCATGGGCCTCTTCGACACGCTGTTCGCCGGCGCCATGCCGGTGACCCACCCGTCCATGCAACTCGTGCTGAGGATCCGGGCGGAGCCCTCAGAGACCGACCGCCAGCACGAACTCGAGATCCGGTGCATGGACGAGGATGGACAGGAACTGTTCAAGGTGGCGGGAGAGTTCTCCGTCCAGGGCGCGCCGGGGAAGGCGGCCACCTTCAATCACGTCGTGGGCATCAGCAACCTGACGTTTCAGAAGTTCGGCGGGTACACGCTGCCGATCTTCATCAACCGGGACCTGAAGCGGACCGTGGAACTCGAGGTGGTGAAGGCCGAGGGACTGCCCGGGGCGCCCCCGGGCTGAAGCCCGGCCCGGCCTGAAGCGCCGCGGCGTCAGCGGCCCTCGGGGGCCGTGCCGGCGGCCGATTCCGCCTCCCACAGGCGCCGCTGCTCGCTCGTGAGGTAGTGCCGGATCGCGGTCACGTCCTCCATTGAGAGCAGGTCGCCGAAGGCGGCCATGCCGTTCGCGGCCAGCGCGCCCCCGAGCACCACGGCGTCGAAGCTCTCCCACGCGCCGCCGTCCATGCGGCGCAGATCCGGGTAGGCGGAGAGGTGTTCGTCCGAGGCGCGGTGGCAGATGCCGCAGTGGATGCCGAAGAGTTCCGCCCCCCGCCGGATGCGCGCCGCGTCGAGCGTGAGATCCGGCGGTTCCGGCGTCGCAGGCGTGATTTGCGGGGGCGGTAGCGGCACGTCCCCGCCATCAAGCTTGAAGACGAGCAGTCGTCCAACGCTCTCGTAGTCGTACGCGGCCGAGCCGAGGGGGTAGGCCGACCCGCGCGGTCCGCCGTAGCCGGCCATGACCGCGATGTACTGCACGCCGTCGACCTCGTACGTCATCGGCCCGGCCATGACGCCGGTGCCGAGGTGGATGGTGTGGATCCGGTCGCCCGTGTCGGCCTGGTGGAAGTCGAGCGTCCCCACGGCCGTCCCCTGGATGACGAGGTTCCCGCCCGTCACCAGCGTGCCGCCGTTCCACATGCTGCCGCGCGGCACCCGCCACACCTCCCGCCCCGCCACCGGGTCCCACGCGAGCAGGAATTCGCTGGGCCCGATGTCGGGCAGGCCGTCGGCGAGGTGCGCGAACGCCTCGGGGAAAGGCGGCCAGGTCGCGGAGAAGCCCTGGTACGCGACCTCGGGCCGGTGATCGAACGCATCCAGCGAGCGCCACAGCATGGCCTGCTCGCGGGCGGGGATGTAGGCGATCCCCGTCTCCGGGTTGTAGGACATCGGCTGCCAGTTGTGTCCGCCCGCGGAGGAGGGGAAGACGACCCTCGGCTCATCGCGGTAGTCGGCCGCGGGATTCGGGATCGGGCGGCCCGTCTCGAGGTCGATCCCGCGCGCCCACGTGACCGTGACGAAGTCCTCCGCCCGAAGGAGTTCTCCAGTGGCGCGGTCGAGCACGTAGAAGAAACCGTTCTTCGGGGCCTGGAGAAGGACGTCGCGCGGCTCGCCGTCGATCGTCATCGTGCTCAGGATGATGTTCTGGGTCGCCGTATAGTCCCAGATCTCGCCGGGCACGGTCTGGTAGTGCCACACGAGGCGCCCGGACTTCGGGTCGATGGCGAGGATGGAGACGAGGTAGAGGTTGTCGCCGCCCGACGGACTCCGGTGCCAGATCGGATACGGGTAGGCGTTCCCCGTTCCCACGTAGAGGAGGTCGAGGACGGGGTCGTAGGCCATCTCCCCCCACACGGTGCCCCCGAGGCCTCCCTCCCACGCGGAGTCCGCGTCCCACGTCGCGGCGGCCACCTCCATCTCCGGGTGCTCGAACCCGTCCGCCGGATCGCCGGGCACCGTGAAGAAGCGCCACGCCTCCTCGCCCGTCTCGAGGTCGTACGCGGTGATGTATCCCCGCACCCCGAAGTCGCCGCCGGCGTTGCCGAGGACGACGACATCGCCGGCGATCTGCGGGGAGCCGGTGCTCGTGTAGGCGAGGGAGCGGTCGATGAAGGTGTCGACGCGCCAGACCTCCGCGCCCGTGGCCGCGTCGAGCGCCACGAGCCAGCCGTCGAAGGTGCCGATGTAGACGCGGCCCTCCCACACCTCGAGGCCGCGGTTGACGGGGCCGCAACAGCCCTTTCGCGTGTAGCTCGGGTCGACCCGCGGATCGTAGCGCCACGCGAGTTCGCCCGTCGCCGCGTCGAGCGCAGCGACGCTCCCCCACGGGCCCGGCGAGTACATCAGGCCGTCGACGACGACCGGGGTGGCCTCCAGTCCCCAGTGCACGGAGCCGACGTGGGACCGCCACTCGTACTCCCAGGCGAGGCCCACGGCCGCCGCGTTCATGACGTGAATGCGCCCGAGAGGGGAGTAGCGTGTCTCGCCGAAGTCGCGGCCCGACGTCAGCCACTCCGCGGGGACGGTGTCGGTCGCGAGCAGCCGATCCCGCGTCACGGCGCCGGCGCCGACCCCGGACGGCGACGGTTCGCACGCCACGGGCGCGTAAAGGGCGAGAAGTGCGCTCGCCAGCGACCGGGCGCCCGGCGTGCGCCGCGTCACGGCTGCTCTAGTGTCGTGCCGACACGACACTAAAACCGGGGGGTGACGGTGAGCCGGAAGCTTCGGCTCGCTCCCGGACTCCGTTCCTGCACGTCCACGTAGGTCGTCTGGAACAGGTTCTCGATCTTCGCCTGCACGCGGGTGCCCAGGATCCGCGTGCCCCAGCGAACGTCGACGAGGGTGATGTGGTTGCGCTCGTCGAGCGGGAAGGCGAGCACCTGCTCCACGCGGCTCCGGTACCGGACATCGACGGCGACCGCGCCCCTCCAGCCCGAGGCCGTGGCCGTGAAGTTGTGGCGCGACCGGTAGGGGAGCGCGCGCCCGTTCCGGTCGTCTCTGGTGTCGAGGAAGATATAGCTCGTATTGAGATCCAGTCGATTCGGGATCACGCCGACCCGCAGGCCCGCATCCACGCCCCGTACCATGGCTTCCGCGACGTTGCGGAACTGGAAGGTGAAGAACCGGTCCGGCGACGGCGTCGGTTCGATGAGATCGGTGTAGTCGCTCCAGAAGAACCCCGCATCGAGCCACACCCGGTCGCTGAACGTCACGGTCGCGCCGACCTCCCGGGCCCAGGCGGACTCTCCCCGCAACTCGAGGTTGGGGACGACGCGGAACCCGAACTGGGTCGTCGACGTGAACTGCTCGGAGACACTCGGGGACCGGTATCCCCGGCTGAAGGATCCGCGGAGGCTCAGCCGCTCGCTCGCCTGGTAGACGACGCCGAGCTTGGGGTTGAGCACGACGTCCGTCATCGCCGCCGACGCTTCATGGTAGTCGAGCCTCAGGCCCACCGAGCCGCGGACGCGGTCCGAGAACGCGATCTCGTCCTGCGCGAACACCGCGAGGTCCGTCACGTCGGGCGTGGGGTCGAGGAAATTGGATTCCACACCCGTCCACGCCCCCTCGCCACCGATCGTCAGCGAATGCGAGCGGTTGGGGAAGAGGGACCACTGGACATCGGTGCCGACCCGCGTCGAGCGGTGAAAGTCCTGATTGTCGTGGAAGTGGTTCTGGTTCCGGGCGTGATAGATGTGCGGTCGCAGCTGCAGGCGCTGTTTCGGGGTCACGAGTGGCGTGGCCGTAACCCCGAAGACGACGTCGTCCGACTGGATCCAGTCCCCGAGTTCGTCCGGATCGACCTCCAGCGGACGGTCCGCCGACAGCCACGTGAAGAACTCCTCCTCGTCGCTCCGGGTCCAGTTGACGAAGACCTCCCAGGGATTGGCGGACTCCGCGGGGAAGACGGTCTTGAACCGCACCCGCCAGCGCTCGAGAGCCCCGTTCTGCCGGAAGCCGTCCGATTCCTCGCGGGCCAGGTACAGCGTGGTGCCGATGTCGCCGAGGCGGCGCGAATGCTGCAGGGCGACCCCCTCCCGGCTCAGGCTCTCGTCGGTGAAGGAATGCCGGGCCGGCGTGTCGAAGAGACCGAAATACCCGCGGACGATGGTCTCGGGCTCGGGCGGAGGACGCTTCGTGATCACGTTCACGACGCCGCCCAGGGCGTTCGTCCCCCAGAGCGTGGAATGGGGACCCTTCACGATTTCGATCTGGTCCACATCCAGCACGGGGAGGCCGCTGAAGTCGATCGAGGCGCCCACCCCGGAGAGCACGCGGTGGCCGTCGAGGAGCATGAGGACCCGGCTGCCGACGCCCCGCGCCAGTCCGGTCGCGCCGCGGATGTCCATCTGGCCGGAATTGAAGATCACGCCCTGCGCGAACGGGAGCGCTTCATCGAGCGTCACGATGTCGCGGCTGCTGAGTTCGTCGCCGCTCATGACGGCGACGCTGACGGGGGCCTCGCCGGGCCGCGCGGCGGAGCGGCTCGCGGTGACGGTCAACTCCGGCACGTCGAACATCCGGCGTTCGAGCATGATCCGAAGCTCCCCCGGCGGATCGGCCTGGAGTTCGCGTTCGGCGACGCGAAAACCGTCCGCGACTACGACGAGCGTGTAGGGCCCGGCGGACGGCGACGCGATCAAGAAGCCGCCGTCGGCCCTCGTCGTCGCGCTGAGCGGAGTGCTGCGGATGAATATCGTGGCCCCTGCGAGCGGCGCGCCCGTCTCCGCGTCCAGAACGCGGCCGCGCACCCCATCCTGGGCCTGGGCGGCAAGCCGGTCGCTCGCCAGGAAGAAGGCGAGCGCCGCGCTTGCCGTGAGACAGCGGCGGAAGCCGGCCGCTACTGCCGCTGCCAAACGGTGGTCGCAACGTTGGCCGGGGGTTCCGTCACCGACACGGTGAGAACATTCCCGGCCAACGAGTAAGTGCCGACGTTCTGTGCCAACTGTCCCGTCTGCTGCCAGGTCCCGTCCGCGCGCACCGTGAACGTTCCCTCGTCCTCGATGAGAGACACCGAGCCATCCCGAGGGTCTGTCACCGTGATGCTCAGCGTGAGGGTCCCCGTCGCGGTGTCTCCGGTAGCCGGGTTCTGCGACAGCGTGAACATCCCCACGGCAACGGGTGGCCCAATCGTAAGCCCCCCGGTGATGACGCCGTTCAGGGTCACCAGACTGTACGTACCCGAGAGATTGGGCGGCCCCTGAACGGCGGGCGGCTCCGGTTCGGTCGTGTCGTCGCCGCCGCAGCCCGCGACTAGCGAGGCGACGACCACCGGCACAAACAGCATGAGCAGACGCTTCTTCATGAGTCCTCCTGTGCGTTGATACCGGGCCGGGGTCCGTCGCCCCCGCCCGGTGCTTCCATCATTCGGTCACGCGCGGCGCGGAGCCCGTTTCCCTCGCGCCATTTGGGACACCCGGCGCCCCGGGCAACCGGCGGCCCACGTCGAACGGCAGCTTCACGTCGGAACGACAGGAAAAGCCCTTCTCCGGCTCCGGGTCCGGGCGTATCGCGCGGCTCTGCGCCGCGGCTGCTGTTTCAAGGTAATCGTCCGGTTCGGCGTTGCCGAGACCGATGACCGCGATATCGTTCGTCGGGCCGCCGTGTTGTTGGCCATCAAGTCAGGGCCCATCGTCGCCTCCGGCGCCCGCCGCGGCGGGGGCGGCGGACCGGTCGAGCAGAACGGGCTCGCCGATCCCGAGGGCGGACAAGCGGTCCAGCTGGGTGGCGGCGTCGCCGACCACGAGCCAGATGAAGCGCCCGCGGTCCAGGTGGGCGTCCGCGAGTTCGCGGATGCGCTCGACCGTCATCTCCTGAACCACGCCCTCGCGCCGCAGCAGGTAGTCCGCCGGAACCCCGTACGCGCTCATGTCGGCCAGGATGCCGAGCTTGTTGCCGAGCGTCTCGAACGCCCGCGCGTTCGTCTTGAGGAGGAAGCTCTTTGTCGCCGCGAGGTCCTCCTCGTCGAACCCGGGCCCGTAGCTGTCCAGCAGGTCGCGGATGATCTCGAGCGACTCGTACGTCACGTTGGCGCGGACCGAGGACGAGATCAGGAAGGGCCCCGGCAGGTTCGTGCCCCGGAATCCGGAGCCGACGCCGTACGTGTAGCCCTTCCCCTCGCGCAGGATCTGCGTGAGGTCGGATGCGAAGCCGCCGCCGCCGAGGCGGAAGTTCGCGACCTGCGCCGGCCAGAACTCGGGGTCCGTCTCGGCGAGCGCGAGATACCCCGCCTGCAACACCGACTGGCTCGCGTTCGGCACGTCGACGAAGTAGAGGCCCGGCGCCGCGGCCTGATCCGCCGGTGCAGCCGGCAAGCCGGGTGCTTCGCCGCTCCAGCGCTCGCCGATGCCCCGCATGGCCGCCACGACCTCCTCCGGCGTCACCGCACCGGCCACGTGCACGGACGCCCGGCCCGGCGTCAGCGCCCGCCCGTAGTACTCGCGCGCGTCGTTAAGCGTCAGGCCTTCCACGCTCTCCACCGTGCCGCGGGCGTTGCTGCCCAGGATGTGGTCTCCGTACAGGAGGCGGGTCATGACGTCGCCCGCGATCGAGACGGGAGAAGCCGAAGCCTGCCGCAACTGGTTCCCGACCCGGTCGCGGGCGAGTTCGAACTCCTCGGGGTCGAAGCGGGGTTCGAGCAGGATCTCCTCGGCGAGCGCCACCGTCTGCGGGAAGTTGCGGTTCAGGCTGGACCCCCGGATGACGAAGCTCTCGCGGCCGGACGAGACGGAGATCGAAGCGCCGAGGGCGTCGATCGCCTGTTCCAGTTCCTCGGGCGTCCGGTTCGCCGTCCCCTCCGTCATGATTTCGGCGAGGAGATTCGCCGACCCGATGCGAGCAGGGTCCTCGAGCAGGAGGCCCCCGACCAGCCGCAGCTCGAACTGGACGAGCGGGGTCTCCCAGTCCTCGATCCCCTTCACGGAGACCCCGTTGGCGAGTGACGCCGTCCACACGGTCGGGGCCGAGAGGCTGGGGGGCGGCCCGAACTCCGGTTCCGCCGAGCGGTCGATCCCGGACGGCGTGCGCGGGATATCGCCGCGATCGTCGACCGCGACGGGCGCCTCCGCTCCGAGGACGATGGGTTCCTCCACGACCGTGGCGCGAACCGAGCCCTCCAGGGCGAGGTCGGGCTGGCCGCGGGGGACGAAGCTGCTGGCGATGGAGGGACGTCCCGCCAGATATGTCTCGTACACGCGCAGGATGTCCGCCTCCGTCACCGCGAGGACCCGCTCGATGTCCTCCGCGACATACCCCGGGTCGCCCGCGAAGATGTTGTACTGCGCGAGTTGAAACGACTTGCCCAGCACGCTGGAGAGCCCGCGGTAGAAGGAGGTCTCGTACCCCGCCTTCACCCGCTCCAGGTCCGCGGCCGGCACGCCCTCCTCCTCGAAGCGCGCGAACGCCCGCTCCGCCCCTGCCAGGACGGCGTCCAGATCCGTGCCGCTGAACGCGCGGATCGTGAGCCGCATCTGGCCTGCGAGTTCCTGGTGGAAGGCGAACATGTTCGCGGACGGGGCGAGCTTCTCCTCTTCCACGATGACTTCGTAGAAGGGCGCGGTCTTCCCCTCCGTGAGGAGCGTCGCGAGCAGCGACAGCGCGTACGCATCCGGGTGGTAGAGAGGCACCGTCGGCCAGGCGAGCGTGAGCTGCGGCAGCCGCGCGAAGTTGTCCTCGTGAAAGAGCCTCGCCTCCGCCGGGGCCACGTCCGGGAGCGGCCCCCGGTCGGGCAGCGGCCGCGCGGGGATCTCGCCGAAGTAGCGCTCGATCCATTCCTTCGTGCGGGCGACGTCGATGTCGCCGGCCACGACGAGGGTGGCGTTGTTCGGCCCGTACCACTTCGAGTGGAAGTCCTTCGTGTCGGCGAGCGTCGCGCCTTCGAGGTCCTCCAGCGAGCCGATGACCTGCCAGCGGTACGGGTGTCCCTCGGGGTACATCGCCTGGTCGATGACGAAGCTCGCGTGGCCGTAGGGGCGGTTGTCGACGGACTGGCGCTTCTCGTTCTTGACGACCTGCTTCTCCTTCGCGACGACGTCCTCCGTCACGGTGTTGATGAAGAAGCCGAGCTTGTCCGCCTCCGCCCACAGCGCCTTCTCGAGCGCGTCGCTCGGCACCACCTCGAAGTAGTTCGTGCGGTCGCGGCTCGTCGACCCGTTCGTCGAGCTTCCCACGCGCGTCATGAGACGGTCGAGGCCGCCGGGGCCGAGATTCTCCGAGTCGAGGAAGAAGAGGTGCTCGAAGAGGTGCGCGAAGCCGGTCTTGCCCGGGACCTCGCGCGAAGAGCCGACGTGGAAGGTCATCGCGACGGCGGCGATGGGGTCGGAGCGGTCGACGTGCAGCACCACGTCGAGCCCGTTGGGCAGTTCGTACTTCTCGTAGTCGATCGTGAAGCCGCCGCCACCGGAGGAACAGGCGGCAAGGGCGGCCGTAAAGCCGGGAAGGAGAAGCTGCAGGCGGCGTCGGAGCGGACGTGGACTGGACATGAGACGAACCCTCTCTATCAGGTAGGCCGTCCAATCGACGAGCCCGATGGCGCGGACGCCAGACGCGGATCCCCGGAGGATTCCGGACGCCGGGGCGTTACTCGCCGTTCTCGTCGGGCACTACCGGATGCCGGTCGACCGCTTCCTCGGGTTCGTTGCGTTCCACGACGATGGAGCAGTTCGTGACGAGCGCCGCGATGGCGCCGATCGCCGCCGCGACCGGGAGCATCACCGTGCCGACGACCCCGATCGTGAGGGGGACCTCTATCAGCTCCCTGCCCTCTTCGTTGCGGATCGTGATGCGGCGGACGTTCCCCTCGCGGATGATCTCCTTGATCTTCCCGAGAAGGTTCTCCCCCGGCACCTTGTGTTCTTCGGTCCTGTATCCGTCTGTCATTCGAGTCTCCCAAGTGGTGGTCCCCGAGGCTGCCTGGTGCTGGATTGTCCGACCCTACGTCGAAAATCCGATCGGGGTTTTGCAGGGCCTTGGCAGGCCGTGGCAAGACCCCGCGTCAGCGCCGAGAGCGGTGAAGCGCTCGCCTGATAAGGAGCGACGAGGGAGCATAGCAGCGCTACGTGACCGAGGAGCGACGCGAAGCGCAGCGTTTCAGGCGAGATGCAGCGCCGCTCGAACGCAGCGGGGCCTTTGCCACGGCCTGCTAG
>CAZDZJ010000002.1:0-30610 GCA_964509895.1 uncultured Gemmatimonadota bacterium
CCGCGATGCCGGCCGGCGCCGCCGGAGTCGGGGACGAGCCCGTACCGGGTCACCTCGAGGGGGAGCTCCGCCTCGATCAATTCCACGGGCTGGTTGGAGAGGTTCGCGGCGGGGTTGGAGATGCCCTCGACGCCATCGCGCGCCGCCCGGGCGCCCCAACTGCTCACGAGCACCTCCGTGAGGACGAACGGGTTCCCCTCGTGGTGGCCGCCGACGGAGAACAGGGTCGGCCCCCCTTCGCAGCCGGCGATGACGAGTTCCGGTACGACCTCGGCGATGGCTCCCATGATTGCGTCGAACACCCGATAGCCGATCACTCCGCGAGCGGCGCACGCGGCGGGCTCCACCGGGTTGACGATCGTGCCGGCGGGCGCGGTCATGCTCACGGGCCGCATGTAGCCTTCGCAGTTGGGGATGTCTTCCGTGGCGAGACAGCGGATGGCGCAGTAGGCTGCGGAGCGGACCATCGCCATCGGACAGTTGATGGCGGCCAGGACCTGCCCGGCCGAGCCGGCGAAGTCCAGCGCGATCTCGTCCCCGTCCACGGTGACCGTGACGGCGATGGGAAGCGGTTCCGGGTCCTCGCCCACGCCGTCGATCCAGTCGGTGAACCGGTAGGTGCCATCCGGGATGCGCGAGATCTCGGCCCGCATGCGCGCCTCGGCGAAGTCGTGCAGCGCCTCGAAGTAGGACTCGAGTTCCGCCTCGCCGTACCGATCGACGAGCTGGCCGAATCCCCTCTCCGCGATGCGGCACGCCGCCAACTGGGCCCGCAGGTCGCCCAGCACCTGCACGGGGGAGCGGGTGTTCTTCTCGATGACGCGGAACAGCTTGCGATCCGGCTCGCCCGCCTCGTAGAGCTTGAGCAACGGCAGCCGCAGGCCTTCCTGGTAGATCTCGGTGGCGTGGATCGCGACGCTCCCGGGGGCGATGCCTCCGACATCGCTGTGGTGCGCCATGGTCGCGGCGTACCCGTGTACCGCCTCGTCCACGAACAGGGGTTTGATGACATAGAGATCCGGCAGGTGCTGGCCCCCCGATCCATAGGGGTCGTTGCAGATGAAGACATCGCCGGGGGCCATGTCATCTCCGTACTCCCGCCGCAACACCTCCATGACGTCCGGGAAGGACCCGAGTTGAACCGCCAGCGTCAGACCCTGGGCGACGACCTGTCCGTGGCGGTCGCAGACGGCGGTGGAATAGTCCATCGCGTCCCGCACCACCGGCGAGTAGGCGCTTCGCAGGACCACCAGCGCCATCTCGTCCGCGATGGAGGACAGTGCGTTGCGCACGACCTCGAACGTGATGGGATCGATCCCGCTACTCCTCCGTCTCGGACCGCAGGAGCCCGCTTTCGAGGGCGAAGCGCACGATGTCGCGCCGGTTCCTGAGGCCCAGCTTCAACTTCGCGCGGGCGATGTATCCCTCGACGGTCTTGCGGCTCAGGCACATCTTCCGGCCCGCCTCTGCGGCAGAGAACCCCCTCGCGCACAGTTCGATCGCGGTCTGCTCGCGATCCGAGAGCGCCTCCGCGTCCCGCTCGCTCGCCGTGCGGCGCGCCTTCCGACGCGCGATGAGTGCGGCCGCGCGCCTGGGCAGATAGGAGTGGCCGCGCACGACCGCCTCGATGGCTCCCATGAGATCGGTGTCTGCAGCGGACTTGTTCAGAAAGCCTGCCGCGCCGGCGTCGAGGGCGGGCAACAGAAACTCTTCCTCATCGTGGACGGTGAGAAAGAGAACCTTCGTTTCGATGCCGAGGGCAGCGATGCGCCGGGTCGCCTGGATCCCGTCCATGCCGGGCATCGCCAGGTCCATGATGACGACATCGGGCTCGAGCGTCCGGGCCTTCGTCACCGCATCCTCACCCGACGATGCCTCGCCCACGACAGCCACCCGCCCGGATGCTTCGAGCAATGCCTTGAGACCGGCGCGCACGACCGCGTGGTCATCGACCAACAGCACGCTCATCATCGCCGGCAGTTCCTCATCCGCCTCATCCGCCCCGACCCGTGGCGGGCACGGAGACCCGGACAGTGGTTCCCCTGCCGGGCGCGGTCTGCACGACAGCGGTGCCGCCAACAAGTGCCGCTCGCTCTCGCATCCCGGCGAGGCCGATGCTGGCATCGCCGCCCGCCGCCTCCGCGTCGGGCAACCGGAAACCGCATCCCTCGTCACGGATGGTCGCCCTGACCGCCCCGTTCGCGGCGCGGAGCGTCACGACAGCCTCCTTGACCCCGGCGTGCTTCACCGCGTTGGCCACCGCCTCCTGCACGATACGGTACAGCGCGAGCGTGGCGACCGCGTCCAACCGGCCGTCTACCTGCTCCAGCCTGGCGTGGACCGTGAACCCGTACACGTCCTCGATGTCGCGGAATACGGAGTCGAGGGCGGCGGTGAACCCTCGGCGGTCCAGTTCGGGCGGCAGGAGTCCCCGGATCATTCGCTTCACCCCGAGGATCGTGCCCGCGATGTCCTCGGCTATCCGCGCTCGCGCCCGTTCCCTCTCGCCGTCGTCCTTCTCGTCGGCCAGGAGCTTCACCCGGATCTTCAGCGCCACGAGGTGCTGGAGGAACTCATCGTGCAGTTCGCGAGAAAGATGCTTCCGCTCCTGTTCGGCCGCCGCGATCAGCATCCCCGACATGCGCCGCATCCGCTTCCAGGCGGCAATATCCCGGATCGCGCAGATCACGTGTTGCCGACCCGACCCCAGTTGCGAGGGGCTCAGGCTGATCTCGACCGGGATCGCCGTGCCGTCCTTGCGCAAGGCTTCCAGCTCGAGTCCTTCGCCCATCGGACGGGGCTGCGGCGCCTCGCCGTAGCGCGCGCGGTGCCCCCGGTGCCGGCTGCGACTGGCGTCGGGAATCAATCGCTCGACATCGCTGCCCGCCAGCTCCTCCCGACTCCATCCGAACATCGCGACGGCCTGCCGGTTCAGGTCGCGGATCACGCCGTCCGCATCCACGACGAGCATCGCGTCCGGCGAAGCGTCGAAAACGGCGGTATAATCGTTCTGATCGAGCACGTCCGGCTCCGTCCCTTCGTTCAGGCAGGCCGGCTTGTCGCGACCGCTACGCTGCTCCCGTACCGGCCCCCTCCCACTCACGAGATGCGCCCGGACGGGGGATTGTCAATGGGAACCGGGACCTTCACGCGCCGAAGGCCCGGAGTTCGCCCTTTTCCTGGTGACTTGCAACGGAGGCGGGAACCGTCAGCGCGCCGAGCAAGGCAGCGACGGTGTTCAAGCGGGATCGGATCCCTGCGAGCCGGGTTGAGGACGGGCGATTGCAATTCGGGAATCGTCGGCCACGGCCCCGGCGCTGCGGGGAATCACCAGAACGGTCCCGATCCGCAGGCGCCGAGGCGCCACATCCGGATTGACCGTGCGCAAGGCGTCCAGCGGCACGCCGTACTGTCGAGCAATGCGCACCAGGATCTCCCCCGAGACGACGGTGTGTTCACGAAACGTAGAGCGCTCCCCGATCGGGATGTTGGCGAAGCGGGCGAGAAACGTCTCGCCTGTGCCGACGGGGACGCGCAACCGTGTTAACCTGCCCGCCGGGACCAGGCCGATGCGGAGGTGTGGGTTCAGGGTCCTGATTTCGTTTTCGGCAATGCCCGCAGCCTCAGCGAGGACATCCGCCGACGCCGCGCCCTCGACGCGCACGACATCGAAACGCTCCGGCAGACCCTGTTCGGGTGTCGCCTGCCTGATGACCGAGAAGTCGCCGGCCAGACGAACGCTCGCGAGGAACCTGGGAATGAAGTCTCGGGTTTCCCTGGACAGCCGGTCGCGGATATGCCCGAACAGAGCGTCGTTGCGGGGCCGGGCTCCGCCGTGCCGCCGGATCGCCCGCTCGATCCGCGTCGGTCCCGCATTGTAGGCCGCCAGAGCAAGAAACCAGCACTGGAACCGGTCATGGAGAGCGACCAGGTAGTCCAACGCGACCTGGGTGGCCGCGTACACGTCGAAGCGCTCATCCACGAGCGAATTGACCTCGAGCCCAAGCCACCGGGCGGTCTCGGGCATCAGTTGCCAGAGCCCGGCAGCCCCTGCCGGCGAAACGGCCAAGGGGTTGTAGTCGGCCTCGATGAGGGGGAGGTAGCGGAGCGCGCGCGGCAGGTCCCGCTCCGCCAATTCGGCGTCGATGTAGTGCTCGTACCTGCCCATTCGCTTCAGACCGCGCTGCACGGGACCCCGCCCCTCGGTCCCCCAGTCGTCCAGCCACCGGGCCACCTCCTCCTCGATCACCCTGTCACGAGCCGCTGGTGAACTGATCTCGTCGTAGGCGTTGCACGGACGGCCCTCCCGGCCACCGCAGGTCCGCTCGGCCCGCGCCACGCGATCCTCGCTTCGGCTGAAGGAACGGGCCGGGACGGAATCCGCGTCCCGGATGCTCACCTCGACGAACATCATGGCAAGCACCACGGCGATGACGGCGAGGACGAAACGAGTCAGCCACTTGTTCATGGAGTACTATGAGCCGATGAATAACGCGCTGGAACAGGCGCACGCGACGCACTCCCCTTCCGTCCGTTCCGCGCAGAAGGCACCGAGCCGTTCGCAAGGGAGCCGTTCCGGCAGCCGGGCCGCTTCGCCGCTTCCTACGGCGATGAACCCGGCGGCCAAGGCACGCGTCAGAACGCCCTTGGATGGCCGTTCGTTTCTCCGCAAGCGGATCCCGTCACGGCCGTCTCGCAGCCAAGACGGCCACGAGCCGGCGCGGGCATGTCGCGTTCTTGTCGTTGTCGCAAGAGTCTTCATGGCATTGCTCCACGATCAACCGCAGGCGGACGACCGTATCCGCGCAGGAAGGTTAGGGAGCGCTCCTCGGTGCCCATACCGGGAAAAACCCGGTAGTTGTGACGGGAGATTTCCGCTCGGCCGTGACGGGCATTTCCCGTCAGGGCCGCCATCGTCAGCTTCAGGCCGGGCGGGTGTCCACGGCGATGTCGATGTTGCCGAATGCGTCGAGCCGGGCCCGACAGCCGGGCGGCACCACGCAGGTGGCATCGTACTCCTCCACGATGACCGGTCCCTCGCTCCAGTCCGCGGTGAGGTCGGTGCGTGCCATGACGGCCGTCTCGCGAGTGCCGTCCGCGGGTCCGAAGTAGACGTCGCGCGGCGCGCCGCGTGTCGCGGGCGGCGGAGGCAGGAGGCGCCGGTTCGGGTCGGCCGCGTGCACGGCCACGCGGGCCAGGATCTTCACGTTGACGAGGTCCACGGGGTCGCCCTCCGACGGATGCCCGTAGGTGCGCTCATGCTCCCGGTCGAACGCCTGAGCCATGGCCGCGAGGTCCGGCGTCCCGGCGGCGACGGGGACCGTGAGTTCGTAGGCCTGCCCCGCGTAGCGCAGGTCGGCCAGGCGCTCCACCGTCACCGCCTCGGCGGGGAATCCGTCGGCGACCATGGCCGCCCGCGCCTCCGCCTCAAGGCTGTCGAAGGCAGCGGCCACCAGGTCCGGTTCAGCGACATCGGCCCTGATCATGACGGTCTGGATGAACTCCTGTTCGGCATCGGAATAGAGCAGACCCAGGGCGCTGAACACCCCCGGCACCGGCGGCACCAGGACCCGGCGGATCTGCAGGGCGCGGGCGATCTCGACCCCGAGCACCGGCCCGTTGCCGCCGAACGCCGCCAGCACGAAGTCGCGCGGATCCCGTCCCCGGTAGGTCGTGACCGCCTTCACCGCCCGGGTCATCGTGGCGCAGGCCAGGGAGATCACCCCGTGGGCGGCCTCCGCGAGTGGGCGGCCCAGGGGCGCGGCCACCCTGTCCTCCAGAACCGTGAGCGCCTTCGCTGTCTTGAGCGGGAGGCTCCCTCCGACCAGGTAGTCCGGGTTCAGGTAGCCGATGGCGACCAGCGCGTCGGTGAGCGTCGGATCCACGCCGCCCAGGTCGTAGCACACCGGACCCGGCACGGCGCCGGCGCTCTGCGGCCCGACGCTGGTGTGGCCCACGCCGTCGACCCGGCAGATGCTGCCCCCGCCCGCCCCGATCTCCGAGACATCGACGAAGGGAAGCTTGACCGGATAGCCGCCGCCCTTGATCAGCTTGCTCGACAGGTTGATGCCGCCGCCCACCTCGAACTCGGTCGTCTTGGCCGCCCGGCCGCCTTCGACCATGGCCGCCTTGGCCGTCGTGCCGCCCATGTCGAAGGAGATCAGGTTGTCGAGGCCCGTGCCGCGGGCAAGGCGGGCACAGGCCATGACGCCGGCGGCCGGCCCGGACTCCACCATGCAGGCCGGTTTGCGTCTGGCCGACTCGACGGACATGACGCCCCCGCCCGACTGCATGATGTGCACGGGGCAGTCAATGCCCAGATCCCGCAGCCGGCCCAGGAGCGTGTCCATGTACCGTTGGACCACGGGCCCGATGTAGGCGTTCACGACGGCCGTACTGGTCCGCTCGTACTCCCGGATCTCCGGGAGGATGTCGGAGGAGCAGGTCACGTAGAGGCCGTTCGGGAACGCTTCCCGAAGGCGCTCCGCCACCTGTCGCTCGTGGACGGGGTTCGCGTAGGCGTGGAGCAGACTCACCGCCGCCGATTCCACCCCCTCGCGCCGAAGCCCCGCGATCGCCGCCTCCAGGCTGGCCGGATCCAGGGCCCGCCGCACCGACCCGTCGGGGCCGAGACGTTCGTCGACTTCCCGGCGCAGGCGTCGCGGGACGAGCGGCGGGGGCTTCTCGTACTGAAGGTCGTACATGACCGGGATGCGCAGCCGCCGCATCTCCAGCACGTCGCGGAAGCCCCGGGTCGTGATGAGGCCCGTCCTGGCGCCTTTCTGCTCGAGGATGGTGTTGGTGGCGACCGTGGTGGCATGGACCACGGACGCCACGTCATCCGGTGTGGCGCCGCAGTCGGCGAGCGCCGCGGCCACCCCCGCGGCGATCCCCCGGCTGTAGTCCTCGGGCGTGGACGAAACCTTGCGGGCCACCATCCGCCCGTCGTCCCCCAACAGGACCACGTCGGTGAACGTGCCCCCCACGTCCACCCCGACGCGGTATCCGACGCGTGAGACCTTCGTATCGATGTCCGTCACCATCCCGTTGGCGCCGCGTTGTCGCCCCGGACTGCAGACTGCATCAGATTCGGCCACTCGCTCGCGTGCAACCCCCGTCCGTGGTCCAGGAGGAACAGATGCAGGCCCCACCCGAAGGCTGGCCCAGAATCACCCCCGCCGTGTTCTATGATGATGCCGCGGCCGCGATCGACTGGCTGGTCGACGCGTTCGGGTTCGCGGTGCAGGAGAGAATCGCGAACGAGCACGGCCAGATCGTGCATTCGCAGCTCACGCTGAATGGCGGCCTCATCATGGTCGGGCAGGCGGGGCTGACGCCCGGCCGGATCTACCCTCGGTCTCCGCAGGGGGTCGATGGTGCCAACACGCAATCGCTGATGGTTCACGTGGACGACGCGGATGCCCACTGCGAGCGGGCGCGGTCCGCCGGCGCCGCGATCACCACCGAACCGGCCACGCAGGACTACGGCGAGGACTACTGGTCCGACCGGAGCTACGAAGTTCGGGACCTCGAGGGACACTACTGGTGGTTCGTGCAACGCCTCCGCGGCTAGTGCAGTGTCGCAGGAATCCTGGGGTCATTCGAGCGGGGCTGGCGCCGAGCGTGATGTCGGCAGAGCCGGCTACCCTCCGAAGAGGGGGATCTCGAACACGCGCGCGAAGATCAGGATCAGGCTCAGGCCCGTGAAGACGAACAGGCTCAGTCCGCCGAATACCCGCGCGAACGGCGACGGATAGAAGAGTTCGTCCTCCTTCGGGATCACCTTCAGACAGTAGTAGAGATTGAAGAAGTAGATCACGGGCGCGACGAAGAAGGCGAGCGCCGAGGCGACGAGCACGAGGAACACGGGGCGCGGGTCGAAGGTGATGTAGAGGACGGAGGCGACGAGCGAGTACATCATGGTCATGCGATAGATGTTGAACTCGGACTTCCACGATGTCCGCCGCTCGGGGTCGGCTCGATCCGCCGGCGTGATGCCCCCGAGCCGGGCCGTGGAGTGGAACAGGTTCCGGCAGCAGGCGCCGACGATGCGCGGCCAGCCGTCGAAGTAGTTGAAGGCGGTGGAATAGGTGGCGGCGAAGGCTCCGAGGATGAAGATCAGCATCATCCACGGTCCCACGCTGCGCGTGAAGATCCCGGCGATCTCTCCCATGACCGCGCGCCCCTCGATCGGGCTCGGATAGAGCCACACCGCCGCGAGAAGAACGAAGATCGCCGCCAGGACGAACGAGACGACGTGGCCGGTGCGGAAGTCCCACAGGCCGATCCGGAACCAGCGCCGGCAGTATTCGCGCGCGTGGGGCGAGAGCCGGGAGATGTCGACCGCGAGGTCGGATCGGGGCGAGGTGAACGGGTCGAACCGGGGCACCACGCCGGCCTCCTCGAGGCGGGGCCGGATCTTGCTCATCCCCGCCCGCTTCGCCTTGCCCCACTCGGACGCCTGGAGCGACACATCGATCCCGGTGGGAAGGAGACCCAGGAAGGCCGCGATCACCAGCCACGACCCGTCCGGAATCTCGAACAGGAAGAAGTTCCCCATGTCGGCGAGGGGCGCCGGCTGGACGATGTAGACGGCGACCGAGGAGAGGACGAGGATGCCCGCGAGGGCTTTCGTCGTGTGTTCTACGGCCTCGTAGCTGCCCCGGAGGATGATGAGGACGGAGACCACGCCGAGCAGGGCGGCGTACGCTTCGAGCGGGACGGGAAGGCCGAGCGTCTCGCTGAACAGATAGTAGACCACCGCTGCGGCCGCGATGAGACGGCCTGCCTGGCCGATGGCGCACTGGATGAGCGTCGTGATCATCACGTACCACAGCGGCCACTTCCCCCGGGTGGTGGCGTAGGCCTCGAGCAGGCTCTTGCCGGTGGCATTCGTGAACCGGAAGGCCATCTCGAAGCCGTAGTACTTGAACACGTAGGCCACGGGGAGGCACCACAGCAGGGCGTAGGCGAAGCGGCCCCCGGCGGTGGGCGCGGTGACGAGGTGGCTCGTCCCGATCCCCGTCATCATGAGGATCATCCCGGGGCCGAAGTGGGCGAGCAGATCGCGCGGCTTGAGCGACGGGAGGGTGAAATCCTCCGGATTCAATCCGTCGTCGGCCATCGATTCGCGATCGGACAAGCCGGGCCTCCGCTCAGGGACCACTGCTTCACGCCGGTGCCTTTCAGGCCGGACCCGGAAGGTACACCGGACATCGCCGCCTGCCGAGAGGGGGGGTACGGATCCGTGCGTGGCCGAAGAGATGGACGGCCTGTTAAGGCGTTGCGGCGAAACGTCGCGGTGGAAAGACGCCGGGAACGGACCTATCGTTCCCGACCCCCTGGGACCACGAGCGGCCAGCGAAGCGGAGGTGCACATGTCTGCGATGAATCCCTCGGTGCGAGGCGTCGGTTGCGCCCTCACCCTGGCTGGCGCCATGGGTTGTGCACCGGCCCCGCCCGCCGAGGCGGCCAACCCCTTCGTCGGGGCGTGGTCGCTCGCCTCGTGGGAGAGCCGCTCCGCGGACGGCGAGGTGACGCTGCCCTACGACGGCCGTCCCGCCGGGCAGATCGCGTATACGGCGGACGGACGCATGTCGGCTCAGCTCATGAAGGTCGGCCGCGAGTTTCCGGACGCGGCGGAGGCCACGGGCGCGGAGATGTCGCAGGCGGTCCTCGGCGGCTTCTTCTCCTACTACGGGGACTACAGCGTCGACATGGAGGCGGGTGTCGTCACGCACCACGTCGAGGGGGCGCTGCTTCCGAGTTGGGTCGGCTCCGACCGGCCGCGCTCGTTCACCTTCGACGGGCCCGACCGGCTGATCCTGAGCACGGAGCCGGATCCCGCGCGCGGAGCGGGGGCCGTGGGCACACTCGTCTGGGAACGCGTTCGAGGACAGAGATGAAGAAATGGCTGGTCGCGGTCGTCTCGATGACGGCCGCCTGCGGAGGCGGAGGTCCGGAGGAACCGGCGGATCTCGTCCTCATCAACGGGGACGTGTACACGCTGGACGAGGAACGTCCGGAGGCCGAGGCGGTCGCGATCCGCGGCGAACGAATCGTGGTCGTGGGGTCGAACGCGGAGGCGCAGGCCCTGGTGGGCCCGGACACGCGGGTCATCGATCTGGATGGCGCCTTCGTATCGCCGGGCTTCAACGATGGCCATGTGCACGTCGAGAGCACCGGAGCACTGATCGTGGGTGTGAACCTGCTCGAGGTGCACGAGCCGGAGAGCTTCCGCGAGGAAATCGCGCGCGCGGCCGAACGCCTGGCGCCCGGAAGCTGGATCACGCGCGGCGACTGGGGCGCCTACGAGCAGTGGGAAGTCGGCTCGACCGGCCGCGAGGAGGGGGGCGGCGAACCGGCGGCCGGCGACGCGGGTGCCGGCGGGCCCTTCACGCCGCACCGCGACCTCGTCGACGACGTGACCCCGAATCATCCCGTCCTCGTGAACCGCTTCGACCGTTCGATGTACCTCGCGAACAGCCTCGCGCTCGAGATGGCCGGCATCACCGACGCCACGCCGTCCCCCGCGGGCGGCACGATCGCGAAGGATGGGGACGGCCGGGTCACGGGCATCCTCACGGGCTCCGCCGTCGACCTCGTCCGGGCCGCCATCACGCCCAAGTCGTTCGAGCAGCGCCTCACCGAGGTCCGCGCCGTGCTCCGGGAGGCCCGCGAGGGCGGCGTCACGACGATCCAGGACATCACCTCCTCCGAGCAGCTCCGCGCCTACCAGGAACTGCACGCCCGCGGCGAACTGACCGCCCGCATCAACATCCGTCCATCGCTCGACAACGTGACCCACACCGGCGGGCTCGGAATCACCCGCGGCTTCGGCGACGACTGGCTCCGCTTCATCGGCTACAAGGCATGGGTCGACGGGATCATGGGTGGCTCCAGCGCGATGTTCTACGAGGAATACGACCACGCGCCCGGCAACTTCGGGATCGTGCGCCAGATCATGCTCCCCGAGGGCATCGACGGCCTCGCCCTCTCCCTGACCCGCGACCAGAACTACGCCGAGTTCCCGCAGGGGAACCTCCAGCGGCTCATGGAGGAGGCCGTGCCCACCGGACTCCCGCCCCACATCCACGCGATCGGGGACAAGGGGGTGAAGATCCTGCTCGACCTGTTTGAGGCCGTGTTGAGCGAGAACGACATGATCGAGGAGGATCACCGCTGGCGGATGATCCACGCACAGGTCGTGGAGGAGGCGGACTTCCACCGCTTCGGCGACCTCAACCTCGTCGCGGAGGTGAACCCGTACCACATCTCGGACGACATGCGCTGGATGGAAGAGCGGATCGGCCCGGAGCGGTCCCGCGGCGCGTACGCGTTCCGGTCGCTGAAGGACGCGGGGGCGGTGCTCGTGTTCGGGAGCGACAGTCCCGGGACGAACGCCGCCCGCTACTTCCTCCATCCGAGGTACGGCCTGTACGCCGCGGTGAGCCGGCAGACCCTGACCGGCGAACCGGCCGAGGGCTGGTTCCCGGAGCAGCGGCTGACGATCGAGGAGGCGATCGAGGCCTACACCCGGAACCCGGCCTGGGCCTCGTTCGAGGAGGACATCAAGGGCACGCTCACGCCCGGCAAGCTGGCGGACATCGCCGTGTTCGACGTGGATCTGGTCGAGGCCGGCCGGAACGATCCCGCGCGGCTGCTCGAGGCCGAGGCGCTGTACACGATCGTCGGCGGCCGCGTGGTCCACGAGCGCGGCGCGCGGTAGAGACGCATCCCTGCGACGCTACGCCAGGTCAGGCGTCGAGGAAGCGCCAGCTTTCGTCGGTCTGCGGGACTTCGCAGACCGTCTTCCTGCCGAACCAACGGTAGCGGTTCCGGGCTACGAAGCGGTAGACGAGGTTGCGAAGCGGGGCGGGGATGACGAGGAGTGCCGCGACGAACGGCCAGGCGCGGCCGAGCCCCGCCAGGATGAGCAGCGCGGCCGTGCTGCCGCGGTAGACCTTTCCTCCCGCGAACAGAATCAGCGACCGCGGGGTCTCACCGGGCCCGGGAATTCCGATCTTCGCCGCCGCGAGGATCCGGCGCCCCACGTCGGACTGGAGCGCGGCGAAGCGGAACCGGCCTCTCCGGTCCCGGCGGATGATGAAACGGACGGCGCCCGCACACAGGTTGCAGACGCCGTCGAAGAGAACGACCGGGCGGCCTTCCGGGCCCGGATCGGGGGTCTTGCCACGACCGTCCGGGCTCACGGCACGAGGCGCGGTCTCGCCATGTTCCTGAGCAGGAAGAGTCCGTCGCCCGTGCCGGTCACCGCGATCGTCCCGCTCTCGAAGTAGGGGTAGTTGCTCCACGACGCGCCGCCCTGGTACGGGGAAGTGTCGAAGAAGCCGATCTCGACCGGGTTCTCGGGGTCCGAGATGTCGAGGACGCGGAATCCCGCCGAGTAGTTCGACTGGTACATGAGGTCGCCGACGATGTACAGGTTGTGGTCCGTCGCGGTGGTCTCGGCGATGTACTCCGTCACGAGGATCGGATCGTCGAGATCCGTCACGTCCCACACCAGCGTGCGCGTCCCCTCCACCAGACCCTGCGGCTCGTCCCCCTCATCGTTCATGTAGAAGTAGCGGTGGTCGTCCGTCAGCCACCCCTGGTGGGCATATGCCACGTTCGGATAGCCGATCGTGGCGAGGCCGACCGGCGCGTCCTTGTCGGAGACATCGGCGATGTTGAACGCGGTCTCGTTCGAGCCGAGGCAGATCTCCTTGCCGACGTGCTCCGTGTCGGGGCCGCGATACGTGACGCACTGGGCGTCGTGGACGTATCCCGTGCCGCGCCGTCCCGTCCCCTCCTGCGCGAAGCAGCCCGCGAACACGGGATGCGCCGGCTCCTCGAGATCGATCATGTGGAGGCCGCCGCCGCAGGTCTCTCCGCCGCCGCTGTTCCCGACGGCGTAGGCGAATCCCGTCTCCTCGTTGATGACGATGTTGTGGGCCGAGTGGATCCCGTCGTAGAGGAACGTCTCCTCGAAGGTCACGGGCTCGTCTGCCACGTCGCGCAGCTGCCGGAGGTCGAACACCTGCACCCCGTGCTCCAGCGCCGCATCCGCGACGATGTAGGCGTGGTCGCGGTACACCTTGATGTCGCGCCAGATCATGTGCCGGGAGCCCTCGGTGGCCGGCAGGTCGCCGAGGAAGCGGGGGTGGTGGGGATCGCTGACGTCGACGAACGAGGTGCCGTCGGTCCGGCCCACGATCGCGATCTCGCGGCCCGTCTCCGGGTCGGTCCAGCCCCAGATGTCGTTCACGCGCGTGGCGCGGGTGCCCCCGAGATCCTTGATCGGCATGAACGCCGTGATGTTCACGTCGCGGCACTCGAACACGTTCGCCTGCCCATCGGTGCACTCGATTTCCTCGCCCGCGATGGCCGGGAAGCCCCGGTAGTCGTTGATGAGCGTGCCGCCCTCCTCCCAGCCGGCACCGGAGCGTTCGTAGACGACCGCGGCGCCCGCGCCGGAGTCCAGGCCCGTCGCGCCCACGACGAGGTGCTCGCCGGAGACGACGGCCGCGCCCGCGAAGCCGGAGCGTTCGCCGAGGGGAGAGCGCATGAGGATGGAGGCCTCGCTCCACTGCCCCTCGGCATTGCGCCGGTAGGCGTAGAGCGCACCGGCGCCGATGGAACTGCCGGGCGCCCCGATCAGGATATCGTTGCCGTCGAACCCGATGGCGGAGCCGAACTGCGCGTTGGGTTCGGGCAGGAGCGGGCCGAGCCGCGCCTCCATTGCCCAGCCGTCGTCTCCCTGCGAAAAGGCGAAGACCGCCCCGCCGCTCTCCCTGAGCCTCGGGGCTCCCACGAGGGCGAAGCCGTCCCGAACGGCGAGCGCGGCGCCGTAGCCGCTGCGTTCGGGAACCGAAGGCGCCTCGAGCGTGCCCGCCGCCATCCACGCCCCGCCGGCCGCGCGCTCGAACGCGAACACGGCGGCCGGCGCGACATCGGCTTCGGGCGTGCCGACGAGCAGCGTGCCTCCGTCGAGGGCGATCGCCGCCCCGAACCCCTCGGCCGCCACGCCGTCCGCAGGCCGCACGGCCTCACCCGCGGTTGCGGTCCCGCCCGGGCCCAGCGCATAGGGGAACACCGCCCCCCGTCCGCCGCCCGCTCCGGGGGACGAAACGACCGCGACGCCTTCGCCCAGCGCGATGGCGCTTCCGAACCCGCCGGCGCCCTCCGGCGCCTCGAGCCGAGCCATCCGCTCCCAACCCCCGGCGCCATCCGCGCGGAAGACGTAGACCGCGCCGGCGCCGTCCGCTTCGAGCGGCGCGCCCGCCCACAGCCAGTTCCCGCGGGCGGCGACCGCCCGCCCGAAACCGTCCGGGATCCGCACCTCGTCCGAGACCGTGACCTGTCCGATCTCGGCCCAGCCGGAGGCGGTGCGGCCGTAGACCCCCACGATGCCGGACATCGTCCCGTTGCCCGCTTCGCCGACCAGCACCTGGTCCCCGCTCACGGCCAGCGCGCCGCCGAACTGCTGCGCGCCGACCACAGCGGGACTCGCCAACGCGACACCCGCCGCGGAGGAAAGCGCAAGGAAAACCATTCGCCGATTCATGAGATACCTCTCCCGAGTTCCATCCGAGCACGGATGACAGGTGACCGATGCAAGGCATGCAAGCTGCATCCCCACCGGCCCGCCACGCCAGCGCCACGCCGGCCCCACGCCGGCCCCGATGGTTTCCTTCCCCACATTCCCGCGCGTACGTTGCAGATCTGCGTTTATCCCGCTTTCGGCAGGAGGTCATCATGCATCGCGCCGCCCGCTTCGTCCCGGCGAGTCTCCTTCTTCTCCTCTTCGTCGGTCCGGCGCCGCTCCCGGCCCAGAACGGCGACGGGATGAAGACCCTCTCCCTCGACATGTACATGGACTGGGAACGGGTCTCCAACCCCCAGATCTCACCGGACGGCCAGCACGTCGTCTACACGCACGGCTGGATCGATCAGATGAACGACCGGTGGGAATCCACGCTCTACATCATGAACGCCGACGGCACCCGCAAGCGTGAGCTGCTCGATGGCTCGGGCGCGATCTGGTCCCCGGACGGGACGCGCATCGCCTTCACGGCGTCGGGCGACCCCGAGGGTTCGCAGATCTTCGTGCGCTGGATGGACGCGGAGGGCGCGACGACCCAGGTCACGCGGGTGGAGCACTCGCCCGGCAGCCTCCGCTGGTCGCCGGACGGCACGCAGATCGCGTTCACGATGCTGGTGGAGGACGAGGAGAGCTGGCCGATCGACATGCCGAGCAGGCCGGACGGCGCCAACTGGACCCAGGGCCCGAAGATCGTCACCCGCATGGACTACCGTCAGGACCGCCGCGGGTACGTCGACCAGGGCCACTCCCACATCTTCGTCGTCCCGGCCGACGGCGGGACGCCGCGACAGCTCACCGACGGGGTGTGGAACCACGGCAACCCGCAGTGGAGCGCCGACGGCAGCGAGATCTACTTCTCGTCGCTCCGGGAGGAGGACTCGGAGTACAACTGGCGGGAGTCCGAGATCTACGCCGTGAACGTCGGCTCAGGGGCGATCCGTCAGCTCACGACGCGCCACGGGCCGGACGGCGGCGCCTATCCGTCGCCCGACGGAAGCCTCATCGCCTACTCGGGCCAGCCCTGGAACGACGACACGTACCGCAACTCCCACATCTACGTGATGAACCCGGACGGTTCGGGCATTCGTCAGATCTCCGGCGATTTCGACCGCGGAATGCGCGGCAGCCCGCAGCTCATGTGGGCGCCCGATGGCAGCGGCGTCTACTTCAATGTGAACCGCGAGGGTACGCGCAACCTTCATTTCGCCTCGGTGGACGGGGGCGTGACCCAGGTCACGAGCGGCAACCACCTCCTGAGCCTGAGTTCGTTCACGGACGGCGGGGAGGCGGTCGGCACGCTGACCACGCCGCACGGGCCGGGCGATGTCGTCTCGTTCGATCTCGACGATGGTGGCAACGTCATGCAGCTCACGCACGTCAACGACGACGTGCTGGCCGGGGTCACGCTCGGCGAGGTCGAGGAGATCTGGTACAAGTCGGTGAACGACTGGGACATCCAGGGCTGGATCGTGAAGCCGCCCGACTTCGACCCGTCGAAGAAGTACCCGCTCATTCTGTCGATCCACGGCGGCCCGCACGGGATGTACAACACCGGCTTCAACTTCGGCTGGCAGGAGCACGCCGCGAACGGCTACGTCGTCGTCTACACCAACCCGCGCGGCAGTTCCGGGTACGGGACGGACTTCGGGAACGCGATCAAGAACGCGTATCCGTCGCAGGACTTCGACGATCTGATGGCGGGCGTCGACGAGGTCATCGACCGCGGCTACGTGGACGAGGACAACATGTTCGTATACGGCTGTTCGGGCGGCGGCGTGCTCACCTCATGGGTCGTGGGCCACACCGACCGTTTCCGCGCGGCCTCGGCCAACTGCCCCGTCACGAACTGGCTCTCCTTCGTGGGGACGACGGACGGCCCCGGCTGGTACCGCAACTTCGAACACTTCCCGTGGGATGACCCCTCGGAGCACCTGCGCCGCTCGCCGCTCATGTACGTGGGCAACGTGACGACGCCGACCATGCTCATGACGGGCGAGATGGACCTGCGGACGCCGATGCCGCAGACGGAGGAGTACTACCAGGCGCTCAAGATGGAGCGCGTCCCGACCGCGATGGTCCGCTTCCACAACGAGTGGCACGGAACGAGCAGCACGCCCTCCAACTTCCTGCGCACGCAACTCTTCCTGCGCAGCTGGTTCGAGAAGTTCGGCACCCACGACGACGGCGACGCGCGCGCCGTGTCCGAAGACGGAGGCTCCCTGCACTAAGCCGATGGGGCGCCCGGTGCCCACGCCGGGTTCCGGGGCGTCGCGCGTCAGGCGCCCGCGTGTCCCGCGAGCTTGCCGTAGACGAAACCGGCCACGCCCCTGCCGGCGATCATGAGCACGGAGCCGACCAGGCCTGCCATGGCAGCGCGTTTGGATATTTGCAACGTTTACAATCGATTTATTGCAAGATCATTGATCGTTGTTTAGCAATATCCATGACCGCATTTCTGCAACCGCAAGCACGATTGAGTATCGCGGCGAGCCTCGCCCGTTCGCTGATGCTTGCTTGGCGATCCCCAATGTCTACCGTCGTGCTACTTCAACACCTATCTGCCGGGGCCGAGCAGGACGGCGTTCATGAACAGGAGTTGCGTCGCCTCGGCGTAGGCGCGGTAGTTCGGGTCCTCGGCGAAGGCCACGAGCCGGCCGCGTCCGACGGGCTGGTGGATGAGGAACGCCTTGTTCGCCAGTTGCGGGCGCGATTCCTCCCACACGATGCCGCCCAGCACCAGGCTCTCGAGGTCCGCGTAACGCCCGACGTTCGTGCCCTCGTCGAGCGTGATGGGACGGAAGACGCGTGAGCCCTCGACGAGGACGCCGATCTCGCCATCGGTGCCGGCCGCGAGCCAGTGCTCCGTGTCGAGGACGGTGCGCAGAATCGCGCCCGGCACGCCCTCGGGCGACTCGTCGTCGGGAGAGATCGCGTCGAGGTATTCGATCGGTTGATCGGGCGTACCGGAATCCGGCGCATCGTCGCCCTCGGCGCGGCCGCCCCGGCGCTCCGCCTCGGTGGCGAGCAGCCCGGCGCGGGAGGCCCATCTGGACGACTCGGCCATCGTGATCAGGGTGCCGCCGTCGCCCATCCAGGCGCGGAGCCGATCTACAAGGCCGTCACCCACCGCGCCGCCGTAGCTGCCGCTCGGAAAGACGATCACGTCGTAGTCGGCCAGCCGGGCGCGGCCGAGGCTCGACGCCCGGACGGCGGTCGTGCGCTGGCCATAGCGCCGTTCCAGCACGTAGCGGGCCCACCCCACCGAGAGGCTGCGGCCGGGGGCGTCGTACACGAGGAGCACGCGCGGCTCGCGGAGCGCCCGGACGCGGCGGCTGCCGAGCGACATGCCCTCGCGGACGTACGCATCGTCGATCGGGACGACCTCGGCGCGGTGCCGGGCGGCGATGCCGGCCAGGCGGGTGCGCATCCCGGGGTCGTTCTCGGCGGCTCGGATGATCGCGGTACCGACGCCGAAGCGGCGGCCCTCCAGCGTGAACTCCGCGCCCGCCGCCCGGATGCGGATGCCCTCGCGGAGCGCCTCGGCGATCGCCGCGGCCCCGTTCGTGCCCCACGGGACGAGGTACCCGACGAGCGCCTCGGGCAGGGGCGCCGCCGCGCCACCCCCGGCGCCGCCACCGCCCACCTCCGGACGCGCCGCCGCCTCCTCGCCGCTCACGGCCGCCCCGCGGGCCCCCGTCGGCGATGTCTCGATCGCCTCGACATCCCAGAGCAGCGGCTGGCTCCACGCCGTGAGGTCGTAGATCTCGTCCGGCTGCCGGTTCGCCCGGCGCTCCACCTGGCGCCGCACGAAGTCCTCCTCCATCGGCACGTGCGGATCGAGGAGGTTGTGGATGAAGCGGTGCGCCGGCTGGTCGAGCGGCACGATGAACGTGGAGGCCGCGGGCAGCGTCCGGCCCCCGACGCGCACCGGACCGGCGGCGCGGAACACGTCGATCCCGTTCTCCGCGAGCATGAGGCCGAGCCGCTCCGCCATGCCGGGATCGTGCGCGGAATGGAGCACGATCTCCGCCGGCCCGCGCTCCCCGAGCGCGATCCCCTCCCGCTGGAAGGCGAGGTAGTCGCGCAGTATCCGCTCGCGGTGCCGCGCCGAGGTGAGGGCGGTCTCGATCGCCGCCGTGAAGTGGTGCAGCACGCCGTCCCCGTACGTGAGCAGGTCGCCGTCCGACTGCCGCAGCTTCAGCGCGCGGGCGCTCGCCTGCTCGTACGTCATGCCGAGCGCCCCGTGGCCCATCGGCCACATGTCGACGTAGCCCGGATAGAACAGGTCGTACACGTCCCGGTTGAAGTACGCGAAGCCACGTTCGTCGAAGCGGGCCGCGATCGCCTCCCCGAACACGTCCATGAGCGCGACCTGGCGCTCGCCGTACCACGGGTTGGAGGGCGGCGCCGTCGGCGGAAAGAAGTAGGTCGCGTCCCCTCCCATCTCGTGCAGGTCCGCCACGATGTGGGGCCGGAACTCGAGGAAGAGGTCCACCTTGCCGCGCGTCTCGGGCTGGCTCTGGATGAAGAGGTCGCGGTTGAGGTCGAAGAGGTAGTGGTTCCCGCGCCCGCCCGGCCACGGCTCGTCGTGCTCGGCCGAGACCCCGGCCTCATCCGGCCAGCGCGCCTGCGCGACGGAGTTCTGGTACACGAAGCGGTTGCGCCCGTCCGGGTTCTCCATGGGGTCGATGAGGACGAGCGACTCGGAGAGGATGAGGTCCACGTCCGGGTCCCCGACGGCCGCCAGCAGGTGGTAGGCCTCCGCCATGGCGGCGCCGCTGGAGCTGATCTCGTTCCCGTGCACCCCGTGCATGAGCGCGGTCACGACGGGAAGCTCCGCCAGCAGCGTCTCGGCCTGTCCGTCGGAGAGGCCCCGAGGGTCGGCGAGCCACCGGAGACCCGCCTTCACGGCGTCGAGCCGCGCCATGCGTTCCTCCGATCCGAGGACGAGGACCACGAGCGGCCGCCCCTCCCAGCTTTCCGCGTACTCGATCAGACGGGTTCGCTCCGGGGCCGCGGCGGCGAGCGCCTCCATGTAGCGGATCACGTCGCCCGGGGGCGTGACGGCTTCCGTGAAGCCGTGTCCCGCCACCTCTTCGAGCGTCGGGATCTCCGGGTCGTAGCGCGTGCCGGGCGACAGTTCCTGCGCCGCGGCGGGCGCCTGTATCAGCGCGGCGAGCGCGAGCGTGGATAGCACGGGGACTTCTCCAGCGTTCGAGGAGCGGAAGAACGGCGATGCACTATTGCACGTTCCTCGCGGCGTTGCACCATCCGGCGCGGGAGGGGCATCCTCAGGTCCCACGGACTCCTGCGACCCGCCGCTGCCGGAGAAGGCCCATGAACGCACCCGCCGCCCGTCCCCGCTCCAGTTTCTGGAGGAGCTTCGGTCCCGGCCTCATCTGGGCGGCGACCTCCATCGGGGTCTCCCACCTCGTTCAGTCCACGCGCGCGGGGGCGGAGGCGGGGTTCGCGTTCGCCGGCGTGATTGTCGTCGCGCTCATCCTTAAATATCCCTTCTTCGAGTACGGGGCGCGCTACGCGGCCGCCACGCGCCGGAGTCTGGTCGAGGGCTACCGCGACATCGGGATCTGGGCGCTGTGGCTGTTCCTCGCCATCACCCTCCTGACAGCGATCATCTCGCTGGCGGCGCTCGCGATGTTCATGGCCTTCCTCACGCGCTACGCCTTCGGGGCGGAGTGGCACCTGGCGACGACCGCCGCGGTGCTGATGGGCGCCTGCTGCGCCGTGCTCGCCGTGGGCCGTTTCCGCGGCCTCGACATCACGATCAAGATCCTGCTCGCGATGCTGGTGGTCTCCACCGTGGCGGCCGCCCTCGTGTCGGCGCCTCGGGCCGACTTCTCGACGGTCGCCCTGTGGCCCGGCGACGTCATCGGCACCGTCGTCCCCTTCGCCTTCCTCCTCGCCCTCATCGGATGGATGCCGTCGCCGGTCGATGTTGCCGTGTGGAGCAGCCTGTGGACGCTCGCCAAGGACAAGTCGGCCGGCGTGGAGACATCGGTCGCGGACGCGAAGCGCGACTTCCTTGTGGGCTTCGCCGGCACCGGGATCCTCGCCCTCGTGTTCGTGTTCGTGGGAGCCACCGTCCTCTACCAGGCGGATGTCACCCTCAGCGCCGCGGGGGCCGTGTTCTCGACGCAGCTCGTCGACATGTACAGCACGACGCTGGGCTCGTGGTCCCGTCCCATCGTGCTCGTGGCGGCGATGGCGACGATCTTCTCGAGTCTTCTCGCGGTCACCGACGGCTTCCCGCGCGCGATCGAACGCACGCTGGCGAATCTGCGGGGCTACGTCGCGGCCGAGGCGGTGACGCGCGTGGGGCCGGTCTACTGGTGGAGCATGGTCACGCTTCCGGTCATCGCCTTCTTCATCATCCTGAGCTTCTCGGGCAGCCTCACCGCGATGGTGGACTTTGCGACGACGGTGGCGTTCCTGACCGCGCCGATCCTCGGCTACTTCAACCTCTGCGCCGTCACGTCGGAGGCCGTACCGCTGAAGTACCGGCCCGGACGCGGAATGGTGGGCCTGAGCTGGGTCGGGCTCGTGCTCCTCGGCGGGACCGGACTCGCCTATCTCGCGTCTCTCGTGCGGTGAGTGCCCGCCCGGCTGCGGATCGAGCGGGTGCGGGGGCGCCGCCGGGTGAGGTCGTGGGGCGCGTCGTGGGCCTCCACCGCTATCCCGTGAAGTCGATGGGGGGAGAAGCCCTCGAGGCGGCCCGGGTGACGCCGCGGGGGATGGAGGGGGATCGCGCGTGCGCGCTGATCGATCGCGAAACCGGACGCGTGGTGAGCGCGAAACGGCCGCGGCTGTGGGGCGCCGTCTACGACCTGTCCGCGCGCTTCGTGCGCGAGAACGGAGAAGCGTCGATCCGCGTCCGGTTCGAGGACGGGACGACGCTGTCGAACACGGGCCGCGCCCGGCTGGAGGCTCGTCTGAGCGCGCTCCTGGGCCGGGAGGTGGCGTTCGCGACGCAGGCCGCCGAGGGCGCGACCTGCGAGTACCACTGGCCGGACATGGACGGGCTGGTCCAGGACGGACGCACGTACCGCGACGAGATCACGGAGTGGGAACTGCCGCCCGGGACCTTCTTCGACAGTTCGGGGCTGCACGCGCTGACGACCGCGAGCCTCGACCACCTGCGCGGGCTAGTCCCCGGGAGCGACTTCCACGTGAGCCGGTTCCGGCCCAACCTCGTGATCCGACCGGTCGACGGGGCGGCCGGGTTCGTCGAGAACGACTGGGTGGGCGGCACGCTCCACATCGGCGGGGCGCGCCTGCACGTCACCAAGCCGTGCATGCGCTGCGTGATGGTCACGCTCCCGCTCGGAGATCTCCCGAAGGACCCGCGCGTGCTCCGCGCCGCCTTCGACCACAACGAGGGGAACGTCGGCGTGAAGTGCGAGGTGGCCGGGCCGGGTCATGTGAGGGTCGGCGACGAGGTGCGGCTGGGCTGACCCTTCACCCGGGGAATGGAGGGCGCGCTGGAGCATTTCGGCATCATCAGCCTGGTCCCGACGGCGGTCGTGCTGGCTGCCGCGGTCCTCACGCGCCGCCCCGTGGAATCGCTGATCGCCGGGGCGCTCGTCGGGTTCGTGATCCTCGCGCCCCGGGATCCGCTCACCGCGTTCACCGACGGCATGGTTGCGGTCATGCGGAACGAGACGGTGGGCTGGATCATCCTCGTGTGCGCGCTCTTCGGCAGCCTCATCACGCTTCTCGTCCGGGTGGGCGCGGCGGCCCGTTTCGGGGAGGCCGCTTCGGCGCGGATCCGGACGCGCGGCGGCTCGCTCGCCGTAACGTGGCTCCTCGGCCTCGCCGTCTTCATCGACGACTACCTGAACGTCCTCGCCGTCAGTTCCTCCGTGAAGCGCTTCACCGACCGGCACCGCGTCTCGCGGGAGATGCTCGCCTACGTCGTGGATTCGACCGCGGCGCCCGTGTGCATCCTCGTTCCGGTCTCGACGTGGGCCGCCTACTTCTCCGGTCTCCTGGAGGACACCGGGTGGGCGGCGCCGGGCCGGGGGCTCTCGCTCTACATCGACGCCATCCCGTTCATGCTCTACGCGTGGATCGCGGTGGCCCTGGCCCTTCTCGTCGCGACCGGCCTCGTCCCCGCCGTCGGCCCCATGCGAAAGGCGGAGCGCCGCGCCCGCGAGACGGGCCGGGTCGTCCCTCCCGGCACCGAGGAAGGGAAGCTCGAGGGCGAGACGGATCCCGACGCCGCCGAGCGCGCGCGCCTGTGGCATTTTGCCGTCCCGATCGCGACGCTCGTGGCCGCCACGTGGATCCTCGACCTCGACATCCTGAAGGGCGTGGTCGTGGCGCTGGGCGTCACCCTCGCCATCGTCATCGGTTCGAGGCTCCTGCGCGTGCGCGCGGCGCTCGACACCGCCATGGCCGGCGTGCTCACGATGATCGTCCCCCTGGCGACGGTGTTCGGGGGCTTCCTCCTCAAGGAAGTGAACGACGGCCTCGGGCTGACCGCCTGGCTCATCGAGACGGTCGAACCGCTGATGACGCCACGGCTGCTCCCGGCCGTGACGTTCCTGACCATGTCGCTGGTCGCCTTCGCGACGGCCTCGTTCTGGGGGATCTTCGCGGTCGCGGTCCCCATCGTCCTTCCGCTCGCAAACTCCGTCGGGGCGGAGATGCCGCTCGTGATCGGCGCCCTGATCTCCGCGAGCGCGTTCGGGAGCCACACCTGCTTCTACGGCGACGCCACGGTACTGGCGGCCCGGGGCAGCGGCTGCGGCGTGGTCGAGCACGCCCTGACGCAGTTGCCCTACGCTCTCTCCGCCGCCGCCCTCGCCGCGGCCGGCTTCCTCCTGCTCGCTTGATCCGGGATGCCTTCGAGTCCAGTCTTGGAGAAGTGAGAGGGAGGTTCCCGGATGCGCGATGACAGATTGGCCGTAAGAGGACTTGCCGGGGGACTCATCGCGGTGCTCGGACTTGGCGCCGCGGGCGGGGACCTTGCGGCTCAGGAGCCCGACTGCGACGACCGGGCCGCCCTCCGGGTGGTGGTGCTCGACGAGGCGGAGATGACCCGGGTTCGGGGCGCGACCGTAATCGTGCGGTGGACCGCCACCGGGCGCGCGAGGAGGCCCGTGCGTCAGGAGGTCGGAGACGCCGGGAGCCTCGCTCTCTGCGCGCCGCGGGACGCAACGGAGGCCACGCTGTGGGCCGAGTTCGGCCCCGGTTCGAGCGAGGAGGCCGTCGTGGCCCTCGGCGCCGGGACGCTGCACGACGTCACGCTCACGCTGCGGCCGGAACAGGGGAGGACCGGCCGACTGATCGGCCGGGTGCACGACGCGATCACTGACGATCCGGTGGTTTCGGCCGCCGTCGGTGTTTCGAGCCGTCTGCGGACGACCGAGACCAACCGGCGGGGGGACTTCATCCTGAGCGGCGTTCCGGTCGGCTCCCAGAGACTGGAGGTGCGGCACCTCGGGTACGCGCCGCTCTCCTACGTGGTCGAGGTCTCCGCCGGCCTTACCACGGAGGTGGAGATCGGCATGGTCCCCGACCCCGTGGAGATGAGCCCGATCGTGGCCACGGTGACGAGGCTGCGCCGACTGGAGATCAAGGGCTTCTACGAGCGCAGGCATTGGGGCGAACTCGCCGGCACGGGCACCTTCTACACGGCGGAGGATGTCGATCGCCGGCGCCCGGTGGAGATCTCGCACATGATCGCCGACGAGTCGGGAATCCGTCTCGAATGCAGAGTCCGGCGTACCGACTGCCAATTGGTGAACACCAGGCTCTCCGGGCCTGTCCAGGGTCCCTGTCCGCTGTCTTTCTATGTGGATGGCATGCCCTCGAGGGGAATGTCGCTGGACGACTTCGTGAGACCGAGCGAGATCGCGGGTCTCGAAATATACAAGGGGCTGGCGGCGGGTCCGGCGGAGTTCCCGCCGTCCCGCTGCGGGCTCGTCGTGGTGTGGACGAGATAGCCCCTGCACAGGATTCCTGGAGGTGAAGAGATGAAGCGAAGCAGCGCGTGGTACTTGGCCGTCATTCTGGTCCTTGGGTGTGGCGGAGATTCCGGGGCCGGCGAGGAGGAGATGGCGGAGGCAGCCGGGGACGCGGTCGAAACGGCGGACCCCGGACTGGCCTGCGTCGTCATGGGCGACCTGGAGGATCGTCAGAGCCCGCTTCGGGAGTTGAGCTTCTCGGTCGAGGGAGGCGGGGGACTCCTCTGCTACGGCGCGCCCTCGGCCCGCGAGCGCGTCGTCATGGGGGAGCTGGTGCCCTGGGGCGAGGTCTGGCGCCTGGGGGCGAACGAACCCACGACAGTGCACCTGTCGGCAGCCTCATCGTTCGGCGGCGTCCCGCTTCAAGCGGGGAGCTACTCGCTGTACGCGATCCCGGGCGAAGACGAGTGGGAGTTCCATCTGAACTCCAACTACGAGCGCTGGGGGATCCCGATCGACGCCGAGGTTCGCGCCACCGAGGTGGGTCGCTTCACGGCACTGCCTTCGGCCGCGGCGGAGATGGTCGAGACGATGACCTTCGAGCTGGTGGACCGTACGCTGCGCTTCTCCTGGGAGAACACACAGGTCGACATCCCCCTCGGCAGGTAGCACATCGTAAGGGCTCGCCGGACTGGCGCCGCGGAGCTACCGGTGGCGCCAGAGGCGGGTTTCCAGGTGGCGCCTGATGGCGGGCCATTCGTGGAGCAGCACGGAGTACATCACGTCGTCGCGCACGCTCCCGTCGCGGCGTAGCGAGTGGTTGCGGAGGACGCCGTCCTTCCTGGCGCCGAGCGCCTCGATGGCCCGCTGGGAACGCAGGTTCATGCCGTCCGTGCGCAGTCCGACTACGCCGCACCCCACCGTCTCGAAGGCGTGCGTCATGAGGAGGAGCTTGCAGGCCGTGTTGACGTGCGTCCGCTGGTGGCTCGCGCCGTACCAGGTGTAGCCGATCTCGACCCGGTCGACGTCCGGCAGGATGTCGTGATAGCGCGTGGACCCGATGACGGCGCCCGACTCCGCGAGCCGTACCGCCCACGGCAGCATGTGGCCGGCCTCCCGGCCTTCGAGCGCCGACTCGATGTAGTCGGTCACCTCGTCCGGGGCCGGGACGAAGGTGAAGAAGAGGTTCCACAACTCCCCGTCCGACGCGGCCTCGGCGAGCGCCCCCGCGTGCTCGCGACCGAGCGGCTCGAGGCGCACGCCGTGGCCCTCCAGCGTCACGGGATGAAGCCGGATCACCGGGACTCGACCGCCGGGTAGCGTTCCCGCGGAGTGGGGCAGACGGCGCGCGTCACTGCGTTCCGGCGCCGAGCATGCGGGCGCTGATTCCCTCGCGGTCCACCATGGTCCCCCGCAGGTAGACGGCGTCGATCCGGCGCGTGTTCGTGATGTCGTCGAGGGGGTTCGCGTCGAGGATGATGAAGTCGGCGCTCTTGCCGTCCGCGATCTCGCCGAGTTCGTCCCAGTTCATCAGTTCGGCGGACGTCTTCGTCGCGGCCACGATGACGTCCCCGGGCGTCATGCCGGAGCGCACCATGTCCTCCATCTCCTGGTGCGGGGCCCAGGCCGCGTTCCCGTCCGTGCCGAACGAAATCCTGATGCCGGCCTCGGCGAACCGCGCCAGGTTCCGCGCCTGGATGCCGAACGACGCCTGGGCGGCGGGGTTGTCGACGGACGCAGCCTGCATCTCGGCCAGCCGGTCGGCGGGCACGGTGCCGCTCAGCCAGCTCAGGTCGAGCGCCACCCCCGGCCCCGGGAGGTTCGGGACGAGGACGACCTCCGGGCGCTCCGCCCACAGCGCCATGAGTTCGTCGTCCGCGTCGAGGTCCCGCACCCCGTGGGCGAAGACATCGACCCCGGCCCGCAGCAGCCCCTTGGCGTCTTCCAGATAGAAGACGTGCGCCGTCACCATGAGGCCGTGCCGGTGCGCCTCGTCGATGATGGCTCCGTAGAGCTCCGGGGGGAGTTGTTCGTACTGCCCCCCGCGGTCGTCGACCCAGATCTTGACGATGTCGACCTGACGCTCGGCCAGTTCCCGGACCGCGGCCCGCGCCTCCTCCTCCGTCTCGACCCAGTGAGGGGCCTCGGAGCGGCCGGGCTCCGGCATCGTGATCCCGCGGTCCGCCGTCTTCGCGCGGGCCGCGTCCGGGATCACTTCCCCGCGCATCTCCAGCCCGACGCCGCCGGTCTCGGTGCCGAGGCTCACGACGGCCCCCGCACCGTAGTAGGCCATGTGCCGGAGTTGGGCGATCCGTTCGTCGCGCTCGGAGGAGAGGTGGATGTGGGCGTTCACGATGGCGGGCATGACGGTCTTCCCGCCCAGATCCACGCGCTCGGCGCCGGCGGGCACGTCGACCTCGCCGCCCGCCCCGACGGCGGCGAACCGCCCGTCTTCCACGACGAACACGCCGGACTCGATGACCGAGCCGTCGCCGGCGATCAGGCGGGCGCCCTCGAAGGCGACTGCGCCGGCCCCTCCTTCGCCGCCGTCGGCGGCGCAGCCGGCCGCCAGTGCGGCCGCGACGGCGAGGACGGCGGGACGAGCGGCCGGGATCGGTGCGACTGTGTGGGCGCGAAGCATGTCTACCTCCTGTCTGGCTCCCGTGGGACGCATAAGTATAGAGGCCGCATGACTCCCCTGACACGGACGGACGATCCCCTCATGAGCCATCACCGCCTCTCCCGACTGCTCCCGGTATCGCTCCTGACCATCGCGGCGTGCACGGCCGGCGGTGGAGACCCGGCAGACGACGACGCCATCGTCAGGACCGCACTCCACGACTTCCGGATCGAGGAGGTGGCGGACGGCCTCGTGCGTCCGTTCGCCTTGGCCTTCACGCCCGAGGGCGACCTGCTGGTGACCGAACGTCCGGGCCGCCTCCGCATCGTCCGCGATGGCGTGCTCCTGCCGGATTCCGTGGAGGGCCTGCCGCCGATCCGGGCGCTGGGACGCGGCGCCCGTTCCATGGCCGGCTTCGAGCAGGCCGGACTGCGCGACGCGATCCTGCACCCGGACTTCGAGACGAACCGGCTCCTCTACCTCAGCTACGTGAAGCCGGGGCCCGACTCGCTGGGCACGATCGCCATCGCCCGCGGCCGCCTCGAGGACGACCGGCTGGCCGATGTCGAGGAACTCTTCCATGCGGACGCATTCGGAAACGGGACGGAGCGAAGCTCGATGTGGGGCGGCCGCCTCGCCTTCGACCGCGACGGCTACCTGTTCATGACGCTGGGCGACCGGCAGTGGCCCTCGGCGGGCGACTTGGAGGCGCACCCGGCCCAGGACCTGTCGAACCACAACGGGAGCACGATCCGCCTTCACGACGATGGCGGCATTCCGGAGGACAACCCGTTCGTGGGCCAGACGGGAATCCACCCCGAGATCTGGACGTGGGGCCACCGCAACGCGCAGGGGATGGCGGTCCATCCGGAGACCGGCGACCTGTGGCAGAACGAGCACGGTCCACAGGGCGGCGACGAACTCAACCTGATCGAGCCGGGGTTGAACTACGGCTGGCCGGTGGTGGGATACGGCGTGAACTACCGGACCGGTTCGCGCATCCACTCCGGCACGCTCATGGAGGACATGGCGCCGCCCACGCACATCTGGGTGCCCTCGATCGGCGTCTCGGGGATGCTCTTCTACACCGGCGACGCTTTCCCGGAGTGGCGCGGGGACATGCTCGTCGGAGGCCTCAGCGGGCGACGCCTCGCGCGGCTTCGGATGGAGGGCCGGGAGGTGACGCACGAGGAGACCCTCCTGCAGGGGATCGGCCGCATCCGCGACGTGCGTCAGGGCCCCGACGGGTTCGTCTACCTGGCGATCGACGGAGAGACGCGGGACGTGGACGGTCCCCCGACCGGGATCGTGAGGCTCGTCCCCGCCGGTCGCCGGTAGTCGGAGGAGGCAGGCACGTCTCGCGCGCTGGCCGGGTACAGGAGTCCCGACCCGGCGTGGCCCGTGGAGATGCTGTTTCCTAGGTTAAGAGGCTGCGAGGCACCGTCATCCCTCGTTCTCCCTGGGCGGGCGCGTGAAGATACTGGGTACGAGTGCGGTTCTGTGGTTGTGGTTCGCCCTCACGGGGCAGCCATCGGGGAATCGTGCGCCCCATGCGGCGCCCGCCGCACCTCTCCCGGAGTACGGCGTGGCTGCCCTTGTCGACACGACGGGCCTGACCGCTGTGGTCCGGCGATACTGTGTGCGCTGTCACAACGGGCGGCTGCTGCGCGGGAACCTCATCCTGGAGACGTTCGACGTGGACGCGGCGCACGAGCGGGCGCCGACGGCCGAGAAGATGATTCGCAAGCTGCGCGCCGGGATGATGCCGCCGCCGGGGCAGCGCCGCCCGCCGCCGGACACCCTTCGGGCCCTCGTCGAGACGCTCGAGACGGTGATCGACCGCGCGGCCGCGCGGGACCGGAACCCCGGATCGCGGCGCTTCCAGCGGCTGAACCGGGCCGAGTACGAGCGGGTGATCCGCGACCTCCTCGACCTCGAGATCGACGCGGGCCGCTGGCTCCCCGCGGACACCTACCTGGGCGCCTTCGACAACATGTCGGACGCGCAGGGTCTCTCGACGACCCTCCTCGAGGCGTACCTGAGGGCCGCCACGGAAGTGAGCCGGATCGCGGTCGGAAACCCGGACGCCCTCTCGAAGACCGCCAAGTACACGAACCCGATCGACGTCTCGCAGCACGCCTGGGATCACATCGAGGGCACGCCGTACGGGACGCGCGGCGGGATGGCCGTGACGCACGACTTCCCGGTGGACGGGGAGTACGTGATCTCGCTCGAGACGCTCTTCGGCCAGGGGACCCGCTACCAGGACGTCGACATCTCGATCGACGGCGAGGGAGTCGCGCTCCTCGGCCTCGAACACGGCGGGCGCTCGACGGTGCCGATCCGCACCGAACCGATCCTCGTGCGTGCGGGCCAGCGCCAGGTGGCGGCGGCGTTCGTGCGCACCATCGAGGGGCCGTACGAGGACCGCCTCAAGACGCCGGGGTGGTCCTTCGTCGGTGGCGAGGACTCGCAGGCGTGGGCGAACTACGGGATCACGGCCCTTCCGCACCTGAGCGAGCTGATGATCACGGGCCCGCGCCGCAGCGCGGGCGTCTCCGAGACGGCGAGCCGGCGGAAGATCTTCGACTGCCATCCGGGCCGGGACGGGGCTGCGATGCAGGCGCGGCATGTCGAGGCGCGGCCCGCGGAGGCGGGACCCGGGGAGGCAAGGGCCTGCGCGGCGTCGATCGTGGCGCGCCTCGCGCGCGAGGCGTACCGGCGTCCGGTCGTGGAAGCGGACCTCGCGGGGCCGATGGCCTTCTACGACGACGCCGTGGTGGAAGAGGGGTTCGAGATCGGGGTTCGGACGGCGCTGCAGGCGATCCTTGCGAGCCCCTCCTTCATCTTCCGTCTCGAACAGGCGCCCTCCGAGGTCGCGCCCGGCGCGAGCTACCCGATCGCCGACGTGGATCTGGCGTCCCGGCTCTCGTTCTTCCTCTGGGCGGCGAGCCCGGACGACGAACTGCTGACGCTGGCCGCGGAGGCGCGACTCTCGGATCCGGCGGTCCTCGAGGCGCAGGTGCGGCGGATGCTGGCGGACCCGCGCGCGGAGGCGCTCTCGACGCGGTTCGCCTCGCAGTGGCTGCGGCTTCAGGACGCGGAGGACAACCAGCCGGAGCCGTATCTCTATCCGGACTTCACGGGGCAGTTGCGAGAAGACCTGGTTCGGGAGACGCAACTCTTCTTCGACCACCTGGTTCGGGAAGACCGGAGCCTGCTCGAACTGTTCACGGCGGACTACACCTTCCTGAACGAGCGTCTCGCGGCGCACTACGGGATTCCGGGGATCTCGGGGCCGGGGTTCCGCCGTGTGACGTACCCGGACGACAGTCGGCGCGGCGTGTTGGGGCACGGGAGCGTGCTGCTGCTCACCTCGATGTCCGCGCGCACGTCGCCGGTGCTGCGCGGCAAGTGGGTGATGGAGGTGCTCATGGGCACGCCGCCGCCCCCTCC
>CAZDZJ010000003.1:0-13425 GCA_964509895.1 uncultured Gemmatimonadota bacterium
CGCCGGAGAGGAAACCGGCACCGCGGCCAACGGGAACGGCGGGGACAACGCCGCCGTGGCCCGCGATCCCCTCCCGCAGGAGCGTCGCTTCGCGAGTCTGTCTCAGCTCACCTTCGAGGGCGAGAACGCCGAAGCGTATTACTCCTCGGACGGCCAACGCCTCATTTTTCAGCGAAAGCACCAGGGCGAATACGAGTGCGACCAGATCTTCACGGTCGGCGTTGAAGGCGGCGAACGGCGTCTCGTGTCGACGGGGCTCGGCCGGACCACGTGCGGCTACTTCTTCCCGGATGATTCCAGAATCGTCTACAGTTCAACGCATCACGCGGCGCCCGAGTGCCCCCCACCCCCGGACATGCGCCGCGGCTACGTGTGGGCGCTCTACGACTACGACATCTACACGGCGCGGCCCGACGGCTCCGACGTCCGGGTGATCTCCTCGAGCCCGGGGTATGACGCGGAGCCGACGATCGCACCGGACGGTTCGCGGATCGTCTTCACATCCACCCGCGACGGAGATCTGAACATCTATTCGATGAACCTGGATGGCTCCGACGTGCAGCAACTCACGAGCGAGCCGGGATACGATGGCGGCCCCTTCTTCTCCCCCGACGGGACGAAGATCGTGTACCGGGCGAGGTATCCCGAGAGCGAGGAGGAGCTCGCGGACTACCGGGCGCTCCTCGCCGACGGCCTCGTCCGCCCGGGCGTGCTCGACATCTACGTCATGGATGCCGACGGTTCGAACCGCGTGCGCCTCACGGACAACGGGGCCGCGAACTTCGCCCCCTTCTTCCACCCGAGCGGAGAGAAGGTGATCTTCGCCTCCGACATGAACGACCCGAGCAGCCGGAATTTCGACCTCTACATGATCAACCTGGATGGAACCGGCCTGGAGCAGGTGACGTTCAGCGAGGAATTCGAGGCATTTCCGATGTTCTCCCCCGATGGCCGGTATCTTGTATTCGCGTCGAACCGCCACGGATCCCACGAGGGGAACACGAACGTCTTCATCGCGGAGTGGATCGACGACCTGCCCCAGTGACCGACTCCTCATCCGAACCGTCTAGCTCCTGACGACGCCCCGGACGGCAACCCAGCCGTCGGGGACGGGACCGGAGGCGATGGGAGTTCGGGATGCGTTACGCAGAGTCAGGAGCACGTACCGGCTGGCGACTTGACCGGCACCGGCGACAGCTGGGGGTGGCCGGGGTGGTGTGGGGGCTGACGTTCGCCGGCTCCCCGCTCCGGGCGGATCAGGCCGAGCCGCAGGATCCTTTCGGCTACGACGAAGCGGTCGCCCAGATGGGCATGGATACTGGCTACGGGTACGTGAGGGCTCTGGATGGGTCCGGGACGCTGATTCAGGGGGACCCGCGCGAGCGGATCCAGGTCTCCGTCAACGAGCCCGTCCTCGCCGGCGACCGCCTCTTCTCGTCCGGCGAGTCGCGGATCGAAGTCGTCCTCGGCGACGGGCATCTCGTTCGCATCGGCGACGGAGCGGAGCTGTTCTTCCGGGCGATCGCGAGTTCGGAGGGCGGCGGCGACCCCGGATCGGTGCTGGAACTGGCGCGGGGAAGGCTTCAGTTCGTGGTGGCGGACGCGGCGGGCACCGGGGAGCCACCGATCCTCGTCACGCCGAATGCCACGATCCGACCGGCGGGACCAGGCTCTTTCCTCATTGTCGTGGACGGCCTCCGCAGCGAGGTCGTCGTCCGCGACGGCGCAGCCGAAGTCACGACGGAAACCGAGTTGGCCGAGGTGCGGCGCGGAGAGCGCCTGTTCGTCGAGGGGGCACGCGGCGATCGTCTCGACTTCGCGGCGGCCCCGGGCCTGGACCGCCTCGAGGCATGGGGCCGGGACGTGGGCGGCTACGCCGGGGGCGAGTACACGGCGCACGTGGACCCGAACCTCCACTACGGGGCTTCCACGCTCAGGGGTCACGGGTCCTGGGTACACGTCGATGCCGGCTTCGCCTGGCGGCCGCATGTCTCCTCGGGGTGGGCGCCGTACCGGCACGGCCGCTGGCGGCACACGCCGAGCGGGCTGTTCTGGGTCTCTTACGAGCCGTGGGGCTGGGTGCCCTACCACTACGGCACGTGGGATCTGCACCCGCACTGGGGCTGGATCTGGTTTCCCGGCCGGCGCTTTGCCGGGGCGCACGTCTACTGGTACTGGGGCCCGAGCTACGCGGGCTGGATTCCCTCCGGATACTACTGGCGGCACTACCGCGGCTACTACGGCAGCCGCTGGGGCTTCCACTTCGGGGTCTACGGGCATATCGGCGGCTCCTTCGGCCGTTACCGCCACTGGACGTTCCTGCCGCACGGGCGGCTGGGGCACCGGCGCCAGTTCTTCTACGCGGTCAGCGGTTCCGACCTGGGCCGGCGGCGCAGCGCGCTGGAGCGCGGCGTGTTGCTGACGGACACCCGGTCCCTCGGGCGGAGAGCATGGCAGCGCCCGGCGGAGACGCTCGCGGGGCTGAGGCGCGCCGTGCGGCGTGATGGGAGTCGGGTGGGCGACGCGAACGCCTTCATCGACCGGCGGGGACGCCTCCCGCAGGAGATCGAACGGGTCGTGCTGCGCAGCCGGGATGGCCGGTCGGCCCGCCCTCGCGACGCAACCGTCGGGGCCCGAAGCGGCGCGTCGCGGGCGACGGGGACGGCGCCGGTCCGGGTGACGAGGCGGTCGGTGGAGGGCCGCACCTTGCGGCCGGAACGCCCCGGCGTGCAGCGGATGAGCCGGCCGCGATCCACTACCGAGACCCGCCCGGCGGTTCGGCGACCCACGGCGCGAGAGTCCACGGGGGCGCCCAGACGACCTGTCGTGCGGCCCGCGACGCGGTCGGGGAGCGGCAGCGTCCAGCGATCCGCCCCGCGTGCATCCCCGCGAACGCCGACGGGCGGCGATGGCGTGCGCCGGATCCTCCGTGAACGGGGCGCCTCGGGGTGGCCTTCGATCCAGAGGACCCGGGCCGCGACGACGCGGCCGACGGCGAGATCGAATCCGACCAGGCCGTCCGCGCGGGCCGTGCCGACGTGGCCGCAGGTGCGACCCACGACTGCGAGGCCTTCCCGGCCCAGCCTTCGCGGCACGCCCTCTACGAGGCGGCCCGCGATGCGGCAGTCCGTCCCGCGATCACCGCGGCCAACGGTGCGGCCTGCCGGCCCCTCGCGGTCGAGTGGCGTCGTCAGACGGTCCGGCGGCGCATCCCGACCCTCAGGTGTGGTACGCCGGTCCGGAGGGGGCTCGCGGGGGGCGGGCGTGGTGCGCCGGTCCGGCGGCAGCTCGCGGTCGACCGGCGTGGCTCGGGCCCGGGGCCGACCGCGAGGCTAGCCGGCCGCCGGCGCGACAGATGTGATCAGGGATTCGGCCACACCTCCGGATCCCGCTCCATCTCCGGTTCCGGCTCGACGCCCAGCGCCTCGACCATCCGCACGTAGTAGTTGAAGAAGCCGACCACTTCGGTCGCGGTCAGGATCTGGGCGTCGGTCCAACCCGCTTCCCGCAGTGCGTCGATCTCGCCGGATCCTGTCGCGGTGGGATCGCGGGTGATCGCGACGGCGAAGTCCAGCAGGCAGCGCGTCTTGTCGTCCAGATCGGCGGTCCGGTAGTCGGTCCGGATCGCGCGCGCCAGCTCGTCGTCTCCGGTGACCTGACGGAGATCCTCCCCGTGCGCTTCCGTTCAGTAGAAGCAGTCGAGTTCGCGCGACGTCACCGTGGCCAGCATCTCGCGCACATCCCGTCCCAGCGGCCCCGGCGCGAGCATCAACGCCTCGTAGAGCTGAATCGAGGCGCGCATGACCGGCGGGTTCAGACTCTGGATGCCGATCACGTTGAAGACGCGCCCGGCTCGGCGGATGGCCTTCTCGTACTCGCGGGCCACGAGGCCGCTCGCGTCGTCCGGGGCTACCGTCTCGATATGCGGCATTCCACCTCCCGGGGACTGCGAGGCTTGAGCGCGCAGCCGGTCGTCATCGGACGAGGAAGCCTTCCCGCCACGGATCTTCAGGATCGACCAGGAACTCGTGCCGGCCCGTGACCCAGGCCCGGCCGCCGACTTCGGGCACGACCGCCGGATGGCCGCCGACGGTCGTGGTGCCGACGATCCGACCGCTGAAGCGACCGCCTATGATGCTCTCGACGACGATCTCCGTATCCCGGGCGATCCTTCCCTGCGCGTGCAGAATGCCCAGACGGCCGCTCACCGCGGTCCCCGTCGGACTTCTGTCGAGTTCCCCATCCGCGAAGATGCAGACGTGCCGCGAGTGGTGCGCGGGATCCGCCGCGGCACCGGTGAACACCGTGCCGTAGAGGAACCCGAGATCCGGGTCGTCCGGATGCGATATCTCGCCCGCGGCGGAAGAGGACACCGCGCGCGTGATCCGCCGCCCCGCGTCGATCAGGGCGGCGGCGCCGTTGGGCGTGAGAGGAAGCCCGAGCGCATCCGCATCGACGTAGGCGTAGAAGGCGCCGCCGAACGCGAGGTCGAAGTGTACCGGCCCCAGCCCCTCCACCTCCACGTTCCGTCCCAGCAGGGGCGCGAACGAAGGCACGTTGAGGAACCGGACCTCCCGCACCCGCTCCCCCTCCAGAACCGCCGTCGCGCGGACGAGGCCGGCGGGCGTGTCGATCGTGACCGGCCGCTCCTTCCCCGCCCCGCCGACCCAGCCGGCCTCGACGGCGATCTTGGCCACGCCGATGATCCCGTGGCCGCACATCGTCGAGTAGCCCTCGTTGTGCATGAAGAGGACGGCAAAATCCGAGTCGGGTCCCACCGGAGGCATCACCAGGCAGCCGTACATGTCCGCGTGCCCGCGGGGTTCCCACATCAGCGCGCGGCGGAGTTCGTCGTGCCGCGCGCGAGCTGCGCGGCGCCGTGCAAGAACGGTGTCCCCGGCAAGCTCCGGGAAGCCCGCCACGATGACGCGAAGGGGCTCCCCCTCGGTGTGCGCGTCGATGGTCTCGATGCGAAGCCAGTCGTCGGGAGCTTTCCAGGTCATGCAAACCCCTCGCCGGGACGGTGGCCCGGGGCGGCGGAATCGTCGTATGCTGGCGCCGGTGATCTTACGTCATGTCGCCCATGCGCGCTCCGGCGACGGCCGCCGCGCCCACTGACGATCCCCGCTCCGGGAGAAGGCATGAGACCGAGGGCTGTCGCCGCCGAACTGCTGGGCACGTTCGTGCTCACGCTCTCCACCGTGATCTCCATCAACCATGCGGATTTCCCCATCCCGGCACCGGCGGTGGCGGGACTGACGCTCGGGGTCCTGGTGCATCTGCTCGGACCCGTCTCCGGCTGTCTCCTCAATCCGGCGGTGACCCTGGCCATCTGGTCGATCGGCAAGCTCGATGCGCGGGACGCGGGAACGTTCATGGCGACCCAGTTTGCGGGGGCCGGGCTCGCCCTCGCCCTCGGACGCCTGCTCTTCGCCGACCCCGCCTCGCTACCCGTCGACGCGGCCGCCTCCACGGGGATCGCCGAGATGCTCGGCGCCGGGCTGCTCGCCTTCACGATCGCGGCCGTCTTCATGGGACGCATTCCCGCGCGGCTCACCGGAGCCGTCATCGGCGGCGCGCTCGTCGTCGGGATCTCCTGGGCCGCTCACGGATCGAACGGGGTGCTCAACCCCGCCGTCGCCCTGGGGATCGGGTCGTTCTCGCTCCCATACGTCTGGGGCCCGGTCCTCGGAGCGCTGGTCGGCGCCCGCGTGTCGAAGTACGTGTCCGACCCGGGCGACGAGGCGTAACCGCATCCTCCTGGCGCGGGGCCGCGGCCCGCGCGTCCGGCTTCCCGAACCGCCGAAGGATGGCCTGGATCATTCCGGAGTCATTCGGAGCGATCCTCGCCCGCAGCCGGGTCGGGCGCCTCGCCCTCGGCGAGATCGCGATAGAAGGTGAGCCCGTTCATGTCGAGGTCGTAGAAGGCGAACTCGCGCGTACCCCAGGGAGTCCGCCGCAGCGCCGTCCGTTCATGGAAGACGCCCTGGTCCCGGTACTCCTCGAACAGCGCCTCGACCTCGGGGACGACGAAGCGGAGCATGGGGCGCTCGACCCGGGCCCACTCCTCCGGATCGTGCCACTGAACGTGCAACTCGATCCCGTCCCGCCTGAGCCCGGCGTATCCGGGATCGCGGGTGGAGTCGGCGAAGGCGAGTTCGAAACCGAGCCGCCCGACGTAGAAGCCGATCGACGCAGCGACGTCGCGCGACGGAAGCACGGGCTGCACCGCCGCGAGACGGGCCGCCCGCCGCTCAGCCGCTATCGGTAGTTCTCCATCAGCGCGTCGAGCGCATCGGCTCCCGGACACAGGTCCTCGAAGGGGAGGTCCCAGAGCGGCCGGTCGACCGTGCCCAGCACGTCGTGCAGGTCCCTCGATTCCGGATCCACGTAGAGGAGCCCGGTCGGGACCTCGCCCGCGTTCTGCCGCGCGCGCAGGTAGCCGTACACGGCGTCCCTGTCGGTCGCATCGTAGTCGCCCTCGACCTGGCGGAAGCGGATCACGCTCCCGTCGTGCATGCGGACGTCGCGAACATCGGCGGACCCGATGTCGGCCGTGATCTCGTCCGCCTGCGGGACGAAGTCCTTCGGGGCCACGAACGCGGCCTCGACCGCCTCCCGGAAATGCTCGCGCGTGTACGCGTAGCTCTTCGTCGAACCCACATGGTCGTTGAACGTCACGCAGGGCGAGATGACATCGACCAGGGCCAGACCCGGGTGCCGGATCCCCGCCTTGATGATCGGCACGAGCTGGTTCTTGTCGCCGGAGAAGCTCCGCGCCACGAAGGTCGCGCCGATCGAGAGTCCGAGCAGCGCCGGGTCGATCGGAGGCTGCTCGTTCGGCACGCCCCGCTTCGACTTCGAACCCATGTCTGCCGAGGCCGAGAACTGGCCCTTCGTCAGGCCGTAGACCCCGTTGTTCTCGATGATGTAGAGCAGGTTCAGATTGCGGCGCACCGCGTGACACAGCTGCCCGAGACCGATCGAGAGCGAGTCCCCGTCCCCGGAGACCCCGAGGTAGACGAGGTCGCGGTTCGCGGCGTTCGCGCCGCTCGCGACCGAGGGCATCCGGCCGTGCACGCTGTTGAAGCCGTGCGATTCGGACATGAAGTAGGCGGTCGTCTTCGACGAGCAGCCGATCCCGCTCATCTTCGCGGCCCGGTGCGTCGGAATCGAGAGTTCCCAGGCCGCCTCGATCAGCGCGGCCGTGACGGAATCGTGGCCGCAGCCCGCGCACAGCGTCGACATCACGCCCTCGTAGTCGCGGCGCGTGAGCCCCAGCTCGTTCTTCTCGAGACTCGGGTGGAAGACCCGCGGCTTGGCGATGTACGTCATGCGCCCACTCCTTCGGCGGCCTCCGCCACGAGGCCGAGGCGATCCTTCACGCCCTGAATGACATGGCGCGCGCTCAGCGGCAGCCCCCCGTAGCGGAGGATCGAGGCGAGCCGATCCTTGGAGGCCGGCGTTTCCAGCGTGAGCAGCGCCTTCAGCTGGGCATCCCGGTTCTGCTCGATGACGAGGCTGAGATCGTGGGCCTCTATGAAGCGCCCCACCTCGGGCGCGAAGGGAAACCCCCGAATCCGCATGTAATCGAGGCGGAGTCCCTCTTCCGCCTCCAGGCGCTCGATGGCCTCGCGCACCGCCCCGTCACAGGCCCCGAGCGTGATGAGTCCGTAACGCGCGTCCGGCCGCGAGCGGATCTCCGGGGAAGGCACGGCCTCCGCGGCGCTGTCGATCTTCACGGCGATGCGGTCGATGACCTCCTGGTACTCGTCCGGATCCTCCGTGTACTTGCCGTACTTCGTATGGCCCGAGCCGCGCGTGAAGTAGGCGCCCTTCGGATGCTCGCCGGGGATCGTGCGATACGGGATTCCGTCCCCGTCCACATCCAGATAGCGGTAGAAGGTCTCGACCTCCTCGAGCGCCTCCGCGTCGAGCACCTTCCCGCGGTCCGGCCGATACGCATCATCCCACCGGAAGCGGGGCACGACCCAGTCGTTCATGCCGATGTCGAGGTCGGAGAGCACGAAGACGGGCGTCTGGAAGCGTTCCGCAAGATCGAACGCCTGCACGCTGAACTCGAAGCATTCCGCGGGGTCCTTCGGGTACAGGCAGATATGCTTCGTGTCCCCGTGCGAGGCGTAGGCACACAGGAGGATGTCGCCCTGCTGGGTGCGCGTCGGCATCCCGGTGGACGGTCCCACGCGCTCGACGTCGAAGAACACGCAGGGGACTTCCGCGTAGTACGCGAGCCCGATGAACTCCGTCATGAGGGAGATCCCGGCGCCGCTGGTGGCGGTGAACGCGCGGGCCCCGGCCCAGCCGGCGCCGATCGTGATGCCCGCCGCCGCGAGTTCGTCCTCCGCCTGGAGGATCGCGGCCTTGCTCCGTCCGGTCTCCTCCTCGACGCGCAGCCGCCGGCAATACGCGGTGAAGGCGTCGACGAGCGAGGTCGAGGGGGTGATCGGATACCAGGCCGCGACCGTCGCGCCCGCGTAGACGCAGCCGAGCGCCGCCGCCGTGTTGCCGTCGATCAGAATCGAGTCGCGCGTGGCGTCCATCTCCTCGAGTCGGATCGGCAGCGGGCACTCGAAGTGCTCGGTCGCGTAGTCGTACCCGAGCCGGATCGCCTTGAAGTTCGCATCCAGCAGGTGTTTCTTCCGCTCGCCGAACGTTTCCTCGAGCAGGCTGCGGATGACGTCCATGTCCATGTCGAGGAGGGCGGCGAGGGCGCCCGTGTACGCGATGTTCTTCATCAGGATGCGCGTGCGCCCGCCATCGAAGTGCTTCACGCACATCTCGGCGAGCGGGACGCCGAGGAAGGTCACGTCGTCCCGCCGCAGCGTATCCGCCATGGGCCAGCTCGAATCGTACATGAGCCAGCCGCCGGGGATCAGTTCCTCGATGTCTTCCGCGTAGGTCTCCGGATTCATGGCTACGATGAGGTCGAAGTCCGGCGTGCGCGCGACGTGCCCCGAACGGTTCACGCGGATCTCGTACCAGGTGGGAAGGCCCTGGATGTTCGAGGGGAAGACGTTCTTCCCGGACACGGGGACCCCCATCCGGAAGATCGACTGCATGATGAGGCCGTTGGCGCTCGCGGAACCCGTGCCGTTCACGGTGCCGATCTTGAGCGCGAAGTCGTTCGCGCGGTCCGCCTTCATGCCGGTCATTCCGTCAGGGAGGCACCGAAACGAAGCCGCCGGGCGCCATCTCCTCGATGCCCATCCCGGAGTAGGGATGGTCGGCGTCCTGCCCGGCATAGGGCTTGAGCAGGTCGAACGTCCGCATGTCCCAGGCCGCCGTCGGACAGCGCTCCGCGCACAGTCCGCAGTGGATGCAGAGGTCCTCGTCCTTCACCATGACGCGGGCCGTGTGCGGCAGCGGCTCGGAAACGTAGATGTCCTGCTCCGTGTTCTCCGCGGGCGCGGTCAGCCGCGTCCGCAGTTCCGCTTCATCTCCGTCGTGCGTGATCGTGAGGCAGCTGAGGGGACAGATGTCGATGCACGCGTCGCATTCGATGCACAGGCTCCCCGTGAAGTGCGTCTGGATGTCGCAGTTCAGGCAGCGCTCGACCTCGGTCAGCGTCTGCTCCAGGTCGAACCCCTCCTCGACCTCCGTCCCGATGCTCCGGAGGCGCTCCTCGAGGCGGACGTGCCGCATCTTGCGGCGGGCCGCGTACTCGTAGTCGTTCGAATAACTCCACTCGTGGAGCCCCATCTTGGCGCTCACGAGGTTCATGTGCTCGGGCGGCCGCTTCCGCAGGTCCTCGCCGTTGCAGTACGCGTGGATGGAGATCGCCGCCTGGTGCCCGTGTTCGGCCGCCCAGATGATGTTCTCGGGCCCCCACGCCGCGTCACCGCCGAAGAACACGCCATCGCGCGTCGACATGAAGGTCGTGCGGTCGACGACCGCCTCGCGCCACTTGTTGAACTCGATCCCCGCGTCGTCCTCGATCCAGGGGAACGCGGTCTCCTGCCCGATCGCGAGGATGACGGCTTCCGCCGGGAAGAACGCCTCATCGAGCTTCGTGGCGACGAGGCGTCCCTCGTCGTTCTCGTGCCACTCGACGATGTCGAAGTTCATCCCCCTGAGGACGCCGTCCTCGACCACGAACTCGGTGGGCGAGTGGTTCTCGACGATGTCGACGAGTTCCTCCTCCGCATCCTCCAGTTCCCACGGGGAGGCCTTGAAGTACGGCTTCGACTTGCGCGCCATGACCTTGACGTTCGTGCCGCCGATCCGTTTCGAGGTCCGGCAGCAGTCCATCGCCGTGTTCCCCACGCCGATGACGAGGACGTTCTCCTCGATCGCGTGCGTATGCCCGAAGGCGACGGACTCGAGCCAGTCGATGCCAATGTAGATGTGGTCCGTATCGTAGCGGCCGGGAAGGCGCAGTTCCTTGCCGCGCGGGGCGCCGGAGCCGACGAAGATGGCGTCGAACCCCTGTTCCAGCAGCCACTTCATGCTCTCGACGGGCGCGTTGTAGCGGATGTCCACGCCCATGTCGAGGATGTAGTCGATCTCCTCCCACAGGACCTCCGGCGGCAGGCGGAACTGCGGGATGTTCGTCCACATGAGGCCGCCCGGACGGTCGTTCTTCTCGAAGATCGTGACCTCGTAGCCCAGCGGCATGAGATCGCGGGCGACGGTCAGCGAGGCGGGCCCCGCACCCACGCAGGCGATCCGCTTGCCGTTCTTCTGCTTCGGGATATCCGGGAAGCGGGGCGTGACGTCGCCGCGGAGGTCGGAAGCGACGCGCTTGAGACGGCAGATCGCGACCGGCTTCTCCTCCACGCGTGTCCGCCGGCAGGCGGGCTCGCAGGGGCGGTCGCACGTCCGGCCGAGGATGCCCGGGAAGACGTTCGACTCCCAGTTGAGCATGTAGGCGTCGTCGTACCGTTCCTGCGCGATGAGGCGGATGTAACCCGGTACGTTGGTATGGGCCGGGCAGGCCCACTGGCAATCCACGACTTTGTGGTAGTAGTCGGGATTTCCGACGTTTGTTGGCTCCACCGTTTCTCCTCGGGCTTACCCCGCCCGACAGGCGCTACGTTCCCCGGCCCGTGAGTCGCTTGGAGACATAACCGCCCGCAATCGTATGGGACCAGGGGAATTGTCGCCAGTTTTCCCGGGTGACGGCGGCGGAGTCGTTGCTGCGGCGCCCGGAGCCGCGGAAGTTGAGCCCATGCAAAAACAGCCCGTGCACACGGTTGCCGGCGGGGCTCACCTCTTCCGGCGAGACACGGCGGCGAAGCTCGGACGGATCGCGGCGGGCTATCTCGACCGGTACGCGGCGGACGCCGGCACGCTCCAGCGGGCCTTCGCGCCTCACCTTTCCTCCGGGACCGCGGAAACGGTGCACGGGCGCATGCGCGCGAAGCTCGAACGCGAGCCGGTCGAGAGCTTTCTGATCGACTTCGAAGATGGTTTCGGCAGCCGGTCCGAGGCGGAGGAAGATGAGGCGGCGACGACGGCGGCGGCGGAAGTCGCGGCGGGAGCCGAGGCCGACAGTCTGCCGCCCTCGCTCGGAATCCGCATCAAGTCGCTGTCCCAGGTCACCGGTGCGCGGGCGTTGCGCACGCTCGAGCTCTTTCTCGCCGCGTTCGCGCGGACCGGGCGCGATCTGCCGGACGGGTTCACGGTGCTTCTTCCCAAGATCATCGCGGCCGGCCAGGTGGAACGGCTCGCCGGGGCCCTGGATCGGCTCGAGACGACGCTCGGCCTGCCGGAGAAGCGGGTGGCGATCGACCTCATGATCGAGACGCCGCAGTCGCTCATCGCGCCGGACGGGCGGATTGCCCTCCCCGGGCTTGTCGCGGCGGCGGGGGGACGGTGCCGCACGGTGCACCTGGGAGCGTACGACCTCACGGGCGCCGTGGCGGTCGCGGCGGAGGCGCAGACGTTGGGGCACCCGTTGTGCGACATGGCCCGGCAGGTCCTTCAGCTCTCGCTCGCGGGGGCCGGCGTCCAGCTTTCGGACGGGGCGACCAACGTGCTGCCCGTCGAGCCGCATCGCGGCAGGACGGCGATCTCGCCGGACGAGCGGGCGGAAAACATGGCCGTCGTGCATGACGCATGGCGCCTGCACTATTCGGATATTCGGCGATCTCTGGACCAGGGGTTCTACCAGAGCTGGGACCTTCATCCGGCGCAGCTCGTTTCCCGCTTCGCGGCCGTATTCTCCTTCTTCCACGAGGGCCTGGACGCGGCCGCGAGCCGGCTCGACCGCTTCGTCTCCGCTGCGGGCCGGGCCGTGCTCACGGGCTCGGTGTTCGACGATGAAGCTTCGGGCCAGGGTCTTCTCAACTTCTTCCTCCGGGGGCTCGCGAGCGGCGCTCTGACGGAAGAGGAGGCGGCGCGCTCCGGTCTCACGGCCGCGGAACTCGAGACCCGCTCGTTCCGCACGATCCTGGAGCGGCGCCGCGGGTGATCGCGGCCTGGATCGACGGCGGCATCGTCCGCGTGCGCGACGACCTCCCGCAGCCCGCTGCCGAGCCCGGGGAAGCCCTCATCCGCGTGTCGCTGGCGGGGATTTGCGGAACGGACCTGGAGCTGGTGCGCGGATACCGCGACTTCTCGGGCATCCCGGGGCACGAGTTCGTGGGCCGCGTCGAGGAGGGGCCGCCCGAGTGGGTCGGCGCGCGGGTGGTGGCCGAGATCAACGTCACCTGCCGTTCACGAGCCTCCGCATCCCGCTGCGCCAACTGCGCCGTGAACCGGTGGACGCACTGCTCTCGCCGCGAGGTCATCGGCATCCGCGGGCGCGACGGCGCTTTCGCCGAGTGGCTGCGGGTGCCGGTCGCGAACCTGCACCGCGTGCCCGAGTCGCTTTCCGACGAGGTTGCGGTGTTCGCGGAGCCGGTTGCGGCCGCCTGGCGCGTCCTGCAGCAGGTCGAGGACGAGTTCGAATCCGGTCGCCCGACGCGAGTACTCGTCGTGGGCGCCGGGCGGCTGGGGCAGCTCGTGGCGCGCGTGCTGGCGATTCGGCTGCCGGGGCTGGAGGTCGCCGGGAGGTCGGAACGGAACCTGGCCCGGGCGCGCGCGGCCGGCCTCGCCGCCGGGACGGTGGCCGGCGTGGAGGCGGCGGCCTACGATCTCGTCGTCGAATGCAGCGGCGCGGCGGGCGGCTTCATCACCGCCCGCAGGGCCGTTCGGCCGCGCGGGACGATGATCCTCAAGAGTACTCACGCAAACGATTTATCCGTCGACATCTCATCTGTTGTCGTAGATGAAATCCGACTTCTCGGCTCCCGTTGCGGACCTTTCGAGGATGCCCTGTGCGCGCTCGAGCGAAGAGAGGTGGAGGTCAGGGATCTCATCGACGATCACCTGCCGCTTGCCGCCGCGGCGGAGGCCTTTCGCCGGGCGGCCGAACCGGGCGCGGGAAAGGTGCTCCTCGCCCCCTGATCCCCGTCCCCCGAC
>CAZDZJ010000004.1:0-14757 GCA_964509895.1 uncultured Gemmatimonadota bacterium
CGACAGCGCCGCCGCCAGCCCGCCCGCCGCCACCAGCCCCACCACCCAGTTCGGCAGCCGCGCGATCTCCGGGTTCGCGAGCACCATGATGTCGCGGTCGATCGTGAGTTCGTTCTGCACGGGCGCACCCCCGGCGTCGACCGCGTCCGCCCCCGCATACTGGATGAGACCGTCCCCGTTGTGGTCCTCGAACGAGATCAGGCCCGTCGTCTCCCACTTCGTGAACCACTCCGGCATCTCCGCGTACGGCTGTTCCGTCACGGTGTTCAGCAGGTTCGTGCGCGCAAACACCGCCACCGCCGGGGCCGCCGTGTAGAGGAGCGCGATGAACACCAGCGCCCAGCCTACGCTGATCCGCGCGTCCCGCACCCGCGGTACGGTGTAGAAGCGGATGATCACGTGCGGCAGCCCCGCCGTTCCCACCATGAGGGCCGCCGTGATCGCCAGCACGTCGAGTGTCGACTTCGTCCCGTCCGTGTAGGCCGCGAACCCCAACTCCTCGTGCAGGCCGTTCAGGCGGTCGAGGAGGAATGTCCCCGTCTCCTGCTCCGCCGCGCCGAACCCGATCTGGGGGATCGGAATCCCCGTGATCATCATCGAGAGAAAGATCGCCGGCACCGTGTAGGCGAAGATCAGCACGCAGTACTGGGCGACCTGCGTGTACGTGATCCCCTTCATCCCCCCGAGCACCGCGTAGAAGAAAACGATCCCCATCCCGATGGCGACGCCCAGCGTGATATCGATCTCGAGGAAGCGGCTGAAGACGATCCCCACCCCGCGCATCTGACCCGCGACGTACGTGAAGGAGACGAAGATCGCGCAGATGACGGCCACGACGCGCGCCGTCTGGGAGTAGTAGCGGTCGCCCACGAAGTCGGGAACGGTGAAGGCCCCGAACTTCCGCAGGTACGGTGCGAGAAGGAGCGCCAGCAGCACGTAGCCGCCCGTCCAGCCCATGAGGTAGACCGAGCCGTCGTATCCCAGGAAGGAGATGATCCCGGCCATCGAGATGAAGGAGGCGGCCGACATCCAGTCCGCCGCGGTCGCCATCCCGTTGGCGAGGGGATGGACGCCCTTGCCGGCCACGTAGAACTCGCTCGTGGAATGGGCCCGCGACCAGATCGCGATCCCGATGTAGAGCGCGAACGAAAGCCCGACGAGCGTCGCCGTCCACTGGAGGACCGTCATGCCGCGCCCTCCTCGTCACGCTCGTCGACATCGAACTCCCGATCGAGGCGGTTCATGAGGAAGACGTAGGTGAAGATGAGGACGACGAAGACGTAGATCGCGCCCTGCTGCGCGAACCAGAACCCGAGGGGGAAGCCGGTACCCGGGATCCGGATCGCATCGAGCGCGTCGGCGAACACGATGCCGGCCCCGTAGGAGACGAGGGCCCAGATCGCGAGGAGGACCCCCACGTAGCGGAGGTTGCGGCGCCAGTACGCCAGATGGTCGCGGCCTGCTGCGCGTTGATTCATGGGTCTCCCGGCGTGCGAGTCCGAACTGCGCTCCGACGTCACTTCGGCGTCGCCCAAGGCTGCGGCCCGGCTGCGCGGCGCGCCAGTGTCACACCTCCGGTAATGGCCCGGTGAGGGCTGCGGTCACCAGAACAGCCCGAAGACGAGCCACGCCGAAATCACGGCGAGAAGTCCCGTGTAGAGCGCCGGACTGGCCAGCAGCGGGACGCGCCCCTCGAAGGGATGGGGCAGGACCGGATCGAGTTCGCCCGAACTCTTCTCCAGCCATCCGCCGGCAACGGAGTCTGTCGCTGTTCCGGGGTCTGTGGCAGCCCCGGCGTGTGCCGTCCCGGCCGACGCTCGCCAGCGGGGGTGGAGCGCCGCGAAGGCGCAGCCGGCGGCCGTGAACGCGACCGCCCACACGAAGGCCTCCCACTGGCCGGTCAGCCAGGAGGGCAGCCACGCGACATCGACCAGTTCCCGGTCCACGAAACCGAGGAGGCCGTACATCCCTCCCGTGGCGAGGCCGGCGATCCCTACCCGCCGGTTCGTGCGCGTCACGGCGCCCACGAGGTAAACGATGAGGAGCGGCGTGACGAACACCGACGTGACCGACCGGAAGGCGGCGAGCATCGTCGGCGCGCGCAGGATCAGCGGCAGGTAGGCGAATCCCAGCACGAGGATCGCCACGGTCGCGATGCGCCCCACGCGCAGGTAGTGGGCGTCGTCGCGGTCGCGCGAGACGAAGCGCGCGTAGATGTCACGCGTGAAGACGGCCGACATCGACGAGCCCATCGAATCGAAAGTGCTCACTGCGGCGCTCACCACCCCGGCCACGACGAGCCCCTTGGCGCCGATCCCGAGATACGTGGAAATGAGGTGCGGGTACATCTCGTCGGGCCGCGCGAAGTCCGGGAACTGCGCGCGCCCGAAGAGGCCGAGCATGTCCGTGAAGAGGAGGATGACGAGGCTCACCCCGACGCCCAGCACGCCGGCCATCTTCATGTCCCACAGCGACCGGGCGCCCATCATGCGCTGCGTCGAGGTGTGGCTCACCGTCCACCAGCCGGACGAGATGAGGATCCACGCGACGAAGATGACCGCCGGCGACGTGGTGCCGTCCCGTCCGCGGAACGCGCTCACATGGGCCAGGTCCGCGGCGGCGAGACCCGGCGCGAGCCCCTCGGCCGTCGTCCCCAGGCTCTCCAGCTGCGCGATCATCGCGTCCCATCCGCCGACGGCCTGCCAGACGGCCACGCACACCGCGAGGCCGCCGGCCATCACGAGCACGCTCTGCAGCACGTCCGTCGCGACGACGGCCCGCAGCCCGCCCACCGCCGTGTAGATGCCGGACAGCAGCACGAGCGAGACGATGAGCGCCCAGGACAGTTCCGGCCTCAGCCCGCCCACGCCGACCAGGGTCAGATGGACGGCCCAGATCATGAGCCCGAGCACGGACGTCCGGTACTGGATCTGGATCAGGGCCCCGAGCACGCGCGTCCCGGGGCCGAAGCGGTGCTCGAGGTATTCGGAGTTGGTGTAAAGGCCAGCCCGGTAGATCGCAGGGACGATGACGAATGTGGCGATCGTCACGCCGATGAGACCGCCGAAAGTATGCGCGGAGAGGAAGTGCAGGCCCTCGCTCGCGATCGTCCCCGTCGCCGAGACGAACTCCGAGTTGTCCATGTTGGTCGCGAAGAGCGACAGGCCGACCGCCCACCACGGGAGCGCCCGCGAGCTCAGGAACCATTCGCCGCTCGTGGTGGTGCCGCGCGCACGCCGGAGGCCGTAAGCGATGATCGCCCCGTTCAGCCCGAGGACGATCAGCCAGTCGAGTGTGCTCATGGGCGCGCCGAACTCAAGAGGCGTTCAGCCGCCGTGGCGGCGCACAACCGGGAGCCGCAGGTGCGACGGATACGCCGTCGCATGGAGTATCGTGTTCCTCGCCGTCAGCATGCGCGTGCCGGTTCCCACGTCCTCGCCCGTGTTGAGGTTGCGGGTGAAGCGGGGAAAGCAACTGCTCGTCACCTGCAGGCGGATCCGATGGCCGGCGCGAAAGACGTGGCTCACCGGATAGAGCCGGATTCGGAACTCGGCCGCCTCGCCCGGCTCCAGAAGCTCCATCCGCTCCAGTCCTCCGCGGTAGCGGGCGCGCAGGATCCCTTCCGTGAGGACGAACGATCTTCCTGCCGGATCGACGTCCGTCACCCGCGCCACGAAGTCCGTGTCGCGGGCGGAAGACTCCGCGTAGAGCACGAGTTCGATCGGACCCGACACCTCCAGGTCGCGTTCCAGCGCCGACGAAGTGTAGACGAGTACGTCGGGCCGCCGTTCGATCGGGGCCTGCTCGACGGGCCCGCCCCGCATGGGGGTCTCGGCGTGGGTCGCGATCAGACGAGAGGAGAGGTTCCCCCCGAGGGAGGGGGCCGGACTACGCGGGTCGTACTCGAAGCGGTCGGGAGGCTCATCTCCCGGCGGCACCCGGTCGAGCCGCGCGTCATCGTCACGGTTCGCGCGGCCCTGGCTGTGCAGGTACCACGGCACGGTCTCCGTACCGGGCGGCGGCCATTCCGCGCCGGCCCGCCAGCGGTTGGCGCCCGTCGTGAACCAGCGGAGCGGCGGCTCCGCGCTGATCCCGTCGTCCACGCCGCGAAGCTGCCAGTCGAACCAGCGCCGCTCCTCCCGCGCGACATCGACGTGCGCGTCGGGCCCGAAATCGAGGTCGCCGACCGTCTTCGTCTCGGGCACTTCGTGCGACCAGGGGCCGAGCAGACAGCGGGTCTCGGCCCGCGCACGCGGCGTGGCCGCCGCCTCCCGCATTCCCTCGTGGATGCGCAGCAGGGAGCCGGGATACGCGTCGTACCAGCCGCCCTGCTGGAAGGCCGGCACGTTCACACGGTCGTACTGATCCGTGACCCGGAGCCGACGCCAGTACTCGTCCCGCGTCGGGTGCTCGAGCCACTCCCGCCAGTACGGGATCCGGCGCCCGATCGCGCGCTCGTCCATCTCGATGATCGGGAGGTGCGACCAGAACTTCGCATTCTGGAACAGGCGCGCGCCCTGCGCGCCCGTGACCGTCGCGAGGTTCGTCTCCCAGATCACGGCCGCGCCGAAGGAGAGGAGCAACTGGAAGGCGCCGCCGAGATAGTGGCAGTCCCCGAAGTGATCGTCGCAGATCACGTGCGGGGCCATGCAGGTGAGATGCGGGCTCGCGAGCGGGGCGCTGAGCCACTGCGTCAGCGCGCCGTAGCTGCGCCCCCACATCCCGATCTTTCCGTCGCACCAGGCCTGGCCCGCCACCCATTCCAGCGTGTCGTGTCCATCCTCGATCTCCGGGAGGTAGGCGTGGAAGACGCCCTCGGACTCGAAGCGGCCCCGACAGTCCTGGACCACGAACGCGTACCCGCGCTCCGCCCACCGGACGCCGTTCTCGATGAACACGTCCCGCCCGCTCTCGTACGGCGTGCGCGTGAGGATGGTGGGGAAGGGGCCTCCGGAGGCGGGGAGATAGACGTCCGCGGAGAGCCTGACCCCGTCGCGCATCCGGCCCCGGAGTCCGTGCAGCAGCCGCACCTCGCGCACCGCGTCAGCCGATTCCCGGGATGGCGGCGACGACGTCGTCAGGCTCGGCGCGTACCGTGTAGTCAGGGTCGGCGGAGGCGTACACGATCGTCCCGTCGCGGTCGACGACGAAGGTGGACGTCAACGGGAGTTCCCACGATTCGTCGCCATTGAAGCGCGCGAGGTCGATGCCGAGCGTGTCGCGGTAGAGCGTTCGCAGTTCGCCCTCGACCCTGAACGTCAGGCCGTAGTCGCGGGCCACGCCCAGCCCGAGGTCGAGCAGGACATCGAACGCGATGCCGTCTTCCTCGATCCAGCCGCGGGCGAACTCCGCGAGTTGCGGGGAAAGCGTGACGAGGCTCGCGCCCCTGGCCTCGATCTCCGGAAGCACCGACTGAAGAGCGACCTGCTCCTCGCGGCAGTACGGTCACCAGCGCCCGCGGAAGAAGCTGAGCACGACCGGACCTCGCTTGAGGAGCGTCCCGAGCCGGACCGTGGGGCCGCGCACGCTGGGGCGGGCGAAGAGCGGCGCGCGATCCCCGGGTCCCGGCACCCGATCGAGGATGCCGGAGTTCCTCAGCGCCTCCGTGCCGGCGTGCATGACGGCGGTCGCCGCGGCGGGGCGCGCGGCCTCCTTCTCCGCACGGATCGCCGCGAGTCGTTGGCAGAGCGATCCGGTCATCCGGACGGCCCGCCGGCCTGCATCACCTTCAAGGGGTGCCCGCCTGGAGCCGCCGGTCCCAGAAGTCGAGCTGGGCCGCGCGCAGGCCCGCGCCCGCTTCGATCGTCGGGGCCAGAACGAGGTACGCCTCGGAGTCGCGCCTGTATGCCGGCCACGGCGGCAGCCCGGGGCCGTTCGGATCCCCGTTCGCGGCGAAGTTCACCCAGTAGGAGGACATGGCGCGGGCCAGCCGGCGGTCTTCGGCCTCGCGCTCGCCTGGCCCCACGTTGCCGAACGCGTACACGATCTCGGCCGCGTGGTACGACTTCAGATACTCCCGCGCCGGTCCCGGCGGCTCGTGCGTGAAGTAGTAGAGCCAGGCCCCCGCCCCGGCGGCTTCCGAGGCCCGTGCCCACGTCCGCATCTGGATGCCGAACAGGGCGTCGCCGCGGCTCCGCATGAAGGCGTCGAAGATCCCCTCCTCGTCGGCGACGGGGTAGGCGGCGTTGAAGCTCTCCACCTCATCGTTCACGCGTCCGGCGACCCATTCGTGCCACGCGTCGAGCGTCTCCGGAACCGACCTCGGCGACGAGAGGGAGGTCATCTCATCGGCGTTGAACCCGACGAGCACCGGGACGTTGTTGTGCGTCCCCGCCGCGAAGGCCGTCGTCACGTCCGTCGGCAGCACCCATCCGTCCACGTTTTCCGCCGTCCTGAAGCCGCGTCCGGCCGGCGTGGCGAGCCCCTCCAGCACGCTGGCGGCGGAGAGCCGCCGCATCTCGTCCAGCGTCTCCGCCCCGAGGGACGCGAGGAACGCGGCGCCGATTTCCTCGGCGGAACGCCCGCCCTCCGGCGCCCCGGAGAGCCGCATCATCGGGCCGAAGCGCCCGCCGCTCTGGCCGATGGCGCGGTGGAAGAGTCCCGCCGCCAGCGGCGTCGCCATCAGCGTGTTCACGCTCCACGAGCCGGCCGACTCGCCGAAGATCGTCACGCGGTCCGGGTCCCCGCCGAAGGCCGCGACGTTGTCGCGCACCCACTTGAGCGCGGCGACCTGATCGAGGACGCCGTAGTTGCCCGACGAGCCATGTTCGGACTCGGCGGAGAGCAGGGGGTGGGCGAGATATCCGAAGGCCCCCAGCCGGTAGTTGATCGTGACGACGACGGCGCCCTTCTTCGCGAGCGCGGTGCCGTCGTAGATGCCGGTCGAGCCGGAGCCCCGCGTAAGCGCCCCTCCGTGTATCCAGACCATGACCGGCCGCCGCTCCGAGGCGTCGGCGGCCCCGGTCCAGACGTTCAGGTACAGGCAGTCCTCCGCCGTGGGGGCGGGTGGGCCCCCGAAGAACGAGCCGGCGCCGTAGGGGGTCTGCATGCACTCCGGCCCGAAACTGTGCGCCCGCAGCGTGGCCCGGCCCCACGCCTCGACCGGCTGCGGCGGCTTCCAGCGCCTGTCCCCCACGGGTGCGGCCGCGAACGGGATCCCCTTGTAGGAGCGGATTCCGTCTGACAGGACCCCGTCGACGGCCCCTTGGGCGGTCTCGACGCGCGTGCCCTGCGCCTGCAGCGGCGCGGGGGCGAGACCGGCCGACAGCGTGAGGCCGGTCGCCAGCGTGAGGCCCGTCGCCAGCGCAAGACCGGTTGCCAGGGCCGGAAGGGAACCCTCGGTGGCGGTGCGGGTCGGAGGGATGCGGACGTCACGACGCATACGGCGCTCCGGATCAGGGCCGCGGCGGCGGGCCCGCCATGGGCCTCGGCAACGGAGCCGCGGCTTCGGACTGCAAGGTGTGGACGGTTACGGGGACTCGCCAGCGGTGGGGAGGGAGTCGTCGGCGCCGGGCGCCGCGTCCCCGTCCCAGCGGAAACGCTTGAGCGAGATGCGCCCCCACTTGTCGAACTCCACGCCTTCGTTCGCGAGCAGCTGGTACTGGATCATCTCGGAGTACGAGTCGCCCCGCGGGCTGATCTCGCCGCGCGCGTTGATCACGCGGTGCCAGGGGAGCGGACGGTCGGAGGCATAGAGCGCGTAACCCACCAGACGGGCCTGCCCGCCGAGTCCGGCAAGCTGGGCGACCTGCCCGTAGGTGGCGACGCGGCCGGCGGGGATCCGTGCGACGACATTGCAGATGCGCTCGTGGAGGTCCGAAGCCACGTCCGTCTCCCGTGCGTCAGGCGGGCGCGCCGGGGCGCTCGTTGGCGTGGACGCGGCCCTTCCAGTTCCACCACTTGAGGAGTTCGCCCTCGGGCCCCTCCGTCTCCGCGAAGTAGACCGCGCACCGGAACACGTAGAGCACGCACGGATCCATGCGCACGCCGCGTTGCGCCGAGAGTCGCTCGTACAGCTCGTTCGGGTCGCGTCCCTCGAGATCGCCGACGCGGCGGATGCCGAGTTCGGTCAGGTCTCGCGCGATGCTTGGCCCGACGCCGGGGATTGTCTGCAACTCCCGTGTATCGGCTTGGCTGGAACCGGGTGTCACTCGATCACTCGCTCGCTGGCAGGGCGTTGTGTCATCTTCGAGATTCTCGGCGGACGCGTGAATCTTGGGGAGAAGGAACCGATGGACAAATCACGGCCGGCACCCGTGGTCACGATGACGGTCGCGCTGGCAGCCGGTTTGGCCGCCTGCTCCGGCGGCGGAGGCGCGTCCCCGTCCCCGGTCGCGGAGGGCGAGCGCGCGGAGGGCACCGCCGCCGCCCTGCATCGATTCGCGCCGGATCCGGCCGATCCCTACGCGCTCCCCGAGGCGGAGCACGAGGTGCGGGTCGAGCCCGACGTCATGGTGCCGATGCGCGACGGCGTGCGTCTAGCGACGGACGTCTACCTGCCGGTCGAGCCCGCCGACCGGGGAGACCGCCTCCCCGTCGTCATGATCCGGTTGCCGTACGACAAGGCGACCTATCGGGCCGGCGCGATCTCTCCGGCGCGCTTCTTCGCGGGGCAGGGATACGCCGTCGTCGTCCAGGACGTGCGCGGCAAGTACGCGTCGGAAGGGGATTACCTGCTGTCCGCGGCGGACCGGGAGGACGGCTATGACGCCGTCGCGTGGGCCTCGACCCGGCCCTGGTCCAACGGGAAGGTGGGGACATTCGGCTGCTCCTATCTGGGCGAGAACCAGACGCAACTCATGACGCAGCGCCACCCGGCCCACGTCGCCGCCATCCCCCTGGCCGCGGGCGGGTCGGTCGGATCGGCCGGCGGGCGGTACGGATACTTCGGCATCTTCGAGGGAGGCGCATTCGGGCTCTCCGCGAGCTTCGGCTGGTTCCGCGGCAACGGCCGGAAGCGGTCGGGAGGGGAACCGCCGCCCCCGGTCGAGATGTTCGCTGCCCTCCGCGAGCTGCCCACCATCGACCTCATGCGGAGGTACGGTCCCCCCGACCGGGACACGGACTGGGAAGAGGTCATCGGCACGCCGCTCGCCGACGAGTGGTGGGACCGGCTCGGCTATCTGAGCGATACCGACCGTTTCGACACGCCGGCGCTCCACGTGAACTCGTGGTACGACCTCGGCGCCAACGAAACGCTGCAGCAGTGGCGCATGATGCGGGACAACGCGGAGACCGAGCGTGGCGGCGCGCACCAGTACGTCATCCTCTCACCCACCAGCCACTGCATGTCCGAGCGGGCCACCGAACACACGGTCGTCGGAGAGGTCGACTTCGGGGACGCCCGCCTGCCGTACCGTTCGCTCTACCTCGCCTGGTTCGACTACTGGCTGAAGGGTGTGGACAACGGAATCACCGACATCCCCAGGGTCCACTACTACGTGCTGGGCCGGAACGAATGGGCCTCGGCGGACACGTGGCCGCCCCCCGGGGCCGACGCGACGCGCTTCTATCTCCGGAGCGGCGGGCATGCGAACACGAGGCTCGGCGACGGCGCCCTCTCCGCCGAGGCCCCCGGCGAGGAACCCCCGGACCGGTTCGTGTACGATCCGGCGGATCCCGTCCCCTCCCGCGGGGGATCGGTGTGCTGCACCGGGAACCCCGACGACCAGCCCGGGGCGTTCGACCAGTCGGATATCGAGGAGCGCGGGGATGTGCTCGTCTACACGGGCGACCCGGTCGGGGAGGGAGGGCTCGAGATCGCCGGACCCCTCGAGGCGCGGCTCTACGTGAGTTCGAGCGCTCCGGACACCGACTTCACCGTGAAGCTCCTCGACGTCCACCCCGACGGGCGGGCGATCAACATCGTCGAGGGTATCATGAGGGCGCGCTACCGCGACGGATACGCGGAGCCCGTGATGATGGAAGAGGGGCAAATCTATCCGGTCCGTGTGGATCTCCATTCGGTAGCGCACCGGTTCGCCCCCGGCCACCGCGTGCGGATCGAGGTCTCGAGTTCCAACTTCCCCCGCTTCGACCGCAACCTGAACACGGGCGGCAACAACTACGATGAGACGGAGTGGGAGGTCGCGGAGAACATGATTCACCACGCCGGCGAACACGCCTCGCACATCGTCCTTCCCGTACTGGAGGACGGAAGATGAGCGCTCCCGGGTCCCCGCCCCGGAGGCTGCGCCCCGACCTCGATGAAGCGGTCGAGACGTGGTCGAGCATGAACGACGCCTCGATCCTGCGCAGCGTCGCGGCGGTCATCCTGGGCTTTGTCGTTCTGACCGTGGGCTCGGTCATCGGCGGCCGGCTGATGCTCTCGACCACGGGCACCGGTCCAGAGATGGATCCGGGCACCACCTTCATCGCCGCGAGCCTCGCTGTTCGCCTCGCGATCAGCGTCCTGGCGGGCTTTCTCACCGCCCTGGCCGCTCCGCGGGCACCCCGGCTCCACGCCGGTGTCCTGGCGGCGATCCTCGTCTTCTTCAGCCTCGCCTCGCTCGCCGGCCTTGCTGCGTCCGGCGATCCGTACGGACCGGCGTGGTATCCCATCGCAATGCTCGTCATGGGCCCGATCGGCGTCCTCGCCGGCGGGGTTCTGCGGGCCCGACGACGATGAGACGCCCGGAGAAGCCGGAAATGCGAATCGAAACGGTGGCCGTGAAGACGGGCCTGGGCCCGGCCGGGACGAGCCGGGCGATCGCGCCTCCGATCACGCTCTCGACCACCTTCGAGCGCGGGGAGGACGGGTCGTATCCCGGGGGGTTCGACTACTCCCGCACGGGGAACCCGAATCGGGCCTCGCTCGAGGCCGCGCTGGCGGCGCTCGAGGGCGGGTCGGAGGCGGTCGCCTTTCCCTCGGGGATGGCCGCGACGTTCGCCGTCATCTTCTCTCTCGTGCCGGGAGACCACGTCGTCGCCGCGGACGACGCGTACTACGGGACCGGCGTCCTGCTGCGGGATCAGTTCGCCGAGCGCGGGATCGAGGCGAGCTTCGTCGACATGACCGACCTGGACGCCGTGCGCGCCGCCATGCGGGCGAACACCCGCCTCGTGTGGATGGAGACGCCTTCGAACCCCCTCATCCGCATCTCCGACATCGAGGCGCTGGCCGAGATCGCGCGTGCCGGCGGCGCCCTCTCGTGCTGCGACAACACGTGGGCGACGCCGCTTCTGCAGCGGCCGCTGGATCTCGGCGTGGATCTCGTCATGCACTCCACGACCAAGTACCTCGGCGGCCACAGCGACGTGACGGGGGGCGCGGTGATCGTGCGCGAGCCGGGCGGGACGCTCGAGGCGCTGCGCAGGATCCAGAAGGACGGCGGGCTCGTCCCCTCACCGTTCGACGCCTGGCTCACGCGGCGCGGACTGGAGTCGCTCGCCGCCCGCATGACGATGCACTGCGCCAACGCCATGGAGGTCGCCCGCTTCCTCGACGCCCACCCGCGCGTCGAGCGGGTCCACTACCCGGGTCTGGAGGATGACCCCGGGCACGCGCTCGCTTCGCGTCAGATGTACGACTTCGGTGGCATGCTGGCCTTCGATGTCGTGGGTGGGCGCGAAGAGGCGTTCGCGGTCGCGGCGAACGTGAAGGTCATCGCGCGCGCCACGAGTCTCGGGGGAACGCACTCCCTCATCGAGCACAGGGCGTCGGTGGAAGGGCCGACCACGCGGGCGCCGGAGAACCTGCTCCGAATGTCCGTCGGTCTCGAGCACCCCGAGGACCTCGAGGAGGATCTGGACCGCGCCCTCGCCGCGGCTTCCTGAACCCGCGGGCGGGTCCGATTGCGAGGTCCGTGCCCGAGGCGTTCCCGCCGGAACGCCTCAGCTCTCGAGCGTCCGCACCCGGTCGGTGAAGACGCGCTCCCCGGCCGGGCGAAGCCCCGCGCCGCGACCCGCGTCGAGGAGGGCTTCGACGAAGGTCTGGGCATACCCCCGGCTGAACGAGACGAGGACGGCGTCGTTCCGCCAGGTGACGACCTGGCAGGGCACGTGCAGGATCGGGCCCTGGGTGAGGAACGGCCGGGGGCGTCCGGGCTCGAAGAGGTCGAGGGTCGTGACGCGCTCCAACACGTCGGGGGCCGCGTCACCCAGAAGGGCGAGCCAGCAGTGCGAATCCGTCGTGTCCGTGTAGTGGGGGCCGTCCGGCATGGCGGGCGCCGCGCCGGGGCCGACGTGCCCGACGGCGACCTGCGTCCCGTTCATGCGGTTGATCATCAGCCCGTTGCGGACCGCGGCTTCGCCCGGCCTGCGCGGCACGTCGAGGCCGAACGGCCGCACGGCCCGGATGTCGCGATTCTGGACGTCCCAGCGGGCCCGGTGGCTGAGGTCGACGAGGCAGGCGCGGCGCAGGGCGTCGGCGGGTGCGCGGTCCGATTCGTAGTCGAGCACGACGTTCCAGCCGGCCCGGCGTTCGGTGCGGGAGGGCACGGCGTCGAAGCGGACCGGCGACCGGCGATGGGCCGGGGGCGCCGCCGGCGCTGGCGCCGTGCGGGTCAGGCTCGGGCGTCCTCCCTGGGCGGTCCGCAGGCGCTCGCCCTTCGGATCGTGGAAGTGGGGTGGCACCACGGTCGCCGTCGAACGCACGGTCCGCTCCCCGAGCGACTCGCACAGGTCGAGCGAGCGGCCCTTCTCGGCCAGCCGGTCCTCGACGAGGGCGAGGCCGTACTGCCAGCCCAGCGTCTCGCTGTACCGGGTCGTGCACACGAAGCCCCCGATCCGGTCGCCATCCACGACGAGCGCACCATCCTCGGGTTGGTGAGCGGCGGCGCCGCTACCGGCGGCGGCATAATCGCCCGTGCCGTCGATCCGGAGTCCCACGAGCTTCAGCCTCTCCGGCTGTTCCTCGCAGTAGCGGAGCGCCGTGGCGCCCACCTTCCGGGAGGCCGTGTCCCCGCGGTCCCAGAGCCATCCCATGCCGATGTCGAGGAGGGTGACGCGCGACTCGGACTCCGTGCCGATGATCACGTGTCCCTTCTCCGCCCGGAGACAGTTCTGGGCTTCCAACCCGAACGGCCGGATCCCGAACTCCGCCCCGGCCTCCCACAGCAGATCCCACACGTACTGTCCTGAGCTTGCGCCCACGTGCAGTTCGTAGGACAGCTCGCCCACGAACCCGAGCCGCAGGCAACGCGCCGCCACGCCGTCCCCCACCTCGATCTCGCGGCAGCCGAGATACGGGAACGCCTCGTCCGTCAAATCGGCTCGCGTGATCTTCTCCAGGACCCGCCGTGCGTTGGGCCCCGCCACGTTAATGGATGCGAGCGCGTCGGTGAGGTTCACGAGGTTGTAGTCCCAGCCGTCGTACCGCGTGTGGAAGCGGAACCACTCGACGGTGGAGCCCGCCCGGCTGGAACTCGTCGTGAAGTAGAACTCGTCTTCACCCGCGGGGACGACCACGCCGTCGTCGATGATGTTCCCGGTGTCGTTGCACATCGCGGAGTACGCGCAGCGACCCGGCCGGGGCCGGCTCATGTCGGAGATGTAGACGCGCTGGAGGGCCCGCAGCGCGTCGGGTCCCCAGATCCGGAACTTCCCGAGCGGCGAGCTGTCGAGCAGCCCGACGTTCCGGCGCACGTTGCGGATCTCCTCGAGACAGCGCCGGTCTTCGCTGAAATAGCGCGCCCGCTGCCACGGCCCCGCCCGGCGAAAGACGGCGCCCCGGGATGCCTGGTCGTCGTGGAGCGGCGTCCGTTTGTGTACATCGTGGTTCCGCCCGGCCAGCGTCGCGAGGGACGGTGGGATCACCGGCGGGCGGACCGTGGTCGCGGCGAACTCGGCCACCGGCCGCCCCGCGATCTCCGCCATCGCCATGGCGAGGTTCTGGCCCGGCACGCGGTACTGGCCGGGTCCGAGGCCGAAGTTGCCGAACCGCTTGGCGAGCTCCGGCACGTCGAAGCCGAGTGAAGCACACTGGGCCGCGTTCTTCCAGGTCCCGTCCTCATCGAAGTCGATGAATGCCTTGTGGCCGGCGGCGAGTCCCGGTTCGGGCGCCGGTCCGCGAACGATCGCTGCGCCCCGGGCGGGTCCGGGACGCGCGGCCAGCTCCGCCCGAGTCCGGGCCAGCGGCTGCGCGGCGTCCGCACCGCACGCCGCGGCGGCCTCCAGCCCGGCGATGCGGCCGGAAGCCAGCAGGGCGTCGAGATCGGTGAGCCGAAGCACGCCCCCCGCCGCGAACACATCCGGCGGAAGCCGTTCGAGTTCGAAGGTCCCGGTGTGCTCGCCGTGTCGGAAGCGTGCCCCGGCGCACGAGAGGGCGCCGATGTCGGGCTGCCGCCCCGCGCTGGCGACGAGCAGATCGCACGGAACGCGCAGCGCGTCGCCCGCCGCACCGCTCCCCGTCGCGCCGCTCCCCGCCCGCGCCGCCAGTTCGACGCCCCGCACCCGGCCCCGGCCCTGCACCCGGCTCGCGGCCCAGCCCGGCCGGAAGTCGATTCCCGCCGCGGTCAGGCCGTCCACCAGATCCGCATCGTGGCCTTCCCGCCGGGCGTCGGCGACGAAGCGTACGTCCACCCCCAGCGACGCCAGATCGACCGCCGCTTCGAGCCCGAGGTCGTCGCCCACGCTGAACGCGACGGCCTGGCCGGGCCGTACGCCGTACGTGCGGGCCAGCCGGATCGCGGTGTCGGCCTGCATAACCCCCGGACGATCGTTGTGCTCGAACACGAGCGGCCGCTCGATCGATCCCGTCGCCACTACCACCGCGCGCGCCCGGCACTCCCAGTGCGTTTCGCCGAACCATGCCTCCGC
>CAZDZJ010000005.1:0-5273 GCA_964509895.1 uncultured Gemmatimonadota bacterium
GCCGGCCAGGAACCACACCACCCGCTTCCCGTCACCGTCCAGCCAGCGTCCAAATCCCGCGGAGAGGCCGAGGATCGCCAGCGCCACCGGGACGGCGCCGAGGTATTCCGTATGGAGCTTGATCGGATTCTGCCCCCAGTATGATCCCGGGAGGGATCCGATCAGGTCCGGAAGGAAGAAGGCCGTTAGCTCCTGTGGCGGCAGCGCCCACGAGGCGGCGAATTCGTAGCCCCTCTCCCCCGCTGCGCGCGCCACGCCGTCGAGTATCGTCAGCGTCGGGAGGAACTGGGGGGCGGCAACGAGGACCGCGGCCACATTGGCGAGCGTGAACCACGCCACGGGACGGACGTACACCTTCCAGGGCGACACCTGGCCAGTCGGCCGGGGAAGCCGGAAAGCCAGGTGGTACAGGAAGAACAGCGCCAGCGCGAGACTGGAAAAGTACATCATCTGCACATGAGCCGAGAACGTCTGCGCCGCGATGACGAACGACAGGCCCGCGAACCAGCGGAATTCTCCCCGCTCGAGTCCGCGGTTCAGCAACCCGAGAGCGAGCGGGATGAGCGTCATCGTGAACATCCGCCCGTCCTGTCCCCCGAACAGGTGCGAAGTGACGTATCCCGTGAGGAGAAACGAGGCACCGCACACGACGGCGGACATCGGTCGGAGTCGGAACGAGCGCCCAAGAAAATACCCGAAGGCTCCGCTCAGGAAGGTGTGCAGAACGAAGGTCCACCCGATGGCCCTGTGGAGGGGCAGCAGGAAGTAGAGAATCGTCGAGGGGTAGAAGATCGGACCCGGCAGAATCGCCACGAAGGGCATGCCCCCATAGACGTGCGGCACCCAGAGCGGGACGCCCCGGCCGGCCAGGACCTCGTCGACGTAGAAGCGGCGCAGCGAGATCCCCTCGAACAGCATGTCCGACCCGTATAGCAGCCGCTCCGGATGGAAAATGAAGTCGCGGTAGAAGAGCACGGTCACCAGGGCGGCCGCGCCCAGGAACCACCAGACCGTGCGGTCCCGAATCCCGTGGTTCGTCGGGCCGTCCATCAAGGCCTGCGTGCGATCGCCATCAGGTTCTTGCCCAGCGGCGGGTGCAGCCACCGTCCGCACATGCCCGTGACCGGCATCACGAACCGATCGTAGATGCTCACTTTCGCGGGACTCAGCTCCTGACCCAGGACCCGGCAGACGAGGAACCACGCCAGCATGCCGACGACGTCCCGGTACGCGATCCGGACCGGAACGAAGCCCGTGCGTTCGAGCTTTCTCAGGAGCGCTCGCTTGCGATAGCGCCTGAAGTGGCCCAGCGATCGATCGAAGGGACTGTCGAGCGCCGGCAGCGCCGGGACCCAGAGGCAGAGGTGCCCTCCGGGGCGCAGGGCGCTGTGCATTCTCGTCAGCTCTCCTACATCGTCCTGAACATGCTCGAGGACGTTCACGCTCACCACGGAGTCCACTCCGGCGACGCTTTCCCTTTCCATGAAGTCCGCGAGAAGAGAGTGGTGAACGCTCGCGTTGAGCCTTCCCCGCAACCGTTCACGGAGCAGTTCAAACATCCTGTCGCTCGGCTCCACCGCGTACAGATGCGCGGGTTGCTGCTCGAGAAGCAGTTCGGAAATGTTCCCGCTTCCCGCGCCGACCTCCAGGATTCTCTCTCCGAGATACGGCGCGAAGTTGCGGAGGATGTCGCCGTGGTATCGCACGGCGGAGGACATCGCCTCGAGGTCCCTGCCCGGGTAGTCATTGATTCGCGACAGAGCCCCGTCAGAGGTTTCCCGGGCGTGCGAACCCCCAGTCTCCCGCCGCCTCATTCGATGTTCGCCCCAGCCGGCAACAGGCGCAGGATCACGGTAACCGGCTCTCCTCCCTCGTAGATCACTTCAAAACGGTTCGGAAAGGCTCGAATGGCAGGGATCAGGTATCGCCCGGTCGTCCCGCTCACCTGGTCCACGACCACATAGCCGGCCCCCATTCGGTCGAGACCTTCCATGACGGTCCCTGCATCGGCCGAGAACGGGTATACGTCCCCGCGTCGGCGCGAAAACCAATAGAAGAGGCGCGGCTTGCGATTCGCGATGACCGCGTCGGCCGGCGTGCTTTCGCGAGCCCAACGGGCCGCGTCGTAGAGACTGGACAGAGCCGGCACGTCGCAGGGGCGGCCCGCACGATAGGACGCGATGCAGCCGACGCGGTCGGGGACCACCGTCGCAACCCAGGTGATGCCGAATAGCGCGACGACCACGGGGACCGCCGGGCGCAGCCACCGGACCGGGAGGCGGGGGGGAAGCGTCCACAGTGCCGAGAGCGCCAGCAACAGGACGACGGGCAGGAGCGGGAGCAAGAAGCGCTGGTCCGTCCATACGGAAGGCCAAAGGGCGATGAGGCCGGCGTACAGGAGCGCAAAAACCTCCGGAGCCCCGAGGCGCCGGCGAGCCGCGTTCGTCCACCCGAGCAGCGCCGCCGCCGACGCCACCAACCCGAGGACGATTCGGCCACCGCCCGGGGCGTCTCCCGGACCCAGCACGGTGGCGGGCAGCACGCGACTGACGTAGGCCCAGCAGTTTCGGGCCGCGCGTTCGATGAGACCCGGGAGATTCACGGTCCCCGCCTCCGGGGAGTACGGGTCGACCAGGAGGAGGGCGGACAGGTACCCAGGCTGATCCGCCGCCGCCCAGCGCTGATAGAGCGCCCAGGCCGCGAGCGTCCCTACAGCGAGGAGCGTCGTCCACGCGGCCCTGCGATGCCGTCGTGCGAGAAGCCACGCCAGCGGCAACGCCATCAACACCGTCATGCCCGCCGTACGCGTCCCGAAGGCCGCGACGGCGGCGCCCATCGCGAGCAACGCCCCTCGTCGGTCTTCCCGCTGCGAAAGCCACAGAGCCGCCACGATCAGCAGCACGAACGGTCCCTCGCTGAGGACATAATGTCCGTATTCCAGCAGGGTCGGATTCACGGCGAGCAGGCCCGCCGCAGCGACAGCCGGCCCCTCCCCGACCCATCTCCGCCCGAAATGTGCGGTGGCCCACACCGTCGCGGTCGTGATCAGGAGCATGGCGCACTTGGAGACGACCACGCCTCCGGCCCCGAGGCCGGCGAGCAGCACGGGCAGGAACGGAGGATACCGGGCATGCAGAGGGGTCCCCGGGAGGTACAGGTCCCGATACCCCTCCCCGCTCCGCAGCGCGTCACCGAGGATCAGGTAGCCCGCATTGTCTCCACCGGGAAACAGCGTGGGTTCGAATACGAGGAGCCCCAGGAGGAGGTGAAGGAACGCGCATCCAAGCGCGGCCAGACCGAAGGAATCGCGCATCAGCGGGCCGTGGCGGAAGCCGGCCGGGTTCCACGACGCGTCGCCGCAGCGGTCTCGTAGCAGTGCACGAGACGATCCGCCACGCCTGCCAGTCCGAAGTGTTCGCGCATATGCGCCTGACCTCTCTCGACCCGCTGCCGTGCCGCGGCGGGATCTTCGACCACGCGCACGATGGCGTCCGCCAGGGCGCCGGCGTCGCCGGGAGGCGCGAGGAGCCCCGTCTCGCCATGCCGCACGATATCCGGGATGCCGCCCGCATCGGAAGCGATCAGCGGCAGTCCGAATTCGAGCGCTTCGAGAAGCACTACGCCCAGCCCCTCCGTGTCCCCCTTGCCGTCCACGATCGCCGGCAGAATGAAGAGATCGCTCGTCCGGTAGGCTTCCCGGAGGACCGCCTCATCGACACGGCCCGCGAAGCGCACGAAGGCAGTGACACCCGCGCGGCAGGCCTCCCCCGCCAGCGCGGCAGCCTGGGGCCCCTCTCCGATCACCGTGAGCGTCGCATCGACGCGCTCCCGCACCCGCGCCAGCGCCCGTATGAGGATATGGACGCCTTTTCTCTCCACAAGACGCCCCACGAAGAGGAGGCGCACCCGCTCATCAGCGGTCCGAGGCCGGCCACCGGAGGGAGGCACCGGCGTTTGGTCGGAGAGGGCCGCACTGAAGGGAATCACGGGCACCTCGCGGTCGGTGTAGCGCGCCACGGCGGCCGCGGTCGCCGTCGAGATCGCCGTCACGGCGTCCGCGCTCTCGATCGACCAGCGAAGGAAGGGCGCAGCCCACGGGAGACGGCGTTCGACCCAGCGGATCTCCACCGAGTAGAAGCTCGATACCACGACCGTCCCGCCAGCGGCCGAGGCCCGGGCGAGGGCGCCGAACCATGCGTGTGGCACCGGCCAGTGCACATGGACCACGTCCGGCGGCGAAGATGCTCCGAGCCGGAGCGACGCAAGACTTCCGCCCAGCATGTACCCCGGCAGGAGTCCGAGATAGGCCGGCTTCGCACGCAGACGGTCCGGCGCGGTCTCGTCGTGGGTAAGGGTCTCGAGCCGGGCGGGGGCATATCGAAAACGGTGGACGGGAATCCCGCGCCACTCCGTCGCGCCCCCACCCCGGTAGGCGGGCGCCAGCACGCCCACGTCGAGCCCCCGCTCGCGCAGGGCCAGCAGCAGCGTTCCGAGCCAGGGCGTGATCACGTCGCCGTCGTACCGCGGGAATGCGGTTACGACGTGCACGACCCTCACGGACGGGGATCGCGCTTGAGATCCTCGATCTCATCCCGCAGTTGCGCCATCGTTTCCGCGAGGAAACCGAGGATGAAGAGGAGGAGGCCTCCCACGATGAGCAGCACGACAAGTGTGAGCAGCGGACGGTAGCCGAGCCCGAAGCCGAAGCGCAGGACGAGCGCCGCGAGTCCCGTGAAGACGCCGGCGGCGATCATGGCCAGACCGCTGGTCCCGAAGAAGAGGAGCGGCTTCCGTCCGAATTCGAGCTGGAACCAGACGGAGACCAGGTCCAGCATCCCGATCAGGATCCGCCGTCGCCCGGAGAACTTGGGTTCCCCGTGCCGCCTCGGGAGGAGGTCGATGTCCAGTTCGCCCAGCCGGTACCCCCGGGCATGGGCGAGGACGACGAGAAAGCGGTGCCAGTCGTGCCGCAGCTTCAGGCCCTCGAGGACGTCCGCGCGGAACGCCTTCATCGCGTTCAGGTCGCGCACGGGCACCTTGAAGATGGCGCGCGCGAGCCCGTTGTAGATGTTCGAGACGAAGCGCTTCTCGTAGCGGCCCACCTTGCGTCCGGCGACGAGGTCGTACCCCTCATCCAACAGCGCCGCGAAACGAGGGATCTCCTCCGTCGAGTGCTGCAGGTCCGCGTCGAAGAGGACGAGGTATTCGCCCCGCGCGGCCGCCGCGGCCGTGAGCATCGCCTCCGTCTTGCCGCGGTTCGCCCGGTGCCGGAC
>CAZDZJ010000006.1:0-67621 GCA_964509895.1 uncultured Gemmatimonadota bacterium
CGGACGTGGGCGCGCTGGACATCGACCACGTGGAGATCGTGAAGGGCGCGGCGGCGGCGTCGCTGTACGGTTCGCGCGCGCAGAACGGGGTCATCGAGATCACGACGAAGCGCGGCACGGGCCTGCAGACGAACACGCTGATGATCAACGCGCGCGGCGAGTACGGTTTCGGCCAGCTGGTCGGTGACATCGGCCTCGTCCGCTCCCATCCCTACACGATGAACGCGGCGGGGACGAAGTTCATCGACTCGCAGGGCAGCGAGATCGACTTCCGCGACCTCAACCGGCAGGGATTCGGGTCGGCGCTGCTCTACAACCAGATCAACCCGGGCGAGCCGGGAACCACGGCCACCGCGTTCGCGAACCAGGCGTTCCCGGGCGAACTGTTCGACCACATGGACACGTTCTTCGATCCGGGCGAGACGATGGACGTCTACGGCGCGGTGACGGGCCGGTTCGGCGAGTCGAGCTTTCGGGTGAGCGTGAACCAGTTCCGCGAGGCGGGCGTGGTGAGCTGCTCGCAGTGCATCGACAACCTCGCCACGCTGAACTCGGACCGCGTCGCACAGGGGCTCGCTCCCTTTAACGTCGGGGTTCCCGACGACGAGGGCTACGAGCGCCAGAACGTGCGCCTGAACGTCGACACGCGCTTCGGCGATCTCGACATCGCGGCGAGCGGCTTCTACTCGCGCTCCGACCAGGACGACAAGGCGGTCACCACGGGTGCCTTCTCGCGGCTCACTTTCATGTCTCCGGCGATCGAGTTGACCGGCGTTTCTTCGTTCGACGGGTATCCCGACATCAACGCGGACCCGCAGTCGATCGAGGCGAACCCGCTCTACCTCCTCGCGGTGAACGACAGCCGGGACAAGCGCACGCGATCGATGGGGTCGGTGGACCTGAACTTCTCGCCGTCAGGCCTCGACTGGCTGACGCTCGAGGCGAACGCCTCCTTCGACCGGACGGACTTCCGGGACTACACGATCCGGCCCAAGAACGAGCGCACGTCGAGCGCCAGCGGCACCGGCGAAACCACGGGCGGCAGCCTGCGCGAGTTCAACTTCACCGATGAGGCGATCAACGCGTCGGTGACGCTCGGCGCGAGCGAGACGTTCATGGATGGCGACGTGACGGTGCGCGCCAAGGCCCGCTACCTCATCGAGGACCAGAGCTTCAAGTCGAACGGCGTGTTCGGCAGCCGGTTCTCCGTGCAGGACGTACCGAACTTCGGCGCGATCATCGGCGAGACGAGCGGAAACAACCAGGTCCGCTCGATCAAGGCGGAGGGCCTGTTCGGGATCGCGAGCGTCGACTATCAGGGCCGCTACATTCTCGACGGCCTGATCCGTCGCGACGGCTCCTCGCTGTTCGGCCCCGACGAGCGGTGGCAGACGTACTACCGCGGCTCGGTCGCGTGGCGGGTGGCGCAGGAGGACTTCTGGAACATCGACGCGATCGATGAACTGAAGCTGCGCTTCTCGCTGGGCACGGCGGGCGGCCGGCCGAACTTCAACGCCCAGTACGAGACGTTCGGCGTCGCGCAGGGGGCGATCTTCCCGATCAACCTCGGGAACCGCGCGCTGAAGCCGGAGTTCACGACGGAGCGCGAAGCGGGGATCAACTTCGTGTTCTTCGAGAATCTCGGTCTCGACCTGACCTACGCCTGGCAGACGACGGACGACCAGCTGCTGCAGGTTCCGCAGGCGGCGTTCGTGGGCTTCTCGAACCAGTGGCAGAACGCGGGCGAGATCTCGGCACAGACGTACGAGGTCTCGCTGCGTTACGCGGCGATCGACAGGCAGGACATGGGCCTGCAGTTCCGGCTGAACTGGGACCGGACGCGGCAGGAAATCACGCGTCTCGACGTGCCCGACTACACGGTCGGGACCTACTACGTTTCAGAGGGTCGTCCGCTCGGCGAGATGTGGGGCGAAGTCCTGGCCACGAGCTGCGCGGACCTCGAGCCGGTCGGCGTATCCGCCTCCGACTGTAACGCGAACTTCCAGGTGAACGACGACGGTCTCCTCGTCTACACCGGCGGGGCCGACTACACCCAGGGGTTCAGCCAGAAGCTGTGGGGCACGGAAGGCCAGGTGGCCACGTCCGACGGTGGAATGCGGAACTACAAGTGGGGACATCCCTTCATGGTGGAGGACTATTCGCCGGCCTGCATCGCCAAGAACCCCGGCGACTACATGGAGAAGTGCCGGCTGACCGACTTCCTCCCGTACGGGAACACGACGCCGGACTTCAGCACGTCGTTCGCCACGAACTTCCGCTACAGGAACCTCAGCCTGAACGCGCTCCTCGAAGCGTCGGTGGGTCACTCGATCTACAACAACACGGCGCAGTGGGCGCTTCGCGAACTGCGCGGCGAGGACGTGGACCAGACGGGCAAGCCGCTCGAGCTGAACAAGCCGACGGGCTACGCCTCGGTGATCTACAACGTCGGTTCGGACAACTCCTGGTTCCGCGAGGACGGAGACTGGCTCAAGGTGCGCGAGCTGTCGCTCGGCTACACGCTCCCGGAGTCGATCGCCTCGTCCCTGTTCGGTAACGTGTTCGACCGGATCACGCTGAGCGCCATCGGGCGCAACCTGTTCACCTTCACCGAGTACCGCGGGTACGATCCCGAAGTCGGCCGGGACGGCGGGGAGGTCGGGAGTGCGACCCTGAACCGCTACGACAGCTTCGGTTACCCGAACTTCCGTACGTTCACCTTCTCGGCGGAGCTCGTCTTCTGACGCCCCTCCAGGAACGGGGGTCAAGCGGACATGAATTCAGTAATGGAGGGGTCATGAAAAGGAAGCTGACGCTGCCTGCCGTCGCGCTGGCGCTGACGGTCGGCTTTACGGGCTGCGACCTGCAGGTCGACAACCTGAACGAGCCGGACCGGGCGCGAGCTCTGGCGGGCCCGGACGATGTGGAGACGCTCATCGCGAGCTCCTACCTCAAGGTCTGGGAAATCGGTCACTACTGGAACAACGCGAACTTCGCCTTCAACCACATGTCGAGCCGTCACACGGCGACGTGGGGCAACATGGGGATGAACGACCTCGGTCGTGAACCCCGCGAACCGCTGCCGAACTCGGCCGCGTACAGCCCCTCGTACATCTTCGAGGCGAACTGGGGCGATGCCTACGGCGGGATATCGGCGGCCTCGGACGGGATCCGGGCCCTCGAAGAGGGGCTGGAAATCGGTCCCGGAGGCGAGCGCAATGCGCGCGCGCGCACGTTCGCGATGGCGAGCCAGGCCTTGCTGAACTGCCTGCTCGCGCTGTGGTACGATCAGGCCTTCATCGTGGACGAGACGGTGGATCTGGCCGGTGAGCTGGACACGGTCGACTACAACGCCGTCTACCAGTACGCCGTGAACAAACTGGATCAGGCGGAAGCGGCCGCACGCTCGTCCTCGTTCACGCTCCCGGACACCTGGATCAACGGGAACGCGTGGGACAACAACCAGTTCGCCGACTACCTGGTGAGCTGGAAGGCGCGCTGCGCGGCGAACCTGCCGCGAACGGACGCCGAGGCCGCAGGCGTGAACTGGGGCAAGGTCATCTCGGACGCCGAAAACGGCATTCGCGAACTCGTCGCCATCGGCGAGGACCGTTCTTCCGGCACGCCGTGGTGGAGCGGCATCAAGATCTTCATGCAGGAGAACCGGACCTGGCACCGCATGCACATGGACTGGGTGGGCATGGCGGACCAGAGCGGCCAGTACCAGGACTGGCTGACGTTCCCCACGGAGCAGAAGACGGCGCGCGAAATGGCGTTCGGGGACGACAAGCGGTTCCCGGCGGTCAACGAGGATGGTACGCTCGGCGAGCCCGTGAGCCCCTCGGTGGCCTCGTTCGGTCCGCGCCACCGGTACAACGCGACGATCATCTTCCGGCCCGAGCGCGGGACGTACCGGCAGTCGCACTACGGCGACTCGCGGTACGACGCCTACACGCTGAGTTGCAGCCGGTGCGAGTTCGGTCCCATGGAATCCATGACGCACCAGGAGATGGACACCTACGTCGCGGAAGCCCACTACCGCATGGGCAACTTCGGGGCCGCCGCGGACATCGTGAACAAGACGCGCGCGGAGGCGGGCCTGCCGCCGGCGCCGTCGAACCCGACCGATGCGGTGCCGTCGAACGCGGCGGGCGAGTGCACGCCGCGGAAGCGGTACGATGTGCAGGGGCGCTGCGGGAACCTGCGCGACGCGATGTGGTTCGAGCACTTCGAGAACGTGTTCAACGTGTTCGGCGGACTCGAGTTCTGGCACGGGCGTCGTAACGACATCATGCCGGCGGGGAGCGCGCTGCAGTTGCCGATCCCGGCTGCCGACCTCGAGGTGCTGCAGCGGGACATCTACACCTTCGGTGGAGGCGAGGCGAGTTCGGCCGGCAACCCCATTCCGCCTTCGATCGTGCCGGGCAGTCTCGAAGCCGCGCTGGAGCGGGCCGCGTACTCGCTGGAGCGCCTGCAGCGGAGTCTGCGGTCCGAGCAGCGGGCGGCGAACGCCGATCTCGTCGTGCGTTAGCCGTTCCCGCGGAGTTTCCGTGCGGGGCGCGCCTTTGGGCGGCCCCCGAGCCGGAAGGAGAGGCCACCGGGACCCCCGGTGGCCTCTTCGCATCCGGGGTCGGTCGTGTCAGAAAGGGCGCACTTCGGACGTTCCCTCGTTGTGTGCCGCTCGTTCGCGGCACTAGTGTACCGTCACGGTATTCCGGCGACGCTACACCGGCTTCGTGCCATGGAGAGGGCCCCGAGCAAGATCACAGAGGTATACATGAGACCGAGAGCCCCGCACTTTCTTGCATTATGCGCGATCCTGATCGGCCTGGCGGGTGCGTCCGCCACCGGGTGTGTGGACCTGAACGTCGGGCCGACGGTTCCGGCCGTCGATTCGATGGAAACCACCGGACTCGACGAGCCCGGCAACACGAATCCCGGGAACTAGTGTAGTGGAGCCTCGGGCGACGGGCCCGCGCTGACGGGGACGGGCGGAGGATCCCCCGGTTCGTCCCGCCCGCTGCGGCCGGTGGCCCTCGGGATGGGGTCGAATCTCGGCTCTCGCATCGAACATCTGCGCGACGCGGCGCAGCGTCTGAGGAAGACCGTGCTGGTCGATGCCCGGTTCTCCCGTGTCTATGAGACCACGCCTGCGTACAACCTGGACCAGCCTGGATACCTGAACGCCTGTTGCGTCGGCTGGACGCGTCTCGAACCCGGCGCCCTGCTCGGCTCGCTCAAGGACCTGGAATCGCAGGCGGGTCGCGACCTGGGCGCACCGCGGTTTTCCTCCCGCCCCCTCGATCTCGACATCCTTCTGTACGCGGACGAGGTTGTGGAGACGCCGCGCCTGACGATTCCGCACGCCGCGCTCCCGGAACGCGCGTTCGTTCTCCTGCCGCTGGCGGAGATTGCCGGAGAGTGGCGACACCCCCTGCTCCGGCGCTCGATCGCCGATCTGGCGGCCCGCGCCGATCGGGAGGGCGTCACGGCCACGGAATTGTGCCTGGAGACAACTGCCGACAGAGGCTCATGAGCTGCAGAACTCTGGAAGTACGGGTCACCGGAGGCGCGAGCTATCGCATCGATATCGAACCGGGCCTGCTCGAGCACGTAGCGTCGATCTGCCGGCAGTACGCGCCCGCGCATCGATACGCCGTGATCTCGGACTCGCAGGTCGCGCGTCTATACGGCGAAGGCGTCGTTTCCCGCCTGCGGGATGCGGGTCTCGCCGCCGACCTGTTCCCGTTCCCGGCGGGCGAGTGGAACAAGAGCCGGGACCAGTGGTCGGCGGTCAGCGACCGGATGCTCCACGCGGGGCTGGGCCGCGACTCGGCTGTCGTCGCGCTGGGAGGCGGGGTTGCGGGCGATCTGGCCGGGTTCGTCGCCGCCACGTACATGCGGGGCGTCCCCGTCATTCAGCTCCCGACGACGTTGCTGGCCATGCTCGACAGCTCCGTCGGAGGGAAAACCGGTGTCGACACCGAAGCGGGGAAGAACCTGATCGGCGCCTTTCATCACCCTTCCGCCGTGCTCATCGACACCGCCGTACTTGAAACGCTGCCGCGTCACCAGCGCTGCGCCGGGCTGGCGGAGGCCGTCAAGACGGCGGCGATCCTCGACCTGGAACTCTGGGACTGGATGGCGGCGGGTGCGGCGGCGCTGGTCGCCGGCGACGCCCCTGCGTCGGCGGAGCTCATCGAGCGTGTCGTGCGGCACAAGGCGGCGGTCGTCGGCGAAGATCCCCTGGAACGCGGCCGCCGCGAGATCCTGAACTTCGGGCATACCGTGGGGCACGCGCTGGAAGCTCTCGAGGGCTACAAGCTCCTCCACGGCGAGGCGGTCGCCGCGGGCATGCGCGTGGAGTCGCGCCTGGGAGAACTGCTCGGAATCACGCGGCACGGGACCACCGACCGGATCGCCGAACTCCTGGAGGCCTGCGGGCTCGATGGCGACTGGGAGACGGACCGCACGCCGGCCGAGATTCGGGCCGCGATGTCGAGGGACAAGAAGGCGCGCCTGGACCGGGTCCGCTGTGTGTTCCTGTCGGAACTCGGAAGCGTGGCGACCGACCCGGATGGACGACACAGCTTCGCCCTCCGGGAGGAGGATCTCGCCGAACCTCTCGCGACGGCTTTACGGCCAGCTTCGTGAAGCTGAGATTGTCGGGTCCGTAGCCGGAAGGCACCCAGGGCTCCCGCACTTCTTTCACCGAACCGGCAGGCAGTGACCCCAGCCGAACCAGCACCGGCCACGCGCAGCGTCGCCGACCTGTTCTCCGCCCACGCGGAGTCGAACCCGCACGCTACGTGCATTCGGGCGCGGGGCGAGTCATGGAGCTATTCGCGCGTCGCGGCGCAGGCCCGCGCCCTGGCGGTGGGGCTTCACAATCTGGGCGTCGAGCCCGGGGACCGCGTGGCCGTCCTGCTGCCGAACTGGCCCGAATTCGTGATCTCCGCCCTCGGCGTCGCGGAAGCGGGCGCCGTCCTCGTGCCGATCAGTCCGAGCTGCTCGCCGCGCGAACTGCGCTTCATGCTGCGCAATTCCGAGGCCGCCGTCGCGATCTCCGCGGAGCACTGGGACGGCGTGGACTACCTCCAGCGCTTCGAGAACCTCCTCACCCGGTTGCCGGATCTGCAGTACGTGGTGACCGTCGGCGAGGAAGACCTCTGGTATGACGACCGGATCTTCCAGTTCGAGGATCTCATCGCCACGGGTCGCGGTCGGGAGATTCCGCCGGCCGAACTCGATCCGCTCCGCGACCCCTGCGCCATTCTGTACACGTCCGGGACGACGGGTGCGCCCAAGGGTGTCGTCCTCACGCACGACAACATCGTGCGCACCGCGCTCGCGACGGCCGCGCGGCTGGGCCTGGAGAGCGCCGACCGAACGCTCTGCGTCGTTCCCCTGCCGAACATTTTCGGACTCACGGCCCTGGCCATGACGCTCGGGACGGGAGGAGCGCTCGTGCTGCAGGAGGCCTTCGACGCGGCGGGCGCGCTCGCGCTAGCCACGGAGTCCGAGGCAACGGTCGTACACGGGGTCCCGACCATGTTCGTCATGTTGCTGCGGGCGCTGGAACGGGGCGGGGTCCGCCCCGACTCGCTGCGCACCGGGGTGATCGCGGGAGCCCCGGTGGGCGATGACCTGGTGCGCGATGTGCGTAGCCGTCTGATTCCCGACCTCGAGATCGCCTACGGACTCACCGAGACGTCTCCGACCGTCTCGCTCACGACGCTGTCGGACCCCGATTCGAAGCGAACCCACACCGTGGGTCAGCCGCTCGAGGAGGTGGAGCTGAAGGTGCTCGACGAGGACGGCACGGAACTCCCGGTGGAGTCGGTGGGCGAACTCGCCGTGCGGGGTTTCAACGTGATGCACGGGTACTTTCGCCAGCCGGGCCAGACCCGAAAGACCATGACGGAAGACGGCTTCCTGAGGACCGGCGACCTTGCGATGGTCGACCCCGAGGGTTACCTGCATATCGTCGGACGATTGAGCGATGTGATTCTCCGCGGGGGTAACAGCATCCACCCCGCCGAAATCGAAGCGCAGCTCAGGTCCCACCCGGCGGTGGAAGAAGCGGTGGTTCTGGGGATCCCCAACGACGTGCTGGGTGAACTCATCTGCGCCTGCGTGATCACGGCCGAGGGGGCCTTGATCACGGCCGACGAAATCCGCGATTTCTGCCACGAGTCGCTGGCAGAGTACAGAGTGCCGGATCTCGTTCACTTCCTGGACGAGCTTCCGGAAGCCTCCAGCGCACAAGCGCGCCGCGTGAGTCTGGCCCGCATGATACGCGCCGAGGCCGAACAGGAGACGAGTTAGACGGCGAACGGCAGTCCGAAGACGACCCCTCTCACCATCCCCCCCGCCCACCGGGGGCGAGGCAGAGGGGCCTCACCGGGCCGTTCGCAACAACGAACGGAACAAGAGGACATGAACGACATGTACACGCGGGCGCCGCACCGGCGCTCCTCCGCCGATATGGCAAACGCCGCGGCGCTTCTCATCGACTTCGACAACGTCACCATGGGGATCCGGTCCAACATGGGCCAGGAACTCCGAAACTTCCTCGAGTCGGACATCATCCGCGGCAAGGTCGCCGTGCAGCGCGCGTACGCGGACTGGCGACGATATCCGCAGTACATCGTGCCGCTGTCCGAGGCCTCCATCGACCTCATCTTCGCACCCGCCTATGGGTCGTCGAAGAAGAACGCGACGGATATCCGGCTCGCGATCGACGCGCTGGAACTCGTGTTCACGCGCCCCGAGATCGGGACGTTCATCCTCCTTTCGGGGGACTCCGACTTCTCCAGCCTCGTGCTGAAGCTGAAGGAGTACGGGAAGTATGTGATCGGCGTCGGGCTCCAGGAATCCACCTCGGACATCCTCGTCCAGAACTGCGACGAGTATTACAGCTACAACCGGTTGTCCGGGCTCACCTCCGCCGACGAAATCCAGACCGAGAAGCACGATCCGTGGGAGCTGACGAGCAAGGCCGTCGCGCTGATGGCCGAGCGCGGCGACGTCATGCGATCGGACCGCCTGAAGCAGGTGATGCTGGAGATGGATCCGGGCTTCGATGAGAAGACGGTCGGTTTCTCGCGATTCAACCGTTTTCTGGGTGAAGCGGTCAAGCGCGATCGCATTGTGCTCCAGAAGCGCGAGAACGGTCAGTACGATGTCGGGCTGCCATCGGGGGCGGCGTCGCTGACGGCGGGAGCTCACGCGACACCCTCCAAAGCGGAGGCGAAGCCGGCGCGGAGCCGAAGCCGGGGCGGGCGCCGCGGCGGCTCCGGCCGCGGCCGAGGTCGTGCGGCGGCCCCGAAGGTCGCGGAGGAACGCGCACCCACGAAGGCCGCGAAGCAGGTCGCGCAGGCGCCGGCGCCGAAAGCGGACGCTTCCGCCGCGATCGACGGTGCGTACGCGGCTCTGAAGCGTGCGGTGGCCGAACTCTCGCGGGATGGCGCGCCGGTCCGCGATTCGATGGCCAAGCGCAAGCTCCTGCAGTACGACGCCGCCTTTGATGAGGGCAGTTTCGGCTTCAGCAAGTTCAGTCTCTTCCTGCGGGCCGCGCACGACGCGGGTGTCGTGCGGATGTCGCGGCACGACGACGGCAACAACTACCTGACCGCAGTCGAAGAACCGACGGCGGCCGTCCGGAAGGCGAAGGCGAAAACGGCCGTGAGCCCGGACGAGGCGGGCGGGCGATCCGCCTTGTCGGCCGCGGCCCGGGCGGCGCGGAAGACGCTCGGGCGTCTGCGGCGCGGGCCCGCGACCAGGAGCGAAGCGGCGCCGGCGAGCGGGTCGGCCGCCCCAAGCGAGGCACCGCCCCCGAGCAAATCTCCCTCCGCGGACAAACCGGCTCCCCGAAGCCAGCCGGCCGCCGGGAGTAAGCCGGCCGCCGGGAGCAAGCCGACGCCTCGGACCCGACCGGCCGCCCGGAGCAAGTCGAAGCCTCGGGGCGAGCGGGCGTCTTCCGCGAGGAGAGCCGATACGCAACGGAAGGAAAAGGCGCCTTCCAGGGGGCCGAAGGCGGAGGCTGCGCGCACCGAACGGAGCGGGAAAGACGCGGCAGGCGCAAGGGGTTCGAAGACACCTGCGAAGGGCGAATCGGCTCGGCGAGGCAGCCGGCCCGACGAACCGCGCGGTCGGTCGAAGACGCGGGAGCGGCATGATCCGGGGCGCAAGCGCGACGCGGGCGCGAAGACGGAGGCCGCTGCTTCGGCGCCGAAGCGCGAACCGGAAACGCGAGACAGATCGTCGAGCGCCCGGGAGGAACCGGCCGCGCGGCGAACGCTCGGGCGCTACCGGTCCGGGTCCCGGGGGCGGGCGGCCGCGCCGGGTGCGGCGAAGAAGGCCGGAGCCCCGCGTATCGGCCCGATCACCGATGAAGGACCGGCCAGAACCGAGGCGCCGGAAGACGCGAAGCGGGGCCAGGCGCCGGCGACGCGCGAGGCCAAGGCGCGTGCGGCCGGCGGCGCGGAGAAGCCTCGCACCGGCACCGGTAAGTCGGCTGCGGCGGGGCGGAGGGGGTCGGCGCGGCCAGCGGCGAAGCCGGCCGGAGGGCCGATCGGGCACATGGTCCGAAACTACGCGGGCGTCGGGAAGCGGACGGCGGAGGTGCTCGTCGAGCATTTCGGCGACCGCGTGTTCGACGTCATCGATTCCGAGCCGGAGCGGCTGACCGAAGTGCTCTCCGCCGGCCGGGCGAAGGTGGTCGAGGAAGCCCGGCGCGCAGAGCGGGAGAGCTGAACGCGCCGGCTGGCCCGGGTTCGCGGGGCGCGCTACTCGACCTCGACCTTCTCGCTCGTCCCGCCGCCGACGTGGCGCGCGCGCTGCTCGGCTGCACGGTACGCTCCGACTGTGGCGGCGAACGCACGGTCGGACGGATCGTGGAGACGGAAGCGTACACCGGACCCGAAGACGAGGCCTGCCACGCGGCCGAGCGCATCGGCCGCACGGTGCGCAACGAGCCCCTGTTCGGCCCTCCGGGAACCGCCTACATCCACCTCAACTACGGCATCCACTGGCTCCTGAACGTCGTGACGGGACCGGAAGGATTCCCCGCCGGCGTCCTGCTGCGGGCCCTGGAGCCGATCGAGGGGCTCGAGGTCATGCGCCGCCGCCGGGGCCGCCCGGAACTCACGAACGGTCCGGCCCGGCTCGCCCAGGCGCTGGCGGTCGGGCCGGAGATGCAGGGGCACCGCCTCGACCGTCCTCCGCTCTCCCTGCACGGGGGAGAGCCCGTCCCGGAACCGGAGGTGGAGGTCACGACGCGGATCGGGATCTCGCGCGCCGCGGACCAACCCCTCAGGTTCTACGATCGACGGAGCCGCTGGGTCTCGAGGCGCTGAGCCGCCGCGACGGGCCACAGGCGGCGGGTTGGCCAACCCCGGGGAGGACGTGAATGACTGAAATCGCTCTCCAGGAAGTCGGTACGTACGGCTTCGCCTCGCTTCTCCCTCCGCTGCTGGCCATCGGGCTCGCGATCTACACCCGCCAGGTCTTTCTCTCCCTGGCCGCGGGCATCTGGCTGGGGCACACGATTCTCTCCGGATGGAACCCCGCTGCGGGCGCCGCGAGCGCGATCGATGGAGCCATCGGCGTGCTCGGAGACCCGGGGAATGCGCGGGTGATCGTCTTCACCTTCCTCATCGGCGCGCTCATCGCCACGGTCGAGGCGAACGGCGGCATGCGGGGCTTCGTGCGATGGGTCGAGGAAGCCCGCTGGGTGACGAACGCCCGGCGCGCCCAGATCATGGCGTGGCTGATCGGGATCGTCGTCTTCATCGAATCGAACCTCACGATCCTCGTCGCGGGCTCCGTGTCCCGGCCCCTCTTCGACCGCTTCAGGATCTCCCGCGAAAAGCTGGCCTACATCGTCGACTCGACCTCGGCGCCCGTGTGCATCCTCATCCCCTTCAACGCGTGGGGCGCGCTCGTGCTCGGAATCCTGACCGAGCAGAGCGTGGGCAATCCGCTCGGCGTCTTTCTCCTCGCGATTCCGCTGAACCTGTACGCTGTGACGGCCCTCATCCTCGCGGGGCTGACCGCCTTCCGGGGCTGGAACTGGGGCCCGATGAAGAAGGCCGAGGCGCGCACGCGCGAAGGACGCCTCCACTGGGAGCACGCCGTGGCGCTCGCCGACCCGGAAGAGATTGCGCCGCCGCCGGCCGAGGATGTGGTCCTCAAGCCGCGCAACATGCTCATCCCGATCGCGGCCATGGTCGTCTCCATGCCGGTCTTCATGTGGATCACGGGGGACGGATCCATCGCGGACGGGTCGGGCACGACGAGCGTCCTGTGGGCGGTGCTCGTGGGGTTGGCGCTGTCCTGGGTGCTCGCCCTGGCCCACCGCTCGCTCGATATCGAGGCGTTGAGCCGTGTCGGTCTGAAGGGGGCCGGCGCGCTCACCGGCATGGCCGTCGTCCTTTGGCTCGCACTGTCGCTGGGCGATGTGACGGGGTCGCTGGGTACCGGGCTGTACGCGGCGGGCGTCGTGGGAGACACGTTTCCCCTCATGGTGCTGCTCCCGCTCGTGTTCGTCGTAACGAGCGGGATCGCCTTCGCCACCGGCAGCAGCTGGGGCACGTTCGCGATCATGCTCGCGGTGGCCATTCCGCTCGCGAGCGCGCTCGGCCTGCCGCCCGCACCCTTTGTGGCGGCCGTGCTCTCGGGCGGCATCTTCGGCGACCACTGCAGCCCGATCAGCGACACCACGATCATCGCGTCGCTCGCGTCGGCCACGGACCACATCGAGCACGTTCGCACACAGATCCCCTACGCGCTCGTCGCCGGAGGGATCGCTACGGTGGGCTTCGCCGTCGTCGGGGCGCTGATGTGAATCAGGTCCTGCCCGTCTCATGGACCGATAGCGGCGGGAGGGGGCAGGTCGGCGGACTCGATCTGACGGATGTCGCCGCGCGCTTCGGCACGCCGCTGGTCGTCGTCGACGAACGCCATCTCGAGGACCGCCTCGCTCGCTTTCGCGCCGCGTTCGGCCCGGATGCGCGACTGACGTACGCCGGCAAGGCCTTCCTCTGCGGCGCGCTGGTCCGACTCCTGGAGCGAGAGGGCTGGCTCGTGGATGTCGTGTCCGGCGGAGAACTCGAACTCGTGCGCCGGACCGGCTTCCCGATGCATAACGTCATCCTGCACGGCAATGCCAAGTCGGTTGACGAACTGGAGCGTGCCATCGCGTACGGGGTGGGCCGGATCGTCCTCGACCATCCGGAGGAGGTCGATGACCTCCGGCGAGCCGCGGCCGCCGTCGGCTCGGCTCATCGTCCCGACGTCCTTCTGCGCCTGAACGTGGCCCTGACCCCCGACACCCACGAGAAGGTGCGGACCGTGGGGCCGGGCGCGCACTTCGGGATGTCGCCGCCCGCTGCCGCGGCCGTTGCGCGCCGGATCGTGGGCGGGGGGGAGTGGCGGCTGGCGGGCGTCCACATTCACGCGGGCAGCCAGATCCGCGACCCCGGGCTCTTCTCCCGGGTCGCGGCGGCCGCCGTGGACTTCGTGGCCCCGCTGCGGCGCTGTTTCCCCGGGACGGTGGATCTGGATCTCGGGGGAGGACTCGCCGCCCCTTACCGTGCCTGCGATGAGGTCCTGTCCCCGCGGGACTACGCCGAAGCCCTGGCGGCCGGCCTCCGCGAATCCGGCGCGGAGGAGCGGCTCGGCTCGTATCGGCTACTCGTCGAGCCGGGACGGTCCGTGATCGCCAACGCCGGCCTCACGCTCTACACGGTGCACGCGCGCAAGCGTCTCGACGGGGCGGAGGAGGCGCTGGCGGTGGACGGCGGGCTCTCGGACAACCCGCGACCGTCGCTGTACGGCGCGAGCTACGAGGTGCTCAACGTCTCGATGGCCGGCGGGGCGGCCGACCGGGCCTTCCGCGTGGTGGGACGGCACTGCGAGTCCGGCGACGTGATCTCGCCGTCGGCGATGCTGCCCGGCGGGACCGGCGTGGGCGACGTGCTGGCGATCCCGGGCACGGGCGCCTACGTGTTCGCGATGTCGAGCCGGTACAACGGGGTCGGACGCCCGGCCGTCGTCTTCGTGCGGGACGGTTCGGCGCGGGAGGTGGTCCGCCGCGAGACGGACGACGATCTCCTGGCGTGCGACCTCGCACTCGGCGCCCCGAAGCGGGCCCGCGGCGACGGCCCGGTCAGCGGCGACGGCCCGGTCAGCGCCGCCGCAGTTCGGCCGTCGCGAGCACGCTGACGTCGGGGTCGAATCGCAGCCCCTCGGCCCCGGCCGCGTCGGGAATCGTCAGCGTTGCCTCCCGCGCATCGAGGCGTACGCTCGCCCGCCGGCCCTCGACTCCGCCGCCCTCGACCAGGAAGTCGAGGTCGAGCGTGAACACCGGCCATTCGGCCGGCTGGACCTGGCGGATCGTGAGCACGAGATCCTCCGCCTCCGCCCCCCATTCCACGTCGAGTCGGGGATGCCCGGGCCCGTGGACCCACTGGTCGAAGAACCAGCCGAGGTCGCGGCCTGAAGCCCGCTCGAACGCCGCCCGCACGTCCGAGGTCAGGGCCACGCCGTGGAGATGGCGGGCGTAGTAGTCCCGAATCCCGCGGACGAAGGCTTCGTCCCCGATGTGATCGCGCAGCATGTGGAGAACCCAGGCGCCCTTCTGGTAGTTGTTGCGGTTCAGCAGGTCGAAGAGCTGATTCGAACTCGAGTCGACGATCGCCTGTCCCACGACATCCGACCCCGTGGCGACCTCGCGGCTCGCGCTCATGAGCGCCCGGAACGTCTCGATGCCATCCCGCGCCTCGAAATAGAGCGGGCCGAAGTAGCTCGCGAATCCTTCGCTGACCCAGAGGTGGCTCCATGACCCCGGGCTCACCGCGTCGCCGAACCACTGGTGCGCGGTCTCGTGCGCGATCACGCCCTCGCCCATCCGGCGCTCCTCCCAGGCGCCTCGCCCGTAGAAGATCGCGCTCGAGTTCTCCATGCCTCCGAAGCGGGTCGACGACTCCACGTGTGCGAGCTTCTCGTACGGATAGGGTCCGATGAGTTCGCTGTAGAAGTCGAGCATGTCCGGGGCGCGCGAGAAGCGCTCGGCTCCGTAGTCGCCATCGCCCGCCAGCGCCCACACGGACACGGCGGCGCATGCCTCGCCGCCTCCCTCGCGGAGGGGCGCCGCCGGCGAGAGCCCGCAGGCCGCCTCGCCCAGGGGACGACGCTCGAAGCGGGCCATGCCCACGACCATGGTGTAGGAGGGGATCGGCGCGCCGGGATCCGTCTCCCAGACCCACAGCATCCCCCCGTCGGGTCCCGGGTCCGTCTCCACCAGACGCCCGTTTGCGATGACCTCGTACCCTTCCGGCACCAGCACCTCGAAGCGGACCGTGGCCTTGTCCAGAGGATGATCGTTGGAGGGAAACCACCACCGGGCGCGGTTGGGCCAGTTGTCCGCGAATACGGCCGGCTCCCCGTCGCGATCCTCGCCGAAGAAGAGGCCGTTCTCCGGAGCTCCGCCGTATTCGATGCGGATCTCCCGCTCCGTCGCGGCGCCGGACGGCTCGAACGGACCCACCGTGAACACCGAGCCGCCTCGCCCGAAGTCGACGGGCCGGCCGTCGATCGTCACGGCCCCGACATCGAGCCCGATGAAGTCGAGGTCCACGCGATCCGCTCCCGCGGCGAGTTCGCCCCTGATCGTCGCAACGGCCGAGAAGGCGCCCGAGGCCGGACGTGAGAGGTCGAGTTCAAGCACATAGTGCGCGATATCGAAACCGGCGCGGTCCATCGGGTGTCGGAGTTCCATCCCCGGCTCCGGAGTCAGCGAGGAGACCTCGAGCGTCGCCTGATCAGCCGGAATCCGGGGCGGACGCGGTCCTTCCGGAGCCGGTCGGCAGCCGCCCGGGAGGGCCGCGAGGAGGCACACGACGAGCGCGGCGCGGCGCGGCAGCGTCCGTGCGGGTCCCCTTCCCGCTTGCGAAGCGACTTCCCGTGCCCCACCGTGGCGGCGCATGCTGCGTCGGGCGATGGCCCGGCGTCCGTCCGATTCCCTCGCGAAATGAAGTCCGGTCATCGCACTCGCTTTCGAAGAAACTCCGGTCTTTCGCGCGGTCCGCCCCCCGGGATCCGCGTTCATGAGACTCTACGCCTGTGAGTGAGGAGGGGCACCCCTTCGGCGAACTGGGTCTTTCGCCCGATCTCGTCGAGGCGGTGACGAGGGCGGGCTACGTCGAGCCCACCGAGATCCAGCGCCAGGCGATCCCCGCCATCCTCGCCGGCCGCGACGTGCTCGGCACCGCTCACACGGGTACCGGGAAGACGGCGGCCTTCACGCTCCCGGCCGTGCAGCGGCTCGCGAACACCGAGCACTCCGCCGCGCCGCGAGGCCTCGTCATCACGCCGACGCGCGAACTCGCGCAGCAGGTCGCCGCCGCAGTCACGACCTACGGCGGGGTCTCCTCCATCGAATCGGTCGTCGTCCACGGCGGCACGCCGCTGGGTCCCGAAAAGGACGAACTCGCCTTCGGGTGCGATGTGCTCGTCGCCACGCCCGGCCGGCTGCTCGACCACCTCAAGCGCGGGAACGCGGACCTGTCCCGCATCGAAGTCCTCGTGCTCGACGAGGCGGATCGCATGCTCGACATGGGGTTCATCGACGACGTGAAGGAAATCGTGCGCCAGACGCCGGACGACCGGCAGACGCTCCTCTTCTCCGCCACGATGCCCGATGGCGTGCGCTGGCTGGCCCACCAGTTGATGACGGACCCGGAAGAAGTCCAGGTGGGGCGCGAGACCGCGGCGGAAGGGATCCGGCAGATTCTCCATCCCGTCGACTGGTCGCAGAAGCACGCCCTCCTTCACCACCTGCTCGGAGAGTGGCCGGAGGGACAGGTGCTCGTCTTCACGCGCACGCGGGTAACGGCGACCTATCTCGCCGATTACCTGCGGTCGCACGATGTAGCGGTGGCGGGACTGCACGGCGGCAAGCACCAGGACCAGCGCGACAAGGCGCTGCGGCGTTTCCGGGAAGGCTCGATCCGTGTCCTCGTCGCCACGAACGTGGCCGCGAGAGGTCTGGACATCCGCGGGATCAAGCACGTCGTCAACTTCGATGTCCCCGAAGACCCCAGAGACTACGTGCACCGCGTCGGCCGCACCGCGCGCGGGGACGACACCGGCGACGCGATCACGCTCATGGCTTCGAGCGACTGGGTGGAGATCCGCGCCATCGAGCGACTCCTGGGCGAAACGATCGAGCGCCGCGTGGTCCCGGGATTCGAACCCGAACTGGAGCCGCCGCCCCCGGAGGAGCCGGAAGCCGAGCGGCCCGAACCCACCGCCCTGAGGCGCGGGATTCGGCGGCGGAGGTAGCGCCGCCCCCGCTTTCGCCCCCCGCCGGGCGAGGCCCATATTCGACGGTCGGCTCGCGCGGTTCTTCCCCGGAGGATTCCATCATGTCCGTCCGTACGTCTGCCGTTCCCGGTTTCCGTTCCCGCTCGCCCCGCGACTCTCGGACGCTGCCGGTCGCGGCCGCGGCCCTGCTGCTCGCGGCGCTGCCCCCGGTCATCGAGGCCCAGCGCACGGCCAAGCCGGTCCTGCACGGCCGCCACTGGATGGCGATCACCGGCAAGCCGCTCGGCGCCACCGCCGGGGCGCGCATGTTCCACCAGGGAGGGAACGCCGTGGACGCCGCCGCCGCCATGCTCGCCGCGACCTCCACGATGTGGGACGTGCTCTCGTGGGGCGGGGAGACGCAGGCGCTCATCTATCACCCGGGAGAAGAGCGCGTCATCGGCGTCAACGCGCTCGGCGTGGCGCCGAGCGGCGCGACGCCCGACCACTACCGCGCAGAGGGCCACGACAACTTCCCGCCCGAGTCAGGCCCGCTGTCGGCTGTGACCCCCGGTACTCCCGGCGGGCTCATGACGATGCTGGCCGAGTGGGGTCGGCTCAGCCTCGCCGACGTGCTGCGGCCCTCGATCGAGATGGCCGAAGGCTACCCGATCGAAGCCGATCCGGTGCGACGCATCCGGAGTTCCGTGGAGGAGATCCGGCAGTGGCCGACATCGATGGACGTGTACTTCACGCACCCGGAGGACGCGGAGAATCCCGGTCCGCGTGAAGGCGAGATCTTTCGGCAGCCGGGCCTCAAGCGGACGCTCGAGCGTCTCGTGGCGGCCGAAGCCGAGGCGCTGGCCGGGGGCGCGGGCCGCAAGGAGGCGATCTACGCGGCGTACGACGCCTTCTACCGGGGAGACATCGCGGCGGACTTCGTGGCGGGCGCGCAGGCGGCCGGTGCGCTCATCACGTTGGAGGACATGGCGAACTGGCAGGTCTACCTCGAGGAACCCGTCACCACGAACTACAAGGGAATCGACGTCTACAAGCTCACGACCTGGGTCCAGGGGCCCGTCATGCTCCAGGCCCTGAACATGGCCGAGCAGCTCGACCTCAAGTCCATGGGGTACAACAGCGCGAACTATCTGCACGCCCTCTATCAGGTGATGAACCTCTCCTTCGCCGACCGCGACTTCTACTACGGGGATCCGTACTTCCCGCCCGCGGAACCGATCGAGGGACTGCTCTCGAAGGAATACGCGAAGGCCCGGCTCGAGGCGGTCGACTGGGACCGGAACGATCCGAACGCGGGCCCGGGGGATCCCTATCCCTTCCAGGGAGAGGAGAACCCCTTCACGCATCTGCTCGAGCGCTGGGGCACGCGGGCTGCGGTCACGACGGAACAGGGGATCGAACTGTCGCTTCGGGACCATGCCGCGCTGGACGAGGACTTCTACCTGGGTACGACGTCGGTGCAGGCCGCCGACGCCGAAGGCTGGGTGGTCTCCATCACGCCCTCGGGCGCGTGGATTCCGGCGGTCATCGCCGGCGAGACGGGCATCGGTCTCTCGCAGCGCGCTCAGAGCTTCGTGCTCGACGAGGCGGACAATCCGTACAACGTGATCGAGCCCGGGAAGCGCCCCCGCGCCACGCTCACGCCGGGCATGGCGCTCAAGGACGGACGGCCGTTCCTCTCGTTCGCGGTCCAGGGCGGAGACGGGCAGGACCAGAACCTGCTCCAGTTCTTCCTGAACGTGGTGGAGTGGGACATGAACGTGCAGCAGGCGGTCGAGGCGCCGAACATGAACAGCTACCAGATGCGCGGTTCGTTCGGCGAGCACGAGACGCGTCCGGGGCGGATGCTCCTGCAGGATGCCACGCCGCCCTGGATCCGCTCGGCGCTCGAGTCCATGGGCTATGAACTGACCTTCTCGGAACGCACGTCGGGGCCGATCAACGCGATCTTCTTCGACTGGGAGAACGGGGCCTTCTGGGGCGGCTCGAGCCACCACGGCGACGACTACGGCATCGCGTGGTGAGGGGCGCGGGCTGACGGCCGGCCGCTACTCGCCCCGCTCCATCACGTCGAACAGGTCGTATCGCGCGGGTGCGCCGCTCGAACCGTCCGCGCGCCCGGACGCGTCCCGGCGGGCGTCTCCGTCCCCTTCGGCGGGGCGGAGTTCGTCGGGATCGGCCGGCCGCCGCAGGTGCCAGTCCGTCGCCCGCTGGTACGCCGCAATGACCGAAAGCAGGTGGTGCTCCGCGTAGGGCTCCGCGCCGAACATGCCTCCGATGGGCCTCGGGTGGCCGGTCGATTCCGTCTCGAAGCCGATGGGGAAGCCGATGAGGGGCAGCCCCACCATGTCGAAGGGGTAGGGCGCCGTCTGCGTCACGAGGTCGCAGCGGCTGAACACGTCCTCCAGGATCTCCCCGAGGAGAACGAGCCGCGCCCTCGATCCACGCACGTATTCCGCCGCGGGAAGGAGCAGCCCGTTGATCCAGGGCGCCAGAGAGACGCCGAACTTCCCGACGTCTTCCCGCAGGTGTTCGAGGAAGATCTCGGAGCGCTCCGGAAGCCGCACGTTGTTGAAGTTGACGCTGGTCAGCGTCTCCCACTGGGCGGGGAAGTCGATTTCGACGACCTCGGCGCCCAGGTCTTCGAGCGTCGCGAGCATCCCGCGCCGCGCCTCGACCGTCGCCAGTTCCCGGCGGTAGGCCTCCTGCGAGCGCTCCCGCCGGGGGAACGAACTGCCGATGCGGTCGACATCGGGATCCGGTTCGGGTTCCGGGTCCGTCGGGGGCTCGGGTTCATCGAGGAACCCCGGCAGGACACCGATCCGCACGGCCCCCCCGCGCTCCGGATGGATGAGCGCCCGGTCGCTTTCCCGCACCGCCGCCAGGTAGTCCGGGACCGGCGGGAGGCCGAGGGACCTGGGGTCCGCCGCGTCGGGCCCCGCCATCACCTCCAGCATCAGCGCCGCGTCGACCGCGTCCCGGGCAAGCGGCCCCGGGTGGTCGCGCGTGTAGGTCAGCGGGAGGATCCCGTGGAGCGAGACGCGGCCCATCGTCGGCTTGATGCCGGTCAGCCCCTGCGCGTTCGAAGGGTTCGTGATGGAGCCGCCCGTCTGGGTCCCCGTGCTGGAGGCGGCCATGCGCCCCGCCACCGCCGTCGCCGACCCGCTGGAGGACCCACCCGGACTCACGTTCTCGTGGTGCGGGGCCCAGGCGTTCACCGTCGTCCGCTCCCCGGTGGGCGTTGAGGCCGCCGTCGTCGCGAGCGGTCCCATCTGCGTCTTCCCGAGCAGGATCGCGCCCGCATCGCGAAGCCGCGCCCACGAGGTCGCGTCGAAGTCCGGGACGAAATCCTCGAAGATGAACGAGTTCGCGGTCGTTCGGACCCCCGCCGTGAAGTAGTTGTCCTTGATGGCGAGCGGAACGCCGGTGAGCGGTCCCCGGCCCCGAGCCTGGTCGGCGGCCCGGGCGGACTCCAGGGCGACCCGGGAAACGACGGTGTTGAACGCCTGATAGCGGGGGTCCCAGCGCCCGATCCGCGCGAGATACGCCTCTACGAGTTCGACCGCGCCCACGTCGCCGTCGCGCAGGAGCCGCGAGGCCTCCGCGAGGGTGAGTTCCGTCAGATCCGTCGGCTGCGGACGGCTGCCCGGGGGGATCGCCAGTCGTTCGGGACGGCTTCGGCGCCGCGTGGCGGGCTGGACGGTTTCGGTCGCGCCCAGCGATGTGGGCGCCGCGATGGCCGTCGCGGTCAGCGCCGTCATCCGCTCGAGGAAGCGGCGCCGATTAAACTCACCCACGGTTCCACGCGTTCAGTCCCGCCGGATAGATCGCGGGCGCCGGCCCCATCGGATCGAACGCGAAGTCGGCGATCGCCCCGGGGGTCGAGCGCAGAAAGCGCCGGGCGGACGCCATGATACGGCGCTGATCGGCAGGCGCATCTTCATCGTCGTCGGGGAGCACGGAGAGGTCGACCCCGAGCAGCACGAGCCGCGTGCGGATATACGCGTCGAGTGCTTCGTCCGTCAGCTCCTGTACGGTCGCGGCGGTATGGGGTGGAGCCTGTCGGCGGGCCATGGCGCCTCCGTGGGGCAGCGGGTTCGGGAGCATCATGACCGAGGCGACGCGTCGGCGCCAGCCGTCCGCAGGGGCGCGGATGCCCGCGGACGACCTCCGCATCCGGGGACGGGCGCGGGGTTTGCAGCGGACCGCAGGCCGCGCTAACGTTCAGACAGACGGATGCGAGGCCATATTTCTTGAGCCAACAATTGCCCGTAGAGTCTCCGATCCGGAGGCGGACGTCATGCCCTGCGGGGACGGCGAAAACCGATGGTAGGGGCCGAACCGTGTTGCGGAGGGCTTCAAGAAATCCCCTTGCATTCGGATGGCGGTCCCAGGACTGCCAACAGAGGGGGTGACCCGCGGGTCGCCCCTTTTGCATCCGGGTTGCGGCCCGGATTCGCTACCCCGCCTCGGGAGCATTGGAGGGAGTCTTGAGCGAAGAAATCGTGGCGCGTCGCCGGCTGGACCCGAGGGCCCGCCTCACGGTCGAGCCCATGGAACGCCTGGTGCGCGAACAGCTCGAACTGCTCGGGGAGGATGCCGGTCGCGAGGGGCTCGAGCGGACGCCGGCGCGCGTGGCCGCCGCCCTGCAGTTCCTGACGCGCGGCTACGACCAGACCGTGGAGGAGGTCATCGGGACGGCGATCTTCGAGGAACGCCACGATTCCATGGTCATGGTCAAGGACATCGAGGTCTACTCCCTGTGCGAGCACCACATGCTCCCCTTCTTCGGCAAGGCGCACATCGCGTATGTCCCGGACGGGCGCATCGTCGGGATCTCCAAGTTTCCCCGCATTGTCGACGTGTTCGCCCGCCGGCTGCAGCTACAGGAGCGCCTCACCGAGGAAATCGCGCAGGCGATCGAGGACGTGCTCAAGCCGCAGGGCGTCGGCGTCGTCGTGGAAGCCATGCACCTGTGCATGATGATGCGGGGGGTCGAGAAGCAGAACTCGAAGACGATCACAAGCGCGGTGCGAGGTCTGTTCCGGCGGGATCACAGGACGCGCGAGGAATTCCTCCGCCTGGCCCACTCACGCGACGCCTGACCCGAAGACCGTTCAGGGGGCGGCACGGGCGGGAGACGGAACGGGGCCGAGAGATGCTCATCGAACTGGCGGAAGTCCTGGACTGCCCCGACTGCCGGGCGTCGGTCGGCCTCGTCGCATTCGCAGACCGGATGGCGTCGCGCCGCATCGTCGAGGGACGGTTGGGCTGCCCCCTGTGCGAGATCGAGGTGCCGATCCGTCAGGGGACGATGCGCTTCGATCGCTCCAATGCCGTGCGGCGAGCCACCTCGGATCCTGAGGCGGCCGGCCGGCTCCCGGCCGAATCCGTTGCCGTCGCGCCTCCCACTGGGTCGGCCGGGGAGGCAGCCGAGGAAGCCGCCCTGCGTCTCGCCGCCCTGTTGGGCGTGCACGACCGGGCCGGCATGGTCGTGCTCCTTGGACCACGGCTGGCCCTGCACGGGTCGGCGGTCGCGCGCATCGGAGGCCGACTCGAGGTGCTCGCCTGGTTGCCGGATCCCGCCGACGCGCCGGCGTCGGCCGCTCCGGGCATCGAGGACCTCGCCGCCGGGGTCAACCCGGTCCTCGGCGCCGCGCCGGACCGGTGGCCCGTGCGCACGGGCGCCCTGCACGGCATCGCGCTGACCGCTCCCATGGCATTTCCAATGGGCGAGATCGCGCGGTGCGCCCGCCCGGGCGCGCGTCTCGTTGTGGAGGCTCCGACCCGGGCTGATCTCGACCTGCTCGGCGCCTCCCAGTTCGCGGAGGTTGCCTCCGACCCGGCTGTCTGGGTGGGCCAAGCGTGATCTGAAATTTGCCAGAACGTGACAAAACGCTATAATCCGCCCCGTGCCAGGTGTGTGAGTGAGAAGTACGATCCAGCTCGCTCGGGGGGAGGGTGGTATGGTGTGGCGGAAGATCTGGGACGGTATCGGAAGGCGTCGGCAGGACCAGCCGGACTTCTATCTGGAAGGCGTGGAGTTGGTCGAGCAGGAACTCTACCATGACGCGCTTACCTCGTTTCGTCTCTCCTTGAAGTACAACCCGCGGCATCCGGCGACATTGGAGCAGATGGCCGTGGTCTATACGCACATTGGACTGACGGACGACGCGGTTCGCGCCTATACGGCGGCGCTCGAGGAGCGCCCGCGCAGCTCGGCCGCTCACTACGGTCTGGCGTTCCTTCTGCTGAGAAGGGGCGCGGAGCACGAAGCCACGCGTCACCTGCAGGAGTTTCTCAACAACGCGCGCGGCGACCGCGAGGAAGCCAGGCACCTCGAGCACGCCCGCCGGACTCTGCGGCGGCTCGGTGCGCCGGTGCCGGAACCGGCCGTGCAGGCCCACTAGGGGACGCCAACCCTGGCCGTGCAGGTTTCGAGTCCGCTTCCGGAAGACTATCGGTCCGGCACCTTACCCGAACTCTTCCTCGACGGGCTCTCCCGGCCTCGGGATGACGCGGCGCGAACCCGGGGGGTCGACGGGGTCTGGGGCTCGACCTCCACCGACGAAATCGGCCGTCGCGCCCGCGCGATCGCGCTGGGGCTCCGCACGAAGGGGTTCGTAGCGGGCGACCGCGTCGCGATCCTCTCGCAGACCCGCCTCGAGTGGGCCCTGTCGGACTGGGGCATCGTCATGGCGGGGCTCACCTCCGTCCCCGTGTACCCCGTGCTCCCCGCCGACCAGATCCGCTACATCCTCGCGGACTCGGGCGCGCGAGCGGTGTTCGTGGAGGACCAGGAGCAACTGGACAAGGTCGCCGAGGTGGAGGGCGATCTGCCGGCTCTGGAACTGGCCATCGCCTTCGGGGCCGTGACGGCGCCCGAGGGGTCCTCGCTCGTCACGCTACAGCTTGGCGCCCTCTCCGATCTCGGCGAGGCGGCGCCCGAGGAACTGGCCTCGACGTACGAATCCCACGCCCGAAAGACGCGGCCAACGGACCTGGCGACGCTGATCTATACGTCCGGGACGACCGGCGACCCGAAGGGCGTGATGCTCACCCACGGCAACTTCCACTCGAACGCGGACCTGGCGCTGCGGGTGTTCCCCATCGACTCCACCCATGTGGCGCTCGCGCTCCTGCCCCTCGCGCACGTGTTCGAGCGCACGGTCGGGCACTACATCATGTGGCGCGCCGGTGTGACCGTCGCCTACGCGGAATCCCCGAACACGGTGGCCCGCGACCTGGGCGAGGTGTCGCCCACCTTCATGGCCGCCGTCCCGCGCGTCTTCGAGAAGGTGCTCGAGCGGGCCGAGGCCAGCGCCCGGGAGGCGGGTGGCGCGAAGGAGAAGATCTTCCGCTGGGCGCGCCGCGTCGGGGAAGCGCGCGCGACGGCCGAACTCGAGGGACGCCCGGTTGCCCCGGGTCTCCGTCTGCAGGCCGCGCTCGCCGACCGGCTCGTGTTCTCCAAGCTCCGCGCCCGAACAGGAGGGCGGATCCAGTACTTCGTGAGCGGAGGCGCCGCGCTCCCGGCCGCCGTGGCTCGCTTCTTCTTCGCGGCCCGCCTGCCGATCGTCGAAGGATACGGCCTCACGGAAACCTCGCCGGCAGTCAGCTTCAACCCACTCGACGCCATCCGTCTCGGCACGGTCGGGAAACCGATCCCCGGCACGGAGATCCGGATCGCCGAAGATGGGGAGATCCTCGTCCGCGGGCCGCAGATCATGGCGGGCTACTACAACAAGCCCGAGGCGACGGCCGACGCGATCGACGGGGACGGCTGGTTCCACACCGGGGACGTGGGCGAGATCGACGAGGACGGCTACCTCCGGATCACCGACCGCAAGAAGGATCTCATCATCACCGCCTACGGGAAGAACATCGCCCCCCAGCCCATAGAGGCCGAGATCAAGCAGCACCCGCTGGTGGCGGAGGCCGTGATGCTGGGCGACGGGCAGAAGTTCCCGATCGTCATCGTCGTCCCCGAATTCGAGGCCGTCCGTCCGGAGCTGCACGGGGTCGAGGAAGCGGCGGACGCCGACCTCGTGACGGATTCCAGAACCCGCGGCATGATCGAGCGGGCGGTGCGCGAACGCGTCCGCGACTTCGCGCACCATGAGCGGCCCCGGGATGTCCTGCTCGTCCCCGGGCCGTTCACCGTCGAGGGCGGGGAACTGACGCCGACGCTCAAGGTCAAGCGCCGCGTCATCCAGACCCGCTTCGCCGACGCGATCGAAGCACTCTACGCGCGGGCCGAGGATGCCATGAGCGGTCGGGAAAAAGAGCAGGACCGCCCGTGAGCGACGTCGTGGTCGGGCTCGTCACCGGGCCCGGCCGCGAACCACTCCTGCGGCTGGGGCGAACGCTGGTGGAAGAACGCCTCATCGCCTGCCTGAACGTCGTCGACCGCGTGACCTCCATCTATCGGTGGGAGGGCGAGGTGTGCGAGGAGCTGGAGGCCCTCGGCATCCTCAAGACGACGGCCGCCCGCAGCGAGGCGGTTGAACGCCGGATCCGCGAACTCCACCCCTACGATGTGCCCGAGGTCCTCTTCCTGACCTTGTCTTCCGGGTCGGCGCCCTACCTGGACTGGGTCGCAGCGGAAGTTGGCCGGTAGCGTCAGGTCGCGGGTCGGCCGGCCGCGTCGTTCTCCGAGCGGTACCAGAGCCAGAAGACGATCCCCGCCGCCGTCCACAGGATCGTCCCGCCGCCGATCCGCATGATCAGCCCCGCGAGCCGCTGGTCTTCACCGGCGGAGAGCGCGCCCACGGGGGGCGCGAGTTCGTACGTCGCGTAGAAGGGGAGTTCCGCGAAGGTGAGGAAGACGTACGGCAGCGTCATCAGAACCGTGCTCGCGATCAGGTAGCAGATCCGCACGCCGAACGGAAAGCGGGGACGGTGCGGGACCGGGCTCACGACGGGCCACCAGAAGGCGAGTCCGCCGCCCAGCCAGGCCATGTCGAGCGTGAGCGAGCCCGCCTGCGAGGCCATGAGGCCGTCCACGACCTCGGGCCAGTGCGTCGCGATCACGATCGCATGAAAGACGAGGAGCGCGATGAGCGGCCGCGTGAGGAATCCGAGGACGGCGGCGGGCCTGCCGCCGCGCCGGCGCTCCAGCGCAGCGCGCGGAATTCCGGCGATGAGAAGGGGTGGGGCGAGGAGCGCAATGAGGAGGAACTGCACCATGTGCACCGAAGACAGGTATCCCGAGCCGAGCGCGCCGACCGGCCAGTCCAGCGCGACCCAGAGCACCAGGACGCCTCCGGCGAAGCGGACGATCTCGATGCGCGAAGGGGCGACGCCCCGCGTGAAGGCGCGGTAGGCGAGGCACACCAGCGCGACGAAGAGCCACACCCCCGGGTAGGGACGCCAGGACCAGTCCCACGGGATGCCCTGGGCCGCACACCACCACTGCATCGCGCGCCCTCAGCCGCCGCTCTCGGGCACCCCGTCCACAGGGCCCGAAACCGACCGGTTCAGGCGCAGCAGCATGGGGAGATCGTGACGCCAGTCGGTCTGGCGCACGCCGCTCGGGTAGAGCGCCCGGACCATGCCATCGCCGGTGATCGCCACGACCGGCGTCGCGTGTCCCACGAAGTACGGCTCCCCCGCGCCCGGCGGGGGCGAGGTCTCCTCGATGCGGGCCGGAGGCAGGCGAAAGCCCGCCTGGATCTCGTTCACCATCTCCAGGTCTCCGCTGAGGCCGACAAACGACGCATCGAAGCGGTCCAGCCAGCCCCGCAGCCGCTCGGGCGTGTCGCGCGCCGGATCCGTCGTCACGAAGACGACCTCGACCTCGCGCCGGTCCCCGTAGGAGAGATCGTCGAGCGCGGCTCCGAGCACCGCCATCTGCACGGGGCAGATGTCCGGACAGTACGTGTATCCGAAGAAAAGCAGCGTGAGCGCCCCCGCGGTCTCCGTCCGGAAGTCGTAGGGTCTCCCGCGCGAGTCCGTCAGCGAGAACTCCGGGATCTCGAAGGGCTGTTCGAGCGCGAGGCCGCGGAGTTGCCCCGTGCCCTCCGTGCGGTCGATCTCCGTGTCGGGCGAGGCGCAGCCTGAAGCGGCCAGCCCGAGGCCGCAGGCGATGGCGCCGGCCGCGAGGAGACGTGCCTGCCTCATCCCGGAAGACCCCGGAGGAACTCGAGTACGGGAAGGGAATCCAGGATCACCAGCCCGGTGCCGATGCCGGCGCCGAGCAGGTAGCCGAGCCGCACGATGAGGTCGAATTCGCGCTGGCTGATGTCGCGCACGAGGTGCTCGATTCGCTCGATGGAGAAATTCTCGATCTTCGTCGAGATACGGTCGGCGATCCGGATCCGCCCTGCCACCTCCGGTACCCGCTTCACGATCCAGTCCCACGCGGGCGTGGCCAGGGTGTCGGCCAGGCGGACGGCGGCATCCTCCCCCAGAAAGCGTCCCAGATGGCCGATCGGCGTATTGAGGAGCCGGTCCGCCATCGGCTCGGCGATCGAGTCGAAGAGGACCCGTCCCGCGTCGGACCGGAAACCCGCCGCGAGCGAGGCCGCCACCCGGTCGGCCGGCACAGCGCGCAACACGTCCCTCCAGCTCCGCTCCCCGAAAAGCACGAGCAGGCCCTCGAGCCCGTCGAGCAGGAAGGTGCGGGAGCCCGGGTCCCGGGCCGCCTTCACGAGCCACGCCGCCATCGCATCGAGCGCGCTCTCCACCTGGGGATCTCCCGCCCCGCCGATGACTTCCGAGGGGGGATGCCGGAGGAACTCGACGACGCCGTCGTTCACGCTGCGCGCGATCGCCGTCCGCACTTCCGGTTCGCGCAGCACGCCGCCGAGGCGGTCGGCACCCTCCTCCCGCAAGGCATCGAGTACATGCGTAACCGTCTCCTCCGTGACGATCAGGCGGGCCACGACTCGCTGGTGGAAGCGGAGGTCCTGCATGAATCGATCGAACAGTTCCCCGAGCACATGCTCGATCCGCGCTCTCGCGTCCGGGTCGTCGAGGAGTCGGCTCAGCCGCTCGATCGCGACAGGGAGGTAGTCCTTGATCGCGTGTTCCAGGGCGGCCACGAGCCCCGCCGGGATCAGCTGCTCGAACGTCCGGTGAGGCTTGAGCAGTTCCAGCGCGGCGTCGTCCAGGTAGCGGCGCACGGTCGCCTCGAAGGCGTCCGAGTCGACGAGCCGCGCGAGCCAGCCATCGATCGCGTCGCGGATGGCCTCGATCCGTTCGGGCTCCAGCGTCCGTGCAAGGGATTCGTCGCTCAGCGAGTCCCGCGTCGACTCGAGGAGGCGCTCCGCCTCGTCCCTGAAATCCGGCGAGTCGAGGGTGGCGGCGAGAAACTCCCGACCCTGCCCGAGCATCGCCACGAGGAGTTCGCGAAGCTCGACGAGCGCGGCCTCGGGCAGCAGATCCGCCAGCGCAGGTTGTTCGCCCTCGGTCAGTTCGACCGCGAGTTCCCTCAGCCGCTCCCTGAAGGCCGATTCGAGTTCGTGCAGTTCGGAGGCGATGTCCTCCGGCGTGAGGAGGGCGCCTCCCACGACGCCGCCAACCGAATCGGCGAGCCGCTTCTGATTCTTGGGTACGGCTCCCTGAAGCCACCGCACGGGCCGGCCGAGCACCTTCGGTGGACGATAGGGATGGAAGATCATCCACACGGCGATCCGGTTCGTGATTCCACCCGCCAGGGCGCCGAAGGCCACCGTGACGAGGGCGCGCAGCCAGTCGAATTCCATCAGGGAGAGGGCAGCGTGGCGGAAAACCCGTTGAAGTGGAGTTGTTCCGTGCCGACGTATACGATGGCCTCCATGCGGACGAGGGCCCCGGTGACGGGATCCTCACGCATCAGCGGCCGGAAACTCCCGCGAACCGTGGTACCCGGGATCTCGAACCGCCAGGCCGGGCCGGAGGCCTGCCCGAAGGCGCGCCCGGGATCCGGCGGCTCGAGCGTCACGTCACCCCAGGCGGCGTCGATACCGTGCAGCCAGGTGTGCGCCGAGGCCGGCTGGCCGGCGGCGCCCGCGTGGACGACGAGGCCGTTCCCGAGCGAGTCCGCGAAGACGAACGTTCGTCCCTCCGCGGCGCCCAGGGGGATGCTCAGAGCCCGCGCGGCACGGCGAAAAAAGAGGATACCCGGCACCACGCCATCGCCCGTCGCCACTCCCGCGATCCCGAGCGATTCCCGCTGTCCCGTCGGCCCCGTCCAGACGGACACCTCCTCGCCCGCCACGAGGCGCACGGAGTCGGCATCCTCGCTCGCCGCGTCGCGGAACCGGAGGCTGATGATCTGGCCGGCGTCGCCGACCCGCACCCCCAACCCGGGTGCCGGCAGGAGGCGCCAGGCCGCCCGCGCCACCCCGACCGTGTCCCGTGCAAGGACGAGGGTCTGCCAGGCAGCGCCCTCCGCGAGAAGCACCTGGTAGTTCCGGCGCAGGTCGCCGCCCTCGGCCGTCTGATCGAACGAGCCGAGCAACGCCGTACCGTCGCCGGCCGCGAAGAGCAGGTGCGTCAGATAGCGGGCGTCAACCGCCGCCGCGAGCGGCCGGCCATCGGCTTCTCCGGGAGGCTCCGCCGTATCTCCGGGGGGAGGTCCCGAGCAGGAGGAAAGGCCGCAAAGAACACACAGGACCGGGGCTGCAAGCGCCGCCCTGGCCGCAAGGCCACGGATCACGCCGCCCCCGTGCTCTCCCCGCCGCCGCCGGAGGACGGCTGCAGCACTCGCCCGCGCGGCCCGAAAGCCCGATCGAGGGACTTCAACATCCGCTGGATCCGCCGCCGGTTCATACCGAGATCGAAATCTCGCCGGCGTGCGCGCGAGAACACATCGACCCGCGTGAGCCCGTTCGAGTCCAGCGCCACCCAGATGGTCAGGTCATCGGCCCACCGCAGCAGCGGGACAACGCACCTCACGGAGATCAGCCCGAGGTCTTCGTCGCGGTGCGCGAGCGTCCACCACCGCCACCGCCCCACGTACTGAAGCAGTTGGTCCCAGACCCGGGAGAAGGCGATTTCGTACAGCCGCGGCTCCGGCCCGCCGGGAGCACGGGTGTCCGCCGAATTCTCGGTGAACCAGCGGGAGAATCCGCCGCTCCGTCCGCCCTCGGGAGGCCCCTCCGTCATGCCGAAACCCCGGTTTCCGAGGTTGCCCGCGTTCGGCGCGGGCGGATAGCTTGGCGGTCCGCGGGGCCCGGTCGGCCGGGGCTCCCGGCCTCCGCAGGCAGCAGGACCACTCTCCCGAAACTCTGACGACTAGACATGCAGGCCATAATACCGTTGGCGGGAATGGGTACAAGGGTCCGCCCCCACACCCACTCGCGCCCCAAACCGTTGCTGCGCGTGGCCAATCGGCCCGTGCTTTCCTACGTCGTCGAGCAGCTTCGGGCCGAGGGCGTCGACGAGTTCATCTGCATCACCGGACACCTTGCCGGGCAGATTCAGGTGTGGATGGCAGAGGAGTTCCCGGGCCTCCCGGTCACCTACGTGGAGCAGGCCGCCCAGCGAGGGACCGCCGACGCGATCGCGCTGGCCGAACCCCATGTGTCCGGACCGGTTCTCATCGTGTTCGTGGACACGCTCTTCGACGCCGACTTCAGCGTGCTGCATCGCCGGGCGGACGACTCCGGGATCATCTGGGCCAAGGAGGTGGAGGACTACCAGAGATACGGCGTCATCCTCACCGACGAAGCCGGGTACATGAAGCGGATCATCGAAAAGCCGTCGGAACCGGTCTCGAAGCTCGCCAACATCGGCGTCTACTACGTCAGGGATCATGAGCTGATGTTCGAAGGCGTTCGGCATGTGATGGACCGGGATCCCAACCTCGGGGAGTACTTCCTCACGGACGCCTTTCAGTACATGATCGACCATGGCGCCCGTCTCTATACGGCCGAAGTGGGCGGATGGTTCGACTGCGGGAAGCCGGAGACCCTGATCGAAACGAACGGCGTGATGCTCGAGCGCGGGCACGGAGGGGATTCGGACCTCCCGGATTCCGTCGCCGTGGAAGGGGCCATCGCCGTCGCCGCCGACGCCACCGTCGAGACCTCGACCTTGGGGCACAACGTAAGCATCGCGCGCGGAAGCCGCGTGCGTGGCTCGCGGCTCCGGCGCACGATCATCGGTGCCGACAGCGTCATCGAGGACTGCGACCTCGTAGATTCGCTCGTGGGTGATCGCGTAACGCTTCGGGGCGTACGCGGAAGGGTGAACGTGGGAGACGACGGAATCGTCGAAGGCGAGCGGCTGTGAGTCAGAACGACCTCATCTACGACTGGAACGCGCTTCCGGGGAGCCACGACTACGCGGCGACGGTGGTCGAACTGAACGACGAAACGCTGCGAGATGGCCTCCAGAACCCCTCCGTCACGGACCCCCCCATCGAGAGGAAGGTCGAACTCCTCCACCTCATGGTGGACCTCGGCATTCACTCCGCCGACATCGGCCTCCCCGGCGCCGGACCCCGAGCGTACGAATCGTGCCTCGCGCTGGCCCGGGAGATCGTCGCCGCCGGACTGCCCATCGAGGCCACCGTGGCCGCCCGGACGGTCCGCGCCGACATCGAGCCCGTGGCCCGAGTCCAGCAGGCGGCGGGACTGAAGCTTGAACTCGCCACCTTCATCGGAAGTTCGCCGATTCGCCAATATGCCGAGGACTGGGATGTGGACCGCATCCTCTCCTCGAGCCGGGACGCGATCGAGTTCGCCCGCGAGGAAGGGCTCGACGTCATGTACGTGACGGAAGACACGACCCGGTCGCGTCCCAGGACGCTCGCCCGGCTCTTCTCGGCCGCGGTCGAGTCCGGGGCACGTCGTATCTGTCTCGCCGACACGGTCGGCCACTCGACGCCGCACGGCGTGCGGAGACTCGTGCGCTTCGCGAAGGACATCGTCGCGGGAACCGGAGAGCCCGTGAAGATCGACTGGCACGGGCACCGCGACCGCGGCTTCGGGCTGGCGAACGCGCTGGCGGCGATCGAGGAGGGCGTCGACCGGGTGCATGCCACCGCACTCGGAATCGGCGAGCGGATCGGCAATGTGGAGATGGACCTGCTGCTCGTGAACCTCCATCTCCTCGGGACGCATCGACACCCGATCGACCGGCTGTCGGACTACTGCCGCGTCACCGCGGAGATGTGCGGCGTCGAAGTGCCGCACAACTATCCAGTGATCGGAGACGACGCCTTCCGAACGGGGACCGGCGTCCACGCGGCCGCCATCATCAAGGCCATGCAGAAGGGGGATGGCTGGCTGGAAGACCGCGTGTACAGCGGCGTGCCGGCCTCGATCGTCGGGAGGAAGCAGATCATCGAGATTTCCCCGGTTTCCGGTCTCAGCAACGTCCGCCACTGGCTGAGCGAGCATGGCTACGATTCGGAGGACGAGGCCCTCTGCGAAGCCCTGTTCACGCTCGCCAAGAAGGTCGACCACACCCTCTCGCTCGAGGAGATCGAAGCCGAGATCGCGCGCGTTCGGGGGGTCGAGGCGTGAGACGCCGGATCGCGGCCGCGACGGCCGGACTCCTTCTCGGCTGCAGCGCCCTCACCGCGCAGGCGGTGCCCGCGGGCGTATCCGTGATCGTGCTCCCGGTGCAGTCGGTCGTCCCCGATCCCGGAGGGACATGGGTCGGGGGCGCGGCGAGCGCGCAGCGTTCGATCGACCTCCTCAACGCCGAAATCGAATTCGCCATCGCCGAGGAGGCCGGCGCCGCCGACTGGACGCTGGCGCCCGCCGTGGAGGCTCGTCTGGCGCGCAACCCGACGATCGGTGTCGACCCGCGACGGCTCGCGTACCAGGGCCTGCTCGCGCCGCCGGATCCGCAGGCGCGCCTCTACGAACCGCTCCACACGCAGCTCCGCCGGATCGCCGCCCTCTTCGGCGCACGCCACGTCGTCCTGCCCCTCGCAGTCTCGTACCGGGAGAGCCGGGCGGTGCTACGGCTCGCCCTGATAGACGTGCGCCGAAGCGCCGTGCTCTGGCAGGGCGAGATCGAAGGGGCGGAGGCGGAGACCTCCTCCCCACACGCCCTCACCACGCTTGCCCTGCGCGTGGCCGACCATCTCGCGTCCTCCGGACGATGACCCGCCGATGACACGCGTACACGACGTGACGCTTCTGCCGGGCGACGGCATCGGCCCGGAGATCAGCCGGGCCACGGTCGCGATCCTCGAAGCGGCGGGGGCGCCGATCCGCTGGCACGAGTGCCTCGGCGGCGTGACCGCCATGGAGGCCGTCGGCGAGCCGCTCCCGCAGGCGACGCTCGAGTCGATCGAGGCAACCGGCGTTGCCCTGAAGGGGCCGCTCACGACGCCCATCGGCTCGGGTTTCCGGTCGGTGAACGTCGCGCTCCGCAAGCACTTCGACCTCTACGCCAACGTCCGTCCCGCGGTCACGCTCCTCCCGGCGGCCCGCTATCCGGACGTGGACCTCGTCATCGTGCGCGAGAACACCGAAGGCCTCTACGCCGGGATCGAACACTTCATCGGGATGGAGAACGATCCGCGCGCCGTCGCCGAGTCCGTCATGCTCATCACGCGCTACGGGTCGCGCCGGATTGTCCGCTTCGCCTTCGAGTACGCCCTCGCCCACGGCCGGCGTCTCGTGACCCTCGTCCACAAGGCGAATATCCTCAAGTACACGCAGGGTCTCTTCCTCGAGGTCGGCCGCAACGTCGCGGCCGAGTACGAGGGGCGGGTCGAATTCGACGACAGGATCGTGGACGCCACGGCAATGCAGCTGGCGCTGGACCCATACCGCTTCGACGTGATCGTAACGGAGAACATGTTCGGCGACATCCTCTCCGATCAGGTCGCCGGTCTCATCGGAGGGCTCGGTTTCGCCCCGGGCGCGAACCTGGGCGAACGGGCGGCCATCTTCGAGGCCGTGCACGGATCGGCGCCCGACATCGCGGGGAAGGGGATCGCGAACCCCACATCCCTTCTGCTCGCCGGGTGTCTCCTGCTCGACCACCTCGACGAGCAGGGGGTCGCCGAGCGCATCCGGGCCGCCCTGCACCGGACCCTGCAGGAGGGTGCCGGCTATACGCCGGATCTCGGCGGTTCGGCGAGCACCGCCGAGTTCGCCGACGCCGTAATGGAGCGGCTGGAATAATGGAGCGGGAGGGAATGGAAGAGCTTCAGTTCAAGGGCGTGATGTGCGGCGCCTGCGGCCGGTTTTTTCCGAAGGCGCGCCTGGACGCCGACGACTGGTGCGAGGGCTGCGGGCCGCGCATGCAGCGGCGCATGCGCGTGTGGCGCCACGTGGTTGCCTCGAGCATCACGCTGCCCTTTGCGGTCTGGATCCTGATCTGGCTCCGGTCCTCCCCGGCCCTCGGGTTCCTGCCGGCGTACGCGTGGGGGTTGCCGCTCGTGGCCGCCTACTATCTCGGCTTCCGCATCGGCCGCGAGGTCGTGAAGGGCTACACGCGATGGCGTATCGCCAGATAGGCCCCCAGCCCCGTGTCCGGAACAGCCTCCGGACCGTTCTGGGGCTGCCCGCCTCGGCCCTCGCGGCGATGGTCGGGATCGTTCTCGTCATCAACCCCCGGGCGTTCGGATGGGTGGGCGTTGCCGGGGGCGCCGTGCTCACCGCCGCCGCCATCGTGCTCGGCGTGCATTACTTCCGCGCGGCTCCGTCCGCCGCCAACCAATTCGCAGCCTCGAGCTGCCCGGAATCCGGAGAAAACCACGAATGAGTTTCGAGGGTGTCGACTATTTCGATCTCGACGCGCTCCTCGACGAGGAGGAGATCGCCATTCGGGATCTGGTGCGCGATTGGGTGGACCAGGAGGTCCTGCCCATCATCGGCCACCATTACATCGAACGCACGTTCCCGCGGGACCTCATCCCGCAGATGGGGGCACTCGGCTTCTTCGGGGCGAACCTCCCCGACGCGTACGGGTGCGCGGGCCTCAACAACGTGGCCTACGGCCTCATCATGCAGGAACTCGAGCGGGCGGATTCGGGCGTGCGCTCCTTCGTCTCCGTGCAGAGCGCCCTCGTCATGTACCCCATCTTCGAATTCGGGTCCGAGGCGCAGCGGCGCGAGTGGCTCCCGCGGCTGGCGACGGGCGAATCCATCGGCTGCTTCGGCCTCACCGAGCCGGACTTCGGCTCGAACCCCGGGGGCATGATCACGCGGGCGGTCGAGGATGGGGATGAGTGGGTCCTCAACGGCGCCAAGATGTGGATCACGAACGGGTCGATGGCGGATGTCGCCGTGATCTGGGCCAAGACCGGCGACCTCGACGACGTCGGTTCGATCCGCGGCTTCATCGTCGAGACCGGGCGCGACGGTTTTTCGGCCAGCGACCAGAAGGGGAAGCTCTCCCTGCTCGCCTCCGACACCTCCGAACTCGTCCTGCAGGACGTGCGGGTGCCGCGCGCGAACCTGCTGCCCGGCAGCGGGGGGCTCAAGAGTCCGCTCAAGTGTCTCACGCAGGCGCGCTACGGGATCTCGTGGGGCGCCGTCGGCGCGGCCATGGCCTGCTACCGGGAATCGGTCGAATACGCGAAGAACCGGGTGCAGTTCGACGGGACGCCGATCGCGCAGACGCAGATCCAGCAGGTCCGGATCGCCGACATGCTAACGGAGATCACGAAGGCACAGCTCCTCTGCCTCCGGCTCGGCCGGATGAAGGACGAGGGCACGATGCGGCCGCAGCACGTCTCCCTCGCGAAGCGAAACAACGTGAATGTGGCGTGCGAGTGCGCCCGCGAGTCGCGGCGCCTGCTCGGCGCGAACGGGATCCTCGCCGAGTACGCCTCGATGCGTCACATGGCGAACCTGGAGTCGGTCTACACCTACGAGGGCACGCACGACATCCACTCCCTCATCCTGGGACACGACGCGACCGGCCTGCCGGCCTACTAGTTCGGCCCGGGGGGGTCGGCCGCCTCGGCGCCCCCCCGGGCTCTGGCCCGCATCCAGCCGGGGCCGCACGTTTCCCCGCGCACACGACCCGCTTCACGAGGCAGAGAGCCATGTCCAACGTTCCCCGTTTCTCCGTCAGTCTCGCCCTCGCCCTCGCGGCCGCCGCGCCGCTGGGAGCGCAGCAGCTCACGCCCGAACAGTACGAGGGGCTGCGGGCGCGCCACATCGGACCCGTCGGCAACCGCGTCTCCTCGGTGGCCGGGGTGCCCGGCGACCGCAACACGTACTTCGCCGGCGCCGCGACGGGCGGCCTGTGGAAGACGGACGACGCCGGCCTTCACTGGCGGCCGGTGTTCGACGACCAGCCGGTGCACTCGATCGGCGCCCTCGCCGTCGCCCCGAGCGACCACGCGGTCGTGTGGGCGGGCACCGGCGAGACCTCGATCCGCTCGAACGTCTCGATCGGGAACGGCGTCTGGAAGTCGACGGACGGCGGCGAGAGCTGGGCGCACATGGGGCTGGAGGGCACCGGGCGCGTGGGGCGGATCCTCATCCACCCCCGCGACGCGGACGTCGTCTACGTCGCCGCGCTCGGCCACGCCTACGCGGAGTCGGACGAGCGCGGCGTGTACCGCACGACCGACGGCGGCGCCTCATGGGAGAAGGTCCTCTTCGTGGACCGCGGAACGGGTGCCTACGACATGGTCATGGACCCCGCGAACCCGCGGAAGATCTTCGCCACGATGTGGGACATCGATCTCAAGACGTGGAAACGCGACAGCGGCGGACCGGGGAGCGGGCTCCACCTGACGACGGACGGCGGCGACACGTGGACCGAGCTCGAGGGCAACGGGCTTCCCGCCGGGACGCTCGGGAAGATCGCCGTCTGCATGTCCACATCGGACTCGGACCGGGTGTACGCTCTCATCGAGACGAGCGACGGCGTGCCGATGGAGGGCTACGAGACCGACACCGGCGAGCTGTGGAGCAGCGACGATGGTGGCCGCTCATGGCGGCTCGTGAACTACAGCCACAACCTCGCGACGCGGCAGGCCTACTACACCCGCTGCGGCGTCTCCTCGGGCGACCGCGACGAGATCTACTTCCTCTCGTCCAGCTTCAGCGTGAGCCGTGACGGGGGCGCGACGTACGAGATGTTCAACTTCCTGGGCGGCGGTCCTCCGGGCGGCGACCCGGCCGCCCCGGGGTGGGACCTGCACGACGTGTGGGTCGATCCGCACAATCCGGACCGCATCTTCATCGGCGGCGACAGCGGCGTCGCGATTACCGAGAACCGGATGAAGTCGTGGTCCCGCATGCAGCTGCCCATCGCGCAGATGTACCACGTCACGGTGGACAACGAGATCCCCTACAACGTGATGGGGAACCGGCAGGACGGCCCCTCCTACCACGGGCCGTCGAACACGCGCTACACCGGCTTCTGGGCGCGCGGACTCATCCCGCGCGGCGACTGGACGACCGTCGGCGGCGGCGAGAGCGGCTTCGCGACGCCCGACCCGACGGATCCCAACATCGTGTGGTCGAGCGCCTCCGGGGCCGGCGCGGTCGGCGGCATCGTCGTGCGCCACGACCGGGAGCGCGGCCAGTTCCGGGACGTCGAGGTGTGGCCCGAGTCCACCATGGGGTATCCGGCGGAGGAGATCCGCTACCGCTTCCAGTGGACCTTCCCCCTCCTCATTTCCCCGCACGACAACGAGACGATCTACGTCACGAGCCAGCACGTGCACCGCACGCGCAACCGGGGCCAGAGCTGGGAGGTGATCAGCCCGGACCTGTCCACGAACAACCGCGAGCGGATGACGATCTCCGGCGGGCTCACGCCCGACAACATCGGGGTCGAGTTCTGCTGCGTGATCTACGCCTTCGACGAATCGCCCATCGAGCAGGGGGTCTTCTGGGCCGGGACGAACGACGGCCTCGTGCAGGTCAGCCGGGACGACGGCGCGACGTGGACGAACGTCACCGAGAACATCCCGAACCTGCCACCCGACGGCATCGTGCGGAGCATCGACGCGTCCCGCTACGACGTCGCCAAGGCCTACATCACGATCGAGCACCACCAGGTCGGCGACTTCGAGGCGCGCGCCTACAGGACGGACGACTTCGGTGCGACGTGGACGCAGATCACGGACGGGGTCGACAACTACCCCGTCGACTACACCCGCTACCTGCTCGAGGACCCGGTGCGGCCGGGGCTCCTCTACCTCGGCACCGAGACGAACGTCTACATCAGCTACGACGATGGGGAGAGCTGGCAGCTGTTCATGCCGAACCTCCCGCCGACGCCGTACTACGGGCTCATCATCCAGGAGCACTTCAACGACTTCGTGGCCGGGACGTACGGGCGGGGCTACTGGATCCTGGACGACCTGAGCGGCGTGCAGCAGCTCACGCCCGGGATCGCGGCCTCCGACGCGCACCTGTTCGCGCCCCGTGACGCGTACCGCTTCAACGACATCGCCGAACCCCAGGTGATGTACGAGGACTGGTCCGTGGGCGAGAACCCGCCCAACGGCGCGTCGATCAACTACTGGCTCGGTGACGGGGAAGGCCGCGAGGTGAAGGTCCGGGTCGAGAACGCCGAAGGTGAGACGCTGGCCACCCTCGATGGCTCGAACCACGACGGCTTCAACCGCGTGTGGTGGAACTTCCGCGGCCCCGATGCGAAACCGATCCAGTACCGGACGAAGCCCCAGTTCGCCGACTGGATGCCCATGCCCGAGGTCTCGCGGCAGGTCGGCGGCGGCTTCTTCGGCTTCGGCGGCGGGCCCCGCCAGCCGCCGGGCACGTACACGGTGACGCTCGTCGTGGACGGCGAGGACGTGGGGTCCGAGGAACTGACGGTCCTCCGGGATCCGAGTTCCGAGGGGTCGATGGCGGACATCATGGCCCAGAAGGCGCTGCTCGACGGCATCGTCGAGGACCGGAACCGGCTCGCCGACCTCGTCAACCAGATCGAACTCCTGCGCCGCCAGATCCATGACCTGCGTCCCGTGCTCGAGGAAGCGGGGGATGCGGAGGACGTGCTCGAGGCGGGAGAGGCGCTCGACGAGTCGCTCATCGAGGTGGAGGGCGAACTCGTGCAACTCAAGGACACCGGCGCGGACGGGGTGCGCTGGCCCTCGATGATCGGCGGTCGCCTGTCGTACCTCCAGCGCACCGTGGGGACGGCGGACTTCCCGCCGACGGACCAGCACGCCGAGGTGGCGCAGATCCTCAGCGACCAGATCGACGAGGTGGAGCTCCGGCTCCAGGAGGTGCTCGCGGACGAACTCGCCGAGTTCAACCGGATGCTCCAGGCGAGAGTGGGGCGTGTCATCACCACGGACCAGGACGGGTAGGGCGGGCTGCCCATGGACGGGCGCGCGGTGACCCTCCGGCTGGCGCTCGCCGGGGCGCTGGCCGGGGGCGCGCTCGCCTGCGCGCCGGGCCCGGATGCCGCACCCGAGTCGCGCGCCGCGACGGCCGGCTTCTGCTCGGACGTACCCCGCCCGCAGTATGCCGGCCTCGATCCCGTCGAGATCGAGGACGACTGGTTCGACGTGTACCGCGTCGCCCCCCGGGTCTATGCGATCTACGAGCCGCACCAGTTCCAGGAGGTCATCTCCTACCTCATCCTCGGCGATGAAGGCGCGCTCCTCTTCGACACCGGGATGGGGATCAGTTCCATCCGGGCGGTCGTTGCCGGGCTGACCGACCTCCCGGTCACCGTGCTGAACTCGCACACCCACATGGACCACGTCGGCGGCAACGCGGAATTCGAGCATGTCCTTGCCCTGGACACCGACTTCACCCGCGCGCGCGCCCTCGGCCGCGCGAACGCCGATGTGCGGGGCGAGGTGCACGAGAGCGCCCTCTGCCGGCCCCTCCCCGCGGGCGTCACCGAGGACGGGTACCACACCCCCGCCTTCGAGATCGACGCCTTCGTCGGCGACGGGGACACGATCGACCTGGGGGGACGCACGCTGGAGATCATCGGCGTGCCCGGCCACACGCCGGACGCGATCGCCCTCCTGGACCGCGAGGCCGGGTTCCTGTGGACGGGGGACTCCTTCTACGAGGGGCCGATCTGGCTCTTCGCGCCCGAGACCGACCTGGAGGCGTACGGCGCCTCGATGGCCCGGCTCGCCGCACTCGTCCCCGAGTTGACGACGCTGTTCACCGCGCACAACACGCCCGTTGCGGAGCCGTCCCGACTCCTGGAACTCACCGACGCGTTCGGCGCCATCCTCGAGGGCGTCGCGGTCGGCAACCGCGTTCGGGGCGGCGGCGTCGAGTTCGTGTTCGAAGGCTTCTCGATCCTGCTCCGTCAGGGCCAGCTTTGACGGATCCGATCCGCGCGTTCCTCGAGCGGGAGAGCTTCATGGTCGTCGACGGCGGCCTGGCCACGGAACTGGAGGCGCAGGGCTGCGACCTGAGCGACGAACTGTGGTCGGCGAGAGCGCTCCTCGACGACCCGGACGCCATCCGCACCGCGCACCGCCGCTATCTGGAGGCGGGGGCCGACTGCATCGCCACGGCGACCTACCAGGCGACCTTCGAGGCCTTCGCGGCACGCGGGCTCGACCGGGCAGCGACGGCCCGCCTCATGCGCGGCTCCGTCGATCTCGCCCTGTCGGCCCGCGACGAATTCCTGGGCGGCGTGGCGGCCCGTCCGGCGGTGCGCCCGGAGCGCCCCGGCCCGGCCCGTTCGCCGCCCCTCGTCGCGGCGAGCATCGGACCATATGGAGCCTTCCTCGCCGACGGATCCGAATACACGGGCGACTACGGGCTCTCCGCGGCCGACCTCTACGATTTCCACGCGCCGCGCTGGGAGGTGCTCGCCGGCACCGAAGCCGATGTCCTCGCGTGCGAGACGACGCCCTCCGTGGAGGAGACCCGCGCCTACTGCCGGCTGGCCGCCGTCTCGCATCGTCCGACGTGGGTCAGCTTCCAGTGCCGCGACGGGGCACACCTGGCGGATGGCACCCCGCTCGAAACCGCCGTGGCCCTGTGCGACGCGGAACCGCACGTCGTCGCCGTGGGCGTGAACTGCACGGATCCGGACGTCACCGTGTCTCTGATCCAGGCTGCGCGGCGCGCGACCGGGAAGCCGATCCTCGTCTATCCGAACTCCGGCGAGACGTGGGACGCCGCAGCGAAGCGCTGGACCGGCCCGGCGAGTCCTCTGGATTGGGCCCGATGCTCGGTCGAGTGGCGCGCGGCGGGGGCCGACGGGGTCGGCGGATGCTGCCGGGTCGGGCCGCCCGCGATCGAGGCCATCCGCGCGGAGGCCACGTCGTGGCAGCCCACTGTCACTCCGGGGGGATGAGGGGCTCCATGCGCGCGATGCGTTGCGGGATTGCAGGCATCATGCTTGCCGTGCCGGCGGCGTCCGCCCCGCTGCACGCCCGGCAGGCGCCCACGGCACAGGCGCTGGAGATCGCGGCGCCGCCCCTCATCGATGGTCGGCTCGACGACGACGCGGCCCTGTACATCGGCGCGTGGCTCGATACGGCCGGCACCGGGTTGTATATCGTGTGGAACGACACGCGTCACGCGGGCTCGCTCGAACGCACGGGCATCATGGCGGGGCCGAAGCAGCGCCAACTCGTGGTCAAGTACAGCCGGCTGTTCAACCTGGCCGGGTAGCCCGGCACGCGGGCGCCGGCGCAAGAGAGGCGAATCTTCATGTGGCACGAGGACATCCTGGGCACGATCGGCGGTACGCCCCTGGTGCGGGTGAACCGCCTCGCCGCCCACCTCCCCGGCACCGTCCTCGCCAAGCTGGAGTATTTCAACCCCGGCGGCTCCGTGAAGGACCGGATCGGGATCTCGATGCTCGAGGACGCCGAAGCCCGGGGCGAAATCGCCCCGGGGGGCACGATCGTGGAGGGCACGAGCGGAAACACCGGCGTCGGGCTCGCGCTCGCCGCCATCGCGCGCGGCTACCGCTGCGTGTTCGCGACCACGGACAAGCAGAGTCCCGAGAAAATCGCGATCCTGCGGGCGCTCGGCGCCGAGGTCATCGTCTGTCCGACCGCGGTGGACCCCGAGGATCCGCGCTCCTACTACCAGGTCTCGCGCCGCCTGGCGACGGAGATCCCCAACTCCTTCTACATGAACCAGTACGACAACCCCGCCAACACCGGGGCCCACGTCCGGACCACCGGGCCCGAACTGTGGGAGGGAACGGAGGGCCGGATCACGCACCTGTTCGTCGGCTCGGGCACCGGCGGCACGATCTCGGGTTCCGCGGCCTACCTCAAGGAGCGGAATCCCGACATCCGGGTCATCGGCGTGGATCCGTACGGCTCCGTCTACTGGAAGTACTTCCATACGGGCGAGTTCGATGAGAACGAGATCTACCCCTACGTGACGGAGGGAGTGGGGGAGGACATCCTCGCCGGCAACATGGACTTCGACATCGTGGACGACTACGTGCGGGTCACGGACCGGGAGTCGATGGTCATGACCCGCCGGCTCGCGCGCGAGGAGGGGATGTTCCTCGGCGGCTCGTGCGGGATGGCGATGGCGGGGACGCTCCAGTGGATGGAGGCGAACCGGGCCGACATCGATGACCACGCGGTCCTCGTAGTGATCATGCCGGACGGAGGCTACCGGGCGCTCGGCAAGGTCTACAACGACGTCTGGATGCAGGAACACGGCTTCCTCGACGAGGCCGAGACGCTCACGGCGGGGGCGCTCGCCGCGCGCCGTTCAACCGGAAAGGCGCTCGTCTCCGCCCCGGCCGACATGTCGCTGGACGACGCGATCGCGGCCATGCGGAAGCACGGCATCTCCCAGGTGCCGGTGATGGAGGCGGGGGAGGTCGTCGGCAGCCTCACCGAGCGCGCCATCCTCCGCTCCCTCATGGGCGACCCCGACGCACGCGCGCGCCTCGTGCGCGACCTCATGGGCCCGCCCTTCCCGGTGGTCGAAGCGTCGAGCCCCATCCACAGCTTCGCGCGCCAGCTTCGCGGAGAGCAGCCGGCCGTGCTCGTGCGGGAAGCGGACGGCACGCTCGGCATCCTCACCCGCTCCGATCTCATCGCGGCGCTCGGCGCGTAGTGCCGTCCGACGGGCCCCGGAGACGTTCCCGCGGGAACGTCGTTGCTTGCAAAACGATGTCACTTATGTCAGAATGATGTCATGGGCGTGCAAATCACCATTCGAGACATCCCCGAGGACGTACGTGACCGACTGAAGGTTCGCGCAGCCTCCCGCGGCCAGTCGATGCAGCGGTATCTGCGCAGCGAGCTCACGCGGTTGGTGACGAAACCGACCGTTCATGAGTGGATCGAGAGCGTTCGCGCCCACAAGCGGCTGTCGAACCATCGCGTGACGACCGAGAGCATCCTGCGGGCGCGAGATGCCGATCGGAAGTGACGGTCGTCGTTGATGCCTCGGTCCTCGTGGCGGCAGTGGCCCACGTCGGGCCGGAAGGAACCTGGTCCGAAGGCGCCATAACCGAAGCGCACGACCAGGGATGTTCTCTGGCCGGTCCACAGATCGTCTTTGCCGAGGCGAGCAACGTCCTTCGCCGACTGGAGATCGCCGAACGGCTGGAAAGTTCCGAGGCCAATCTCGCTCGTCACGACCTCCTTGCGCTTGAGATCGAACTGTTCCCGTTCCAACCCCTCGCCGACCGGGCGTGGGAACTGCGCCACAACGTCAGCATCTACGACGGATGGTACGTGGCGCTGGCGGAAACCCTCTCCTGTCCGCTGCTGACCCTCGACCGGCGGCTTGCGCGCGCCGCCGGCCCCACCTGTCGGGTCATCACGCCGGCGACCGCGTAGGCGGCCTAGCTCTCGCCCGGGAGGGAGTAGAGGTGGGCAGTGACCAGTGCGGCGACGAGGAGCAGCAGGGCCACGATCCAGAGCTGTCCGGCGGCGAACACGGTCGAGACGAGGATCGCGCTCCACAGGAAGATCGTGGCGCCGCGCCGCACGCGGGTCGAGATCACGCCCCGCTCCCGGTAGGCGGCGAGGTAGCGGCCGAAGAGGCGGTTCTCGTACAGCCAGCGCTCCGCGCGAGGCGAGCTGCGCGCGAAACACCACGCCGCGAGCAGGAGGAAACAGGTCGTCGGCCAGAGCGGCACGACGATGCCGATGATGCCGGCGCTCACGCTGAGGCTTCCCACGCCCAGGAAGACGGCCCGTCGCACGGGGCCGGGCAGGGAGCGCGCGGCGCGCTCCGCCGCCTCGTGATCGACGGGGCAGCGCGCGGCGGCGGACCGCGGCGCGGGCTGGCTGTGGGGCGAGCTATGAGGCATGCGTTCGGCGAACTCCGTCCGATCCGGGAATCTTCCGACCGGGGGATCATGCGCCCGGGAGGACTCGAACCCCCAGCCTTCTGATCCGAAGTCAGACGCTCTGTCCAATTGAGCTACGGGCGCGGGTTGGCGCGAGCGGAAAACGGTAGAACCGGCCCGCCCGCGATGCAACCGGGACCCGGCCGTTCTCGTCGGACCCCCCGGGAGCCGACGCCTCGGCACTCCCGGTAGCTCGCGGATTTCCGAGACGCGACGCTAGATTCGGGGACGCCAAACACCTCACCCGGAGCTGACCGATGCGACGACTGCGAACCCTCTTCCTCCTCGGCGCGCTGGCCGCCGGCCCGCTGGCGCTCGCGACGCCGGCCCCCTCCCTCGCCCAGGGCCGCCCGAACGTGGCCATGGCGGAGAGCTGGCCCGAGGCCGATCCCGACGATGTGGAGTCGGTGGACAGCATTCTGACCGCCCTCTACGACGTGATCTCGGGCCCGGCCGGACAGGCGCGGGACTGGGACCGTTTCCGCTCCCTGTTCATCCCGCAGGCCCGCCTCATTCCCACGGGACGGTCCCCGGAGGGAGAACACGGCTACCAGGTGTGGAGCCCGGGGGAATACGCCGAACAGGCCGGCGGCTTCCTCGAGCAGAACGGCTTCTTCGAACGCGAGATCGCGCGCAGCGAGGAGCGCTTCGGCCCGGTGGTGCACGCCTTCTCCACCTACGACTCGAAGCGCAACGCGGACGACCCCGAGCCGTTCGCGCGCGGCATCAACTCGATCCAGCTCATGCACGACGGCGACCGCTGGTACGTCGTCACGATCTACTGGGCCGGGGAACGGCCGGATCTGCCGATCCCGGGCCAGTATCTGCCCTCCACGAACGGAGGAGGTGCCCCGTGAAGTTCTCCCCGAAGCCTCGCCCCGCCGCCGCCTCGTGGATCGCCACGGCCGCGGTCGCGCTGGCGGCCGCACCGGCGCTCCAGGCGCAGGGTCTCGCCGGCTTCGAGCCGGTCCCCGCGCGCGACAACGCCTTCGCGCTCACGCTCGAATCCATCATGCGGGGCTCCGAGCACGTCGGGCAGGCGCCCGTCGGCGTGAGCTGGTCCGATGACGGCGAGTGGATCTACTTCCGCTGGCTCCCGGGTGGCGGCGAGTGGCACGATCCGCGCGCCCTCTACCGGGTGCGTTCGACCGGCGGCACGCCCGAGCGGGTCGCCGACGAGGAAGAACTGCGGCTCGGTCCCATCCTCGCGTCGGGAGACGTCTCGCCCGACGGCCGCTGGCGCGTGACGTCCTCCGAGGGGGACCTCTACCTCATCGAACGAAGCAGCGGCGCCACGCGCCGACTGACCCATACGGAGGACTTCGAGGCGGGTCCCGTCTTCTCCGGCGACGGCGCCTCCATATTCTTCCGCCGGGGGAACAATCTCTTCGCCTTCGACATCGACGACGGCGAGATCCGGCAGCTCACCGCCGTGGGCGGGCCGGAGGAGCCCGAAGACCCCGAGGCCGAAGGGCACAAGGCCTTCCTGGAGGAACAGCAGAGAGAGCTGTTCGAGCACATCCGCGTCCAGGGAATCCGCGAGGAGCGCGCCGAGGAACGCCGGGAGCTCCGCGAGGCGGGGCGGCGCGCGACGCTGCACCTCGCGCAGGGCGAACGGGCGCAGTCGTTCGACGCCGACCCCACCGGCACGTGGGTCGCCGTCACCGCGGCCCGCGGCAGCTTCAACGATGGGGGCCGGCGCACCGACATCCCCCTCTGGGTCACGGAATCCGGCTACACCGAGAACACCGAGATGCGCCCCAAGGTCGGCGACGAACAGGGCGAATCCCGGCTCGCCGTGGTCCATGCCGAGGGGGGCGAAGCCACCTGGCTCGACCTCACCGACGACGGCTCGGCCCCGGACTCCGACGGCGAAGCCGGGGAGATGGCCGGCGAAGGCGACGCCGATGACGCGGCGGGCGATCCCCCGGAAGACGACCGCCTCGCGGTGGCGAGCTTCGCGGGCTGGAACGATGCCGGCTCCCACGGACTCGTGTTCGCCGTGGACTACGACTACAAGACGTGGCGCCTCTATGCCTACGAGGCGGCGTCCGGCGAACTCACCCTCCTCGACTCGCATCACGACGAGGCGTGGGTGGGCGGCCCCTGCTTCGGCTTCCAGGGCGCGGGCTGCATCGGCTGGTTCCCGGCGGAGTCGGCCGGCTCGACGCCGCGTGCCTGGTACGTGAGCGAGGAGACGGGCTACTCGCACGTCTACGCGATCGACGCCGACGGCGGCGACAAGCAGGCGCTTACGGCCGGCGACTGGGAGGTGCTCGGCGCAACCATTCCGGACGGTTGGGACGCGTTCCTGCTGCAGACGAGCGAGCTGTCGCCCTTCGACCAGCACCCGTGGCGCATGGAGTTCGACGGGTCGGATCGCGTCCAGCTACTCGAAGGAGAGGGCTCGTTCACCGTCACGCCCTCGCCCGACGGGCGGCGCTTCGCCGTCCTCCATTCGCGCTCGAACCGTCCGCCCGAACTGTACGTCGCCGATGCCGCGCCCGGCGCGGAGATGACCCGGTTCACGACCTCGCCGACCGAGACGTGGCTCGGCTTCCCGTGGCTCCAGCCGGAGATCGTGCACTTCGAGGCTCGGGACGGCGTGCCGGTGCCCGCCCGCATCTACCGGCCCTCCGACTTCGGGGTCGAGCCGAACGGGGCCGGCGTCGTCTTCGTGCACGGCGCCGGATACCTGCACAACGTGCACAACTGGTGGTCGAACTACTACCGCGAATACATGTTCCACCACTTCCTGGCGGCCCAGGGCTACACCGTGCTCGACATCGACTACCGCGGCTCCGCCGGCTACGGGCGCGACTGGCGCACGGCGATCTACCGGCACATGGGGGGCTGGGATCTCTCCGACCAGGTGGACGGCGCCGCGTACCTCGTCCGGGAGGAGGGGGTCGACCCCGGCCGCATGGGGATCTACGGCGGGTCGTACGGCGGGTTCATCACGCTCATGGCGCTCTTCACCGCGCCGGCTTCCTTCCAGGCCGGGGGCGCGCTCCGCGCCGTGACGGACTGGGCGCACTACAACCACTGGTACACGAGCCGCATCCTCAACCTCCCGCACGAGGACGAGGAGGCGTACCGGCAGTCCTCGCCCATCTACTTCGCCGAGGGCCTCGAGGGGCACCTCCTCATCGCGCACGGGATGTACGACACGAACGTGCACTTCTCCGATGTCGTGCGCCTCGCGCAGCGCCTGATCGAACTCGGCAAGGAGAACTGGGAGATGGCGGTGTACCCGGTCGAGAACCACGGTTTCGTCGAACCCTCCTCGTGGACGGACGAATACCGGCGGATCTACGAGTTGTTCGAGCGCGTGATCGGGAGCGGACACGGCGCGTCGGTGAACGGGGGAGGCGGCTGAGCCCACGCTTCCGCAACCGCTGATGCGGAGCACCGCGCGACGCCCGCCCCCGCGCGCCGGATGCGTGCCGGCCGTCTTCGTGCCCGTGGTCCTCGCGCTGGCCGGCTGCGGGACGCCGGAGCCCGGGCCCTGGTTCGAGGAGGATGGATACCGGTGGCGGGAGTTGCGGCCGCGGGGCTCCGGCGGCTTCCGTCCGCTCGACGCGCCGCGGCGCGGCGTGACCTTCCGCTACGAGGTCGACGAGGAGACGCGCCTCGGCAACCGCGTGCTCGCCGAAGGGCAGGGCGTGGCGCTCGGGGACGTCGACGGAGACGGGCTCGCCGACCTCTTCTTCGCCGGCTTCGGGGGGGCGAGCGCACTCTACCGCAACCTCGGCGGCTGGCGCTTCGAGGAGATCACGCCCCCCGCGCTTGCGCTCGACGGAGTGCTCGCGAGAGGCGCCGCCCTCGCGGATCTCGATGGAGACGACGACCTCGACCTCGTCGTGACGGTTCACGGGAGTCGGAACCGCGTCTTCCTCGGCGACGGCGCCGGCGGTTTCACCGAGCTCGAAGACGCGGGGTTCGCCGGCGACTGGGGCAGCACGACCCCCGCGCTGGCCGATACCGACGGCGACGGCGACCTCGACCTCTACATCGCCAACTACAAGACGCGTCAGGTGGACGACCTCTACCCGCCGGACGTTCTCGACATCAACCACCTCCAGCGCGGCGAGGATGGCGACCTCGTCATCCCTGCCGAGCTGAAGGAACTCTACGACGAGCACTACCGCGTGGAGTTCGACGGCCGCTTCGTGCGCCGCTTCGAGCTTGGCGAGCCGGACGAGTTCTATCTCGGGTCGGGGGACGGGCGCTTCGCGCCGGCGGGCACCGGGGCGCCTCTCACCCGTTCCCGCGGGAACGTCGCCATGCCGGCGCGGGACTGGGGCCTCGCGGCCCGTTTCAGCGACTGGGACGAGGACGGCGATCCGGACCTTTACGTCGCGAACGACTTCAACAGCGAGGACGGGATCTGGATCAACGCCGGCGACGGGACGTTCGCGCCGGCGTCGGTCGAGGCCGTGCGCACGACGAGCCTCTCCTCGATGGCCGTGGATGCCGGGGATCTCGACGGTGACGGAGACCTCGATCTCCTGACGACCGACATGCTGGCGCGGGACCGGGCAGGGCGCCTCGCCCAGACGGCGAGCTACGAGGCCGCGCCGGAGCCGCCGGGGGTCACGGACACCAGGGTTCAGGTGAACCGGAACGCGGTCCAGCTCAACCGCGGCGACGGGACCTTCGCCGAGGCGGCGTGGGAACTCGGGCTCGCCGCCTCCGACTGGACGTGGGGCGCCCTCATCATCGACGCGGACCTGGACGGCTGGAACGACATCCTCGTCACGACCGGTCACGCGTGGGATCAGCTGGACGGCGATGCCAATGCCCGCATCGCGGCGATCCCCGGGCTCCCCGCGGATCAGGCGCTTCGCATGTTCCCGCCGCTCCCGCAGCCCAACGCCGCCTTCCGCGGCGGGGAGGACGGCTTCTCCGACGTCAGCGAGAGCTGGCGCTGGGGCGTCGAGGCGGACATCTCGCACGGCCTCGCGACGGGCGACCTCGACCGGGACGGGGACCTCGATGTCATCGCGACCCGCCTCGGGGCGCCGCCCCTGCTGTACCGGAACGACGCCGCGGCGCCCCGCATCCTGGTTCGCCTGCGGGGCCCCGCCCCGAACACCCGCGGGATCGGCGCCCGGATCCGCCTCGAGCGCCCCACGGTGCCCGATGACGCTGCCCCCCCGGACGCGTCGTCTCCCCAGATTCGCGAGATCACGGCGGGCGGCGCCTATCTCTCCTCCTCCGAAGCCGTCGCCAGCTTCGCCGCGGTCGCGGACGGGGAGATGACGCTCACCATCGACTGGCCCGACGGCCGCCGAACGCGCATCGCGCGCATCGTCGCGAACCGCGAGTACGTCATCGACGCCGCCGGCGCCGTCCCGGTCCCGGCGGTCACGCCCGAGACCCCGCCGGCCCATTTCGTCGACATCTCGGAGCGGCTCGGGCACCGGCACGCGGAAGCGCCCTTCGAGGACCGGTTGCGGCAGCCGCTCCTGCCCCATGCTCTCGACCGCCCCGGCCCCGGCGTGTCGTGGATCGACGTGGAGGACGACGGCGATCCGGATCTCGTGGTCGGGAGCGGCCGGGGGGGCAGCCCGGTCCTGATGCGGAACGAGGGCGACGGTTTCGCCGCCCCGCGGGCCCTGGTGCCCGCGCTGGCGGGCGACGCGACCGCCGTTCTGCCGCATCGCACGGCCGACGGCCGCGCCGCGCTGCTCATCGGCATGAGCGCGTACGAGGCGGGCACGCCCGCGGAAGCCGCGGCCGTTCCCGCCGTCATCGCGGCGCCGCTCGGCGCCCCCGCGCCGGCGCCCCCGCTCATCGACGCCCCCGGCGCCCTGCCCGGGCAGCCTCCCGCAGCGACCGGCCCCCTCGCCCAGGCCGACCTCGATGGCGACGGCGATCTCGACCTCTTCGTGGGCGGGCGCGTCGTTCCCGCCGCGTACCCCGTCGCCGCCGACTCCCGTCTGCTGATCCACGACGGCGGCGCCCTGCGATACGACGCGGAAGGATCCCGCCCCTTCGCGCGCCTGGGACTCGTCTCCGCCGCCCTGTTCACGGACTACGATGTCGATGGCGACCCCGACCTCGCGCTCGCCCTGGAGTGGGGAAGCGTGCGCCTCTTCCGCAACGATGAGGGCCGCTTCACCGACGTGAGCGAAGCGGTCGGGCTCACGCGTCTCACGGGCCGCTGGAACGGCCTCGCCGCCGCGGATTTCGATGAGGATGGACGGCCAGACCTGGTCGCGACCGGCTGGGGTGCGAACCTCGACGTGCCGTCCGCCTACTCGCTCATCTACGGCGACATGAATCGAGACGGCATCGTCGACCTCATCGAGGCCCGATGGGAAGCCGGCGCGTGGCGCCCCCTTCGCGGCCGTGACGCGCTCGCGGTGCCCGGCGGCCTCCCGGCGCTCGTCCGCGTGACGTACGAGCAGTTCGCGAACGCCCCGCTCACCGACCTCATCGGGGGCCTGGACCCCGAGCGCCGCGTCGACGCGAACGAACTGCGCCACACCGTGTGGCTCAATCGCCCTTCCGGCTTCGAGAGCATGCCGCTGCCCGAGGCGGCGCAGCGCGCCCCCGCGTTCGGCGTCGCCACCGGCGACCTCGACGGCGACGGCCACGAGGATGTCGTCCTCGCGCACAACTTCTATGCCGGCCGTCCGGGAGTGCCGCGCTACGACGCCGGGCGCGGCCTGTGGCTGAGGGGAGATGGCGAAGGAGGGTTCGAGCCCGTTTCGGGCTCCCGCTCCGGCATCGCCGTCTACGGGGACGCCCGCGCGGTTGCGCTCGCGGACCACGACCTGGACGGCCGCGTGGATGTGGCGTTCGGCGTCAACGGCGGCGCCACCCGGCTCTACCGCAACGTCGGCGCGGCCCCCGGCCTCCGGGTCACGCTGGAAGGACCGCCCGCGAATCCGCGAGCGGTCGGCGCCCGCCTCCGCCTGGAATACGCGGACGGCAGCTTCGGCCCGGCGCGGGAGGTCCGGTCAGGGGAGGGCTACCTTGCCCGCCACGAGTCGACCCAGACCCTTGCCCTGGCCGTCGCGACCCGGGTGCCCGGCGACCCCGCCCCGCGCCCGGCGACGCTGCACGTCTCCTGGCCCGATGGCGGGGAGACGGCCGTTTCCGTCGAACCCGGAACCCCGGCGGTGCGCGTCGTTTCCGGCGCGTCTAGCGGACGCCGACCCCGATCGTGATGCCGATGTCGTTCTGCAGCTTCGAGGCGTCCGTCGCGGCGGAGATGTAGTAGGAGGCCATGTCGCGCAATTCCCCGCGGATCCAGAGCGACGATATCAGGTGAACCCGAACGCCGACGGCCGCCGTGGCCATCGGATCCGTGGCGCTCAGTTTCGGCACTTCGCCGCCGTAGAAGTTCAATCGCCGGAGCCCCGCGCCCATCGAGAAGTAGGGTTCGAGCACCCCCGCCGATCCCGAAGACCGCAGGCGGAAGGTCAGGTTCACCGTGCCCGCCATGTACTCCGTCTCGCCGAGCGTTCCCGGACCCCGCCCGAAGCCACCGGCGACGGCTTCCAGCGTCGCTGGCGAATAGAGCCCCATGACGCCGATTCCGACCGACCTCGAGGCCCAATAGGTCGCTTCGCCTCCCATCATCAGGTCCGGCGGCATCACGATCCCGTAGGTGCCGGTATTGTCCGTCAGGTTGTTGAGGGGCTGGACCACGCCGGCGACCGCAAACAGTTCCGGGCCGGTATCCTCGCCGAAGGGTGGGGAGGCGAGCATCTGGGCCGCCAGCTTCGGCGCGCCGATGGAGAGCCCGCCTAGCGAGAGCACGAGAAAGAGAAGAACGCCGGACAGGCGTTTCATTTGGTCCTCACGATCGAGATTAGCGGTTCCGCGGTTTCGCTCGTCGGGGTCCCTCCCGCGGTTACCAGCGACAGCGAAAGGCCGGGGGCGCCGGGAGCCGAGACAAGCGCGAAGTACTGAACGTTCGACGGCCCTACGTCCAGGTTCATAACCCGGGTTTCAACCCCGAGCATCTCGGTCTGCAGCACCATCGCGGCCGGAAGACCCGACTGGGCGTCCGCATCCTGATTCAAGGATCGGAACACGTCGGCCACATCCCACGTTGCCGCGGCGCGCGGCGGGCCCGCCGCCGGCTGCGCCTGGGGCGCCCCGGGGCCCCCGCCGGCGGGGGTTTCGGCATCCCCCTCCGCCATCCCGGCCCCCAACGCCAGCGAAACCGACACGTCCGCCAGAATACTCGCCCACTCCCGTCCGGTAACGCGCTCGAGGTTCGCAATCCCGCGCGCGTGGCTCTGCCCGCCACCGACGACGGACCGGAAGAAGGCTCGCTCGTCCCCGCCCGCCTGATCCGCGAGCCGTCGCAGGAGGAACCAGCCGAAGCCGCGCATCTGCAACCCGCCGATGCCATCCGGATCGTCCGTCGAAATCGTCGGAGCCCCGGTGGGTCCGAGCATGTACAGGCCCAGGTTGCGGAAGTTGCCCCGCATGTAGGCGTCGAAGACGTCGAGTACCTCCGGCGTTTCGGAAACGCGGTCGAAGGTGAGCCGGTCACCCGTGGGCAGCCCGAGCGCGGCGAGCCCCGCGACCTCTTCGGCCAGGCTGGAGAGCGCTTCGTCCAGCCAGGCTTCCTCGGCCGCGCCGAACCCCGCCGGCGAAGCGGGCACACGGCGTCCGGCGCTGATGATGTGCTGGACTTCGTGCGCCACGAGCGCGGGTGTCTCGCGGAGCAGGTCTTCCGTGGAGACAGGGCGGCCGAGCGCCCCGTCCGGGTCCGCGCTCCGGCTGTAGACGATCTCCGCCTCGTTGCTCGCCGGGCACGTCTCGCCGGCCGGGTCGGACAGCTCTCCGTTGCCCCGTCCCGAAGCGGCGAGGTCCTGGGGATGCGAGAAGCCGCCGATCCCTGCCTCGCCGTCGCCGAGCCGGTTCACGGCCGGAGTGAGGAGGACGATGACGCGTCCGTTGCGGTCGATGTCCGCAGGAGCACCGAAGTAGGAGGTCACCGTCGGCAGGACCGTCCCGTCCAGTTCCTCGGCGAGCGCGACCCACTCGTCCTCCGTTGGGCCTCCGGGCGGCGCGGCAAGATCCTCCACCAGGACCACGCGGTCCCCCACGGCCCGCACCGCTCCCCGCACCGCGTTGGAGGGGTCGGCGCAGCTGGCCAGCATCTCGGGTCCGACGGCGAACCAGTACTCCAGCGTATCGCCGATCGCCGGCACCGAGATCGCCGCGGATGCGTCGGGCCGAAGGGGCGAGACGCGGGTTTGCTCCAGTCGGTCGAACGTGCGTTCGCGAATCCCGACCGCCCGGCGCGTGCCCGCCAGTGCGGCCTCCGCGATGCGGGGCTCGATCCCTCTCCGGCCCACTGCCGTCGACCGACCCTCGCCCGACATGTCGGCCGGCGTCCGCATCGTGAGCCGAAGGGGGAGTCTCCGCGAACCGCCGCGTCCGGTGTTTCCGACCACGATCCGATACTCCCGCGCCAGCTCCCCGGCCTCCTCCGCCGCGCCAGGCGCTCCCGCCGGTTCGCCTTCGGCGGGCGCCCCGGGCGGGAACTGCACGCATTCGACCTCGACCGGCCCGCGCAACGTGAGCGCTTCGCCGACGTCCAGGTCGACCCGGAGGTTCGCGGGCTCGATCGGCACCAGGAGACCGTTGCTCGCGTCCGAGCCCACGAGGACCCGCACGCCGACATCGCGCTCCGGCAGGCAGGTGCGCGCGAACGGCGGCACCTCGACCGTGAGCTCCGTCCCCGTGGAACTGACGACCGTCCCCGCCGTGCCTTCGATCCAGACCTGGTTGTCGGCCGGCACCGGTGCGAAGCCGCGGCCGTGGAGAAGCGCCCGGGAGCCCGCGGCGAGTCTCCCGCGCCCGACCGAATCCAGCCGTACGGCACCGCCGGACGATGCGAGAGCCGTGGCCGTGAACGAGAGCGTGTCGGAGTACACGCCGTCCGTGGCGACGGCGCGGATCAGGTAGTCCCCGGCCCGCGAGCCCAGCGTGAACACAACCCGGCCCTGTCCGTCCGCGTCCGTCATCACGATGTCCCGCGTGAGGGCTCCGCTCTCGGAGTTCTCCTCCGGTTCCCGCGGGGCCTCCGCCACGGACGCCGTGTCCGGCGCCGCCGGCGCCTCCACCACCGCCGCTTCGTCCGCCGTGTCGCTCGGCGTTTCGCCCGGTGTCTCGCCGAGTACGGTCTCCGGATCTCCCTCCGGCGCCGTCCAGTCGAAGGCGATGCGGACGCCCCCTGCGGGCGCGCCGCTCGTCGTTTCCGCCCGGATCGAGAAGGGGAGGGGGAGCTGGCTTCCCGCCTCCGCCTGCTGGCCGTCTCCGTCGACGATGCTGAGGCGCACGGTGTCCGCCGCCGAGGCAAGAATGACGAAGCGGAGAGGCGCGACGTTGTCCGCGCTGGGGATATCCGCCTGGATCTCCGCCTCACCGGGCGTGGCCCCCGCGCGATAGACCGATTCCGCCACGCCGTCCCGCCCCGCGACGGCGACGCCCGGAGAAAGCTCTCCGTCGCCCCGGAGGATGACGAAGCGAACCGGCGCGCCTTCGACCGCGTTCCCGAGCGCGTCCTCGACGCGGACCGCGATCGGAGGATCGGTGGCCTCGCCCGTCACGACCGTGTCGACCGTGGAGGAAATGGCGACGAGGGCCGTTGGCGGAGAGCTGACTTCGGTGCTCCCCGCGTCCCCGCACGCGGCCGCGAGAATCCCGGCCAGCGCCGCCAGCGCGCTGCGCCTCACCTCGACTCCACCTTCCAGAAGGCGATGCCGCCCGCCTGCTTGCCGACATCCACGCTGGCCGCCCGCACGCCGGCCCGCAGGTCGATCACGTCGACCGTGCCCGGCTCCCCGCCCACGCCCTCCACGCTCACGAAGGCATATCGGGAATCCGGCGAGATCGCGATCCCGTGCGGCAGCGTCCGCGTGTTCGGGACCCGGGCCGCTTCCCTGCCCGTGGCCAGATCCCAGACGCCCGTGGCCTGCCCGCCCTTGTAGGTCACGACGAGGTAGGCGCCGTCCGGAGAAACATCGAGATTGTAGGGACCTTCGCCCGTCTCGAATCGCCGCGTCACCCGCCATGACGCCACATCGATCTCCAGCACCTCCGCGTTCCGGTTGCACGCGACGTACACGTGGCGTCCGTCCACGGCCGGGTGCGCCCACGTCGGGCTGCACCCGGGCGCCCCCACGGGCCGCGTCGGGAGCCAATCGTACGGCCACGCCTGCTCCTCGCCCGGGGAGAGAAGAAAGCGCTGCGTGACCTCGAGCCTGTGCGCGTCGACCTCCACGAGCAGTTCATCCATCATGCAAACGGAGTAATGCCGCGACCCGTCGGCCGTGAGCCGGGAGCCGTGCGGCATCGTGCAGGTCGGAATCTGCGCGACCTCGATCATCGCCCCGACGTCGACGACGGACACCGAACTCGGCTCGTGTTCGCCGTGCAGGTTGAAGTTCGCCGCGAAGAGCAGGCCCGCCGGCGTCACCTGCATGGTGGCGGGGAAGAGTCCCAGTTCGGCGCTCCCCGCCGGGCGATTCGTTGCCGTGGAGTAGGCGACGACCGTGCCGAAGGGATTCCCGTGGGCGAGCGTCACGTACCACCGTTCCCCGCTCGGATCGACCGCCAGGCCGTGTGGCCCGTCGATTTCCGTCGGGAAGCGGCCCACCGGGATGGAATCCACCACCGACGCACCGGCGCCATTGAACCGGACGAGATCGACACGATCCTCCGATTCCGCCGCCACGTAGACGTAATACGACAACGGGCCGCCGGGGCTTGATTCCTGGGCGGCCGCGGCCGGAACCGCCCCGGCCGTGCTTCCCAGCGCCCACAGGGCCATCGCCATGCGGGGTATGGCAGACTCGTTCAGCATACGATTTACGCGCGTTCGCGACTCCTTCTCCCCGAAGCCTCCGTGCCCGGAAACCGCTTCCGGCGGACACTTCCCCTCCTACCCTTAGAGTAGACAATTCCTCAAGGGGTTGCCAATCGGTTAGGTTGTCCGCGGCGGAGGGAGAAGAGGTCGCGGACGGGTGCACGTCACGCCGTTCGAGGAAAGTCCGGGCTCCAAAGGGCACGGCGCCGGGTAACGCCCGGGCGTCGCGAGGCGACGGAAAGTGCCACAGAGAGCAGACCGCCGATGGCAGCCTGCGACCCGCGAGGGTCCGGGCGCACAGGCAAGGGTGAAAGGGTGGGGTAAGAGCCCACCGCGTCTCCTGGTGACAGGGACGGCACGGCAAACCCCGCCGGGAGCAAGGCCAAGCAGGAACGAGCGGCGGCCCGTCGCGTTCGAGTTCCGGGTAGGCCGCACGAGGCCGCGGGAGACCGCCGGTCCCAGACAGATGACCTCGCCGCGGGCCTGGCCCGCCGGTAACAGAACCCGGCTTATCTCCCTCCGCCTCCACTCACGGCAGCGGTCACGGCAGCGGTAACGGCACGGAAGGGAGAGGACTCCTTGGCTTCGACGGCTTCAGCTGCGGTGGCGTTCGATGTCCGCGAGCACGCACTCGACAACGGGTTGAGGGTCGTGCTGCAGCCCGATGCGTCCGCTCCCCTCGTCGCCCTTCATGTCATGTATCATGTGGGATCGAAGGATGAGCGCGCGGGCCGGACGGGCTTCGCCCACCTCTTCGAACACCTCCTCTTCCAGGGATCCGAGAACATCGCGAAGGAGCAGCACTTCAAGCTCGTCCAGGACGCCGGCGGCACCCTCAACGGGACGACGTGGTTCGACCGTACGAACTACTTCGAGACTTTGCCCGCGAACGAGCTCGACCTCGGCCTGTGGCTGGAGTCCGACCGCATGGGGTTCTTCAAGCCGGGGATCACGCAGGAAAAGCTCGACAACCAGCGCGAGGTCGTGAAGAACGAGCGGCGGCAGTCGTACGAGAACCGCCCCTACGGCCTCGCCTTCGAGACCCTGCTGGCGCGCGCCTACGACGAGGGTCATCCCTACCGTCACCCGACCATCGGCTACATGTCCGACATCGACGCGGCGCGCCTCGAGGATGTCCACGAGTTCTTCGACCTCCACTACGGGCCGAACAACGCGACCCTCGTCCTCGTCGGCGATTTCGATCCGCGGGAGGCGATGGAGCGCGTCGAGGCCTGGTTCGGGGAGATCCCCGCGAGACCCCTGGCCACACGCCCCGACGTACCCGCGCCGGAGTGCGGGGGCGAGCGGCGCGCGGTGCTCCGGGACCGGGTCCAGATGCCTCGCGTCTACCTGATGTACCATTCGCCGCGCTACGCCGACCCCGACTTCGAGGCCGTCGTCACGCTCAGCTACCTGCTGGCCGACGGGAACAGTTCCCGCCTGGAGAAGTCCCTCGTGTACGAGAAGCAGGTCGCGGCCGAAGTGACCGCCTTCACGTGGCCGACGGAGAGCGTCGGGATGTGCCACGTCGTCGCCACCGCCCGGCCCGGGGTCTCGCCCGGCGACCTCGAGACGGACGTGAGGGGCGTCATCGATGACCTGCTCGCCGGCGGGGTCGAGGACGAAGAACTCGAGGGAGCGCGCAATCGGGCCCGGCGAGGGCTCCTGAACGGGCGCGCGGGTTTCGGCGACCGGGCGGACGCGATCGCGCACGCCGCCGTGCTCCGCGGCGACCCCGGGTACGTGAACGATGCCTTCTCGCGCTACGGAGCCGTGACCCGCCGGGATGTGGAGCGCGTGGCCCGCGACGTATTCGACCCGGACGGCCTCACGGTCCTGCAGGTCGTTCCCGACGAGGGGGCCGGTGCGGAGGGCGGGGCGGAGGGGACGCCGCGATGAGCCCCCGGACCGCCGCCCCCGACCGCAGCGCGCGCCCGGCCCCGGCCGCTCCGCGCCCGCTCCACCTCCCGTCCTTCGAACGCCACACGCTCCCCAACGGCCTCAGGGTCGAGCACGCCGAGCGCCGCGGGCTGCCCGAGGTGTCGCTGCACCTCGTTCTCGAGTGCGGCGCCGGCGCCGAACCGGCCCGGCTTGGCGGACTCGCCGAGCTGACCGCCCGGCTCCTCACCGCCGGCACCCCCGGCCGCGACGCCATCGCGATGGCGCGCTGGCTCGACCGCCTCGGCGTCGGCTACCGCTCCACGGCCGGCTACGCCGTAGGGGCCATCTCCATGCACTTCCTGTCGGAGGTGTTCGAGGAGGCCCTCGACTTTCTTGCCGCCACCGTGCTCGGCTCGGAGTTCCCGGAGCACGAGGTCGAACGCATACGCGGCGAGCGCATCGATGAGATCGAACGCCAGGCCGATGATCCGGCAACCGTCGCCGGCCTCGCCACCATCGCGGCACTCTACGGTGACCGCCTGTACGGCCGCCCGGTCGCCGGCACGCGCCCGACCGTGTCGGAGATCGACGCCGGCGCCGTGCGGGAGTTCCACGAGGCGCGGTATCGCCCCGGCGGCGCCCTCCTCATCGCGTGCGGCGATCTGGACCGGGAACATCTCATCTCCGCGGTGGAAGCGCGTTTCGGAGCCTGGCGCGGGGAGACCGGCCGCGTCCCTCCCCCGAAAGCCCCCGAGCCGCGAGCGGGCGATCTCATCCTCCTCGACCGGCCCGGAAGCGCCCAGAGCGAGCTCCGCGTGGCGACGATCGGGGCGCCCTACAACACCCGGGACCATCACGCGATCGTCGTGGCCAACGCGATCCTGGGCGGCCTCTTCAACTCCCGCATCAACCTCAATCTGCGCGAGGACAAGGGGTGGACGTACGGTGCGAGAACGAGTTTCCGGTTCCGGCGCGGCGCGGGGCCCTTCGTCGCGCGCACGGCCGTCGAGGGCGGCAGGACCGGACCCGCCTTCGAGGAGATCCTGCACGAGATGGAGAGGATGCGCAGCACCCTCGTCACCGCCGACGAGATGACGCTGGCCCGCAACGCCCTCACCCTCTCGCTCCCGCTCCAGTTCGAGACCGCGGCGCAGATCTGCGGGAAGGTGAGCCGTCAGCGCGTGTTCGGGCTTCCCGACGACTACTGGGAGACCTACCGCGCCCGCATCGAGGCCGTGACTCCGGAGAACGTGCGGGAGGTATGCCGCACGTACCTCGATCCCGGGCGCCTCACCCTGCTCGCCGTCGGCGACGCGTCGACCGCGGTGCCCACCCTGGCCGGCCTGGGGCCCGTGGATGTCCGCCCCGCCTCATGACGGCCCCCCGCGATGACGGCCGGGTCCCGGGCCGCGTGCATGGGGAGCGCGTCTACTCCGGCCGCAGGATCGATGTCGACGTGGACCGCGTGCGCTTCCCGGACGGATCCACCGGCCGACTCGAGCTGATCCGCCACCCCGGCGCCACGGCCATCGTGGCGCTCGAGCTTCCCGCCGCGCGCGGCGAAGCCTCCGACGGCCCCTCCGAACCCTTCGTCACGCTCGTGCGGCAGTACCGGTACGCCGCCGGGGGGTTCATCTGGGAGGTCCCGGCGGGGGTCCTGGAGCCCGGCGAACCGCCCGAGGCCTGCGCCCTCCGCGAACTGGAGGAGGAGGCAGGACTGCGCGCCCGCCACCTGGAGTTGCTCGCGTCCGTACATACGACCCCGGGTTTCACGGACGAGGTGATCCACCTCTTCGCGGCGTGGGGTCTGGCGGCGGGGGAAGTGAATCACGAGGAGAGCGAATTCATGGACGTGCATCGGCTACCGCTGCGCCGTACCATCGAGATGATCGACGCGGGAGAGATCAGCGACGGGAAGACGATCTGCGCGCTGACCCTGGCCGCGCGGTGGGTGGATCGCCGGATGGACCCAAATCGCGGCAGCGGGGTTTAACTCGGCCAACCTGGCTGCAAAGGGAGCGGCATGGACACGAAGCCGAGCCTCGAACTCTCGAGGCAATACGCGGCGCCGGACGATAGGGAACCCCTCAGGCGCGGGGAGTTGAAGCGCCTCGAGGATGCCGAACTCGTCGCCCATTACCTGGGAGGCCAGCGCTTCGCGTTCAACGAGATAGCGGACCGCTACCAGGACCGCCTGCTGAACTTCATCTACCGCACCATCGGAGACCGGGACCGTGCCGAGGATCTCGTGCAAGAGACCTTCGTGCGCGTCTACCGGCACCTCCACCGGTTCGACCCCGCGCGGAAGTTCTCCACCTGGATCTATACGATCGCCAGCAACCTGGCGAAGAACGAATTGCGGAACCGGGCGCGCAACCCGCTGGTGCTCTTCCATTCGCTCAGGAAGAGTTGGGAAGCCGACCACCGGCCGCTCGAATTCGAGGATACGGCCTACCGGCCCGACGACCTGTTCCGCAAGCGGCGCGTGCGCGAACACGTCGAGGCCGCGGTCGCGGAACTTCCCGAGCATCACCGTGTTGTATTCGTGTTGCGTGAACTGGAAGGGAAGAGCTACGAGGAAATTGCGGAGATCACGGGGGTGACGCTGGGGACCGTCAAGTCGCGCCTCAATCGGGCGCGGAACCGGTTTGCCCGAATCATCGCCCCCATGCTCGACTGAACCCGGAGCCCGGTCCGACGGCCGGGCCGCCGGAGGGAACCCTGGCGCGCGGTGCAGAGCAGACAGGGCCGAACGGACGCATTACGAGATGGTGCAATGATGGTTTGCAAAGAGTTTATCGAGCGATACACCGAGTATGTCGACGGTGCGGTGGCCGCCGCCGAGCGCCGTCGCTTCGACGCGCATCTGGATGGCTGCGGGGCGTGTCGGCGCTACGAGCGCGTCCTGACCCGCGGACTCGCCGTCTGGCGAAGTCTCCCTCGCGCCACCACCTCTCCGGATTTTCTCCCGCGCCTGCAGCATCGCCTCTACCACGTCGACGAGCCTAGGAAGCGATCCTGGCGCGGCCAGCTCGGCCGGGCCGCGGTCATCGCCGTGGCGTCGGCGGGGCTCTTTACGCTCGGCGTGTCGAACGGAAGCCAGCCCATGCTCGTTGAAGTGCAGCTTCCGACGATGCTTGTGGATGTGCCCGCGGAAACCGTCGCCGAGCGTCAGGGGAGCCGCTTCGACGACGGTCCGTACGTGCCGAGTTCGTTCCTCGTGCCGTTCGCGCCCGCGCTCGATGACGGGGGCGGCCTGTTCGGTTCGACGTACGCCATGCCGATTGCGACGGGCGACTCCAGCTCCCTGCCTGCCGAGCGGCGCTCGGGTCAACTCGACGAGTCTCGCTGACGCACTCCCGCCGCCCGCCGCGCGGGCCTCTCCCGGCGCGGTGAACGCGCCCCTCGGCCCGAGGCTCTCGCGAGTCCTGGGCAAAGGCCCCCCTACCGGCGCCTGGTTCCTGCACGGTGACGCGATCCGACTGAGGGATGAAGCCGCAAGGCAACTCGTCGAGGCCGCGGTCGACCCGGCCACGCGCGACTTCAACTACGACCAGTTTCAGGCGGAGGACGTGACGGACGAGCAACTCGCCGCCACCCTCGCCATGCCCCCGATGATGGCGGAACGCCGCGTCGTCTTCGTGCGCGACGTCGAACGCCTGGGGACGAAGGCCCGTGCGGTCCTGCAGCGGGCCGTGGCGGCGCTCCCCTCCGACATCGCCCTCATCGTGACGGCGCGCATCCCCAAGGGGTCGCGCGCGGCCCTCTACCGCGACCTCAGGAAGAGCTGCCGCACGCTGGAGTGGAGCACGCCGCGACCGGCGGAAATACCCGGCTGGATCCACGACCGGGCACGCCGCCGCTGGAAGCTCGACCTCTCGCCGGCGGCCGCGCAGTGGATCGCCGGAGCCGTCGGGTCCGACCTTTCGACGCTCGACGCCGAACTCGAGAAGCTCGCCTCGCTCCCCTCCGACCGCCGGACCGACGCGGACATTCGAGCCGTCGTTCCCCGGACCCACCGAATCGATCGCTGGAGCTGGCTCGACCTCGTCGCGTCGCGCGACTACGGACGCGCCTTGCGCGAGTTGGACGACGTGCTCACATCGGAACGGGGGGTCGGGCTGGTTGCCGGACTTGTGGAGCATCACCTTCTGCTTGGTTTGGCCCTTGAAACGGGACCCGCCGGTTTGCGGGCCACTCTGTCGGAGACCGGGCGCGGCTATCTCTCCTGGAAGGCGAACGCCTACGCGAAGCAGGCGAGGGCATGGACCGTACACGAACTCGATCACGCACTGCGGGCGCTCCACCGCGCCGACCGGCACCTCAAATCGGGGCGGAGGGATGGGGCGGTTCTCGCCGAGACGCTCCTCGAACTGGGGCAGGCGCGCGCCGCCCGAAGATGAACCGGCGGATCCGGAACCGCCGCCGCCCGCCGCGCCGGCGGCGCGGGGCCGCCCGTACGCCGGCGCTCCTCGCCGGCCTCCTCTCCGCGGCGCTTGCCGCTCCCTCCGCCGCGCAGACGGTCCGGGCCGCCCCTCCCGTCGATCTGGGCATCCTCGAAGCGCGGATCGAATCCGGAACCCTCGCGGGGGCGGCGGAGGCGATCGAGAACTGGCTCGCCACGCACGCGCCGGGCGCGGCTCGCCCGGAGGTTCGACGCGCGCGGTATCTGCGGGCCCGCCTTCTCGCCGATCCGGATTCCGCCCGCGCGGAGCTCCTCTCCATCGCGAGGGACGGCGGCGGGCGCTACGGGGCCCGGGCGTGGCTTCGGCTCGCGCAGCTGGATCTGTCGCTCGGCGAACCCGCCCGCGCCGCCGCGGACCTGGAACGCTTGCGGGCGGACCATCCGCAGAGCCCCGAGGCGGTCGAGTCCTGGTACTGGACCGGGCGCAGCTTCGAGGACCGGGGGCTCCTGGACCGGGCGTGCGAAGCGTGGACACGGGCGGGCGCGGAGGGCCGGCGGGTGGGGGCCACGGAGAGCACCCTCCTCGCGGAGGCCGCGTCGTCCGGCTGCGCCCCGGGCGCCCCCCGGTTCGCGATCCAGGTGGCCGCCTTCTCGCGCCCGGAGCCGGCGGAGGAGATGCGCGCGCAACTCGAAACGGGCGGCTTCTTCTCCCGGGTCGCCGAATACGGCGGACTGCACCGTGTCCGGGTGGGCCGCTTCTCCCGGCGGGAGGCGGCGGAGAGTCTCGTTCGCCGGTTGCGGGACGCAGGCTTCGATCCCGCCATCGTCCCCGTCGTATCATGAGGCAGGCATGACGCCGCCCCCCGCCGCCCCGGACCCGCACACGCCGCTCATCCGGCAGTATCTCGACATCAAGGCGCGCCACCCCGATTCGCTGCTTTTCTTCCGGGTCGGCGATTTCTACGAGATGTTCTTCGAGGATGCGGAGGAGGGAAGCGGGCTCCTCGGCCTCACGCTCACCGCGCGCAACAACGGCGGAAAACGGGACGTTCCCCTTGCGGGCGTCCCGGTGAAGGCCGTGAACGAGTACGTCTCCCGCCTGCTCGAGCTGGGCCGTCGGGTGGCGATCTGCGAACAGCTCGAGGATCCGTCGGAGGCGCAGGGGATCGTGCGGCGGGACGTCGTCGAGATCATCACGCCGGGCACCATCCTCGAGGACAGGCTCCTTGCCTCCGGGCGCAACAACTATGTCGTCGCGATCGCCGGCGAGGCGCCGTTCGGGCTCGCGATCGTCGACCTGTCCACGGGCGAGTTCGAACTCCGCGAGACGGCCGCGGCCGACCTCCGGGACGAACTCGGGCGCCTCGAGCCGGCCGAGATCGTGGTCCCGGAGGAGGGTGTGGCGCCGCCCGGACCCTGGCATCTCACCCGGCGGCCCGCGTGGCGCTTCGACCCGTCGCTCGGCGACGAACGGCTCCGGGAATGGTTCGGCGTCACGTCTTCCGGCGGTTTCGGCCTCGATCCCGCGCGAGATCCCCTGCTACTCTCCGCCAGCGGCGCCCTGCTCGGCTACCTGGACGAGGTGCGGCCGGCCGGGCTCGATCACCTGCGGCCCCCGCGCGTCGACCGCGCCGGCCGCGTGATGTACCTCGACGAGATGACGCGGCGGAATCTCGAGCTCGTGGAACCGCTGCGTCCCGGCGAAGGAGCGTCGCTTCTGGCGCTCCTCGACCGCACGAGGACGCCCATGGGAGCGCGCCTGCTCCGCCGCCGCCTCCTGCGGCCGCTCGTCGTCGCCGACGAAATCGCGGTCCGGCTCGATGCCGTGCAGGAACTCGTCGAGGGGACGGAGGGCCGCGAGCGCCTGCGGAGCGCGCTCCGTCCCATCCGCGACCTGGAGCGGCTCGCGGCACGCGTCTCGACCGGCCGCGCGTCGCCCCGCGAACTCCTCGGCCTCGGCCTCTCGCTCGATGCGTTGCCGGGGCTGGCCGCGGCTCTCGCGCCGCTCGAAACCGGCCGCCTTGCCGCGCTTCGCGACGGCTTCGACCCCGTCGAGGACGTGGCGGCCCGGATCTCGCGGGCCATCGACCCCGACACGCCCCACGCCCTCAAGGACGGCGGGGTGATCCGGGCCGGCTTCTCCGCGGAACTCGACGAACTGCGCGGCATGCGGGGGAACGCCGTCGACTTCATCGCCGGCATGCAGGTGAGAGAACGGGAGCGCACCGGCATCGACACGCTGAAGATCGGGTTCAACAGGGTCTTCGGATACTATCTCGAAGTCACGCGCTCGAAGCTCGACCGCGTGCCGGAGGCGTGGACCCGTCGGCAGACCCTCACCAACGCCGAACGCTATCTCACGCCGGAACTCAAGGAGTGGGAGGCGAAGGTTCTGGGCGCCGACGACGAGATCGCGAGACTGGAAGCCCAGCTGTTTCAGTCGGTGCGGGACGCCGTCGCCGCCGAGGTCGGGCGCATCCAGGCCGTTGCCGCCCAGATCGCGGAGATCGACTTCCTCGCCTCCCTGGCCGAAGTCGCCGTGGCCGAGGACTACGTGCGCCCCCGGCTCAGCGACGACATCGTCTTCGATATCGAGGAGGGCCGGCACCCGGTCGTGGAAACGACCGTCGCCCGGGACACCTTCATCCCGAACGACATGCGGCTCGACGAGGAGCGCCGGACCCTGATCGTGACCGGTCCGAACATGGCCGGGAAGTCCACGGTGCTGCGGCAGGCGGGATTGATCGCCCTCCTGGCACACATCGGTTCGTTCGTCCCCGCTCGCCGCGCCCGCATCGGCGTGTGCGACCGCGTGTTCACGCGCGTGGGCGCGAGCGACAACCTCGCGGCGGGGCAGAGCACCTTCATGGTGGAGATGACGGAAACCGCGACGATCCTGCATGGCGCAACGGAGCGCTCGCTCGTCCTCCTCGACGAGATCGGGCGGGGCACGTCGACGTATGACGGCCTCTCGATCGCGTGGGCGGTGACGGAGCGGCTGCATGAACTCGGGGCGCGGACGGTGTTCGCGACCCACTACCACGAACTCGTAGGCCTCGCGGAGTCGCTGCCCCGCGCGGCCGCCTTCAACGTCGCCGTGCGGGAGACCGGCCAGGACATCGTGTTTTTGTACCGGCTGCAGCCCGGGGGGTCGGACCGCTCGTACGGCGTACACGTAGCGCGGATCGCGGGCCTGCCCCCGGAGGTCGTGGGGCGGGCCGCCCGCATCCTGCGCGTGCTCGAGAGCGGGCCCTGGGGCACGGGCGGCCGCGGCGCCGCGCTCGTCGAGGCCGGGATGGGGCAGCTCTCCCTCTTCGAGGCCCCCGCGCCTCGTGCGGCGGGCGACCCGGCCGCGTCCGGCGCGGCGGCGACCGCTGACGCCGCGCACATCGCGGCGGCCCGGGCGCTGCTCGAGAGGCTGGCCGGACTCGAAGTCGATGGGCTGACGCCGCTCGAGGCGCTGAACACGCTGGCCGAATGGAAGGCGTTCAGCGAGGCTGCAGATGCCGATCAGGCGTAACGCCAGGTCCTGGCGCATCGCGGGTCTCGCCGGGATCGTCGCCGCCGGGTGCGCGGACGAGCCGGCGCCCGGCGCCGGCCCTTTGCGCGTGGACCAGCTCCGCGACGGCGGCCTCGTGTGGCCCGTGCTCGAACCCCGGACCTCCCCGGCCTTCCCCTACCCGGCCGCGGCTCTGGAGGACGGGGCGGCCGGAGAGATCCTCCTCCGCATCCGCATCTCCGACGCCGGACGTGTCGACTCGGTCTCGGTCGTGAGTTCTTCGGGCCATGCCGTCCTCGACTCCGCCGCCGTGGAAGGCGCCCGCCTCCTCCGGTACCGGCCCGCCCACCACCGCGGCGCCCCCACGGCGATCTGGGCGCGGCTCCCCGTTCGCTACCCGCCGCCGGCGACCGGTGGCTGACGCCCGGCCGCGCGTCGGCGTCCTCTTCGGAGGCGAGTCCCCGGAGCACGAGGTGTCGCTCCAGTCGGCGAAGAACGTCATCGAGGCGATCGACCGCGAGCGTTACGACATCGTGCTCATCGGCATCGATCGACGCGGCCGTTGGCACCTGGCCGACGAATCCGGCTTCCTCCGGCATGCCTCGGACCCGCGGCGCATCCGCCTCCCCGAGGCGCCGGTGAGGCTCGCCGTGACCCCGGGCCGACGTCCCCGGATCGTGCCCGTCCCGCCGGGGAACGCCCCCGCGCTGCAGGAACTCGACGTCATCTTTCCGGTCCTCCACGGTCCCTTCGGCGAAGACGGCACCGTGCAGGGACTCCTGCGGCTCGCGCACATCCCCTTCGTCGGGCCCGGGATCCTCGGCTCGGCCGTCTGCATGGACAAGGATGTGGCCAAGCGGCTGCTGCGCGACGCGGGCATCCCCGTCGCGCCGTTCCTCACCGTTTCCTCGCGGGCGGAGGCCCCGTCGTGGGAGGAGGCCGTGGCCGAGCTCGGCACCCCCGTCTTCGTCAAGCCGGCGAACATGGGATCGTCCGTCGGCGTCTCGAAGGTGGGGACGGGCGGCGAGTACCGGCGGGGGCTCGACGAGGCGTTCTCCTTCGACACCAAGGTGCTCCTCGAGCGCACGGTCCAGGGCCGCGAGATCGAGATCTCGGTACTCGGCAACGAGGAGCCGGAGGCCTCGATTCCGGGGGAGATCGCGCCCAGGCACGCCTTCTACTCCTACGACGCGAAGTACCTCGACGATGACGGCGCGGACCTGCTCATCCCCGCGGACCTCGATCCCGACACGACGGCGCGGGCCCGCGAGATCGCCGTCCGTGCCTTCCGCGCGCTATGCTGCGAGGGACTGGCGCGCGTCGACCTCTTTCTGGCGACGACGGCTTGCGGCCCTCTGCCGGCGGGTTCACTCGTGGTGAACGAGATCAACACAATTCCGGGCTTCACCCGGATCAGCATGTACCCCAAGCTCTGGGATGCCACCGGCGTGTCCTACCCGGAACTCATCGACCGTCTCATCGGCCTGGCGATCGAGCGTGCCGC
>CAZDZJ010000007.1:0-33052 GCA_964509895.1 uncultured Gemmatimonadota bacterium
TTCGTGCGCACGCTGTGGACGGTGCGGACGAACTATTCGTTCAATCCCGACATGTTCGTCGACGCGCTGATCCAGTACGACCCGGCGTACGACGTCTTCAACTCGAACGTGCGCTTCAACCTCATCCACGCACCGCTGAGCGACCTCTACCTGGTGTGGAACGAGCAGCGCATCACCACCGGCGACGGCACGCCGCCCGGCCGCAGCCTGACGCTCAAGATGACCCGAATGGTCTCCTTCTGAAGGGTCCCGGAAGGCGAGGCATCACCAGAGGACCGGCGCCGGATACGCCGAGATCGCCTCGTCCGGAGTGACGATCGTCAGGCCATTGAGAATGGCCTGGGAGACGAGGCCGCGGTCGAACGGATCCGCGTGGAGTGACGGGAGCAGCGCATCGTGCGCCGCGGAGGCCTCGTCGAAGGGGAGCGGCTCCAGCCCCAGCCAGTCGCGTCGGCTCGACACGTAGCGGACGGGCGCCTCCGGGAGCGGCAGGCGGCCGAGCCGATGCTTGATCGCGATTTCCCAGGCCGAGAGCGCGCTCAGGTAGACCGCGTTCTCCGGGTTCCGGCATGCCCTCCGGGCCGTCGCGGTCAGCTGTGGGTCGGCCGCGGCCAGCCAGAGGAACGTGCATGTATCGACGAGCAACCTCACGGCCCGTCGCCGGCTCCCCCGAAGGCGCGGAGCAGATCATCGGGGAGAGGCTCGAAAAAACTCGCCGGAACCGTCATGCCACGGTCGATCCCGATCGGACGTTCGCGCTCGGGTGGTGCGCGCAAGGGACGGATCTCCGCGATGGGCACGTTCCGACGGCAGAGGGTCACCGTCTCCCCGCTCTCCACGCGGGCCAGATACCGGGCCAGATCCGCCCGTGCTTCGGCAATGTTGACCTTGATCATGTACAACAATCTATACAACTACATGTTCATGTCAATCGCCGCCGGCCGTGGTGACGGCCTCCTTCTTGTCCGGGTGGACGGGGGATGTCTCCCACTCGTATTCCTCGCCCAGCACCCAGCGGTAGTACCAGCCCAGTTCGACGTTCGCCTTGAAGAGGCGCTGCTGCAGTTCGACCCAGCCGTGCCCCTGCTCGGGCGCCACGTAGAGGTGGGTCGGGACGCCGTTGTGCTTCAGCCCCTGGTACAGTTCGACGGACTGTGGCATCGGCACGCGCTCGTCGTTCTCCCCTACGAGCACCAGCGTCGGGGTCACGACCTTATGGAGGTCGAAAAGCGGCGAGTCGGCCATGTACTGTTGGATCGGAGCGTCCTCGGACCAGGGCGTGCCCCCGAACCACGGCGTGCGGTAGATGCGGACATCGGACTGCGCGTACATCGACATCCAGTTCACGGCCCCGGCGCCCGAGGAGGCGGCTTTGAAGCGGTCCGTGTACGTGATGATCTTGTTCGTCATGTGGCCGCCGGCGCTCCAGCCCATCTTCGCCATGCGGTCGCCGTCCACGAGTCCGCGCTCGACGAGATAGTCCACTCCGGCCATCACGTCCTTGTGCGCCTGGTCGAAGTAGTTGCCGATCATGTTGCGCAGAAAGTCGTCTCCGTATCCGGTGGACCCGCGGTAGTTGGGCTTGAAGACGAACCAGCCGCGCGCCGTGAGCACGGTCTCGTAGTTGCTTGAACGCGCGAAGCGGAACTTGTCCGAGGACGGGGGGCCGCCGTGCGTCTGCACGACGAGCGGATACGGGACGCCCTCCTGATGGTCGATGGGGTAGAAGAGGAGCCCCTCGACCTCGACGCCATCCTCGCCGGGGTACTGCACGGCCTCGATGCGCGGCAGGAGGAACTCTTCGGCAAGATAGTCGAAGAGGTGCGTGACCTGCTGCGGGCGGCCGGATCCCGCCATCGCCCACAGATCTCCGGCATTGGTCGCGCTGCTCACGGAATAGAGGTGCGTGCCCGAGCCCGCGTGATAGTCCCAGGCGCCGACCGAATGGTCCCCCTCGGTGACGGCCTCGGCCCGGCTCGCGTCGGTGGCGTCGGCGGGGATCGAGTAGATCTGCTGGCGCACGCCCGTGTTCGCGCGGAAGAAGATCGCGCGGCCATCGCGCGACCACATCGCCGCGTTGACGTCGAAGCGCCCGCCGGGCACCACGGACACGGGGTCGCCGCCGTCGGTCGGGACGACGAACAGGCGCTGGTTGAAGTAGAAGTCGCTCAGCTCGTCATTCGTGTTGGCGACGAAGAGGGCATGGCGGTTGTCGGGGGAAAGCGACGCGCCGACTTCGCCCACATGATTGTCGGTGATCCGGCGCCCGCCAGTGCCGTCCGGGTTCATGACCCACAGCTCGGAGTTGAGCAGGTCGTCGTAGAGCGCCGTGGGCGCGAGCTGCACGAGGAGGCGTGTGCCATCGCGCGAGATCGAATACCCGCGGACCATGAAGCCGTTCTCCGTCACCCGCTCGGCGGTGCCGCCTTCGCTGGGCACGCGCCACAGCCCGGTGGGGAGCCTGTCCTCCTCGTAGCGGAAGACGTTGTCGTTCACCGCTTCGCGCGCCTTCTCGGCCTCGGACTTCTCGTCGACGGCCATGAAGTAGATCCACGCCCCGTCCCCCGACCAGGAGATCGAACTCACCGGCGTCGGGTGCTCGCTCACGGCGCCGGCCTCGCCGCCGCGGGCCGGCATCACGAACACCTGGCTGCGTTCCGTATCGTGCCGGTTCGCGACGAAGGCGATGCGCGCGCCGTCCGGCGACCAGCGCGGGTTCGATTCCCCTCCCTCGCCGTTCGTCATGCGCACCGTGCCGGAACCGTCCATCCCCACGCGCCAGATATGGGAGACCGTGCCGTTGGCTTCCCAGTCGGTGTCCGTCCTCACATACAGGACCTCCGATCCGTCCGGCGAGATGCGGGGATCGGCGAGACCGGGGATGTCGATGAGATCCACGATCGTCATCGCGCGCTGCTGCGCGGACAGGGGGATCGCAAGGCAGATGGCGGCGAGGATTCCGAGGCCCGGAATGGGGCGAGTGCGGCGAGACATGGCAGACTCCTGCGGTTGGCGGTGGCCCGTCGCGGTCCATCGATGTTGGAGCGGCCGTTCCCGGGGGACAAGGGCCGACCGGCTGGCGCCTTGCTCCGCCGCGGGGTTTTGCCACGGCCTGCTAGGCGGTCGCCTCGCGGAGAGCGGCCAGGTGCTCGTCGGTGAGGCCGTCCATCTCGAACGTGGACACTCCGGCCGCACCCGCCTCGCGCGCCGTCGCCACGGCCTCCGCCAGCCCGGCGGGGTCGAGCGCGGGCAGGTAGAGTCCGGCGTTCAGCGGAGTGTCGGCACCCCCGCGCACGTCGCCGGCGGTGGCGGCGAGCGCTGCAACCCCTTCACGGACGCCGTCTCCGATCCACGGGACGCCCTCGAGGTAGAAGCTCTGGTAGAGCATCGGAAAGAAGCCGTCCAGGGGCCAGTTGTCCCAGTTCTGCCGTACCAGCGTGCGCGCGATGGAAGGGGTCGGGAAGACCGCGGCGGTGATAGGCTTCCCATGCTCGTGGGCCGCCGCGACGAGCAGGCGGACGGCGCCGGTCACGGAGTCCCAGCGGAAGCGGCGCCAGGCCTCATCTGCCGGCGGATCGGGAATCTCGAGAGGATCCCGCCCGTCGAGCGCCTGGAACTGCTCCCGGCAGACCTCGCAGTAGCAGAAGTCGAACTCCGGGTGCTCGACATCCTGCACCAGGTCGTAGGTCTCCCACAGCGCGCGCGGCAGGATGACGTCGCAGTGGCGCACGTAGTCGAGATGGACGCCGTCCACTGCGGGGTCGGAGGCGAGATCGGCGATTCGGCCGCGCAGGTAGTCGCGTACGGGTCCGCGAGAGGGGCACACCCACTTGTAGTAGCCCACGTAGGGGGGGTGATCGAGCGAACTCTCGAGGTTCCGGCTCACCGTGAACCATTCGGGGTGGTTCTCCTGCACCTGGGCGTCGCCGTTGCGGTTCATCGTCCAGAACCAGCGATGGTATTCGAGTCCCTCCGCGCGGGCGGCCCCGGAGACGAGATCGATGTCGCCGCCGCCCACGAGCACCGCGTGAAAGCCGGCCTCGCGCAGCCGGGCGAAGAGACGGCGCCACTCGCCGACATCGCGGTCGCGGTTCCCGTGAACCCACGTCCACAGCGCGAAGGACGCCTCCGGATGGGGGGACGACGCGCAGGCAGGCAGCGCAGCTCCCAGCACCGCCGCGCTGCCGGCGGCCCGTACGAAGTCTCTACGTCTCATTGGGAGGCGCCCCGGTCGGCGACGAACCGCACGACGCCCCACATCTCGGGGATGTGCATGTCGATCTCGCCCTGCGGCGACCAAACCCAGTTGTCCTCCGGATGGTCGCTCCAGTCCACCGGCTCTCGCGCCTTGCGGTATGCCCCGTCCACGACTACGAGCGGCCATTGTACCCGTGAGAAGTTCACGCGCCAGGTGTCACCTGGAAGGGGAGGTCCGGCCGCGTCCTCCGCGGGGGCGCCGGGAGGACGCAGCGCCGACCAGGGGATGGCGATCTCGACCGACCACCCGGCATCCCTGTCGGACGGCGCGTTCAGCGTACCCTCCAGATGCACCGCCGTGCGCAGGCCCTCCATGTCCCAGGCGATGTTCGCCTTCCCCTGTCGGCGGTACGGACGGTCGAGGAAGAGATCGAACTCCGTGCCGAGCGCGTTGATCTCCAGTTCGTAGTACGCGAGACCATCGCCGTCCGGATCGAGGAACACCTCGAAGTCGTGCTCGCGGTATACGATCGCGTCGCGGTCCGTGAGTGTCGCCCACAGGTGCGGTTCCTCCAGTTCGGCTCCCACGTAGAGAAAACCTGCATCCCACACGATCTTCGCGCGCGTCGCGAGGTAGGGATCGGGCCAGTCCGACCCGCGAATGTCGACGAAGGGCTTCGTCCACGGCGCGTCGCGCCACGCCGGCTCATCCAGGGATCCGTCCAGGGACGGCGGCGCCGCGGCGAGGGGCGCCTCGTAGACGCGGACTCCGGTCGAAGCCAGGTCGGTGGATGCCTGACCGGTCGGGATGGCGACTGCCGGCATCGCGCCCGCCGCCGCCGCGGAAAGGGCGAGAACGCCGAGGCCGGCCGGCAGCATCCGCCGGTTCGGTACCGACGGTTCACGAGCACGATCACGGGAAGCGGTAGGGCGCGACACGGCGACTACTCCCCCACGGAGGGGAAGACCTGGAAGATCCCGCTCGCCGCCGGAGTGTCGACCGCGAGGTTCCCCTCCGGATCCAGGCCACACGTTCACTCGATACCACCCCTGGAAGGCGAAGAACGGAATCGTCACGGTTTGCTCCGTGGAGCCGCCCGGTTCGAGTTCGACCATGTGCCGGACGATGTCGTCACGCGTGGCTCCCCGGCCGCAGTGCAGCGTCGGGTTGTAGGACGCCTCGAATTCCACTTCGAGGTTCGTCACGCCCACCGGCTTGGTCGCGCAGAAATCCTTGAAGACTCGGACGCCGGATACGTTCCGCGTGACGATCGTAACCGACTCCCTGGGTTCGTATTCGGGCCGGTCCACGCACACCTCGAGACCGTGCTGCGTAGCGCAGAGCGAACCCACGGGGCCCGTGGCGTCCTCGCCGCACGACAGCGCGAGCACGGCGGCCAGGATGGACATGAGCAACCCGCGTGGCATCTTCGGTCTCCGGAGCTCGATGCGTTCGTGATTCCGGGGAATGTACTGGATATGGGGCGAGCGGGGACGATGGCGGGCTTCAGTGGCAGGCTCAGTCTTCGGCCGCGGGGAAGATCACGAAGACGCCGCTCGTGGCCGGCGTGTCGAATGCGAGGTCCCCCGCCGGCGTCAGCAGCCATACGTGCACGCGAAAGAAGTCCTGCGGGGCGTAGCCCAGCCGCAGGGTCTCCCGGACCGTTTCTCCGGGCTCGACCCTCACCATCCGCTCGACGATAACCGCCCGCGTGACGCCCACTCCGCAGTTGCGGCGCGGACTGTAGGTCGGCCTGAACTCGTCCTCCGAATCCGGCACGGGCGACGTGCTGGTCCCACAGCCGTCCTTGAGAATCGGACGCTCGGACAGGTTGAGCGTGGTTATTTCGATCGATTCGTTCGACCGGTACTCGCCCCGGTCCACGCACACTTCGACTCCGTGACTCGTGTCGCAGAGGCTCCCCCGTGGCCCCGTCGACCCATCACTGCACGAAACGGCGACCGTGACCGCCGCCAGCAGTAGTGAGTTCCGCGACATCTCTGTTCTCCAGGTTGCGGAAGACGAAGCCTCCGGGGAGAAATGTATAGCCTCCGCCCAGGTGTTGCCCGATTGAGCGCCGCATCGGACTGTAGGCGTCGGCGGGAGGACACACAGGGGATCGAGCGGCAGCCTCGCACAACTCTCGTGGAGTGGTACGGATGAAGGGAAGTCACGGCATGACAAGCAGGTGGGTGGGATTGATCGTGCTGGGCGCGGCGTTGGCCGACGGCCCGTCTCCGGTGGATGCGCAGGCGGGTGCCCGGGACGGAGAATGGCGCTACTGGGCCGGGGACGCGGGATCTACACGCTACGCGGCACTCGACCAGATCGATGCCTCGAACGTGGCGGATCTGGAGACCGCGTGGCGGTGGCAGGCACGCAACTTCGGGCCGACGCCCGAGGGCTACTACCGCGTGACGCCGCTGTACGCGAACGGCACGCTCTATGCCACGGCGGGGTTCCGGCGGGCGGCGGTGGCGATCGACGCCGGGACGGGCGAGACGCTCTGGATGTACCGGCTCGACGAGGGAGAGCGCGGCCGTAACGCCCCCCGCGGGAACTCCGGCCGTGGCGTCGGCTACTGGACGGACGGCGTGGAGGAACGCGTGCTCCTCATCACTCCGGCTTACCACATGATCTCGCTGGACGCGAAGACCGGCCTTCCCGACCCCGCTTTCGGCAACGACGGCATCGTCGACCTGAAGCTCGGCCTCGGGCGAGAGATTGACCTCGTGAACGACCGCATCGGCTCGAGTTCGCCACCCGTCGTCGTGGGCGACGTCATTGTCGTCGGTGCCGCGCTTCCCCAGGGGGGACGCCCTCCGACGAAGGAGATGCCGCCGGGTCACGTGCGTGGCTTCGACGCGCGCACGGGCGTGCAACTCTGGACCTTCCACACAATCCCCCAGCCCGGTGATCCGGGGCACGAGACGTGGGAGGACGGATCCTGGGACTACACGGGGAACGCCGCCGTCTGGACGCCGTTCTCGGCGGATCTCGAACTGGGCTACGTCTACCTGCCGGTGGAGGCGGGGACGGGCGACTACTACGGGGGGCACCGTCCCGGCGACAACCTCTACTCGCAGAGCCTCGTGTGCGTGGACGCGAGCACCGGGGAAGTCGTGTGGTACTTCCAGACCGTTCATCACGGGATTTGGGACTTCGACCCGCCGGCGGCGCCCATCCTGATGGACATCACGGTGGACGGGCGCCAGATCCCGGCCGTGGCGCAGGTGACGAAACAGGCCTTCACGTACGTGTTCGACCGCGTGACGGGCGAGCCGGTGTGGCCGATCGAGGAGCGTGCGGTGCCCGCCGGGGATGTGCCCGGCGAGTGGTACGCGCCGACCCAGCCCTTCCCGACGCTTCCGGTGCCGTTCGACATGCAGGGGGCGACAGAGGACGACCTCATCGATCTCACACCGGAACTGAAGGCGGAGGCGCTCGAGATCGCGAAGAACCTCACGCTGGGCGAACTGTTCACGCCGCCGACGGTGCTCGTGGAGGGAGGCAACCAGGGGACGCTGATCACGCCCGGGAGCCTGGGCGGCGCGAACTGGCCGGGCGCCGCGTACGACCCGGAGACCCAGCGGCTGTTCGTGGGTTCGGCGACCCGCGGCTCGGTGATCGGGCTCGTGAACGATCCCGAGTCGTCGAACATGCGCTACATCGCCGGGCGCCCCCGGGGCGTCGGCGGGCCGCGAGGGCTGCCGATCCTGAAGCCGCCGTGGGGACGGATCACGGCGCTGGACATGAACACGGGCCAGAAGGTGTGGCAGGTCGCCAACGACCACACGCCGTCGTTCGTGGAGGAGCACCCGGCGCTCGAGGGCGTCGACATTCCCCGCACGGGGCGGCCCAGCCGGGCCGGACTCCTGGCGACAAGCACGCTGCTCTTCGCGGGGACGGGAGGCGGGACGATGTCCGCCGATCTCACCGGCCTGTTGCGGGCCCACGACAAGGACACCGGCGAGATTCTGGCCGAGATCGAACTCCCGTCGCACCAGACGGGCGTGCCGATGACATACATGCACGACGGGAAGCAGTACATCATCGCCGCCGTGGCGGGGCGCGGCGTACCCGCGGAGCTGGTGGCTCTGCGGCTCCCCGGTTAGCGCGGCGATCCGCAGCTCGCGCCCGCGAAGAACCACGATGCCGGTTCCGGCCGTCGTTCGGGGTACGCCGTTTCACGAGCGAACCGCCCCCCTCTGCCTCGCCGGCAACTGGCGGCGCTGGGCCGGGCATCTGTCGGCGAGTTCGTACGAGCCCACGCACGAACACGAGTATCAGGCCATCCGCTCGGCGGCCGCGCTCATCGATGTGTCCCCGCTGTACAAGTACCGCATGTCGGGTTCGGGGGCGGCGGCGCTCGCAAACCGCGTGGTCACGCGGGACGTGGGACGGCAGGAGATCGGCCAGGTGTACTACACGCCGTGGTGCGACGCCGCCGGGAAGGTGCGGGACGACGGAACGCTCCACCGTCTGGATGAGTCCGATTTCCGCCTCACCTCCGCCGAACCGACGCTGAAATGGCTGCACGAGAACGCGCGGGGCCTCGAGGTGGAGATCGAGGAGGAGACCGAGGGGGTGGCCGCTCTCGCCCTCCAGGGGCCCCGCTCGCGGGATCTGCTGACGCGGATCACGGACGCGGACGTGGCGGGACTCCGCTATTTCCGCGTGATGTCGGCGCGGATCGCCGGGATCTCCGCGCACATCTCGCGTACGGGGTACACCGGCGACCTCGGCTACGAGATCTGGGCCGGCGCCGAGGACGCGATTCCGCTCTGGGACGCCTTCGCGGCCGAGGGCGGGCCGTTCGGCCTTGCGCCGGCGGGCATGCTCGCCCTGGACATGGCGCGCCTCGAGGCCGGCCTGCTGCTTGTCGACGTCGACTTCATCCCGGCCCACAGAGCGATCATCGAGGACCAGAAGTCGTCTCCGTACGAGCTCGGCCTCGGCTGGACCGTGGCGCCGGAGGCGTCGAACTTCGTGGGCCGGGCGGCCCTCCGGGCCGAACGGGCCCGCCCCCCCGCGTGGCGCTTTCGCGGGATCACCCTCGACTGGGACTCGCTGGAAGCCGCCTACGCCGAGGCGGGGCTCCCGCCGCAGCTTCCGGGCACGACGCTGCGTGACAGCGTCCCCCTCTTCTCGGGCGGACGGCAGGTGGGATACGCCACGAGCCGCGGCTGGTCGCCGACGCTGAAGACGTACCTGGGGCTGGCGCACCTCGAGGCGGCGTCGGCCGCCGTCGGGACCGAACTCGAGATCGAAGTGACGGTCGAGCACCGGCGGCGCCGGGCGCGGGCCACAGTGGCGAAGACGCCGTTCTTCGACCCCGAGCGGAAGCGGGCGACCCCGTGACGGCCGCCAACACCTACGACGCGATCATCGTCGGGGGCGGCCACAACGGCCTGATCAACGCGGCGTATCTCGCGCGGGCAGGGTTGCGCGTGGTCGTGCTCGAGCGCCGGCACCTGGTGGGCGGGGCCGCCGTCACGGAGGAGATCTTTCCCGGCTTCAAGTACTCGGTCGCCTCGTACGTCGTGAGCCTGCTGCGGCCGGAGATCATTCGCGATCTGCAACTCGCGCGGCACGGGCTCGAGATCCTCCCGCTCGAGAGCACCGTCACGCCGCTCCCGAACGGCGACTACCTCGGCCGCTGGGCCGACCACGACCAGACGCGACGCGACCTGTACCGACATTCTCCGAAGGACGCGGAAGCGTACGACGATTTCGCGACGCTCATGTACCAGCTTGCGTGGGCGGTGAAGCCACTGCTCGCGATGGTGCCGCCGGATCCGCTTTCTCCGGGCCCGCGGGATCTGCGCACACTGCTCGGCATGGGTCGCCACGTGCGGGGCCTCGGCGAGCAGCAGTTCCATGCGCTCTACAAGCTGGGCACGATGAGCGCGGCCGACTACCTGGACGAGTGGTTCGAGTCGGATGTGCTCAAGGCGACGATGTCTGCGAGCGGGATCATCGGCACCTTCCTCGGCCCCCGGTCGCCGGGCACGGCGTACGTCCTCCTGCATCACTACATGGGGGAGATCGACGGCGTGTTCCGGGCGTGGGGCTTCGCGCGGGGTGGAAACGGGATGGTCAGCGAGTCCATCGCATCCTCGGCCAGGTCCCACGGGGCCGAGATCCGCACCGGGGCCACCGTCCAGCGCGTACTCACGAGGAAAGGCCGGGCTCGGGGGGTCGTCCTCGAGGGCGGCGAGGAGCTGAAGGCGAAGACGGTCGTGTCGGGCGTCGATCCGAAACGCACGTTCCTCGGCCTGCTCGATCCGGAGGAACTGCCCGACGATCTCGTTGCAGCGATCCGGCGCTTCCGGATCCGCGGCTCCTCCGGGAAGGTGAATCTCTCGCTCTCGGAGGCGCCGGAGTTCGCCTGCCTGCCGGGCGGAGGACCGCACCTGCGGGGTGCCTTCTCCATCAGCCCGAGCATGGACTATCTCGAGCGCGCCTACGACGACGCCAAGTACGGCGGGTTCTCCCGGCAGCCCTACATGGACATCGTGATCCCGTCGATGATCGACCCGGGGATGGCGCCGGCGGGGCGGCACGTGATGTCGATCTTCGTCCAGTACGCGGCCTTCGACATCGAGGGCGGCTGGGACGACGCGAAGCGGGAGGCGTTCGGTGACGCGGTCGTCGACACGCTCTCGCGGTACGTGCCGAACCTGAAGGGGTCCATCCTTCACCGGCAGGTGCTCACGCCGCTCGACATGCAGGAGGAACTCGGGCTCACCGAGGGGAACATCTTCCACGGCGAACTGACGCCGCAGCAGCTTTTCTTCTTCCGTCCCTCTCCCGCCTGGGCCGACTACCGGACGCCCGTGCGCGGGTTCTACCAGTGCGGCTCGGGCACGCACCCGGGGGGCGGCGTGTGCGGCGCGTCGGGGCGGCTCGCCGCGCTCGAAATCCTGCGGGATCTGCGGCGGGGGCGGCGGTGAGCGGCTGCGACGCCGTCGTCATCGGGGCGGGCCACAACGGTCTCATCGCTGCTGCGTATCTGGCGCGGGCGGGGCTGCGGGTCGTCGTCGTCGAGCGGGGGGAGGCCGCGGGAGGTTGCGCCGCCACGGAGGAAGTGTGGCCCGGCTACCGCGTGGACACCGGGGCCCACAGCCTGACCGGGATCGATGCCAGGGTCATGGCGGACCTCGGGCTGGGGCGGGCGGGGGCGAACGGCGTCGGGCTGGAGATCCTCTCACCCGGCCCCTGCGTGGTATCCCCGCAGCCGGAGGGCGACGCGCTCCTGCTGGATGGGGACCCGGCGCGCACGGCGGATGCCATTCGGCCGTTCTCGGTGCGCGACGCGGCGCGCTGGCCCGACTTCGTGGACGCGATGTCCCGGGCGAGCCGGGCGCTCGGCGTGCTGTACGGCGCTCCGGTCCCGCGACTCGCGGGCGCGGGCCGGGCAGACCTGTGGGAGCTGCTCCGACTCGGGCTTAAGATGCACCGGGTGGGGCGGCGGGACGCGCTCGAACTCATGCGGCTGATTCCGATGACGGTCGAGGAACTGCTCTACGAGTGGTTCGAGAGCGAGGTCCTCAAGGGGGCGCTCGCGGCAGATGGCGTGCGGGGGATCTGCCAGGGGCCGCTCGCTTCGGGCACCGGTTACATGTTCCTGCACCACATGGTGGGCGCGGGCGGGGTCGTGCGGCGGCGGCGGCAGGTGCGCGGCGGGATGGGCGCGCTGGGGACCGCGCTGCAGCGCGCCGCCCGCGCGGCGGGGGCGGAGATCCGGCTCGGCCAGGAGGTGGCCTCGATCCGCGTCGAAGATGGGCGCGCAATCGGCATCGAACTCGTCGGGGGCGGCGAGATCACGGCGTCCCGCGTCGTGTCCTCGGCTGATCCGGGCCGGACGCTGCTCGGCCTCGTCGACCCCGGCGAACTGGCGCCCGAATTCGTCCGCGCGCTGGACAACATCAAGTACCGGGGCGTCGTTGCGAAGGTGCACCTCGCGCTGGGTGAGCCTCCGCGCCTGCGGTCCGGGGATGACGCGGCCCGGGGTGCGGTGCTTGCCGGCGCCGCCCTCACGGTCGCACCGAGCCTCCACTACATCGAGCGCGCCTACGACGATGCGAAGTACGGCCGTCCGTCCGCGCGGCCCGTCCTCGACGCCGTCCTCACGACCGCGCTCGATCCGTCGCTCGCACCGGAAGGGCGTCACATCCTGTCCGTCGCGGCACAGTACGCGCCCTTCCACCTGGCCGACGGCCCCTGGGACGACGGGCGGCGGCGCGCGCTGGGGGACGCGGTCGTCTCAACGCTCGCCGAGTACCTGCCCAACCTGGAGGGAGCGATCCTGCATCGGCACGTGCTCACGCCCGCGGATCTGGCTTACCGCTTCGCGCTCACGGAGGGGAACATCCACCACGGCGAGATGACGCTGGATCAGGTCTTCTTCGGTCGCCCGGTGGCGGGCTGGGCCCGCCACCGGGCCCCGATCGAAGGGCTCTACCTGTGCGGGGCCGGGACCCACCCCGGCGGCGGTCTCAACGGCCGCGCCGGCGCCGCGGCCGCCGCCCGCATCCTCCGCGCCCGTTAGCCGAACACGCGATTCAGTCCAGGTCGACGCCGCGACTGACGCGGAAGACGTGGCCGTCAGGGTGCCGCACGTGCATCTCGCGCACGCCCCACGGCATGTCCGTCGCGGGCCATGTGATCTCCAGGCCCGCCTCGACGCACCGCTGCTGGACGCGGTCCACATCGTCCACCCAGACCGACATCCAGGCGCCCTGGTCGGCGGCATCGTCTCCGCCCGGGCCGAACGTCCTCTCCACGTCGCCGCGGCCCCGACCGCCCTGGGCATTCTGGCACAGGAAGATCTGACACTCTCCGCAGGTGACGCCGCCGAAGTCCGGCGGGTCGCCCCATTCCCAGCTCTTCTTCCATCCCCACCGCTCGAACCAGGCGAAGCTCTCCTGCAGGTCCGAAACGTTCAGGATCGGCGTCAGCCCCCTGGCGAACCCTCCGGACACGACGGTTAGCCGAGGAGATCGGCGACGGCTTCGCGTTCGGCGCGAAGCTCCGCGTCCGTGACCTCCATCCGCGCGCGGCTGAAGTCGCTCACTTCGAGGCCATCGACCACGGAGTAGTCGCCGTCCGCGCACGTCACCGGGTGGGAGTAGACGACGCCCTCGGCCACGCCGTAGCGGCCATCCGCGTGCACGGCCATGCTCGTCCAGTCGCCATCGGGCGTGCCGTGCACCCACGTCCGCACGTGGTCGATCGCCGCCGAGGCTGCCGAGGCCGCCGACGACGCGCCGCGGGCCTGAATGATCTCGGCGCCCCGCTTCTGGACCTTCGGGATGAAGGTGTCCCGGTACCAGCCATGGTCGACGAGGTCGTTGGCCGGAGCCCCCACCACCGTGCACTCGCTGATGTCCGGGTACTGCGTCGCGGAGTGGTTGCCCCAGATCGTCATGCGCCGGATCTCCGTCGCGTGCGTGCCCGTCTTCTCGGCCAGCTGGCTGATCGCCCGGTTGTGGTCGAGGCGGGTCATGGCCGCGAACTGGCGGCGGTCGAGCTTCGGCGCGTTGGCCGCTGCGATGAGGCAGTTCGTGTTCGCCGGGTTCCCGACCACGAGAACGCGCACGTCGGGCGACGCGTGATCGCTGAGCGCGCGACCCTGAGGACCGAAGATCCTCCCGTTGTCGGCCAGCAGATCGCCCCGCTCCATGCCCGGTCCGCGCGGCTTGGCGCCCACGAGGAGGGCGTAGTCGACGCCGCCGAACGCCTCGTTCGCGTCCGCGGTCCCCGCGACCCCGTGAAGGAGCGGAAAGGCACAGTCGTTGAGTTCCATCTCGACCCCGCGCAGCGCGTCGAGCGCGGGAGGGATCTCGAGCAGTTGAAGAGTGACGGGCCGGTCGGGCCCGAGCATGTCCCCCGCGGCGATCCTGAAGGCGAGGGCGTATCCGATATTTCCTGCGGCCCCCGTGATGGCGACCCGCGCTGGTGCAGTCATGTCGTCTCCGCGCGTTCCTGGTGAATCCTGACAGGTGTCGGGCCGTGCGCCCCGGCACTGGACAAGAGAGGAGCGGCAAACTCACAGGACCGACCCCTCAAGTCCAGCGCCGATCCCGGTCGGGGGAAGGGCATGGCGTGGTCTCGCGCCGACGCTCCCGGCGTCGCAAACTTCGCGCCACTCGAACCCCGGGGGGACCCGATCCGCGACAACGCCCACATGACTCGCCTGATGGCGGTGCTGCTCTCGCTCTGCGTCAGTCTGCTCGGCTTGCTGGTGGTGGCGACCGCCACGGGGGCGGGCCGCGCCGGGCCGCTCCCCCACCCCGACCACGCGCCGATGCTTGTGGGGATCGACGCGGGCGAACTCGGGGCGCCGACATGGGCCGCGTACGTGGCCGGCATCGCCATGCTCGGGACGATGTGGGTCACGATGCTGATCGGGTTCCGCGAGGGACATTGGATCCGGCGGGCGGTCAACGCGTGGATGGTGGGCTACGTCCTCCTCTTCGTGATCCTCATGTGGTCGTTCGACGCCTACGCCGCGGGGCACACGATGATCGTCCTCGGCTTCGCGGCGCCGACTTCCCTGCTGGTGTACGGGCTCACGTTCGCGCCGTGGGTCCCGCTGGCCGCCATCACGTGGGCGTTCGACGGCGCCTATTTCGGCGCTGCGGAACAGACCCGCTTCGATGAGATCGTCGCGCAATCGAGGGAGCGCGACGACTCCGACGCCACCGGCGGCGGCGAGGGATAACGGTCCGTGGAGGCGAATCGCGCCCTGATCACGCTGCTCGCCGTGATCGCATATCTCGCGCTCTGCGTCGGCGTGGGACTCTGGTCGCTCCGCCGCACCAAGTCGGCGAGCGATTTTTTCGTGGCTGGCCGGAAGCTGGGGATGTTCGTGACCGCGTTCGCCATCTTCTCAAGCACGATGAGCGGGTTCGGGTTCGTCGGCGGTCCCGGCCTCATGTACTCGATGGGGACGAGTTCGATCTGGATTCTCGGGACGATCGTCATCTCCAACATCATCGTCCTCAACCTGGTGGCGAAACGCATCCGCCTCGTGGCGGAGCTTCGCCAATGCGTGTCGCTGCCGGACGTGGCCGCGGCGCGGTACGGCTCGGAGTCGGTGCGGGCTTCCGTGGCCGTCGTGATCCTCCTCGGCGTGCTGGGCTACCTCGCGACGCAGATCCTCGCGATGTCGATCGTGCTGCAGGGTGTGCTCGCGGACGCAGGGGTGCTTGAGAATCCGAGCTTGGCGCTCTGCGTCGCCATTTCGTGCTCCGTCCTGATCTTCTACTCGGTGACCGGCGGGATCGTGGCCTCCGTCTACACCGACGTGATCCAGGGCGCCATCATGGTCGTCGCTTCCGTCTTCGTCTTCGTCGCCGTGCTCGGGACGTTCGACGGCGGGATGGCCGAGATCAGCCGGATCGTGGCGGCCGACGACCGCGCGGCGAGCGGCCCGTGGGGAACCATCGGGCTGATGGGAGCGCTCGCCTGGTTCTTCGTGTTCGGCATCGGCGTGGCCGGGCAGCCCCACATCATCACCAAGTTCATGATGCTGCGAAGCATGAAGGAACTGCGGTACGTGATACCGGTCGGCGTCATCGCATACAGCTTCGCGGCTCTGCTTTGGATCGGGATCGGCTTCGCCATGCGGGCGCTGGTCATTACGGGCGGGCACCCCGCGCTCGCCACGCCGGACGCGGCTTCTCCGGAGTTCCTTCAGGCGTTCACACACCCGCTGCTCGCCGGCGTCGTCTTCGCCGCGCTGCTCGCCGCGATCATGTCCACCGCGGACGCGTTCCTGAACATCGGAACCGCCGCCATCATGCACGACCTGCCCAACGCGATCCGCGGCCGGTCGCTGGGCAACGAACTCGCGTGGGCACGCATCATCACGGTCCTGCTGGCGATATCGGCCGCGCTGGTGGCGCTCTATTCCGGCGATCTGGTAGCGCTGCTCGGCGTGTTCGGCTGGGGCACGTTCGCGGCGGGTCTCGTCCCCGTCATCGCGATCGGACTCAACTGGAAACGCGCCAACGTCCTCGCGGCCAATGTCGCCGTCGCCAGCAGCCTGCTCGTCAACTTCGGACTCCGCTCCGGCTTCGGCTTCGGCACCGTGCGTCTCCCGTACGGCGTCGACCACGGCGCCGCGGCGCTCCTCGTCTCCCTCGTCCTCTTCCTCTCCATCTCCTTTCTCACGAAGCCCAACCCCATCGATCGCGACATCCAACGCGTGATGGAACTCTGATCGCCGGACACGCCGATTCGACGGTTTGCGCAGGGTCCGAGACGAGACCATAATCTGGACACATTGCGGGACACATTATAGGACAAAAATCGACACATAATCGCCGCGACCGTCGGCAGGCAGGCAGGATGACGGACGACCGTCCGTACGAACAGAGTCACCCGTGGATCCGTTTTCGCGCGGGCCTGGAGAGGGCCACGCCGCAGTTGTGGTCCCTGCTCGGACAGGTGGCGGCTCGCTGCGAACAGGTCGCCCGGGCGGTTCTGCCTCCCGCCGCCGCAGCGGAGATGCACAAGCTCTACCTCATCAAGGGTGCCCGCGCGACAACGGCCATCGAAGGGAACACGCTGACAGAACAACAGGTTCGGGACAGACTCGACGGACAACTCGAACTTCCGATATCGCAGGAGTACCTGGGTCAGGAAGTCGACAATGTCCTTCGTGCCTGCGAAGACATTTTTCGGCGGATCACCGCCGGCGAACCTCCACGCCTCACTCCAGCCTGGATCCTGAAAGCGAACCGCCTCGTCCTCGCGGGGTTGGAGGAGCATCTGGAGGACGGAGTCGTTCCAGGGGAAGTGCCCACGTTCTCCGTTGGGGTCGCAAGATACTCGGGTGCGCCGCGGGAAGACTGCCTGTTTCTGCTCGAACGGCTGTGTGAATGGCTGGAGGCAGACGCCGTCTGGGCGGACCTTGAGGAACATCTGGGGAGTGCGATTGCAGTGGCGGTCCTGCGTGCGATCCTCGCACACCTGTACATCGCCTGGATCCATCCATTCGGCGATGGGAACGGTCGTGCGGCGCGGCTTACCGAGTTTCTCATCCTGGCTCGCGCCGGGGTTCCCACCCCCGCCACACATCTCCTGAGCAACCACTACAGTCTCACTCGCGCAGAATACTACCGGCAACTCGATCGTTCGAGCCGTGCCAACGCGGGCCGCGGGGATGCACTCGGGTTCGTCGTCTATTCGCTTCAGGGGTTCCTGGACGGCCTCGAGGGACAATGTCGTTACGTGGAAGAGGTCCAGTCTTGGCTGGCATGGGAACACTACGTCTATTGGAGGTTCAGGCTCCATCCCCGTTCACCCGCCATGAACCGGCGCCGCGAGGTGGTCCTCGTTCTGGGACGGCACGCAGAGCCGGCGAGGAAGCGCGACATTCCCGACCTCGCTCCCGGCTTGGCGCGTCTCTATTCCACCAAGACCAAAAAGACGCTCACGCGGGACCTGAACTGGCTCCTGGCCAATGATCTGCTCGAACGGGACGGGAGCGGATACCGCGCGCCCGTCCACATGATGCAGCAGTTCCTTCCCGTCCGAGCGTAGCTCCGCGAGGTTTCATGAACAGGAACGGCGGATCGCCATACCGAAGGATGTGGGTTCTCCTGGCTGCGGTGGCGGCCTCGATCGGTGTATCGGTACCCCTCTCGATACCGTCTGGCGCGGCCGCCCCGGAACAGGAGGCGCCGGAGGAGAGCTTCGCGATCGTGGATGTGACGCTGTTCGACGGCGAGATCTTCAGGCGGCAGCATGACGTCTGGGTCGAGGATGGTCGAATCCGGCAGGTGGGCCCGGGGCTCGAACTGCCGGATGACCTGCCCCGCATCGACGGTCGGGGGCACACGCTCCTGCCGGGTCTGATCGATGGACACGTCCACACTTTCGGCGGGACGCTGGCGGACGCGCTCCGCTTCGGCGTGACCTCCGTGCTCGACCAGTTCACGGACCCGGCCCTCCTGGCCGGAGCGAGGGCGGCCCGGGACGACATCGCGCGCACGGGCGAAGCCGATCTCTTCTCGGCGGGGATGCTGGCGACGGCGCCCGGCGGTCACGGTACGCAGTTCGGGCTGGCGGTGGAGCCGCTCACGGAGCCCGCGAGCGCCGCGGCCTGGGTGAGGGCCCGGAAGGAGGAGGGCTCCGACTGGATCAAGATCGTTTCCGAGGATGGAGGCGCGTACCGGGGCGAGATCCCCTCTCTGGAGCGCGAGACGATCGCTGCGCTCGTCACCGCCGCACATTCGGAGGGGATGCTGGCGGTCGTCCACGTCAGCAACCTTGAAGCGGCGCTGGAGGCGGTCTCGCTGGGGGCCGATGGCCTGGTCCACACCTGGTTCGATGCTGCGATCTCCGAGGAGGACGCTCGCGGCTTCGCCCGGGCGGGCGTCTTCGTCGTCCCCACCCTTTCCGTCATCACGGGGCTGTTCGGCGATTCCACCGGCGTGCGCGTCCTCGACGAGACGGACGACTCGCTGGTCTCGCCGATGCAACGGCAGACGCTGAGCGACCGCTTCCAGCTTCCGGAGGGGCCGGACGGAGGGGTCGCGCTGGAGAACGTGCGGCGGCTCCATGCGGCGGGGGTGCGGATCGTCGCGGGCACGGACGCACCGAACCCCGGCACGGCGGCCGGCCTCTCGATGCACGCCGAGCTTCGTCTCCTCGCGCGGGCCGGCCTGGACAGCCGCGCGGTGCTCGCCGCCGCGACCTCCGTTGCCGCGGACGCGTTCGCCGTCCCCGGGCGCGGCCGCATCGCGGAGGGGTACCTCGCCGACCTCCTGCTCGTGCAGGGCGATGTCGAGGCTGACCTCTCCCGTACCGCGGACATCGCCACGATCTGGAAGGACGGCTACCCGGTCGCGCGTGAAGCGGCCGCCATGGCGTCCCCTCCGGAAATCGCGCCGGCACCCGACGGGCCGGTGGTCGTCGACTTCGAGGACGGAATCGACGACGGCTTCGGATTCGGCTGGCAGGTGACGACGGATGCCATGAACGGGGGCGCGTCCACGGCCGAACTGGCGGTGGAGGCCGGCGCGCTCGTAGTGCGCGGAGAGACGAAGGCGGGATTCGCGTTCCCGTGGGCGGGCGCCATCTGGTTCACCGGCCCGCAACCGATGCAGGCCGTCGATTTCTCGGGACGCACCGCGCTTCGCTTCCGGGCCCGGGGGGACGGACGTCGCTACACGGTGATGCTGTTCGGCGCGGGGGCCGCGGCAACGGTCCCCCCCATGGCTCCCTTCACCGCCGAGACGGAATGGACCGTGATCGAGATCCCGCTCGAGAACTTCGCCACGGCGGACCCGACGATCATCGCCGGCCTCGCTTTCGTGGCCCAGGCCCCGCTCGGACCGTTCGCCTTCGAACTGGACGATGTCGAGATACGGTAGCCTATCCGGCGGGGCTCAGCGGACGCCGACCTGGCCGGCGACGGCCGCGGTGAGCCGGTCCGGGTCGTAGCCGAGGCCATCCTTGAACACGATTCGGACGTTGCGGATATCGGAGGGCCGGAGTTCAATGTCCCCCTCGATCACCACGAGGTCCGCGAGCTTTCCGGGCGCGACAGTCCCCAGTTCGTCGTCGAGACCCAGGATGCGGGCCCCATTCGCGCTCACGATCCGCACGGCGGCGGCAGGTTCGAACCCCGCCTCGACGAGAATCTCGAAGTTCCGCTGGTCGCCGTAGCCGGGTAGCGCGCCCCAGGCCGGATCGACTCCCGCCGCGAGCACGCCTCCCGCCTCCACGAAGGCAAGCTCGAACGCGAGCATGTTCTCGAACAGGTCGATCATCCAGGGCATCTCGGTCGTCCGGAAGACCGACCGGCGCTCCATCTCCGCTTCCACTACGTGGTCGGGAAGCGCCTCGATGTCGCGCTCCGAGAGGTCGGGCACGAGCGGCGTGGCCTGCTCGGCGACAGCCACCGTGGAGGTCATGGCGACGCCGGCAGCAACCATCTCGGAGATCGTCTCGCCGACGCGGGGGTCGTCCATGTCCAGCTCGGCGATGCTCCGCTGGTAGTTCGGGCTGCAGCGGTCCGGCTCACGCGTGGTGTCGTACTCGGAGTTGGCCCAGAGGCCGTGCTCCAGGTTGTCGATCCCCATCGCCGTGGCCTCGCGGAAGCCCACGGAGCAGAGGTGCGCCGTGACCTTCATCCCCTGCCGGTGCGCCTCGTCGATGATCGTGGCCAGCGCCTCGCGCGTGATCTGCGTGTAGGCCTTGATCCACTCCGCCCCCTCGGCGGCCCAGTAGCGCACGTAGCGCCGCGCCGCGTCTTCGTCCCGGATGGCGTACATCCCCAGATCCCGCAGGCGCTCGTCCGGGCCCGGGCTGATGACGTACGGAGCGGTGATCAGGATCCGTGGCCCGGGGAGTTCTCCGCGGTCGACCGCCCCCTTGAGCGAGATGTCCTGGTAGGGGGAAACGCTGCCTGTCGTGCGGACAGTCGTGACGCCGGCCCCGAGATACAGGCGCGGGCCCGAGTACTGCATCTGCGACGCGCGGGGGGTGGACTGGTAGTAGAACATGTGGTTGTGGAGGCCGACCATTCCGGGCATGACCGAGTGGCCCGTGAGGTCCAGCCTCTCGGCGCCTGCCGGGATCTCCACCTCCCCCGAGGCGCCGACGCTCTCGATCCGGTTGTCGCGGATCACGATGGTCTGTTCGGGGCGCGCCCCCGCGCCGGTGCCGTCGAACAGGAGCACGTTCTCTAGGGCCACGATGGGCGACGAGACGGCGAGATACGACCTCACCTCCCCGGACAGGGCCTCCCGGTCCTGACTCGCCGCGGGCTCGCCACCCAGGCAGAGGGCCGCCGCCACTCCCGGGATCCACGCTCCAGCCTGATACGCCTGGCGCATCGCGTCCTCCTTGTATCGAACCAGCAACTGTCTCAGCGTAGATTGGGCCGTCCGGGGCCGAAAGACCGGCGCCCGTCACCCCCGATCTCCATCAGAGGAGTCACACCGTGCGTGCTGACACAGTGTCGTTCGTTCTGTGCTGGATGTTGGCCGGAGTCGCCCCGCTTCAGGCTCAGGACCGGTGGCTGGCGATCGAGGGCGGCACCGTCTTCGATGGCACGGGGGCCGTCCACGAGAACGCGACCCTGCTCGTGCGGGGAGACCGGATCGAGCGCGTAGGACCCGCGGGGCAGGTGGAGATCCCGGCGGGAGCCGAACGCCTCGACGCGTCCGGGAAGTTCCTCACCCCCGGCTTCGTCGACCTCCACTTCCACTACTCCCCCGGCCCGCACGCATCGATCGACGGGACGGGGACCGACGCGAATCCCGAACTCCCGCTCCTCTTCCTGGCCCACGGCGTCACGACGCAACGGGAGATGGGACAGTGGATCTCCGACAACGAGGCCTGGCTCGCCGACGTCCGCGCGCGGGGGTATCCGGTGCCGCGGCTCCTCTATTCCGGTCCGATCCTCGACGGAAGGGACACGGCCTACCCCACGATCTCCCTCGTCCTGCTGGACGAGATGGACGCCCGGAAGGCGGCGAACGAACTGATCGATCGGGGCGCGACATCGCTCAAGGTGTATTTCCGGCTCTCGCTTGCGCAGGTCGCGGCGATCATCGAGGAGGCCGACCGCCGCAACGTGCCGGTCCACGGCCACCTCGAGATCGTCGATCCGGTCGCGGCCATCCGGCTGGGGCTGGACGGGATCGAGCACACCCGGTCGGTGGGGCGGGCGCTCGTCGCGCCCAAACAGGCCGAGGAGTTCCGGCAGGCGGTGCTGCGCGAGAGCATCCACCGCGGCGAGGGCGGTGTGGCGCTTTGGGCGGCGCTGGATCCCGCCGGGCCGCGCGCCGACGCGCTCATCGAACTCATGCTGGAGCGCAACGTGAACCTCGACGGCACGCTGGCCGTCTTCGAGCCGGCATTCGACGAGGAGGGGCGCGAGGTGCAGTGGGCGGCGATGCGGAACATGGCCGCCTTCACGGTGCGCTACGCGAAGGCCGGCGGTCCCGTGACGATGGGGTCGCACGGGCTCGTCGCGAACGCGCCTCCGGGGCTCGCGTACCAGCGCGAGATGGAGACCCACGTGGAGGCCGGGATGACGCCGGCGGAAACGCTCATCGCCGCGACTCGCATGGGGGCGGAGGCGCTTCGGCTCCCCGACCGGGGCACGCTCACCCACGGCAAACTGGCCGACATCGTCCTCTTCGACGCGAGCCCGCTGGAGGACATCGCGAACGCGCGCCGCGTGCACGCCGTGATCCTCGGCGGCGAAGTGCTCGACCGCGACCGGCTGCTCGCCACGGCGGAGGGCCTGATCCCCTGATCTGACCGCTGGGGCTGGCTGCGCCTGGCCGTCAGCCTCCCCGCGCGGGGCCCTCGATGTTGACGGTCACGATGTCGGCGCCGTGGTACTTCTGGTGCCGTACGGATGTCGCGATGTGCTGCAGCAGCCGGAGAGAGAGTTCGTGTTCCTGCGGCTCCGCCGTCCCGTGGCTCGCGAGCACCGCGATCTGATCCTCGATGTTCCCCTCGCCCCCGGCGGCGATGAACTCGAGTTCGGCGCCGTTCCCCCACTTGCGGGCGATGAGCCGGAGCCGCGGCTCCCTGGCATCCTCCCCGGCGCCTTCCCTGGCCCGCGTCTGATCGAGGAGGAGGAGGAGCGTTTCCTCGGCGGCCTGGAGCAGCCGGTCGCTCATCTCCATGCGCCATTTCCTGCGGATCGAGAACTTGTCCAGGAAGTTCCGGATCGCGGGCAGCGCCTCGACGTTCAGCGTCGTGTCGACCCGCATGGGCCTCGACCCCACGAGTTCCAGCATGAGTGTGAGGAGAATCGCGACGAGGCCTCCCGCCGTCATCCCGTTCTCCAGCAGCGGCGCGAGCCGCGGCCCGAGGGCCTCGGTGAAGAAGACCCCCTCCTGGAATCCGACGCCGGCCCAGAAGGAAACGCCGACGATCGTCGCCGTGCGGTAGTCGACGCCGTCCTGCACCACGACCCTCATCCCGATGACGAACAGGATCGAGATCAGCACGATCGCGTAGGCCGCGATCACGGGGTCCGGGATGGCCAGCACCACCGCGGCGACCTTGGGCAGGAAGGCGAGCAGGACGAAGATGGCTCCGATGCAGAGGCCCACCCGGCGGGCGGCGACCCCCGTGATCTCGACCAGCGAGATGCTCGAGGAATAGGTCGTGTTGGGGACGGTGGCGAGCAGCCCCGAGAGAAGATTGCCCAACCCATCGGCGGCGACCGCGCCCTGCACGGCGCCGAAGTCCGTGGCGCGCTTCTTCCGCCATGAGACGCGCTGGATGGCGACCCCATCCCCCACTGTCTCGACCGCCCCGATCAGCGTCACGAAGACGAAGGTCGGGAGGAGGGTCCAGAAGGCGGGGCCGAAGCTGAAGTCGAAGCCCGGCCAGCCGCCCGCGGGGAGTCCGAACCACCGCGCCTCGGCGACGCGGCCGAAGTCGTAGATGCCGAAGGAGACCGCGACGACGCACCCCACGAAGATGCCGATCACCGGCCCCCAGAGCCGCATCACGCCGCCGGCGCGAAGCACGATGAGCAGGGTGACGAGGACCGTGGCGATGGCCGTCGTCGGCGCCGCGGAGGCCGGCGAGCCCTCCGGCACCTGGCGCAGGAGGTCGAATAGGAGGGGCATGATCGTCACCGCGATCAGCATGATCACGGTCCCGGCCACGACCGGCGTGATGATCCGCCGGAGGAGCGCGAGCTTCCAGGAGAGTCCGAACTGGAAGAGCGATGACGCGATGACCAGCGTCGCGAGCAGGCCGGGACCGCCCTGGGCGAGCGCGGCCACCGATACGGCGATGAAGGCGCCCGATGTTCCCATGAGGAGGATGTAGCCGGCGCCTATGCGACCGATGCGCCTCGCCTGCACGGTGGTCGTCAGCCCGCTCACGACGAGGACCGCGAAGCTCCCCCACGCCAGGTAGCTTTCGGTGCCGCCCGCCGCCCGCACGACGATCGCCACCGTGATGACGACGCCCGCGATCGTGAGGACGACGTACTGGAGCGCCAGGCCGATCGCGATCCGGTATGGCGGTGTCTCATCCGGCTCGTACTGGATCGCGTGCTGGGGTTCCGTCGCTCCAGATGCCATGGGTCACGTCCGTCGCTGTGGGATGCCCGATTCCGACGCTGCGCCGTCGAACCTCAAGCCCCCGACATCGCCACGCAAGGTGCCGTGCGTACCGTCATCCGCCTCCGTTTCCGACCGAGGCCGCGCACCGCTCGGCCCTCGATGTGAGGTTGAAGATCACGGCGTCGAGGAGCCTGAGGATGTCGATCGCGGGGCGCAGCGCGACCCGGCGCAGGAGCGCGGAGCCATCCTTCAGAGCCGGACCTCCCTCGCTGGCATATTTCGTCTCGGGGGAATCGCGCGCGCCTGGCAGAGATTCCCGGTGCACGCGGCGAACCCTGCCATCCGGGCGCACCGGTCGATTCGGGAATGGGGGCGGGAGGGAGCGTTGCCTGCAGAGACGACGCGTTCGAAAGCGGGCGACCGGGGTCGAACCGGCGACCTTCAGCTTGGAAGGCTGACGCTCTGCCAACTGAGCTACGCCCGCGAGGGCGTCGAATCTGGCGACGGGGCCGGTGGACGGGCAAGTTTCCGCCGCACCCAGCGGGCCGCGAGACCACTTGCTCGACGACGAGAGATTGGGCCCGACCAGGGTTCGAGGAGGACAGCCAGTGAGCGTTCGACACGTATCGGAGTTCGGCCTGACGCCCGTCGCCGCCGGATCGGGCACCGAAACGCAGGTTCTCATCGGCCCGGACCAGGGACCGAACTTCGCGCTGCGCCGCTTCGTCATGCAGCCGGGGGGCGGGATGCCCCGCCACACGAACTCGGTCGAGCACGAGCAGTACGTCCTCCGGGGGCGGGCCCGCGTGTCGATCGGAGACGAGACGCACGACGTGAAGGCCGGGGACGTGGTCTACATCCCGGCAGGGACGCCGCACTCCTACGATGCCGTGGGAGATGAGCCGTTCGAGTTCCTGTGCGCGGTCCCGAACCGGCCCGACAGGATCGAACTCGTCGACTGCTGAGATCGACACCGCGCGCTGCCGAGCGGCACTGCGCGGTCCCGGCTACGTCGTGAGGACGACCCTCCCCACGACGCTTCCCGCCTCCAGGTCGCGCAGACTCGCCTCCGCCTCCGCCATCGGCCGCGTCTGGTAGGGGATCGGGTCCAGGCGTCCGGAGCGGACCAGTTCCATCAACGCCTCCATCTCGGCGAGACTGCCCAGATCGGACCCTTCAACGGTCTGGTCCTTGAGCACGAGCAGGGGTAGGGGAACGGAGAGCGAACCGCCCAGCAGACCGACGACGACGAGACCGCCGCTCTTGGCCACCGTCCGGAAGCCGAGGGCGGCGGACGCCGATGAACCGGCGAAGTCGACGACCGCCGGGGAGCCGCCATTTGTCAGCCGCTTGAGCTGTCGGGGCGCGTCTTCGTCGCGTGCGTCCACGACGTGCGCGGCACCCGCGCGGCGGGCCGCCTCGAGCTTCGCGTCGTCGACTTCGACGACGATGAGGTCGGCGTCGAAGAGTGCCCGGGCAAGCTGGATGCCGGCGAACCCGACGCCGCCCGCCCCGATGATGACGAGTTGGTCCTCGAGCCACCGTTCCGCCTTGCGGAGTGCGCTGTAGGCGGTTAGCCCCGAGCACGCATAAGTGCAGGCCAGCTCGGGCGCGACGTCCCCGAAGTCGAACAGGTAGCGCGCATGCGGGACCATCACATGGTCCGCGAAGCCGCCGTCGAGGTGCGTGCCGAGGGCGAGGGGACGGTTGCAGAGGTGCTCGCGCCCGCCGTTGCAGAAGTCGCAGTCGCCGCATCCGATCCAGGGGAAGACGACGCGCCGGTCGCCGAGAACGACGCCCTCCGAATCCGGCCCGATCGCGGCCACCTCGCCGACGATCTCATGCCCCAGCGTGAAGGGCAGCTCGCGCACCGCGCGGACGTCGAGCTTTCGTCCGCCGCCCATCTCGAAGTACCCCTGCCACAGGTGCAGGTCGCTGTGGCAAACGCCGCAAGCGTGGATGCGGATCAGCACCTCCGTACCTTCCGGCTCGGGGGTGGGCTTCCGGGCAAGTTCGATCGGCGCGCCGTACTCACGGAACTGGTAACTCTTCATCCATCCAACCTCGTGGTCCCCCGTCGAGCGCGGGCGCCGGCCCGGCGGGCGGCAGGGGCGGCGGCCAGAACCTTCTCGATGGCTTCGATGATGTCTCGCATTTCGGCGGCGCCGGCGAGAAGGACCTCCTGCTTGATCCAGATCGTTGTGCGGCAGAGCCGCTCGCAAACGGGAAGTCCCGGCTCGAGCGGCGTCGCGTAGCCCGGATGGGCGGGGATTCCTTCGGCCCGGAGCGCGGCGAGCACCCAGTCCTTCCCCGCCCCTGTCTTCGTCTCGTCGAGTCGGATCATGAAGATGTGGCAGCCGTGTGCCGTGATCCGCGCATCCGGGTCCGGCGTCTCCACGCCGTCGATCTCCGCCAGGCCCGCCGCGAGCGCGTCCATGGCCTGCTGCCGCGTCGCCTGCTCGGCCGGCAGGCGGTCCAGGCCGCACAGCAGCAGCGCCGCCTGGAACTCGGTCATGCGCAGGTTGAGGCCGGACTCCGCGTGCCGGTGCCGGGGACCGGCCGGGTCGCGGCCGCAGTCGTGCCAGGACCGGGCGCGGCCGTACAGCGCCTCGTCGTCGGTCAGGACCATCCCGCCTTCGCCGGCCGTCAGGTTCTTGCTCGATTGGAAGCTGAAAGCGCCTGCAGCCCCGAGAGTGCCGACCGCGCGGCCGTGCCAGCTCGCGAGCCACGCCTGCGCGGCGTCCTCGACGACCCGGAGGCCGCGCCGGGCGGCGATCTCGTTCACGCGATCCATGGCGGCCGGGCGTCCGCCGATATGAACGGGCAGGATCGCCGTCGTGCGTTCTGTGACTGCGTCTTCGATCAGCTCCGGATCCACGTTGTGCGTGCCCGCCTCCACGTCGACGAAGACGGGGACGGCGCCCAGCGACCGAATAGCGTGGGCCGTCGCCACGAAGCTGTACGGGCTCGTGATGACCTCGTCGCCGGGCTGCACCCCGGCAGCGACGAGGGCGGCCTGAAGCGCCATGGTGCCGTTGCAGCAGGCCACGGCGTACCGGGCCCCGTGCAGCGCGGCGAAGCGGGCCTCGAGCTCCGGGACGGCCCCGCCGCCCAGTCCCCATCGGCCCGATTCGAGCACGTCGGTCAGGGCGCGCCGTTCAGCCGCCCCGGAGCGGGGCCACGCGGGCCACGGCGCCCTGCGGACCGGGGCGCCACCGTCGATCGCCAGCCGGCCGGTCATGCGTCTCGCGGCCCGGTTCGCGCCACGGCCTGCTAGGAGACGGCGCGCGGCCGGCCCCGCATGATCACGGCCGGGACGCCGGACTCCCGCGCAAGCCGATTGAAGGCTTCGAGCATCTCGCCGAGGACCCGCCCGAGGGCGGCCTCCTCCACGACCCACTCGGCCTCGACGTCGCCCCAGCGCTCGAGCGCGCCGGCGCGGGGCGGAAGGTCCGAGCCATCGACCTCTCCCATGAGCGAGGTCAGCTGCATGTTCAGGAGCCCTTCGTAGGCAACCATGTCCTGTTGGGCCGCACGCCGCTTCTGGAACAGGCGGTCTTCCAGCGCGGTGATCGAGTCCACGAGCGCCGCGCCCGCCGCTCCAAGCGCCTCCGCTCCCGAGAGGCCGGCCTCCGCCGCCTGCCCGACGACCGCGTCCACCTGCGCCCGCACGTCCCGGATGTCGTTCAGGCCCACGTGGAGGTCCACGATCGCCCCGAACACCGACTCGAGGAATTGCCCGTTGGCGCCGAAATCCGTGTCCGAGGCCGGGATCCGCGGATCACCGCGCACCTCGAACGACCGGGTCTGCGCCGGCGCGTCTCCCACCGTCAGCCGGACACCATACGTCCCCGGCATCACGCGATACCCCTGCGCGTCCCCGAAGAAACTGTAGGACTCCGCGATCCGCGGCCCGCTCTCCACGCGGAGGTCCCAGAACACCCGGTTGTGACCCGGCGCAGCGGGGGCGCGGGAGTACCGGACGCCCGTGGCCGTCGCAGTCGTGTCCGTCGAGAAGGTGCGGATCACTTCGCCACCCGCGTCGAGGATCTCCAGCAGCAGCGACCGTCCGGCTTCGTCCGACCCATCCGAAGTTGCCGATCCCTCCGGGGCTTCCGCCGCTGCCGACCCTTCCGTGACGTCACCCAACACGTAGTCGATCGCGACGCCCGGCGGCTTGTTCTGCCCGGTGGTGGTCGGACCGACCGGACCCCCAAGGCCCGCGTTCACGCGGTACGCGGTGGCGGGCGTGTAGAGATGGTGGCCACCCGCGGCTTCGGCGTCGGCCCGCTGGCGCAGCGGCGAGAGGTCGTCGAGCACCCAGAAGCCGCGTCCCTGCGTGGCCACGGCCAGGTCCCCCGCCTGCACCTGAAGGTCCGTGATCTGCGTGAGCGGCATGTTCAGATCCAGGCTCCGCCACGAGGCGCCGTCATCGAAGCTCACGTACATCCCGAGTTCCGTCCCGGCGTAGAGCAATCCCGGCCGTTCGGGGTCCTCGCGCACGACGCGGGCCCACGCCTCGGGCCGGTCGGCCCCGATCCCGGCGTGGATGCGCTCCCAACTCTCACCGTAGTCCGTCGTCCTGTAGATGTACGGCGCGAAGTCGTCGAACTTGTAGCGGGCGAGCGTGATGTAGGCGCCTCCCGGTTCGTGCGGCGATGGATCCACCGAATTCACCATCCCCTCGGGCATCCCCTCGGGCGTGACGTCCGTCCAGGTCTCCCCGTTGTCGCGCGTGACGTGGACGAGGCCGTCGTCGGCTCCCACCCAGATCGTCCCGGCCTCGAGCGCGGACTCGGCCATCGCCATGATCGTGTTGTAGACCTCGCCGCCGGCCGCCTCGTTGGTGAACGGCCCGCCCGCCGCGACATGCTTTTCCGGCTCGTTCCGCGTGAGATCGGGGGACATCTCCTCCCACGTCACGCCGCGATCTCTCGACCTCAGCAGGTACTGCGAGCCGTGATAGATGACGGTCGGATCGTGCGGCGACACCACGACCGGGCCGTTCCAGTTCCAGCGGTAGCGCATGTCCTCCGCGTCCATCCCGAGCTGGAACTGCGGGTACGCCTGCACGCTGCGCGAGGAACCGAGTTCCGTGTCCAGCTCCGTGATGATCCCCTGGATCGAGGTCGCGTACAGGTAGCGGGGGTTGTCGGGATCGAACGCGACCCATGCCGATTCCCCGCCGCCCGCGTCGAACCAGTCCTTCCAGCCGAGCCCGCCGGCGTGCGTGGCCCACCCCAGCATGCCCACGCTCGTGTTGTCCTGCTGGCCACCGTACATGCGGTATGGGAACCGGTTGTCCACGGCGATCCGGTAGATCTGCGCCGTGGACTGGTTCTCCTGCGTCGACCAGGTCTCGCCCCCGTTGAAGGTGATCGTCCCTCCCCCGTCGTTGGCGGAGAGCATGACCTGGCTGTCGAACGGGTTGATCCACAGGTCGTGATGGTCGACGTGGGGCGTCTGGATCGTCTCCCATGTGCGCCCCCCGTCGATCGACTTGAGGAAGGGCGAGTTCATGACGTAGACCGTCTCGCGGTCGAGCGGGTCGGCGTAGATCTCGATGTAGTACCAGGCCCGGCCGCGCAGCTGGCGCTCCGAACTCGTGAGCGACCAGCTCTTCCCACCGTCGTCGGAGCGGTACACGCCGTCCACGTCCTCGTTCGCCTCGATCAGCGCCCACACGCGGTCCGGATCCGCGGGGGATACGTCGATCGCGGTCTTCCCCATCATCTCCGGGAGCCCCGCGTTGATCTCGTCCCACGTGTCCCCGCCGTCCGTCGACTTCCAGAACCCGGAGCCGGGACCGCCGCTCCTGATGTACCACGGCTCGCGGTCGTGGTCCCACATGGAGGCGTAGAGGATGCGCGGGTTGGTGCGGTCCATCGCGAGGTCCGAGGCGCCCGTGTTCTCGTCCACGTGAAGGACGAGTTCCCAGTTCTCTCCCCCGTCCCTCGAACGGTAGATCCCGCGCTCCGGCGTGGGCGCGAAGGGCGATCCCTGGGCGGCGACGTAGACAAGATCCGGATCGTCGGGATGCACCCGGATGCGGGAGATGGTTCGGGTCGCGGCGAGCCCCATGTGGGTCCACGTCCGACCCGCGTCGGTGGAGCGGTAGACGCCGTCTCCGTGCGAGGTCGTGACGCCGCGGATCGAGTGCTCGCCCATCCCGGCGTAGACGACGTTGGGGTCGGACTCCGAGACGGCCACCGCGCCCACGGAAGAGGTGCCCACGAAGCCATCCGTGACGGGGCGCCAGCTGATGCCGGCATCGGAGGTCTTCCACACGCCGCCGCCGGCCGTGCCCATGTAGTAGGTGAGCCGATCCTCGGGCACCCCGGCCGCGGCCACCGCTCGTCCGCCGCGGAACGGCCCCACGTTGCGCCAACGCATCGACCGGTAGAGTGACGTCTCGTTCCGGGCGTCGGCCCCCGCCTCCTGGACCGCAGCGGGATGGCCGGCCGCGCGCGCCTCCGCCGCTGGAGTCGCGAGGAGCAGCGCTGCAAGCAACCCCCACGCGCTTCGCGGGACCTGTGGGAAGGGGATTCTCGCATCGATCGACCACATGGGAGGAGACCTCCGGGCTGGGATGTCGGCACCGCGCCGACCCGATTCATATTGGGCGCGAAGAATACACCGCGTCGCGCCGCCGCCGACAGAAGCCCCAGCCCAACGAGGTCACATGCACGCGTTTCTCAAGCGCTTCGCCGGACGTCTCACTCTTACCATGTCGCTGGTCGTGCTGGAGGCCGCTGGCTGGATCCTCTTTCCCCTCTTCATCGGGCGGGCCATCGACAGCGTGCTCGCGGGTTCGACCCGGGGTCTCTACGAGCTCGCCGCGCTGGGGATCGGAACGATGCTCATCGCGATCATCCGCCGCCTCGTGGACAGTCGTGCGTACTCGAGGGTTTACGTGGGTCTGGGCGAAGAGATCGTCGGCGCCGATGCGGACAGCGACACGTCGACCCGAACGGCACGGCTCGGGATGCTCCGGGAGATCGTCGAGTTCTTCGAGAACTCCCTGCCCGCCCTTGTGAACAGCGTGCTGGGGCTCGCCGGAACCGTACTGATCCTGTGGCTGCTCAACGTCCCCGTCTTCCTGGGGTGCGTGGTGGTCGCCGTCGCGACGATGACGCTCTACGCCGTCACGGGACGGCTGACGACGCGCTACAACGAGGGGTACAACGATCAGTACGAGCGGCAGGTCGATGCCGTGGGCAGCGGCGACCCCGTGCGCCTGGGCAGGCATCTGCGCGCCATGATGCGCTGGAATATCCGGCTGTCCGACCTCGAGGCGGCCAACTTCGGCGTCAACTGGGTGTTCATGACGGGCCTGCTGGTCTTCGCCGTAGCCGCGGCGGCGGAACAGACGCTCGAATACGGGGCGGTGTTCGCCATCGTCATGTACGTCTTCCAGTTCGTGGAGTCGATGCTGGGGATCCCGCTGTACTACCAGCAGTGGCTGCGCCTGCGCGAAATCTCGGGCCGGTTCGCCACGGCCATCACGTAGAGGCCGGCAGCTCCGGCCAACGGCGTTCGGGTGAGCTAGCGGCGGATGGGCCGGCCGGGGAAAGCGCCCTCCACGAGGGCGGCGTCCCGCACGACGAACGTGCCTCGGACGATCACGTGCTCGATTCCGGACGACGGCTGCGTGGGCGACTCGAAGGTCGCGTTGTCGATGACCGTGGCGGGGTCGAAGACCGTGATGTCGGCGGCCGCCCCGACGCGGATCCGGCCCTTGTCCGCCATCTGCGGCACATGGGCCTCGAGCCGCTGCGCCGGCATGAGTGTCATCTTCCGAATCGCGTCCATCAGCGTGAGGAGCTTCTCGTCGCGGACGTAGCGCCCCAGTACCCGGGCGAAGGTGCCCGCCCCGCGCGGGTGCCCCTGGCCGTCCACGAACGGCACGCCGTCGCTCGCCACCATCACGGCGGGATGGGCGAGCGCCAGCTCGAACATCTCCTGCGGGATGATATGCGCGATGATCCGGCCGCCCGTCTCACGCCGCTCGTTGAACGTCTCCTCCGTGAGCCGCTCGCCGGTCGCGTCCCACTCGATGTCGCCGTAGTCGCCGCCGAGGCGCTCCCGCCAGCCGGGGTCGAAGATTGCGGCCCGGATGTCGGTGGAGGCCGCGGTGTAGGGATAGACCTCCGTCGTCACGTCGAGGCCGCGCTCCTGTGCGCCCTCGATCAGGCTCAGCAGCGTCGGCACCTGCCCCAGCCCGCTCGATCCGATGTGGACGATGTGGACGCCGGCCCCGGTCGAGGCCGCGTTCGCGATCATCTCCTGCACCGCTTCGATCGAGCTCCCGGGCTCGACCATGCCGGCATAGCGGATGTGGACGAAGTTCGTCACGCCCTCCTCCGCCGCGAGCCGGAACATGCGGTGGATCTCCTCGCGCCGGGCCCCGGGCGTGTACTGGATGCCGTAGCCGATGCCGAGCGCCCCGCGTCCCAGTTCCTCGCGCAACCGGCTCTCCATGACCGCGACCTGCTCGAGGTCGGCGGCCAGCCGGACGGCTTCCTCCCGGCCCCCGAGCGCGAGTCGGCGGGCGGCCCCGTGCGACGCCGTCGCGCCGTAGTGGATGACGGCCTGCCCTTCTCGGCTCGCGTACCACGCCTCGACGTCGCCGGTGCCGCCCTCCAGTTCGAGCGCGGTGGTGACCCCGTCCCGCGCCTGCAGCCGGCTCGAGAAGAGATCCTGGCCGTGCGCGTGCAGGTCGATGAACCCCGGCGCGACGACGAGACCGGCCACGTCGACCACCGTCTCGCCGTCCAGCGGCGAC
>CAZDZJ010000008.1:0-3017 GCA_964509895.1 uncultured Gemmatimonadota bacterium
CGGGTCCACCCCCTCCTCCCGCATCGCCCCGTGCGCGGCGAGGCCGGGGACGGTGAGCCGGAAGCTGAGCGCGCCGGCCTGCGCGGGTGCGATGACGAACTCCGTCGGCTCGACGACGATCGCCGCGTCCCCGGTGTGCCCCCGCTCGATCGTGGCCAGCATCCCCGAGCCACCGTCCTCCTCGCCGATCACGCTCTGGATCCGGAGGGCACCGTCCAGCTCGATCCCCGCGTCGCGCAGTGCCCGCGCCGCCGCCAGCGCGCCGCACAACTGCCCTTTCATGTCCACGACGCCGCGCCCGAACAGGCGACCGTCCCGCTCTGTCAACTCGAAGGGCGGATGCGTCCAGCGCTCGACCTCCCCTGCCGGCACGACATCGACATGCCCGTTCAGGATCAGCGCGCGGCCCGCGCCGCGACCCATGGATCCGACGACGCCGAGCCCTTCTTCACGTTCGATGTCGGCCGTATAGGCGGGGTGCCGGCGGAGCTGCCGGAAGTCGATCTCCCACACGTCCGTTTCGAGACCGATGGCGCGCATCTCCGCGGCCATGCGCTCCTGGGCCGGAGTCTCGCGGTTCGCGACGCTCTCGATCGCGATCATGTCGGCCAGAAGCGCGAAGAGCCGGTCCGGATCGACCGCCTCCGCAGCCCGACGCTCCTGAGGTGACAGGGGGACGCCCACCGCCGGTACCTGCCCACTCCCGCCATCGTCGGCCCCGTTCCCGCGGGAACGTCCCCGCGCACTCTCTTTCCCGTCGCCCGGCATCGTCTCCCTCCGCCTGCGTGAGCCGCGGAGTATGTCACCGATCGGCCTCTCCGGGCGAGCCGCGTGCGGTGGTCTCGTCCGCAGGTTCCGCAACGGCTACCCTACCGGCCCGGAGCAGATCAGGCGGCAAGAACCAAGGAGCACGAGCCATGCGCCTCGGCACACCCCGTTTCCCCGCGACACCGACCGCCGCGAGGCTCGCGGTCGTCACCATGGCCACCGTCCTGGTGTGCGTCTTTCCGCTCGCGGCGCAATCCGTCACGCCGGCGGGCGACCCGGGCCTCGGCCGCCTCCTGGCGGAGATCGGACGCCTGGCCCCGAGCAGCGGAGGCACGGTGGGCGTGGGCGCCGTCCACGTCGAGACCGGCCGCGCGGTGTGGTTCAACGAGGACGAGCGCTTCCCGATGGCCTCGACCTACAAGGTTCCGATCGCGGTGCAACTTCTGTCCCGGGCAGACCGCGGCGAGATCTCGCTCGCGGACATGGTCGAACTCGAGCCCACGGACATCCATCCCGGCAGCGGCACGATCTCGAACCTGTTCGACGACCCCGGCGTGGCGCTCTCGCTGCGGAACCTGCTCGAACTGATGCTCCTCATCTCCGACAACAGCGCGACGGATCTCACCCTCACCGCCGCCGGCGGTCCGGAGGCCGTGAACGCGCGCATGGCGGAACTGCGCGTCGAGGGCTTGAGCGTGAACCGGCCGACCTCGTCCCTGATCGGGGACTACTCCGGCGTCGAGACCCCTGCGGACGGCCGCATCTCGATGGCGGAGTTCCGCGGCCGGGCGGCGGACGTGACGGACGACGAGCGGACGGCGGCCCGGGAGGCGTTCTCGACCGATATGCGGGACACGTCGACGCCCCGCGCCATGGCCCACCTGCTCGCCATGACCTGGGCCGGGAAGGCGCTGGGCTCGAAGAACACGGAGGTGTTCAAGGACGTCATGCTGCGCGTGCAGACGGGAACCGGCCGCATCAAGGGCGTGCTGCCGCCCGGCACTCCTGTCGGCCACAAGACGGGCACGATCGGCGGGACCACCAACGACGTCGGGTACATCTACCTTCCGGACGGCGCCGGGCACGTGATCACGGTCGTGTTCGTGAAGGACTCCGGGCGCCCCGTCCCGGCGCGTGAGGCGACGATCGCCCAGATCTCCCGCGCGATCTACGACTACTTCCTGTTCAACCCCGGGACCCCGGCGGATCCGGCCGCCAGCCGCGCCAACCCCCGCTACGGCGCGTGGAAGCTCCGTTCCGACGCGCCGCCCCCGGCCATCAACGTCATGACCTACGAGCCGTGGGGCGACGGCGGGATGAAGATCACCGTCGAGTCCACCAACGGGCGCGGCGGCGAGTCGAAGTGGAGTTACGACACGATGTTCGACGGCGCATACCGGCCCGTAACCGGACGGGACGGGGTCGAGACGGCGGTGGAGATCGTGGACGCGTACACGAACCGGATCACGAGCCGGCGGGACGGCCGCGTCACGCAGGTCATCATCAACGTGCTGTCGGAGGACGGGAACCGGATCGACAACGAGTACCGGAGCACCGACGCGGAGGGGAACGAGCGCGTCTCGCACGCCGTGTACGAGCGCATCGGCGGGTGAGCGGAGCGATGTCCAGGGACTACGACGCGATCGTCATCGGCGCCGGCGTCATTGGGTGCGCGACCGGGTTCGAACTCGCCAAGCGCGGCTTCCGGACGCTGAACGTCGACAAGCTCCCCGCCGCCGGGTACGGCTCGACGTCGAACACCTGCGCCATCATCCGTCTCCACTATTCGACGCCCGACGGGGTGGCAATGGCGCGCGAGTCCTATTTCTACTGGCTCGACTGGGGGAAGTACGTGGGTGTGCCGGACCCGTCCGGCCTGGCCCGATACGTGAACACCGGCTGTCTCGTCACAAAGACGGAGAAGAACCACTACCTGGAGAGAGTGAAGGCGAGCCTCGATGAACTCCACGTCGTGTACGAGGATCTCGATGCGCCGGGGATGAAGGAGAAGCTCTCCGTCGTCGACACGCGGCGCTTCGGCCCTCCAGTTACGGAAGACGACCCGGAGTTTGGGCGTCCCACGGGCGGCGACGTGGCCGGGGCGCTCTACATCCCGGAGTCCGGGTACATCAACGACCCGCAACTCTGCTGCCACAACATGCAGCTCGCGTGCGAAGCCCGCGGCGGGGAGTTCCGCTTCAACACCGAGGTGACGGAGATCCTCCGCGAAGGGGCGCGGGCTTCGCACG
>CAZDZJ010000009.1:0-49109 GCA_964509895.1 uncultured Gemmatimonadota bacterium
CAACGACCCGCGCCGCCCGTTCATCGTCGCCTTCGGGGGAGCCAAGATCGGAGACAAGATCGATCTCTTGCGCCGGTTCGTGGAGCGGGCGGATCTGATTCTCGTGGGTGGCGCCATGGCGAACACCTTCCTTCGCGCGCGAGGTTTCGAGATGGGCGCCTCGCTGGTCGAGAAGGGGGCCGTGGATCTCGCACGGTCGATCCTGGCCATGGGTGGCGACCGGATCCGGCTGCCCGTCGATGTCGCCGTGTCCGCCGGGTCGGCGGAACGCGTCGAGGTGGTCGAGGTCGGCGCGATCGGGCCGGAGATGACCGCGCTGGACATCGGACCCGAGACGCGGATCCGCTACGCGGGCGCACTGCATGGATGCGCCGCCTTCTTCTGGAACGGGCCCATGGGCCTGTTCGAGGATCCACGGTTCGCAGCCGGCACTCTGGCCATCGCGGAAGCTGCCGCGAAGGTGACGGCCGCGGGCGGGTTCACGGTCGTCGGGGGCGGCGACTCGGCCGCGGCGGTGCGCCGGGCCGGGCTGCGCGACCGCGTATCGCACGTGTGCACGGGCGGTGGAGCAGCCCTCGAATACCTGTCGTCCGGGCGGCTGCCCGGACTCGAAGCACTCGTGTAGCGTCGCAGAAAGGAGATGTCCGTGAACCACCCGCGCACGCCCGTCTTCGCCGCGAACTGGAAGATGTGCCATGGTCCCCGAGAGACCCGGGCGTTCATGGAGCGGTTCGCCGCACGCCACGTTCGCCGGACCGATGCGACGGTCGTCGTGTTTCCCCCCGCGATCAGCCTGCCGGCCTTTGCGGCGGCGGTTGCCGGACGCCCGGACGTCGAGTTCGGAATCCAGGACGTGCATACCGAGGTCGCGGGGGCGCACACGAGCGGCATCTCGGCCGCCATGGTTCCGGCGACCGGGGCGACGTGGGGTCTGGCGGGCCACTCGGAACGCAGGCGGGAGTTCGGCGACAGCGATGCCGATGTGGGACGGAAGCTGATTCGCCTTCTGGAGGCCGGGCTCCGACCGGTCCTGTGCGTCGGCGAAACGCTCGAGGAACGTGACGCCGGAAGGCTCGCGAGGGTGTTGGAGATTCAGATCCGGGACGCACTGCGACCTCTGGATCCGGAGGGCCGGTCCCGGCTCGTGTACGCGTACGAACCCGTGTGGGCGATCGGTACCGGACGGACGGCGAGCCCCCGCGATGCCGAGGAGGCCCACGCCATCGTCCGCGCTCAACTCGCGCGGGTCGACGGCTGTCGCGCCCCGGATGCGGTCATCCTCTACGGCGGGAGCGTCAAGCCGGCCAACATCGAAGCGCTCCTCGCCGCCCCCGGCGTGGACGGCGTACTCGTCGGCGGGGCGAGCCTCGACCCGGACAGCTGGGCGTCGATCTGTGCGGCGGGCCGCAAGCCCTGACCTCGTACACGTGTCCCGTCAGCGTGCCCCTGCGCGAAAAACTGGCCCCGCCTCGCCGCCAGCTCTAGTTTCATACGCTGATCCAACCATAGCGGGTAGATGATGTTTACGTTCCTGATCGTATTGATTTCCCTGATCGCACTCGTGCTGTGCGTGATCATCCTCATTCAGTCCGGCAAGGGCGGCGGCCTCGCGGCCTCCTTCGGCGGCGCCTCGTCCTCGACGGACTCCTTCATGGGGGGACGGCAGGCGGCGAACGCGCTGACGAAGATGAGCTGGTACGGCGGCGGGAGCTTCCTCTTCCTCGCTCTGGTGCTGACCGTTCTCTCGGCTCGTCCGGATGCAGCGCCGGAATCGATCCTGCGCCAGGGGATTCCAGGTCAGCCGAGTCTACCCGAAGCACCCGCTTCGCTCCTGGAAGCGGTGCCCGAGCCTGGAGCGGAAGCGATGACGCCGGACGAAACCGCCACGCCCGGGTCGGAGGAAGGCGCGACGGACCCCGGTGGAACGGAGGGGCCGGAAGGGGATCCGGGTTCGGGGAACGGGGATACCGGCCGGTAGCCGGCTCTCAATCGTCGAAAGGCGGCCCCGAAGGGGGCGGCTGAGGATCCGCCGAGAACGCGTCGCTCGGCAGATCCAGGAAATCGGCGAACCGCTCCTTCTCCTGTTCCTCCGCCAGCCAGCGCTCGAACCCGGACGGCACAAGCCCGTCGGTTCCGCGCCGATCCCGGGCGGCGGTCACCGCAAGGTGATCCGCGTAGGCGTTCTTCACGTCTTCCGCGTGTCCCTTCGTCCAGCGCCACTCGACCCGATGGTGCGCCGCCACGCGCACCAGTTCCCGCCAGAGGTCGAGATTCCCGATAGGTCCGCCCTTTCGGCGCCAGCCGCGGCGGGCCCAGCCGTGCACCCACTCCTTCATGCCGCGGACGAGATACTGACTGTCGCTCGTGAATACGACCCGGCATGCGCGGCGCAGGGCGCCCAGCCCCACGATGCCGGAGGTGATCGCCATGCGGTTGTTCGTCGTATCCGGATCGAAATGGGCGTAGTCCCGCCGATACCAGCCGTCCCGCTCGTCGAATCGTTCGATGAGCCCTGCCGCAGCCCCCGGATTGCGCCGCTCCTCGAACTGGTTGCCGAGGCACGACTCGTCCGCGAAGATGTGGACGAGCGGAGCATCGTCCGCGTTCCCTCGAGCGGATCCGGAACCGGCTTTCAACGCACCTCCCGCGGTTTCTGTTTCCGGTATGGGCGGGTCGCGAGCCGATGTTCGAGTCCCCCCACCGTCAACCGCCACATTGGACGCGCCCCTTGAGCGAGACGCAAGCACGCCCCGGGTACCTGCTGCTCGAGGATGGACGAAGCTTCGGCGGCATGTACGTGGGTCGCGAGGCGGAAACCGCCGGCGAAGCCGTCTTCACGACGGTTATGACGGGATACCACGAAGTTCTGACCGACCCCTCCTTTGCGGCGCAGATCGTCGTCATGACGGCACCCATGCAGGGAGTCTACGGGATTCGGGACCCCGACGTTCAATCGCGGCGTCCGTGGGTAGCGGGGTTTGTCGTTCGCCACCTGTCACGCGAGATCGGGTCCGGGCCGGCCGATTCGACGTTGCCGGAGTACCTCGCCTCCAACGGAATCCCGACGCTGATCGGCGCGGACACGCGCGCGCTCACGCGCCATATTCGCGATGCGGGCGCGATGCGGGCAGTGATCGCCCACGCGGGCGTGGCACGGGAGCGGGCCGCGGAGCGTCTGGCCGCCGAGCCGGAGATGTCCGGTCGCGACCTCGCCACCGCCGTATCGACCTCCGAACCGTATGAACTCGGCTCCCTGGGGCCGACCGAGCACGGCCTGGTGCTCTGCCTGGACTACGGCGTGAAGACGCGCAGCCTCGACCTCTTCCGCCGCGAAGGATACCGCGTGCGCGTCGTCCCGTGCGACACGGACGCCGGCGCGCTGCTGGCCGCCCGCCCGGACGGCGTGTTCGTCTCGAACGGGCCGGGCGATCCCGAGGCCGTTCCCGGTGCCGTCGAACGCATCCGCACCCTGAGCGACGCGGGAATCCCGCTGTTCGGCATCTGCCTCGGTCATCAGCTCATCGCGCGTGCCTTCGGGGGCACCAACTACAAGCTGCCCTACGGGCACCGGGGCGGGAATCATCCGGTCCTCAACCATGCGACCGGCGCCGTGGAGATCACCTCGCAGAACCACGGCTTCGCGGTGCGGGAGGAGGGAGGACGAATCCTGGGTGGCGACCGGCTCGAGGTGACGCACAGGAACCTGAACGACGGCACGGTGGAAGGGTTGGTGCATCGGGACCGGCCGGTGTTCGCCGTACAGTACCACCCGGAATCGGCGCCGGGGCCGCACGACAGCCGGTACCTGTTCAACCGCTTCGTCGAGACGATGCAGGGCGTCGGCAGCCCCGTGCCACGTTGATCGACACACTGTCCGTTGAATGATGACGATGTGTTGTCTAGGTTGCCGCGGGGCTTTCCGAGAACCCATTCCCACGGGTCGTCGCGTGACGTGACTCAGAACCAGCGAAACACGGTCGTCGGACTCCTGACGCTGTTCGCCCTCTTCGGCGTCGGCGCGATCCTTTCCATCTGGTGGACCCTGGGGAATACGTCCGTGCTCACGGGTGGTCGGGTCGCGATCGTGCCGCTGAGGGGCGTCATTGCGGACGAGGCGGAGTTCACGAAGGTGCTCGACGACTTCCGCGAAGACCCGAGTGTCCGCGCGTTCGTGATCGAGATCGAGTCGCCGGGAGGTACCGTGGGCGCCTCGCAGAGCATCTTCGAGGCCATCCGGGCCCTGCGCGACGGCGACGACCGGCCGGTGCTCGCGTGGATGGGGGATGTGGGAGCGTCCGGGGGATACTACGCGGCGGTCGCGGCCGATAGCGTATATGCGCTACCCGGGACGATGACGGGGTCGATTGGCGTGATCATGGAGTTCCCCAACGCCGAAGAGTTGTTCCGGAAGGTGGGCGTCGGCTGGGACGTCGTGACCAGCGGTGCGCACAAGGACCTGGGCGGCTTCGCGCGCGCCCTGTCTCCCGAGGACCGGGAGATCCTCGAGGAACTCGTGCGGGACGTACACGAGCAGTTCGTCGAGGTCGTATCCGAGAACCGGAGGCTGGATCGGGAAACCGTCCTCGGGTTGGCGGACGGCCGGGTGTACACGGGTCGGCAGGCGAAGGAACTCGGGCTCGTCGACGGGCTTATGACCTTGCCCGAAACGATCGCCCTCGCCGGGCGGATGGCGGACCTTGGACCGGATCCGACCATCGTGCGTCCGCGCGAGCCGACCATCAATCTTTTCGACCTTCTCGGGGGTCTGAGTATCGGTGAAGCGCGGACGTGGATGGCGGCGCTGGTTCCGCTGCGGCCCCGTGCCCCGCGACTCCTGTTCGAACTGAGATAGCTCGCTCCCCGCCCGGAGCGAGACGTGATTATCCAAACGGCTGGCAACGCTCGGAGGAGGGGGAGATGACGAAGGCGGATCTGATCGAACAGGTCCACGAGGCCATTGGCCCGGGAGTGACCAAGAGGGACTGTGCCACGGTGGTCAACGCGTTCCTGAACGCGGTAAAGGGAGCCGTCGTGCAGGGCAAGCACATCGAGATTCGGGGCTTCGGGACCTTCAAGGTCCGGGAGCGCCGCACTCGCATGGCGCGCAATCCTCGAACCGGAGACCCGGTCCGCGTGCCGCAGCGCAAGGTGCCGGTCTTCAAGCCCTCTCGACTGCTGCGGGATGAGGTCGCGACGAGTCTGCAGGACGCGGGCTGAGCCGGGCGCCAAACATCGGGGAAGGGGATCGCCCCGGCTGAGGTCAGCCGAAGAAAGCGGCGATTCGTTCCAGACCCTCCTCCAGAACTTCCCGTTCCACGGCGAAGTTGAAGCGGAGGTGTCCGGGAGAGCCGAACGGCTCCCCGGGCATGCATGCTACCCGAGCCTCTGCAAGCAGCCGCTCGGCGACATCCAGCGAGGTCGCACCCCTGTCGTTGAGCCGCCCGTAGAAGTAGAGGGCCCCCTCGGGCGGGAACACTTCGATTCCGTCGATCCCCTCGAACCTCGAGAGCCCCAGTTCTCGGAGTTCAGCGAGCCGTGACAGGAGATCCCCGACGAACGCCTCCCGGGGAGCACTCTCCCCGAGCGCGGTGGCGGCGGAAACCTGCGCAGGGCCGACGGCTCCCGACGTCGTCTGGCCCTGCAGATCGGCTGTCTTGCGGATGACCTCCGGCGGCCCGACGGCGAAGCCGATCCGAAATCCCGGCATGCAGAACGCCTTCGACACGCCGTCCAGCAGGATGGTCCTCTCGCCCCGTTCCTCGATGTCGAACAGGGAGGCGGCTGGCGCTCCGTATGCCAGCCGCCGGTAGATCTCGTCCGAGAGGACCCAGATCCCGTGTTTCTCCGCCCAGATCACGATGTCGCGCAGAAGGCCGGGAGGAATAACGGCCCCCGTCGGGTTTCCCGGGCTGTTCAGCATGAGTCCGCGAGTGCGCGACGTACGGGCGGCCTCGAGATCCTCGACGGTCGGCACGAACCCGCCGTCCCACAGCGTGTCCACGATGACGGGTTCGGCCCCGGTGAGTCGGACGATCGTCGTGTAGCTGGGCCAGAATGGGGAGAGTACGAGCACTTCATCTCCAGCTCCGAAGAGCGAATAGCAGCAGTTGAACAGCGACTGCTTCACCCCCGCGCTCACGATCACGGAGTCTGCCTCGACGGCCGCGGCCGCCGTTGTTTCTCGCAGGTAGCGGGCAATCGCGTCGCGGAGTTCGGGGAGTCCGGATGTGGGCGGATACCCGGTCTTCCCGTCCTCGATCGCGCGTATACCCGTCCGGGTGGCGTAGGATGGCGCCGGGTATTGCGGCTCCCCGGCCGAGAGGTCCACGACCGGAACCCCCGCCGCCCTCAGCCGCCGGGCGCGGGCGGCCAGTACCAGCGTGGCCGATGCCTCCAGCCGGGCCACGTTCGACGAAAACTGAATGGTGGACACGATGGAACACGCTCGCCTGAAGGGGTTCTTCGAGTTTGAGAGAGGGCGGACACGCGCCTATCTTCGTTTGCCGGATGGTAACGCGGGGAGACTCCATGACGACAGAGACATCGACCACACTGACCCCGGCGGACGTGTTGGCCGCGGCGCGCGACTTCTTCCTGGGGGACGACCGCATGGCCGACGCCTGGGTCGACACGGAGAGCGATACGCATATCGCATTCTGCACGTTCAGGGGCAACCTGTCCGTCGGGGCCTTTCCGGATCCCGAGGCGGGGAATGCGACCCGCGTGCGCGTGACGACGCTGCGCGAGGAGGGGATCGTGCCGCGGCTGATCGCCTACCTCGAACTGGCGGTGGAGCGCTCATGACGGACCGGATCTCGGTTCGCACCCTTTTCTTCGGGGTCTACGGGGAGCTTGCCGCCCGTCGCGAGGGGTCGGCGGAGCTCGCGGCTGACAGCACCGTGTCGGATCTGGTGAATGTCCTGCGAGGTCCGGGGGGCCTGGGGTGGCTTCCCGAGCAGGTGGTCGTCGCGGTCAACCAGAGCTATGCGGAGGCCGGCACGGTCCTGTCCGATGGAGACGAGGTCGCGCTGATCCCTCCCGTGGCGGGAGGCTGAGTCGATGTCACAGGCGTCGGGTGGACGTGTCCGTACGTGGATCACCACCGAGAGTCTGGACGACTTTGGGCTGTTCCAAGATATTGTAGCGGAGATCGGATCCGTGGCGCACGGTGCGCTGCTCTTCTTCCAGGGCCGCGTCCGCGACCGAAATCGCGGTCGTGCCGTCTCGCGTCTCTCCTACGAAGCGTACGGAGAGATGGCGGAACGGGAGCTGTCGGCGATCTGCTACGAGGCCCTCGACCGGTTCGATGTGGGCTCGGTGGCCGCGGCGCACCGCGTGGGTGACCTCGCCCCGGGAGAGGCAAGTGTGGCGATCGCAGTGACATCTGGACACCGGGACGAGGGATACCGAGCTTCGAGGTGGATTATCGAGACGATCAAGATCAGACTGCCGGTGTGGAAACATGAGCACTACGAGGATGGCGGTTCGCATTGGGTGGGAGCTCCGGCTCAGGAATCCGGATCTTCGCCGGCGACGCACGGTTGAAGTGAGAGGTCTGGTCAGGGGCGGTCCGGTTGAGAGCTTGAGGCACCCGGCCTCGGGCGCGGGCGCCCAAGAGTAGGAGGACGCCATGTTGAAGATGGTCCGCAACCTGTTGGTCGTTGCCATGATCGCGACGGTTTCGTTCGCGGGAGACTGTGGTGATGACGACGACAACATGATGATGCAGGAGAGCGTTTCGGCTATCGGTTAGCCGTCCGGCCGGGGCCCCGGGCAGCTGAGCGCTTCCCGGGGTCCCGCCAATCGCCGCTCCCGCCTGGAGGGCGGCGAACCTCCCCCCAACCCTCACGACCGATGCCATGAGAGACCAGTTCGGCCGCCGTATCCGGTATCTTCGGATCTCGGTTACGGATCGATGCAACCTGCGTTGCACGTACTGCATGCCGGAAGAAGGGCTTGCATGGATCCCCAAACCCGAAATGCTGGCGTACGAGGAGATCGCGGAGATCGTGCGTCAGATGGCCGGTCTCGGGCTGGAACGGGTCCGGATCACGGGGGGAGAACCCCTCGTGCGGAAGGATCTTCCCGACCTGGTCCGCATGATTGCCGCGGTACCGGGGATTGAGGACATCTCTCTCTCCACCAACGCGATTCTTCTGCCTCGCTTCGCCGAAGCCCTCAGGGAAGCCGGCGTCGCCCGCGTGAACGTCAGTCTCGATACGCTCGACCGGGCCGGGTTCGAGGAGATCGCCCGGCGTCCCGCGCGCCGCTTCGATGAGACGTTGGAGGGCCTCCGAGCCGCCGAGGAGGCGGGCTTTGCGCCGATCAAGATCAACTGCGTGATCATGCGTGGGCTCAACGATCACGAGGTCATCGACTTCGCCGAGATCACGCGCGAGCGGCCCTGGCACGTCCGATTCATCGAACTCATGCCCGTCGGACAGAACCTGCACCTCACGGACCGCTTCATTTCGGCGGATGAGGTCCTCGACCGCATCCGCTCGATCGAGGATCTCGTGCCCGACTCGGGACCGCGGGGCAACGGGCCTGCCGTCTACTACCGCTTCCCCGGCGGAGCCGGCACGGTGGGCGTGATCACGCCGCTCTCCCACAACTACTGCGAACGTTGCAACCGCATGCGGCTGACCGCCGACGGGAAGCTGCGGACCTGCCTGTTCGGCGACCACGAGGTGGACTTGAAGAGCCCGCTGCGTGAGACGGGGAGGATCGAGGGTGCGGTCGCGGAGGCGCTGGCCGGCAAGCCCAGGCGCCACTACCTGGAACTGGGCACGGCCGCCGGGAGCGGCGGGCTGGCGGCGCTGAGCCAGGTGGGCGGGTGATGAGCTACGAGGAGCGCCTCCGTCACAGAGACCTGCTCGAACGCGCCACGGAGCTGCGCAAGCGGCTGGAACGCGGCGACGGGGATGCCGGCATGCGACGCGAGGAAGGTCGGGAACTGGCGGCAATCCTGGAGGCGACGCTGGCCGAGATCAGCCCCGAGCGCTGGGATCGGGTGATGGAGGTGATCGCGAGCGAAGCCGCGCGCAGGGCGGGCGCCGGATCCATTTTCGACTGATCGGCACCGATCGGCCGCACCGCGGGCTCCTCGCGGCCGGGTTTCTGCTCGCGGGCCTCGGCGTCATGGCCGGAGCCTTCGGTGCGCACTTTATGGAGGGGCTCCTGTCCGCGGATGATCTCGCGATCTTCGACACGGCCGTGCGCTACCACATGCTGCACGCCCTGGGGCTCGTCCTGCTGGGTCTTGCGGCGGCACGCTGGCCGGATGCGGCCTGGAGGCGCCCCGGCTTCCTGATGCTGGGTGGCGTCGCCGTCTTCAGCGGCACTCTCTATGCGCTCGCCATGTCCGGCGTCGGCTGGCTGGGCGCGATCACGCCCGTCGGGGGTGTTGCTCTCATCGCCGCCTGGGTGTGGGCCGGATGGATCGCCGTCACCCGAAGCTGACCCGGCGGCCTACTTGACGCCCGTATAGGTTGACGTCCCGGAGAACGCCCCAACCAAGAGGTCCGATGGCGATCAAGAGCGACGGCTGGATCCGGCGCATGGCCCGCACACACGGGATGATCGAACCTTTCGCCGATCGCCAGGTTCGCGATGGCGTCATTTCCTACGGCGTCAGCAGCTACGGGTACGACATGCGCGTCGCCGACGAGTTCCGGATCTTTCACAACGCCCTCTTCCCGGTCGTGGATCCCAAGCAGTTCGACGAACGCTCTTTCCTCGAGTATTCGGGCGATGTCTGCATCATCCCCCCGAACTCCTTCGCGCTCGCGCGCTCGATCGAGTATTTCCGGATTCCCCGCAAGATCCTCACCATCTGCGTGGGGAAGAGCACATACGCGCGCTGCGGCCTCATCGTGAACGTCACCCCCTTCGAGCCGGAGTGGGAAGGGCACGTGACGCTCGAGATCTCGAACACGACGCCGCTTCCCGCCCGTGTCTATGCGAACGAAGGGATCGCGCAGGTGCTCTTCTTCGAGTCGGATGAGGTCTGCGAGGTCAGCTACGCGGACAAGGCCGGGAAGTACCAGGGTCAGACCGGGGTCACCCCCCCGAAGCTCTAGTGTAGGGTCGGCCCGTTCGGGGACGTCCGGGCAGCCAGTTCTCCCAGCAGACGGGCGAGCAGCCGGGGATGCTGCTCAGTCAGCACGTGTCCGCCGTCCGATGAAACCGTGAGGTCGCAATCGAGCCGGGCCGCCAGGCGTCGGGCCGCGCCCACCGGTATCCTCGGGTCGTGCGCTCCGGCCACCACGTGCGCCGCGATCGGGCGCCGGGGCAACCGGTTCTCGAGTTCCAGCGGGTCCCAGTCGGAGAGGATCCGGAGCAGCGTGCGAGCCCGGGACGGGCTGGCCCACGGCCGGGCATAGGCGGTCACCAGGCTGGGTGGCGCCCGAAACCCGGGGCCGCACGCCCGCCGCAGGACAAGCCGGGCCAGCGGCGCGTGCAGCGGAGCGAGAAGACTCCCCACGGCCTTTCGCACGGCCGAGTACCGAAGGAGCCGCAGTATCGACGGGCTTCTGATATCCGGTGTGACCGGATTCGAGAGGAGGAGTCCGGAGACCGACGGCTCCACGCGTGCGAGCGCGAGCGCGATCGCGGCACCCTGGGAGTGTCCGGCGACGAGTCGCGGCCCGGGCCCCTCCGGAGCCAGCTTGAGCAGCAGCTCGCGAAGCCGGCGCACTTCATCGTCGAGTCCGTAGGCGAGATCCGGTTGCGTCTCCGAGCTACCCCGGCCCGGCAGGTCGGGCAGCCAGCATTGCCACCCGGGATGCGCCTCGGCGAAGTGCTCGGCTACGGGCCGCCACGCGCGACCGTGAGCACTGATCCCGTGCAGGAAGAGCACGGGGCGCCCCCGGCCCAGCACCGTAACGCGCACAGCGCCGTCGCGGATTGCGACATCGCGCACTTCAGCCGGCAGGGCCGCAACGTCCGCGTTCATGGCTCGCACCGTACCCTCGCGCCCCTCCGCATCTCAAGCTGAACCGGCCGCCTGCGTGCCGGATCCGTACCACCCGGCACCCTCCGCGGATGCCGCAGCGCAACCCTCGGCGGGCCACCCGATTCTGGCGTCATTCAGCCCCTCTCCCGCTTGCCGGTCCCACCCCTCCGCGATACCTTCGCGGCGCGGGAAAGTGAAGAAATTCACAAGCTCGCACGAGAGGAGCGAACCCCCTTGCTCGACCCATATCTCGGCATCCTGATCCTCGGACTGGTCGGCGTGCTGAACGCTGCCGCGATGATGGGCGTATCGCATCTGGTCGGCTCCCGCCGGCCCACCCCGGTGAAGGCGAGCCCCTACGAATCGGGGATCCCTCCACTTGGGACCACACGAGAGCGTTTCTCCGTCAACTTCTACATCGTGGCGATGTTGTTCATCGTCCTCGACATCGAGACGCTCTTCCTCATTCCGTGGGCCGCGATCTTCCGGGAGCTGGGGATGGTTGGGTTCGTGGAGATCTCGGCTTTCCTCACCGTACTCGGAGTCGGACTCGTGTACGCCTGGAAGAAGGGGGCGCTCGAGTGGGATTGACCCCGGGACCCGATACTGGAGGAGGGGCGCCATGAAGCCGCTCGACACGCTGCCCGCTGGCGCGCTCCCCGACGAAGGTCGGCTCGACACGGGCATCCCTCACAACTGGATGACGACGAAGCTCGACTACGTGATCAACTGGGCGCGCCGCAACTCGCTGTGGCCCATGCCGTTCGGGACCGCGTGCTGCGCGATCGAGATGATGGCCTCCGCCGCCAGCAAGTACGACATCGGGCGTTTCGGGATGGAGCGCATGTCGTTCAGCCCCCGGCAGGCGGATCTGATGATCGTGGCCGGCCGCGTGACCTACAAGCTCGCCCCGGTCCTGCGCCGCGTGTGGGACCAGATGCCGCAGCCGAAGTGGTGCGTGTCGATGGGTGCGTGCGCGAGTTCGGGCGGCATGTTCGACAACTACACGATCGTGCAGGGGATCGACACGATCATTCCGGTCGATGTCTACGTTCCCGGCTGCCCGCCGCGGCCCGAGGGCCTCATCTACGGCCTCCTGATGATCCAGGAGAAGATCAAGGGCGAGTCGCTCGCCGACCCTCGCCCCCGGGACGAGTCGGCGGCGGCCGTGGGCCAGCCGAACCTGCCGCCCGAGACGATCGAACTCGTGGCCCAGCCCTTCGGGAATTCCACGAACCAGAACCGCATGAGCGGGCTCGGTCCGACCTCCGCGCTGGCGCGTTCCCGAGATCGGCGCGAGCGCCGTCTGGAACACCGGGATTGACCCGGGCCCTGCGCCGGTGACGACTGCGACGACGGCCGCGCCCCCGCGCATGGTGCGGGTCGCGCCCCTCGAGGGGGACGCGGCGAGCCACCCCTCCGTCCTGGCGCTGCGCGAACGTTTCCCCGAAGGCGTGCGGCGCGTGGCGCTCGACGCGCTCGGCTACCCCGTCGTATGGATCGATCCCGCCATCAACGCCGAGGCCCTCCGTTTCCTGCGCGAGATGCCCGATCAGGCGTACGATCTGCTCGCGGACGTCATGGGAGCCCACGCCGGCATCGGTGCCCCGATTCAGGTCTGGTACCAGCTCTGGTCCATGGCGCACGGCCGCCAGCTCCGGATCGCGTGCGAGGTTCCGCTGCAGGACCTGGAGCTTGACAGCGTCACCGACCAGTGGCTCGCCGCCGACTGGCTGGAACGCGAAGTGTGGGACATGTACGGCGTGAGCTTCCGCGGCCACCCGGACCTGCGCCGCATCCTCATGCCGGAGAACTACGAGGAGGGGTTCCCGCTCCGGAAGGACTTTCCGCTACGGGGCCGCTTCAGCCGCTCGGCGCAGGTGAGTCGCGCGCTCTCCCGGGACCTCGTGGACATCTACGCCGTCGAGGAGCTGGAGATGGCGGGTTACGCCGTCACCGAAGAGGGCGACGTGCGCGCGAGGGACGACAGCGAGGCGGGATCCGGGATCCGGGAGCTGGAGCTCGGAGAGAGGCCCGAGGACGCGCTCGAGGGTGAGCCGATCCTCATCAACATGGGCCCTCAGCACCCTGCTACCCATGGTGTCCTCCGGCTCGTGCTCCAGCTCGACGGGGAACGCGTTGTGCGTTGCTCCCCGCATATCGGCTACCTCCACACCGGCTTCGAGAAGACATGCGAGTACCGCGAGTGGAATCAGTGCGTTCCCTACACGGACCGCATGGACTACCTCGCGCCCATGCTCTACAACATCGGCTACGCCGGGGCGGTCGAAGCGCTCCTCGACGTCGAGATCACGGAGCGTTGCCGCGTCGTCCGGGTCATCCTCGGCGAGCTGAACCGGATCCTCGGCCACCTCCTGTGGCTGGGGACGACGGCGATCGACATCGGCGCCTTCTCCGTCTTCCTCTACACCTTCCAGGAGCGCGAGCGGATCTACAACCTGCACGAGGCGTACACGGGGGGCCGGATCACGACCTCCGTCACGCGCGTCGGCGGGATGATGGCGGACCTGCCGGTGGGCTGGACGGCGGCGGCGCGCGACTTCGCGGCCACCTTCCCGGAGACGCTGGACGAGGTCGAGCGCCTCCTGTCGCGCAACGCGATCTGGCAGGGCCGCACGATGGACATCGGCGTGCTCTCCGCGGACAAGGCGGTGAGCTACGGCGTCACCGGCCCCACCCTCCGCGCGAGCGGCGTGGCCTACGACGTGCGCAAGGCACGCCCCTATCTCGGCTACGAGGAATACGACTTCGACGTGCCCGTGGGGACGGCCGGCGACGTCTACGACCGCTATCTCGTGCGAGTGGAGGAGATGCGGCAGAGCGTCCGCATCATCGAGCAGGCGCTGGACCGGCTGCCCGGAGGCCCGATCAACATCGACGACTACCGGATCGTCCTCCCCCCGAAGGGCGAGGCGATGGGGTCGATCGACACCATGATCTCGCACTTCAAGCTCGTGATGGAAGGTGTCCGCGTGCCGGCCGGCGAGACGTGGTACTCGATCGAAAGCTCGAAGGGCGAACTGGGGTTCGGGATCATCTCCGACGGCGGGACGAAGCCCGTCCGCTGCCGTTTCCGTGGGCCATCGTTCATCAACATCGCGTCGCTCCCGGAACTGGTACGGGACGAACTCGTCGCGGACGTCGTCGCGATCAACGCCTCGCTCGACGTCGTGCTGGGGGAGATCGACCGGTGAGCCGGCGTATCCATCCCGCGGTCGTCGGGGCGCAGCCCTTCCAGCTTGCGGCGAGGGAGACGTTCGACGGTCCCATCTTCGAGACGGAGGAAGGGAAGCGGCGGCTCGAAGCGGCGCTCTCCCGCTATCCGACGAAGCAGGCGGCGCTGCTCCCCATGCTCGGCTTCGTGCAGTCGGTAAAGGGGTGGATCGAGCCCGCGGACATGGTCGAAGTCGCGGAGGCTCTGGACCTTACGCCCGCCTACGTGCACTCGATCGCGACCTTCTACACGATGTACAACAAGCACCCGGTCGGACGTCACTTCGTCCAGGTGTGCACGAACATCTCCTGCCACCTGAACCGGGCCGAAGAGGTGCTGCACCGCTTCCTGGCCGAGACGGGGACGCGCGAGGGGGAGATCTCGGAGGATGGGCAGTTCACCGTCATCGAGGCGGAGTGTCTCGGCGCGTGCGGATTCGCAACGGTCGTTCAGGTCAACGACCGCTACCTCGAGGATGTGACGCCGGATCGCGTCCCCGGGATCGTCGCGACGCTGCGAGGGGCGGGCAACGGCGATGCGGCGGGCGGACCGGACGCTGGAGGCGGCGCATGAGCTTCCCGCACCGGAGCGACCTGGAGACGACGACGCGGCTTTCGAGGCACCAGGGCGAGGCTGAAGCGCGAACGCTCGACGGGTGGCGCGCCCGGGGCGGCTACGAGGCGCTCCGGCGGTCGCTCGACATGTCGCCGGCCGAGATCACCGAGGCCGTGAAGGCCTCCGGGCTCCGCGGGCGCGGCGGCGCGGGATTCCCGACGGGGCTCAAGTGGAGCTTCATGCCGAAGGACGACGGCAAGCCGCACTACCTGTGCTGCAACGCGGACGAGTCCGAGCCGGGCGCCTTCAAGGACCGCGAGGTGATCCGCTGGACGCCCCACCTCCTCATCGAGGGGTGCCTGATCGCGTCGCGCGCCATCGGGGCGGAGCACGCCTACATCTACGTGCGGGGCGAGTTCTTCGAGGAAACGCGGATCTTGAACGCCGCGGTCGTCGAGGCGTACGGGAACGGTCTGGCCGGGGACGGAATTCTGGGCTCGTCGTGGTCGTGCGACGTGACGATCCACGCCGGCGCCGGGGCGTACATCGCCGGCGAGGAGACCGGCCTCATGAACTCGCTCATGGGAAATCGCGCGGAGCCCTGGGCCAAGCCGCCCTTCCCGGCACAGGCGGGGGCGTTCGGGATGCCCACGACGGTCAACAATGTCGAGACGCTCGCCGCGGTGCCGATGATCCTGGAGAACGGCGCGGACTGGTATCGGCAGTGGGGCAGCGAGCAGTCGCCCGGCACGAAGCTGTGGAGCTGCTCCGGCCACCTCGTGCGGCCCGGCAACTACGAGTTCGCGCTCGGGCTGCCGCTGAGCGACATCATCTTCGACGCCTGCGGCGGCACGCCCTCGGGCAAGCCGGTGAAAGCCGTGATTCCCGGCGGCTCGTCCACGGCCTTCCTCAGCGGAGACGAACTCGACTGCGCGACGACGTACGAGGGGCTGGCGGAGGCGGGAAGCGCGCTCGGCACCGCATCGCCGATCGTGATGGACGAGGACACGGACATCGTCGCGGCGATGCGCCGGATCGCGCAGTTCTACGCCCACGAGTCGTGCGGCCAGTGCGTGCAGTGCCGCGAGGGCACTTCCTGGGTCGTCCGCATCCTGCAGCGCATCGAGGCGGGGGACGGGCGCCCGGGCGACATCGACACGCTCTATGAGCTGTGCGAGCAGATGACGGGACGCACGATCTGCGTGCTCGCGGACAGCGTCGTGTTCCCGCTCCAGTCCTCGCTCGACAAGTTCCGCGCCGATTACGAGGCGCTGATGAAGCCTTCTCTGGTGGCGGCGGGATGAGGCATGGCTGAGAACGGCGCGAAGGCGATGGTCACGCTCACGATCGACGGGGTCGAAGTCACGGTCCCGAGCGGCACGCGCGTCATCGAGGCGGCCGAGCACGTGGGCGTCGTCGTGCCGCGCTACTGCTACCATCCGGGCATCCCGACGCGGCCCGCGCAGTGCCGCATGTGTCTCGTGGAGGTCGAGGGACGGCCCAAGCTCGAGCCCTCGTGTACGCTGCAGGCGGCCGACGACATGGTCGTGAACACGGCGAGCGACACAGCGCGCACGGCCCGCCAGTCGGTCATCGAGTTCCTGCTCGTCAACCATCCGCTCGACTGCCCGATCTGCGACGCCGCGGGGCAGTGCATGCTCCAGGACTACGCCTACGTCACGAACCAGCTCGAGAGCCGGGTCGACGAGCCCAAGCGGATCATGGGGCGGGACCGCATCTCCGACGACATCCTCTACTTCGCGGACCGCTGCGTCATCTGCACGCGCTGCGTGCGCTTCATGCGGGACGTGGCGGAGGACGACTCGCTCATCGTCGCCCAGCGCGGGGACAAGGCGTACATCGACACCTTCCCCGGGCGCGAACTCGACAATCCGTTCCAGGGGAACATCGTCGACGTGTGTCCCGTCGGCGCGCTCGTCCACGAGGACTTCGTGTTCAAGGCGCGGGCGTGGGACATGGACGCGGCGGCCAGCGTGTGCCCGGGGTGCCCCACCGGCTGCAACGTCACGATCGACACGAAGGAGAACCAGATCGTGCGCGTGAAGCCGCGGCACAACGCGGCGGTCAACTCCTGGTGGATGTGCGACTACGGGCGCAAGCACCTTGTGATGACGAACCGCGGCGTGCGTGCCGAGGTCCCCCTCATCCGCGACGGCGCCGACCTCCGGCCGGTGGACTGGGCGACGGCGCTCGACTGGGTGGCGGAGAAGGTCGGCGACTTCGACGGAGCCGGCGGGAGCGCCGTCGTGTCCCCGGACGCCTCGAACGAGAACCTGTTCTACGTCCGGCTGCTCCTCGACCGGCTCGGCGTCGCGGATGCCGCTTTCCGGGTCCCGCAGGGCGAGACCGCCGCGCTGCCCACGGTGCCGACGCTCAAGCTGCGGGCGGACCGCGCCGCCAACGCCGCGGGCGCCGGACTTTTTGGTGGCCGGCGCGTGGGCGGTTTCCTCAACGGCGCCGCGGCCACCGGCTCGGCGGCCGGCGGCTCGGCAGGCGGGGCGCTGGTCGTTCTCGACGACGAACTCGAGGGCGTGGATGACGACTTCGGCGGTTCGGCCGGCTTCTTCCTCTACCTGGGCACGCGCCTGCCGGGCGCGGCGCGCAGCGCGGACGCGGTGCTCCCGATCGCGACCTTCGCGGAGATGGACGGCACGTTCACGAACTTCGAGGGCCGCGTGCAGCGCTTCCACCAGGCGCTGAGGCCGCCGGGCCTGGCCCGCCCGGGCTGGATGGTGTTGAGCCGCGTGCTCGCCCGCCTGGGAGACGGCGAGGCCGTCAACGATGTGCGCCGCGCGTTCGAGCGGATGGCGGCCGAGGCTCCGGCCTTCGCGGGCCTGACGTGGGACGGGATCGGGCTCAAGGGCGCCCCGGCCGCCCGCGCGGCCGCGGAAGCCGCCGGCATCGCCGGTGCCACGGAGGCCGACGCGTGAGCCCCGTCACCGGCGTCGCCTTCGGGCTGGCCACGATCGGTAAGGTCCTGCTCTTCTTCTCGGTGCTGATGCTCGCGGTCATGTTCGCCACGATCTTCGAGCGCAAGGTGTGCGGCTTCATGCAGGACCGGAGCGGCCCCAACCGTGTCGGCCCGTGGGGACTCCTCCAGGTCATCGCCGACGGGCTCAAGAATCTCCTCAAGGAAGAAACGATGCCGGAGCAGGCGATCCGGCCCTTCTTTCTCCTCGCGCCCGTCCTCGCGATCCTGCCGGCCACGATCCTCTTCGCCGTGATCCCCTTCGCCTCGCCGCTGCCCACGCAGTGGGGGCTCGTGGAGATGATCGTGGCGGACGTGCCGATCGGTTTCCTCTATGTGCTCGCGATCGGCTCGATCGGCGTGTACGGCGTCGCGATGGGCGGCTGGGCCTCGGGCTCGAAGTACTCGCTGCTCGGCGGCCTGCGCGGCTCCGCGCAGATGGTGAGCTACGAGGTCGCCCTCGCGCTCAGCCTCGTCCCGCTCATCCTTCTCACGGGGGATGTGCGCGCCCCCGAGATCGTCTCCATGCAGCAGACGTTCACGGCGGGGCCCGCGACGTACGCGACGTGGTTCGTGTTCCCGCTCCTCGTCGGCCTCTTCTTCTTCTTCGTGTCGGGCCTTGCGGAGACGAACCGGCTCCCGTTCGACATGCCCGAAGCGGAGGCCGAACTGATCACCGGATACCACACCGAGTATTCGGCGATGAAGTTCTCGATGTTCATGATCGGCGAGTTCGCGCACGTGATCACGGTCGCCGCGCTCGTCACCGTCTTCTTCCTCGGCGGGTGGGACATCCCGTTCTGGCAGGGGGACAATATCCGCGTGCTCTCCGATGGGACGGTGATCGGCGAGCCGACGTGGTGGAAGACGCTGCTCACGCTCGGCGCCTTCGGCGTGAAGACGTCGCTGCTCGTGCTCGTCTTCGTGTGGATTCGGTGGACGCTGCCGCGCTTCCGCTACGATCAACTCATGGATCTGGGCTGGAAGTTCATGCTGGAAGCGGTGACGGTCTACATCCTCGTCATCGCCTTCGTCATCCTCGGAATCGAGGCGGTCGGGATTCCGGCCGGCGGCTGGTACGCGTTCGTGCTCTTCCTCGTGAACCTTGCGCTCGCGGGAGTGCTCTTCTTCGCGATGGACCGGGGGACGCTGATCCGCGGCGGAGCGAAGGGGGCGAGGCCGGCCGGCGGCGACGCCGCAGAGGGAGGATAGGATGCCCGGAGAGGTGAAGGTCGTGGAGCGGCCGCAGGCCGAGAGTTCGTACGTGCGGGCGGCGGCGAAGGGGATGTCGATCACCATGCGGCACCTCCTGAGCCCCAACAAGAAGACGCAGCAGTACCCGGACGAGAAGTGGGAACTCGCGCCCCGGACGCGCGGCACGCACCGCATGGAGGTGCACGAGGACGGACGGGCCAAGTGCGTCGCCTGCGGCCTGTGTCCGACCGTGTGCCCCGTGAACTGCATCAAGCTCGTGCCGGCGGAGGATGAGAACGGCGAGCGCTACGCGGCGATTTACGAGATCGACGAGTTCCGCTGCATCTTCTGCGGCTACTGCCAGGAGGTGTGCCCGGTGGAGGCGATCCACCTCGGGGTGCACTACGAGAACGCGGAGTACTCGCGCGAGCGCTGGGTGTACGATCTCGAGCGGCTCGTCGAGCAGGAGCATGACGTGACGGCGCTGTGGGATCCGCAGGACCCGGCGTCCCAGTGATCCAGGACTTCCTCTTCCAGGCTTTCGCGGCGAGCGCGATTCTGGGCGCGGTGATCATGGTCACGCGCCGGAATCCCGTCTCCGCCGTGATCTTCCTGGTCGGCGTGTTCTTCGCCACGTCGGGCATGTTCCTCATGCTGGACGCGCACTACATCGCGGCGATCAACGTGATCCTGTACGGCGGGGCCATCATGGTCCTGTTCCTCTTCGTGCTCATGCTCCTGAACCTGGGGCACGCGGACTGGCGCGACCTGCGGGGGCCGGTGGGCGGACTCATCGGAGGCTCGATCTCCATCGCCTTCCTCGGCGTCCTCACGCGGCTCTTCGTGGGCGGGACGGACGCCCGGCCCGTCGTGGAGATCGCGGGCGGCGCGCTGCGCGAGGCGGCGGCGGAGCAGGGCGTCGTCGGGGTCGTGGCCCGGCCGCTCTTCACGGAGTACACGATCGTGCTCGAGGTCACCGGCGTCCTCCTGCTCGTGTCCATCGTGGGGACGATCCTGCTGGCCCGCAGGGAGCGGACGTGAGCGAGGCGGGCATGGCCGGCGCGCTCGGCCTGAACGGGCTCATCGCCCTCTTCGTGAGCGCGATCCTGTTCACGATCGGCGTGATCGGGGTCCTGCTGCGGCGCAACGCGATCATCGTGTTCATGTGCGTCGAGTTGATGCTGAACGCGGCGAACCTCTCGCTTGTCGCATTCTCCCGGATGCACGGGATCGAGGGGCAGATCTTCGTCTTCTTCGTCATGGCGGTCGCCGCGGCCGAAGCCGCCGTGGGGCTCGCGATCATCATCGCGATCTTTCGGCACTATGAGGTCGTGGACCTGGACCGCTTCAGGCTGCTCAAATGGTGAGCGCCTCGAGCATCCTGAGCGGCGCGGCCCTCGGCGGGGCGTCCGCACTCCCGACGGAAGCCGCCGCCCTCGTGGTCCAGGAGGGGACCGGCCCGGCGTTCCATCCGGTATTCCCCTGGCTCATCCTCGCTTTCCCTCTGCTGGGCGCCCTGGTCAACGGTCTCGGGGCTTTCCTGTGGCGCGACAGCAAGCGGATTCCGACGATCGTCGGCCCCGCGGCACTGCTCCTGAGCTTCGTTGTCGTCCTCATCAACTTCATCGCGATGAACGGCGCCGAGCTGCACGGGGCGGAGGTCGTGGGCCTTTGGAGCTGGATCGTGTCCGGGGATCTTCGCATCGGCGTCGACCTCCAGTTCGACCAGCTCTCGATGCTGATGTGCATGATCGTCACCGGCGTCGGGAGCCTCATCCACATCTATTCCGTCGGCTACATGCGCGACGATCCCGGCTATTCGCGCTACTTCTCGTATCTCAACCTGTTCGTCTTCTTCATGCTCGTCCTCGTCCTCGGGGCCAGCTTCCCGCTCATGTTCGTGGGCTGGGAGGGCGTGGGGCTCTGCTCGTATCTGCTCATCGGCTTCTGGTACGAGAACCGGGACTACGCGAACGCGGGCAAGAAGGCGTTCATCATGAACCGGATCGGCGACGCGGGGTTCCTCGTCGCCATGTTCCTCATTTTCGTGGCGTTCGGGACGCTGGACTTCATTCCCGTGCTTGCGGCGGCGGAGGGGACGCTCGCGTACGGCGGCGCGCTCGTCACCGGCATCACGCTCCTCCTCTTCCTCGGCTGCACGGGGAAGTCGGCCCAGATCCCGCTGCACACCTGGCTGCCCGACGCGATGGCGGGTCCGACGCCTGTCTCGGCGCTCATTCACGCGGCGACGATGGTGACGGCGGGGGTCTACCTCATCGCGCGGACGAGCGTGTTCTTCGCGCTCTCGCCCGTGTCCCAGGGCGTGGTGGCGGCGGTCGGGGCCGGAACCGCGCTCTTCGCCGCCTCGATCGCGATCCGGCAGTACGACATCAAGAAGGTGCTCGCGTACTCCACCATCTCGCAGCTCGGCTACATGTTCCTCGCCGTCGGGGTGGGGGCGTTCACGGCCGGCGTCTTCCACCTGATGACGCACGCCTTCTTCAAGGCGCTCCTCTTCCTCGGGGCGGGCGCCGTGATCCACGCCGTGCACCACGCCTGGGCGCACGGCGACGGCGAGCACGGCGACGCGCACCACGGCGACCCGAACGACATGCGGAACCACGGCGGGCTCCGGAAGTTCATGCCCCGCACGTTCGTCTTCATGTGGATCGCGACGCTCGCGATCGCGGGCGTGCCGCCGCTGGCCGGATTCTTCTCGAAGGACGAGATCATCTGGTATTCGGGCGCCTACGGATATCCGATCCTGTGGGGCATCGCGCTGGCCACTGCGCTGCTCACGGCCGTCTACATGGCCCGGCTCATGGTGATGACCTTCCACGGCGAGAACCGGACCTTCGGACGCGGCGGCGCGGCCGGGGCGGGCCGAAAGCTGCATGAGGTGCCTCTCGTCATGTGGGCGCCGCTGGCGGTGCTTGCCGTGCTCTCGGTCGTGGGCGGCTGGGCCAACATCCCGGAGGCGCTGCCGCTGCTCCCGACCGTCGAGTGGCTGCACCACTGGCTCGAGCCGGTGTTCGCGCCGGCCATCGCCGTCAAGGAGGCGCACGGCTTCGCCCCCGAATACCGGTCGCCCGTCGGGGGTGGGGAGGCGCTTTGGGCCGGGATCTCCGCGGCGATTGCGATCGCGGCCGTCGTGGGGACCGTGCGTGCCCTGGCGCCGAAGCCGGTGCCGACGGAGGCCGAGGCGGTGGCGCCGACCGGCTTCGCGCGCGTGCTCCACGACAAGTGGTACGTGGATGAACTGTACGACCGCGCGATCGTCCGCCCCTCGCTCGCCCTGTGGCGCGCCTGCTGGCGGATCGTGGACGCCGGGATCATCGACGGAGCCGTGAACGGGGTCGGCCGGGCCGCCCGGCTCCTCGGGTGGGCCGGGGGGCAGCTGCAGACGGGCCGGGTGACGACGTACCTCGTCGCCTTCATGCTCGGCGCCCTGCTCGTCCTGGGGGTGCTCTCGTGACGGCCTTCTACGACGGACACTGGATCCTGACCGCCCTCGTGCTCATGCCGCTCCTGGGCGGAGCGGTGTGCCTCGTGGTGCCGGAGGCGCGCGCGAAGACGGTGGCCCTGGCGACGACGCTGGTTCTCTTCGCGCTCTCGCTGCCGCTCTTCTGGACCTTCGACACGGCGGAACCGGGATTCCAGAACCTCGTCTCGATCCCGTGGGTCGAGGCATGGGGGATCTCCTACGCGGTGGGCCTGGACGGGATCTCCATCCTCATGATCCTGCTCACGACCTTCACGATGCCGCTCGCCGTGGCGGGTTCCTTCTCCTACATCGAGAGCAGGGAGCGCGCCTTCTACGCGATGCTCCTCTTCCTCACGACGGGTATGATCGGCGTGTTCGTGGCGCTGGATCTCTTCCTGTTCTATGTGTTCTGGGAGATCATGCTGATCCCGATGTACTTCCTCATCGGGGTCTGGGGCGGGAAGCGCCGGATCTACTCCGCCGTGAAGTTCTTCCTCTACACCGCGGTGGGCTCGCTCCTGATGCTGGTCGCGATCGTGACCCTCGCCTGGATGTTCCAGGGCGGTTCCGGGGGGTGGAGCTTCGCCTACGAGGATCTCGTGTCGCTCGAACTCGCGCGGCGGGCGCAGCTCTGGCTCTTTGCGGCATTCGCCCTCGCCTTCGCGATCAAGGTGCCGCTCTTCCCGTTCCACACGTGGCTGCCGGACGCACACGTGGAGGCGCCGACGGCGGGCTCCGTGATCCTGGCGGGGGTGCTCCTGAAGATGGGCGTGTACGGGTTCCTGCGCTTCGGGCTCCCGTTCTTCCCGGCCGCCGCGACGGATCCGCTGGTCGTGAACGCGATGCTCGCGCTGGGGCTGATCGGGATCCTCTACGCGGCATGGGTGGCGGCGGTCCAGCCGGACGCCAAGAAGCTCATCGCCTACACCTCGGTCGCCCACCTCGGATTCGTCGTGCTCGGCGTGTTCGGGCTCACGACGCAGGGGATCGAGGGCGGGATCCTCCAGATGGTGAACCACGGGATCTCGACGGGGGCGCTCTTCCTCCTCATCGGGATGCTGTACGAGCGGCGGCACTCGCGGCTGCTCGCGGACTTCGGCGGCATCGCGAAGGTGATGCCGGTGTTCGCCTTCGCGCTCGTGGTTGTGGCGCTCTCGTCGGTCGGGCTCCCCGGAACGAACGGGTTCGTCGGGGAGTTCCTCATCCTTGTCGGGACGTTCCGGACCCACCCGTGGATCGCCGCCATCGCCACGACCGGCGTGATCTTCGCCGCCTGCTACATGCTGCCCATGGTGCAGCGCGTCCTCTTCAACCGCCTCGACCGCGAGGAGAACCGGACGCTCACGGACGTGAACCGCCGCGAGCGCCTGATCCTCGCCCCCCTCCTCGCGCTGATTCTGCTCATTGGCGTGTGGCCGGGTCCCTTCCTGAACCGGACGCGCGCCTCCGTCGAGGCCCTGATCGAGCAGGTGGAGACGCGGGCGGCCGCGGGGGTCGAGGCCGAGGCCGACGCCGGAATCCCGGTCGGGGGAGGGGAGTAACGTGAGGGTCTTCGACTTCGCCTCGCACGCGAGCTACTGGGTCGCGCTCCTGCCGGAGGTCATCCTGTCCATCGCCGCCATGGTCATCCTCATGCGCGACGCCTTCGTGCGTGCGGGGGCGGACGGTCCGGCGGTTGGAGAGGGCGGAGGCGGGCGCATGTCCGTCGACTCCCTCATCACGCTCTATTCGATCGCGGGCGCCCTCATCGCGAGCCTGTGGCTCATGGACGCGTCCGGGCCGCGGGACGCGATGATCGCGCTCGACGGCTTCCGGGTGGCGGCGAACGTGATCCTGCTGGGGGGCGCACTCCTCGTGGTGTCGCTCTCGCGCGACTATCTGAGCCGGGAGGGGCTGCGTTCGCCCGAGTTCCACGCCGTGGTCCTCCTCGCCGTGGTGGGGATGATGGTGCTCGTCGCGGCGCGCGATCTCATCCTCCTCTTCGTCGGCCTCGAGCTGATGTCGATCTCCGTGTACGTCCTCACCGGCTTCGTGCGGAAGAATCCGCGTTCCTCGGAGGCGAGCCTCAAGTACTTCATCGTCGGCGCCTTCGCGAGCGCGTTCGTCGTGTACGGGATCGCCCTCCTCTACGGGGCCACGGGGACGACACGCCTGGCCACGGCCGCCGAACGGATCGCGGCCGCGCCGGGCGGGGGGGACCTCCTCCTCGTGGCGGGGATCGGTCTCCTCCTCATCGGCTTCGCGTTCAAGATCGCCGCCGTGCCCTTCCACATGTGGGCGCCGGATGCCTACGACGGCGCGCCGACCCCGGTGACCTCCCTGATGGCGACGGGCGTCAAGGCGGCCGCGTTCATCGCGCTCCTCCGCGTGCTGACCGTGGATCTGGCGGGCGCGGCGGAGGTGTGGAGGGGTGCCGTGTGGTGGCTGGCGATCCTCACCATGATCGTGCCGAATCTGGTCGCGCTCGCCCAGGAGGATGTGAAGCGTATGCTCGCCTACTCCTCGGTCGCGCACGCCGGCTATCTCCTGGTCGGGGTCGTGGCCGCGTCCGAGCTGGGCCGCTCCGCGTCGCTCTTCTATCTGGCGGCGTACACCGTCGTCACGGCCGGGAGCTTCGCGGTCGTCTTCCACGTGGCCGGACGCGGCGACCGGAAGCAGCGCGTGCGCGACTACCGGGGACTCGGTTGGAGCCGCCCGGCGCTCGGGGCCGCGCTTCTCGTCTTCCTGCTGTCGCTCGCGGGCTTCCCGCCCACGGCGGGCTTCGTCGGCAAGCTGTACCTGCTCCGGGCCGCGGTGGATGCCGGAGAGATGTCGCTCGCGGTGACGCTCGTCCTGACGAGCCTCGTCGCCTACTACTACTACCTGCGGGTCGTGTGGAAGATGTACTTCGAGGGGGCGCCCGAGGACGCCCTCACGCCGCCGCCCCCGAAGCCGGGGTTCAACCTCGTCATCGGGACCTGCGTGGCCCTGATCATCCTCGCCGGGCTCTTCCCGGGTCGCATCATCGACCGGGCCCGGGATGCCCTCGCCGACGCGCCGGTGCCCGGCATGGTCGTCCAGGCCGACGATCCGCCGGCCCCCTAGTGTAGTGTCGCGGATCCAAGCCGGAATCTTCCGCGAATACGACATTCGCGGGGTCGTCGGGGACGACCTGACGGAGACCGCAACCGAACTCGTCGGACGCGCGTTCGGGACGGAACTGGCCGGCCGGGCGTCGCCCCGCGTCGTCGTCGGCCACGACAACCGGCCTTCCTCCCCGGCGCTCTCGGCCGCCCTCTGTCGCGGCCTGCGTGCGGCCGGAGTGGACGTCATCACGATCGGCACCGTGCCCACCCCCGCCCTCTACTTCGCGGCCATCGAGTTCGGCACGGACGCGGGGATTCAGATCACCGGATCCCACAACCCGCCCGAATACAACGGGATCAAATTGGTCCTGGATGGCGGCGCGCTCTACGGCGAAGCGATCCGGGCTCTTCACGAGCGCATCGAGGCGGAAGACTTCGCGTCGGGCCGGGGCGAAATCCGGGAAGCGGAGATCCTCGACCGCTACGTGGAGGAAATCGCGGCGCGCGGGCGCGTCGACGGCGACGTGCGCATGGTGCTCGATTGCGGGAACGGGGCCGGGAGCGTCGTCGCCGTGCGGGCGCTGACCGCCGCCGGAATCGAGGTGGACGGCCTCTACTGCGAGTCGGATGGCACCTTCCCCAACCATCACCCGGATCCCACGGTCGACGAGTATGTCCAGGACCTCATCACGCGGGTCCGCGACACCGACGCCGACCTTGGGGTGGGGCTCGATGGAGACGCGGATCGGATCGGCGCGGTGACCGAGGAAGGGACGATCATCCGCGGGGATCACCTGCTGCTCCTGTTCGCACGCGAGGTACTCGCGGAGCGGCCGGGGGCGGAGGTCGTGTTCGACGTGAAATGTTCGCAGGCCCTGCCTCAGGTGATCCGGGCCAATGGCGGCGTTCCCGTGATGTGGAAGACGGGGCATTCGCTCATCAAGGAGCGCATGCGCGCGGGCGGATCTCCCATATCGGGTGAGATGAGCGGACATATCTGCTTTGCAGACAGGTTTTACGGAACTGACGATGCGATCTATGCCGCGGCGCGCCTCGCCGGTCTCGTGGCCCGCGCCCGACGCCCCCTGTCGGCGCTGGCCGCGGAGATCCCGAGCTATCCCTCCACCCCGGAACTGCGGCTCGCGTGCGCGGATGACCGCAAATTCGGCCTGGTGAAGGAGGCGGTGCGCTACTTCCGCGAGCGCTACGAGGTCATCGACATCGACGGCGTGCGGGTGCTGTTCGACGGAGGGTGGCTGCTGATCCGGGCGAGCAACACCCAGCCGGTCGTCGTGGCGCGAATCGAGGCGGACACCGCGGAACGTCTGCAGGAGATCGCTTCGGTCGCCCGCAGCTTCCTCGCGGGGCAGGGGGTCGACCTGCCGGCCGTGTGAGGCGAAATTCGAGGGTTCCCGCCCGGACGCCGCGGAGCTCCTGCCGCTGGCTGCCGGACCGGGAGCGAGAACGGAGCATGCAAACGATCCGATGAACATTCACGAATACCAGGCGCGGGACATCTTCGCCCGGCACGGGATCCCCGTGCCGGAGTCGGAGATCGCCGCGACGCCGGAGGAAGCGGCGACCGCTGCCGAACGCTTCGGCGGGCCCGTCGTGGTGAAGGCCCAGGTCCATGCCGGCGGCCGGGGCAAGGCGGGCGGCGTCAAGCTCGCCGCGACGCCGGCCGAAGCCCGGAGCAGGGCCGAAGCCATCCTCGGCATGGAGATCAAGGGGATCGAGGTCCGACGGGTTCTGGTCGCGCCGGCCGAGGACATCGAATCCGAAGCCTACGTCGGGATCGTGCTCGACCGGGCCCGCCACGCGGACACGATCATGGTGTCCTCGGAGGGAGGGGTCGACATCGAGGAGGTCGCGGCGACGATGCCCGAGGCGATCCGGAAGGTCGCGGTGGACCCGCGCTATGGCCTCCTCGCCCACCAGGCCGCGCTTCTCGGCCACCACCTCTACGACGACCCGCGCGCGGCGCGGCAGGCCGCGTCGATCATCGCGAAGCTCTACGGCGCGTACCGCGCGGGCGGGGCCACGCTGGCCGAGATCAATCCGATGATCGTGAACCCGGCCGGGGAGGTGAAGGCGATCGACGCGAAGATGAACATCGACGACAACGCCCTCTTCCGTCTCCCCGAAATCGCGGCGCTCCGCGACACGGGGTCGGAGAATCCGGCCGAAGTCCGCGCGCGCGAGGCACAGCTCTCCTACATCCAGCTCGACGGCAACGTCGGGTGCTGCGTGAACGGGGCCGGCCTCGCGATGGCGACGATGGATCTCGTCAAGTACTACGGTGGCGAGCCCGCCAACTTCCTCGATATCGGCGGGTCCTCGAATCCCGAGAAGGTCGTGGCGGCGCTCGAACTCATCACCGAGGATCCGAACGTGAACTCGATCCTGTTCAACATCTTCGGCGGGATCACGCGCTGCGACGATGTAGCCAACGGGATCGTGGAGGCGACGAGCCGCATGGAACTGCGAGTCCCGCTCACGATCCGTCTCACCGGAACGAACGAGGCGGAGGGCGTGGCGATCCTCGCCTCGCACGGATTCGAGGCCATGGTGGACATGGACCGCGCCGTCGAGACCGCCGTCCGGCGCGGGGGCGGCCGCTGATGGGGATCTTCATCGGAGACGACACGCGGCTCGTCGTGCAGGGGATCACGGGACGCGACGGTTCGTTCCACGCCCGGGAAATGCTGGAGTACGGAACGCGGGTCGTGGCCGGCGTGACGCCGGGGAAGGGCGGCCGGCGGTTCGACGACGACGTGCCCGTATTCGATACGGTGGAGGAGGCGGTCGCCGAGGCGGGAGCGAACACGAGCGTGGTCTACGTGCCCGCGCGGTTTGCGGCGGACGCGGTGTTCGAGGCTGCGGACGCGGGGGTCTCCCTCATCGTCTGCATCACCGAAGGCGTCCCCGTGGGCGACATGCTTCGCGTGCTCCCCTACGTGCGGGAGAAGGGCGCGCGTCTCATCGGACCCAACTGTCCGGGCCTCATCGTGCCGGGCCGTTGCAAGGTCGGGATTCTGCCCGGCCAGATCGTCCGCGAGGGACCGGTCGGGATCGTGAGCCGTTCGGGGACGCTCACCTATGAGGTGATCTTCCAGCTCACCAGGGCCGGGATCGGGCAGTCCGCGTGCGTAGGCATCGGAGGCGATCCGCTTATCGGCACGGACTTCGTCGACTGTCTCGCGGCATTCGAGGAGGATCCGGAGACGGAGGCCGTCGCGGTGATCGGTGAAATCGGCGGCACGGACGAACAGGTGGCAGCCGAGTACGTGGCTCGTGAGATGAGCAAACCGGTCGTCGGCTTCATCGCGGGCCAGACCGCGCCTCGCGGCCGGCGCATGGGTCACGCGGGCGCGATCATCTCGGGTTCCGAGGGAACGGCGGAGGAGAAGATCCGCGCCTTCGAGAGCAACCGGATCGGCGTGGCGCGGAGGCCTGCGGATCTAGTGGATCTCTTGCGCGACCGGATGTAGGCGCGCGAGCGACCACGGGCTGCCAGGGCCCGGGTGGACGATCGGGGCAGGGCGCAGCGAGGCGGAACCGGCAGGAGGCGGGCAATGAAGGTACGGGAGATCATGACCCGCGACGTAACCACGGTCGATCCCGGCATGGAGCTGGAGGCGGCGGCGGACATGCTCGCGCGGAGGAGGCTTCGCGCGGTGCCGGTCATCGACGGGGAAGGGCATGTGCTCGGGATGCTCACGGACGGCCTCCTGATGCGACGGCTCCTGCCGGGGCTCGAGCGGGCGGAGGCAGGGGAGAGCGGTGCCCGGAGCGCGCATGCCGGTGAGGTGCGCGACATCATGGAACGGGCCGTGATGTGCGTGAAGGAGGACGAGCCGCTGGCCAACGTGGTTCGTCTCATGCTGGACAGGGAAATCGAACGCCTTCCGGTCGTCCGCGAGGGCCAGCTCGTCGGGTTCCTGACGCGCGGGGACATCATCCGGCGGCTGCTGCTCCGGGACGCGGCGGGAGAAGCGAAGGGAACGAAAGGGGAGTGAAGCCGTGCAGACGATGACGCTCGCGATCATCAAGCCCGACGCGTTCGGGTCGGGAAAGGCGGGCAAGGTCCTTGCCGCGCTGGAGGCAGCGGGTTTCCGGGTCCGCGGTTCGAGGGTTCTGCGGCTCGGACAGGCCGGAGCCGAGGCGTTCTACGCGGTACACAGGGAGCGTCCCTTCTTCGGGGCGCTCGTGGAGTTCATGACGTCGGGCCCCTGCATGGCGCTGGCGCTCGAACACGAGAGGGCGGTGCCGTATCTGCGCGAGGTCATCGGCGCCACCGATCCCGCGGAGGCCGCGCCGGGCACTGTGCGCGCCCGGTACGCGGAGAGCAAGGAGCGCAATGCGGTCCACGGCTCCGATTCGGACGATAACGCGCGGGCGGAACTCGCCTTCTTCTTCGGGCAGGTCGACCTCATCGGCAGCGCGTGAGTCCGCGCCGCACCTCGCCGCCGCCGGACAAGGCGGAACCCACGCACGTCGAGCTCGCGGGCCTCGACTCGGGACCCCTCGAGCGCGTCCTTCGGCTCGAGTCGCCGGGGGAATCACTCGGCGATCTGCCGCTCCCCTTCGATGATGTCGATCTCGAAGTCGAGGTCCGGCGCGCGGCGGGGTCCGGAGTGCGTGTCCGCGGCACGCTCGCGGCCCGGGCGACCGTTGAATGTCGGCGCTGCCTCGAGCCGACCCGGGTTGCCGTGCGCGCCCAGTGGGCCGCGCTCTACCGTCCGTCCGCCCGGATCACGCCGGGGGAAGATGGCGTCTGGCCGCTGGAGGCGGCCTCCGGGGAGGTGGACCTGGCGGGCCCGGTACGCGAGGAGCTGTGGGTCAACGCGCCCGCCTGGGTGGCGTGCTCCGGCGATTGTCCCGGGCTCTGTCCGCGCTGCGGGGTGAGGCTCGCGGACCGGAGCTGCGAATGTCCTCCGCCGGGACCGGATGAGCGCTGGGCCGCCCTGGAGGGATTCGGAGGGGATTCGGGGGAGTCGACGGACCGTGACATTCCTTGACAATCAGGGGCAGAGAGCGCCAGTTGCCGTGTTCCGCCCGAATTGCAGGCCGCACACGAGCGAGTTGACGATATGGCTGTTCCCAAGAGACGGACGTCCAAGCAGCGCAAGCGCAAGCGGCGTACGCACTACAAGGCGCAGGAGACGGCGCGCCAGGAATGCCCCGAATGCGGGGATCCCAAACGACCGCATCGCGTCTGCCCGACCTGCGGCCACTATGCGGACCGCGAGGTCGTTCAGATCGAAGACTTTTGACGCCTCCGCGCGCGGCCGCCGCCCCCCGGCGGCCGGGCCGGGGGAATGACATGATCCGGGTTGCACTCGACCTCCAGGGCGGAGATGCCGCGCCGGCGGCCACGCTGGAGGCCGCCGCCGGAGCCCTCGACGCGTGGCCGAACGACCTCTCCCTCCTGCTCGTAGGCCCGGGCGACCTCCTGCGCCGCGAGCAGGCTCGATTCCCGCGCGAACGCGTGGAGTGGCTCGCGGCCGAGGAGTACATCGATCCGGCCGAATCGCAGGCGCTCGCGGTGAGGCGCAAGGCGGACAGCACCGTCGTGCGCGGCCTGGAGGCCGTGCGTGACGGTCGCGCGGATGCCTTCGTCTCGGCGGGGCCGACCGGAGCCACGGTCGTGGCCTCGGTGCTCACGCTCGGGTTGCTCCCCGGAGTGGACCGCCCGCCCGTAGGCGCCCTCTTCCCGACCGCGACCGGGCGCGTGCTCGTCATGGACGTGGGCGCGAACGTGGATGTCCGCCCGAGGCAGCTGCACCAGTTCGCGCACCTGGGGTCCACATACCTCCGCCAAACGCTTGCGGTCGAGCGGCCGCGCGTCGGGCTTCTCAACATCGGGGAGGAAGGCGAGAAGGGAGGGGGCGTCGTGGCGAGGGCCCACGGCCTCCTCTCCGCGGACCCCGCGCTCGATTTCATTGGGAACGTGGAGGGGCACCAGATCGTGACGGGGGCATGCGATGTGCTCGTGTGCGGGGGCTTCGTCGGCAACGTGCTGCTCAAGTTCTACGAGTCGATCGCCGAGTTCGTGCTCCAGGTGTTCCGCAACGCCGGCGTCGGCGAAGGCGGCAAGCTCGGGGAGGCGCTGCGCTTTCTGGATTACACCGAGTACGGCGGCGCCCCTTTGTTCGGGGTCAACGGCGTCACGATCATCTGTCACGGGACCTCCCCGTCGCGGGCGATCATGAACGGGATTCGGACGGCGGCCGACTGCGCCGCTTCGGGCTTCACCTCGGTCATCCGCACGTCGCTCGCCGAGATGCTGCAGAAGAGCCCGGTATGAGCGGGGCGGCGCTCCTCTTCCCGGGACAGGGCTCGCAGTACGTCGGGATGGGCCGGGACCTGGCGGAAGACGCCACGTCCGTGCGCGAACTCTACGAGCGGGCCGACGACGCGCTGGACGTGCCTCTGAGCCGGATCTGCTGGGAGGGACCCGAGGAGGAGCTTCGCGCCACGGAGAACGCGCAACCGGCGATCATGCTGCACTCCTTCGCCGTCTGGCAGCTGGTCGCCGAAAGAGCCGGGCAGGTCGACGTCGGGGCGGGGCATTCGCTCGGCGAGCTCTCGGCGTACCTCGTGTCCGACGCCTTCGGCTTCGAGGACGGTCTCCGGATTGTCCGCGAGCGGGGAAGGCTCATGGGGGCCTCGGGCGCGGATCGCCCGGGCACGATGGCCGCGGTTTTGGGGTTGGACGCCGGGGTCCTCGCCGACGTGTGCGAGCGCGCGGGCGAGTGGGGCGTGGCGGTGCCGGCCAATCTCAACGCACCGGGCCAGATCGTCATCAGCGGCGATGTCGAGGCCGTGGCCGCGGCCGGCCGGCTCGCCTCCGAGGCCGGCGCCCGCCGGGTCCTCCCGCTCAACGTGAGCGGCGCCTTTCACTCGCCACTCATGGCGACGGCCGCCGACGGGCTTGCGGCGGCGCTCGAAGGGGCGACCTGGCGCGACCCGTCGTTCCCCATCGTGTCCAACGCGACCGCGACGCCCGTGACGGATTCGGCGGAGGCCCGGCGGACGCTCATCCTGCAGCTCACATCGACGGTTCGATGGGCGGAGGGGATCGAACGCATCCGCGAGACGGGGACTGCGCGCTGGCTCGAGATCGGACCGGGCAGCGTCCTCTCGGGTCTCGCCCGCCGCATCGATCGAAGTCTGCGCGTGGCCGCGGTCGGCGACTCGGCGTCCGTTGACGCCTACCTGGGATCCACCGACTAGTGCAGTGTCGCTGAAACCTGCGATTCACCGAGGTGTGGAATGAGCGAACTGACGGGTGAGGTCGCGATCGTCACGGGAGCGACGCGCGGGATCGGGGCCGCGATCGCGGCGGAGCTGGCCCGGGCGGGCGCCCGGGTGGCCGTGGTCGGCACCGGGGCGGACAGGGCCGGGGCCGTAGCCGACGGTTTGCCCGGAGACGGCCATGCGGGATTCGGCTGCGATGTCTCCGACCCGGAGGCGTGCCGGAGACTCGCGGCCGATGTTTCCGGCACGCTCGGAGACGCGACGATACTGGTGAACAACGCCGGCATCACGCGCGACAACATCATCCTCCGCCTGAAGGATGAGGACTGGCAATCGGTGCTCGACACGAATCTGTCGGGGGCCTTCTACCTGGTGCGGGCCGTCGCCCGGGGTATGATGAAGCGGCGAGCCGGAAACATCGTGAACGTCTCCAGCGTCGTGGGCTTGACGGGGAACCGGGGCCAGTCCAACTATGCGGCGGCCAAGGCCGCCCTGATCTCGCTCACCCGAAGCGTCGCTCAGGAACTGGCGAGTCGCGGGGTGCGGGCCAACGCTGTCGCGCCGGGGTTCATCGAAACGGACATGACCTCGGGACTGCCCGAAAGCGTTCGAACAGCCATGTCGGAGAGGATTCCCCTCGGCCGACCCGGGTCCCCGGAGGATATCGCCACGGTGGTGCGATTTCTGGTCGGTCCCGGGGCTTCGTACGTTACCGGGCAGGTGATCGTCGTGGATGGCGGGATGGTCATGCAGTCATAGCGGCGACGCCGCATATTGCGTCGCCGAAGGGACCATTCGCCGGGAAACCGGGACCCATGGGGGTCCGCAAGACGGCCCCCTTCATGCGAGGAGAACGAGCAATCATGGACAACGCGGCACGCGTGCGGGAGATCATCGCGCAGGAACTCGGCGTGGAACAGGAAAAGGTGGTGGATGACGCGAACTTCGTCGATGACCTGGGCGCCGACTCGCTCGATACCGTCGAACTCGTGATGGCCTTCGAGGAAGAGTTCGGGATCGAGATCCCGGATGAGGATGCAGAGAGGATGCAGACGGTCTCGGAGGCCATCGCCTATCTGGACAAGAAGGCCTAGCAGAGCCGTCGCGGAGTCCTGCGACGGACAGCCGGCATCCCGACGACGCATTCCATGAGAAGACGCGTAGCGATCACGGGCATCGGGCTCGTCACGCCCATCGGTCTCGACGTTGGCGTGACCTGGGAGGCCCTGCTCGGCGGTGTCAGCGGGGCGGGACCCATCACGCAGTTCGACGCCTCCGACCAGTCCGTGCGCTTCGCCTGCGAGGTGAAGGACTTCGATCCGACCCGGCACATGGACCCGAAGGACGCCCGGCGCGCGGACCGGTTCCTGCATCTGGCGATGGCCGCGGCGGACGAGGCCGTGACCGAGGCGGGTTTCGCCGATGGGTTCGGCGAACTGTCCCCGGACCGGGTCGGGGTCCTCATCGGTGTCGGCATCGGTGGGCTTCCGCTGCTCGAGGCGCAGCACGAGAGGCTGCTCAACGGCGGGCCCCGCCGCGTCTCGCCCTTCTTCATCCCCATGTTCATCCCGGACATGGCTTCGGGGATGGTGTCCATGCGGTACGGCGCGCAGGGCCCGAACTACGCCACGGTGTCGGCGTGCGCATCCAGCGGACATTCGGTGGGCCTCGCCTTCCGCTCGATTCGGAACGGCGAAGCGGACGTGATGATCACCGGCGGCAGCGAGTCCACGATCACGCCGCTCGCGGTCGCGGGATTCGCGAACATGCGGGCGATGTCGACGCGCAACGATGACCCCGAGGGCGCTTCGCGGCCCTTCGACGCGGGACGCGATGGATTCGTCCTCGGCGAAGGCGCCGGGATGTTCGTTCTCGAGGAACTGGAGCACGCCAGGGCGAGGGGTGCCGCAATCCTGGGAGAGGTGGCGGGGTTCGGGCAGAGCGCGGATGCCTACCACATGACGGCCCCCGCTCCCGATGGCTCGGGGGCGCGCCTCGCCATGGAGCAGGCTCTGGACGACGCGGATCTCAAGCCCGCGGACATCGGGTATATCAACGCGCACGGCACGTCGACGCCCGCGAACGATGTCTCCGAGACGAAGGCGATCAAGGACGTGCTCGGCGACCATGCGTATGCGATCGTCGTCGGGTCCACGAAGTCCATGACGGGTCACACGCTCGGGGCGGCGGGCGCGATCGAGGGGGCGATCTCCGCCCTGGTCTGTCGGCACGGGATCATCCCGCCCACGATCAACTTCGAGGAGGCGGACCCGGCGTGCGATCTCGAATACGCCCACGGAGGCGTGATGGAACGGGATGTGGAGGTCGCGCTCTCGAATTCCTTCGGTTTCGGCGGCCACAACGTGTGTCTCGCCATCCGGCGCTGGAACGGCGAATAGCGGCTTTCCGCGCGCGGGGCGCCCGCTGCGGATCGGCCGGGAGGGTGCAATGAGTTCGGTACTGGTGATGATGGGGTCGGAATCGGACATGCCCACCATGGAGAAGGGCGTGGCCATCCTGCGGGAACACGGAGTCGACGTGCAGGTCGAAGTGAGTTCGGCCCACCGGCAGCCCAGGCGGACCGCGGAACTGGCGGAGGGTGCGGCGGCGGCCGGCCATTCCGTCGTGATCTGCGGTGCGGGACTTTCGGCGGCGCTGCCGGGCGTCGTGGCGGCGCACACGTCGTTGCCGGTGATCGGCGTTCCCGTCTCGGCGGGCACGCTCGGGGGACTGGATGCGCTCCTGTCGTGTGCGCAGATGCCGCCCGGCGTCCCCGTGGCCGCCGTGGGCATCGACAACGCCAGGAACGCGGCCCACCTCGCTCTCCGCATCCTGCGAGCAGGATAGGGCCGGCGGAGCGGTCGTCCGGTGCGGACCGGCGTCGGGTACGACTCCCACCGCTTCGATGAGGCGCGGCCCCTCGTCCTCGGTGGCGTGGCGATCCCCGGTGCCCCCGGGCTGAGGGGACATTCCGACGGCGACGCGATCGCGCACGCGATCACGGACGCGATTCTCGGGGCGGCCGGCCTCGGGGATATCGGCGCACTCTTCCCGGACACGGATCCCGCTCACGCGGACGCGGATTCGATCGAACTCCTCGCCGGGGCCGTAGGCCGGCTTCGGGAACACGGGTTCCGCGTGGTGAACGTCGACGCGACCGTCATTGCGGAGCGGCCCCGCATCTCGCCGCACGTCGAAGCCATGCGGGCACGCCTTGGCCATGCGCTCGGCACGGGATCGGCCGGCGTCTCGATCAAGGGGAAGTCGAACGAGGGGATGGGCTGGATCGGACGAGGCGAAGGGCTCGCCGCCATCGCGGTCGCGACGGTCGCGACGGTTGCGGGGGACGGTGCCTGAGGTTCCCGGCGTCCAACCTCTCCTCGATTCCCTCCTCGAGCTCCCGTCCGCCGCCGCCTACGCGCTCATCATCGCCGGGTCCGCTCTCGAAAACATCTTCCCTCCCGTTCCGTCCGACACCTTCGTCGTGCTCGGGGCCGTGCTCGCGGATCGCGGGTCGCTTCAGCCGTTGCCGGTTCTGCTCTGCGCCTGGGTGGCGAACTCCGGAGGCGCAATGGTCGTCTTCGGCCTCGCCCGCCGGCACGGGCGCGGCGTTTTCGAAACGCGCTGGGGACGGCGCCTCCTGCGCCCGCATCAGTTCCGACGCCTTTCACGCTTCTACGAACGGCACGGCCTGTGGGCGATCTTCTTCGCTCGCTGCCTCCCCGTGCTGCGCGTGATCGTCCCTACCTTCGCCGGTTTCACGGGATTCGGGGTGGTCCGGGCGATGGCGCCGGTCGTCGCCGCATCGCTGCTCTGGAACGGGCTCATGCTCGCCGGAGGACTTTTTGCATCGCGCAACGTCGACCGCCTCCTGGCGCTTCTCGGCCAGGTCAATGCGTGGCTCCTCCTGGTGGCGGCTGTCCTCATCGGAGGCATCATCGGGTGGTGGATCCGTAGTCGGCGCGACGATACCCCGCGCGAATCCGGTGGGTCGAGCCGCGGTTCGGACGAGGGCGGGGGCGGAGGATCGCCTTGAGGCAAGGCGCCCCGGAACTCGAGCGGACTTTCCACCTCGAATCCTTCCGGGACCACCTCGGCTTTGAGCGCGGACTCTCCCCGCGGACCATCGATGCATACCTGCGAGAAGCCCGGCGGTTCGCGCGGTTTGCGGCCTCCGAGGGTGTCGGAGGGCCGGACCGGGTTACGTATCGGCTGCTGCGGGACCACGTCGCCACGCTGGCCGGGGAAGGGCGGGCGGCCTCGAGCGTCGCGCGAAGCGTCTACGCACTGCGCGGCTATTTCCGCTTCCTGCTCGTCGAGGGCGCCATCGAGACGGATCCGAGCGAACGCCTGGAGGCGCCCCGCGCGGGACGCTCCCTCCCCGACGTTCTTTCGGTCCCGGAGATCGAGGCGCTGATCGGGGCGGTGGATCCGGAGAGCCGCACCGCGGCACGGGACGCGGCCATGCTCGAAATGCTCTATGGATGCGGACTTCGCGTGTCGGAACTCGTCGGGCTCAGGGGGCGGGACCTTCACCTCGAGGAAGCGCTCGTCCGGGTGTGCGGGAAGGGGGGAAAGGAGCGGTTCATCCCCGTCGGCGCGCATGCGGACTCGGCAGTGCGCCGATACCTTCGAACATCGAGGCCCGCGCTCGACCGGGGACGCTCCGAGGGAATCGTCTTCCTCAATGCCCGGGGACGTCCGCTGAGCCGAATGGGCGTCTGGAAGATCCTCCGCCGCCACGTCGAGCGCGCCGGGATCGTGAAGCGCGTGACGCCCCATACGCTGCGCCACAGCTTCGCCACGCATCTGCTCGAGGGAGGCGCCGACCTCGCGTCGGTGCAGGAAATGCTCGGACATGCAGACATTTCGACGACCGAGATCTACACGCATGTGGACCGGGCGCACCTTCGCCAGGTGCATCGGAGCCACCACCCTCGTGGCTGAGGAGCCCCGGTGCGGCTGACCCGTCTCGTGCACCTGTCGCGAAACCGGCGTCCGGTCCGGCGCTTCCGCGACCGCCTCGTCGAACCCGAGATCGTGAATGCGGTGCTGGAATCGGCGCGCTACGCCTCGTCGGCCCGGGAGGCGCAACCCTGGCGGTTCGTCGTCGTGCAGGAGGCGCTCGCGCGCCACGAAATCGCGGTGGCCGCCTTCAACCACCCGCACGTGAAGACGGCGCCCGTCGTCATCGCCTGCTGCGCCAGGATCCACTCGCACGTGAGCGGCACCGGCCGGCAGAGCTTCTTGATGGATCTCGCCTCCGCGACCCAGACGATGATGCTGACCGCCGCCGATCTCGGCCTGCAATCGAGCTGGATCTACGGTTTCAGAGAAGGCACGGTGCGCGAGATCCTCGCCATTCCGGAACACGTGCCGGTCGTGGCCCTCTTCTGCCTCGGCTATCACGACGGGCTTGCGGAGCTTCCGGAGCGGCTACCGCAAGAGGAGGTCATCGCCTGGGACCGCTGGCGGTCGACCGCGCAGGCCGCCGAGTGAACCGAATCCGGGTTGCGGCCATGCTCGCCGCGGGGCTGACCGCGGCGCTGGCGCCCCCCGCGCGCGGCCAGCAGGTGCGGCTGGCGGAACAGCCCCGGACGGATGCGCAGGCGACCCTGGAAGCGTTCCTCGAACGGGGCGGGTTCACCCTGTGGATGCGGGACACGGTCCTGGCCCGGCCCGACACGGTGCCCGGCTCCGTCCTCCTGCTCGAAGGGACGGCGCGCATCGCCGGGCGGATCGAGGGAGATCTCTACGTCGTCGACGGTGACCTCTTTCTCCGTTCCGGCGGTTCCGTCGGGGGGGATATCCTCGTTCTGGCGGGAGGCTTCTACGACTCCGGCCTGGCCGAGGTCGGCGGCGGTATCACCTATCGCCCCAACGAGCCCCTGCGCGTCCGGCCCACGGGAGGCGGATTCGAGATCATCTCGGAAGTGGAACCCGAGCCCGCCTTCGAACTCGACGGCACGTACGGCCTCCATCTCCCGACCTACGACCGGGTAAACGGGCTCTCGTTTCCAGCCGGGGCGCTCGCCCGCCTGTCCACCGTCCCGGGCCGGCCCGAACTCGCGGGCGGCGTCACCTGGATTCCGGCGCGTGGGGATGCGGATTTCCGTCTCCACAACTCGTGGTACCCCGGGGAGCGCCTCCGCCTGGGTCTGTACGCGACGAGTTCCGTGGCCGACAACGAGGATTGGATCCGCCCGGCGTGGTACAACAGCCTGGCTCATTTCGTGGCGGGCGACGACGTGCGCGGCCACTACGACTCACGGGAATTCGGGCTGGAACTGGAATGGACATCGCACGAGCCGCCCGTGTGGGAGGAGGCGCCCCGCTGGCGCTTCGTCGTCTCGGCGGGACGTGAGGAGACGGAGTCCCTCGACATCCGTGACGTGACCATCCTTTTCGGCAGTGAGCCGCCGCCCGCGATCCCGCTGCAGCCGGGGTATGATCCCGATCTGCGCGTCACGGAAGGCACTTTTTGGTCCGGTCGCCTCGGCTTCGAGTGGGCGTCGCAGGGCCGAGAGGGCCGTACCGCGTTCGGGCTCGGTATCGAGGCTGGATTCGAGGACGAGGTCGACCGGGTGTTCGTGCCGGATATCGTGCCGCCATTCGAACCTCCCACTGTCAACCGGTACGACTTCCTGTTGGTGGAGGCGCGCGTCTCTACTCGACAGGTGACGGCGTGGGGGCATGCCGTGGACGCGTTCGCGATCGGACGCCTCGACGTCAGCGGACGCCTGCCTCGGCAGCGCTACTCGATGATCGGCGGTATCGGGACGCTCCCCACCATGCCGGTGCGCGGTCTGCGGGACGCGCGGCTGCTCTATGCGGAAGCGGGATACGCCATCCCCCTCGTTGGCGACGCGGCCCTGGGGGGGCTGGACGCGTTCGCGCGCGGCAGCGTTGGAGGGGTTGGTTCGAAGGAGGACGGCTTCGATTCGCACGGTTCGGTGCAGGGCGGGCTGGCCCTGCGACTCTGGGATGTTCGGCTCGAGTTCGGGGTTGCCGCGGGATCCACGGCCGAGCCCGAGGATCCCGGCGTGATCGCGTTCATTGACGTTCGTACCCGCAAGTCGCACCGGCCCACGCGCATGCCGCCGCGACGCTGATTTTCCGGCTGTTTCTTTGACAAGCCCGGACCGCACGTCTAGCTTCTTGCGATGCCGCTTCGGACCGTTTCCCGGCCCCTTCAGCGATGGGCGTGATCTGCGTCCTTCCCGCCCGTATCTCCAGCACCCGTATCTCCAGGAAACCCCTCCAACCGCTGGCTGGCCGCACGCTCCTTGAGTGGTGCTGGCGCGCCGCCTCGGCGATCCGCGCCTTCGACAGGGTCGTGATCGCGACGGACAGCGATGAGATCGAGGGGTGTGCGCGTGCGTTCGATGCGGAGGTCGTGCGGACACGACCGGACCATCCTTCCGGCACCGACCGGGTAGATGAAGCCGCTGATCTGCTCGGCGCCGCCGAGGACGACATCGTCGTGAACTTCCAGGCGGACGAGCCATTCGTGGACGGCGCGGCGATCGAAGGCGCGGTGCGGAGGGCGCGGGAAGTCGCGACGATCGCGGCCCCGATCCGCGCGGAGGAGGAGTGGCGGTCCCCGGCGGTGGTCAAGGTCGCGCGGGCCGCCGACGGACGCGCTCTCTACTTCAGCCGCAGCCCGATCCCGTTCTCGCGCGACGACCCGCCGGGGCCCGGGACGGGCGCGCGCCTGCGCCACGTAGGGGTGTACGTCTGCCGGCGCTCCGCACTCAAGCGGTGGGCGGCGCTGCCGGAATCCGCTCTCGAAAGGGCGGAGAAGCTGGAGCAGTTGAGGGCGCTCGAAGCAGGCATGCGGATTCACGTCGAACTCGGTCCCTGGACCGAGCCGGGAGTCGATCTTCCCGCCGACATCGCGAGAGCGGAACGAGTGTTGTCGAGCAAGGAGGTGCGGGGATGACGGATGAGAGGTCGGGGACCAGGTACATCTTCATCACGGGAGGCGTCGTCTCCGCGCTCGGGAAGGGGATCACCGCGGCCTCGATCGGGCGCCTGCTGGTCGAGCGCGGCCTGCGGGTGACGATCCAGAAGTTCGATCCCTACCTGAACGTGGATCCCGGGACCATGTCGCCCTTCCAGCACGGCGAGGTCTACGTGACGGACGATGGGGCGGAGACGGACCTCGACCTCGGGCACTACGAACGGTTCATCGACGAGTCCCTGTCGCAGGCGAACAACGTCACGACGGGCCGCGTGTACCAGAACATCCTCGCCAAGGAACGGCGCGGCGACTTCCTCGGCGCCACGGTGCAGGTCATCCCGCACGTGACGGACGAGATCAAGGCGGCGATCAAGCGACTGGCGCCCGACCACGACGTCGTGATCACGGAGATCGGCGGGACGGTCGGCGATATCGAATCGCTCCCCTTCCTGGAGGCGATCCGCCAGTTCCGGCAGGATGTGGGGCGGGAGAACTCCCTCTTCGTCCACCTCACGCTCGTCCCCTGGATCAACGCGTCCGGCGAACTGAAGACGAAGCCGACGCAGCACTCGGTGCGGGAACTCCTGAGCATCGGGATCCAGCCGGATCTGCTCGTGTGCCGGACCGAACACGACCTCGACGATGGGATCAAGAAGAAGATCGCCCGCTTCTGCAACGTCGCGGTGAACCGCGTCATCGAGTCGCGCGACGTATCGACGATCTACCAGCTCCCGCTCGCCTATCGCGCGCAGGCAGTCGACGACCGCATCTGCGAGCAGTTCGGCTTCGAAACGCCGCCGCCCGATCTCGACAGCTGGAAGGCGATGGTGGACCGGATCAGGAATCCGGCGAACGGGGAAGTCCGGATCTGCGTGGTGGGGAAGTACACGGACCTCGTGGATTCCTACAAGTCGATCGCGGAGGCGTTCATCCATGGCGGCGCCGTCAACGATGTGGCAGTCAATGTCGAATGGCGCTCCGCGGAGGACGTGGAGGCGCGCGGCACCGATTTTCTGGACCGCTTCCACGGTGTGCTCATCCCGGGCGGGTTCGGCGAGCGCGGCATCGACGGCATGGTCCATGCGATACGCCACATCCGGGAACGCGAGATTCCCTTCTTCGGAATCTGTCTCGGGTTGCAGTGCGCGATCATCGAGTTCGCCCGCAACGTGTGCGGCCTCGCAGGCGCCAACTCGTCCGAATTCGATGTCGAAACGGCCCATCCGGTGATCTCGCTCCTGGATTCCCAGCACCAGGTGACGGACATGGGCGGGACGATGCGACTCGGGGCGTATCCGTGCCTGCTCCGGCCGGGGTCTCAGGCGCACGAGGTGTATGGGGCCGACGAGATCTCCGAACGGCACCGGCACAGGTACGAGGTCAACCCGACCTACCGGGAGACGCTGAACGAGGGAGGGCTGGTCTTCAGCGGCATGTCGCCGGATGGGGGCCTTGTCGAGATGCTTGAACTCCCCGGACATCCCTACTTTCTCGGGACGCAGTTCCACCCCGAGCTGAAGTCGCGGCCGAACGATGCACACCCGCTCTTCCGGGCCTTCGTGGAGGCCGCGGTGATGCGACGGGACGCGATACGGAACGCCCGAGGCGACTCGGCCGAGCGGACGGGCGCGGCGGATGAGTGGAGGGATTCGGATGCGGCGGCCCCGACGGAAGGGATCACGGTCGGGGGATGAATCCGGGGCGTGCCTCGTTTTTCTCCGGTCGCCGGCGGACGGGATCCGGCGGTGGGAAGAAGCCGTGGACCTCTCTCTTTCTCATCGCGGGACCGTGCGTGGTCGAGGATGACGATCTGAACTTCGAGATCGCCCGGCACCTGGCGGCCCTCGGGGAGCGGCTCGACCTGCCCGTGACGTTCAAGGCTTCCTTCGACAAGGCGAACCGGAGTGCCGCGTCGTCCCCGCGCGGGCCGGGCCTCGACGGCGGCTTGGCGGCGCTGTCCCGGATCCGCGAACGCTCCGGACTCCCGGTGCTCACGGACATACACCTCCCGGAACAGGCAGCGACCGCGGCGGCGGTCGTGGACGCGCTCCAGATTCCCGCCTTCCTCTGCCGGCAGACCGATCTGCTGCGGGCCGCGGCCGCCACGGGACGGCCGGTAATCGTCAAGAAGGGGCAGTGGATGGCGCCCGGGGATGTCGGCGGCGTGATCGGAAAGCTGCGGGAGGCGGGTGCGGGGGAGATCGCGGTGACGGAGCGAGGGGTTGCCTTCGGATACGGACGGTGGGTCGTCGACATGCGAAGCTTCGCCGTCATGCGTGAGGCGACCGGCTGCCCGACGGTGTTCGATGCGTCCCACGCGGTGCAACTGCCCGGGGGGGAGGGTTCCCGCAGCGGCGGAGAACCGGAGCACATCGGGCGCCTCGCGGCGGCGGCGGTCGCGGCCGGGGCGGATGGCCTGTTTATCGAAGTCCACCCCGATCCGGCCGGGGCGCCCTCCGATGGCTCCAACATGCTTCCGCTCGCCGAACTCGAGCGCGTGGTCGAAAGGGCCTTGCGCGTGCGCGAGGCCGTGGCGGCCTGAGTCCGGTCCCGGATGAGCACGAGGTCTGCGCTGGATCCCCGACTCGCGAGGTCCGTTCGCCTCGTGTCTCTGGATGTGGATGGGGTGCTGACGGACGGTTCGATCTGGGTCGGGACCGACCCCATGGGGACCTCCCGTGACGTCCGCCGCTTTCACGCCCTCGATGGCCTCGCGATCCGGATGATGCAGCGGGCGGGACTCACGATCGCGTTTCTGAGCGGCAAGGAATCGGCCGCCGTTCGCTTCCGGGCCACGGAGCTGGATGTCGAAGAGGTTTCGCTCGGTTCGCGAAAGGGAAAGCTTTCGGCCCTTCGGGGTATCGTGGCCCGGCGCGGTTGCGGTATGGGCGAAGTTGCGCACCTGGCGGACGATCTCACGGACCTCGGGGTCATGGCGCGGGTGGGCCTGCCGGCCGCCGTCGTCGGCGCGGTACCCGAGGTTCGTGCCGTCGCCGCGTGGGTGGGGACGGTGCCCGGCGGGGACGGGGCCGTTCGCGAGTTCGCGGAGGCGCTCCTCACGGCACGAGGGCAGTGGGACGGGCTCGTTGCGGAGTTTCGAGAAGGAGGACGATTTGCGGGTTGAGAGCGTGGTCCGCGAGGTACGCGGTTGAGCGGGGCCGGCACCCTGCGGGGACCGGGGCGGCTCGGACCGCTGGCGGTGGTCGTGCTGCTGCCGACGTTGGCCGCGTGCGCGTCCGATGATCCGCCCCCGACCGCCGGCGAGCCTCTGCCAGATGGAGTGGACACCGCCGTGCGAGGGATGCGGACGTTCGTCACGCGCGATGGAATTCGACGTGCCGTTGTAGAGGCCGATACCGCGGAGTGGCACGAGGAGAACCAGATCCACCTGCGGTCGATGGCGCTGACCTTCTTCGATCCGAGCGGGCTCGAATCGACCGAGGTGACCGCGGCGTTCGGGATCTTCCACGAGCTCTCGGGCGATCTCGAGGCGGAGGGGAGTGTGGTCATGGAGGACCGCCGGGACGACCAGCGGCTCGAAACCGAGCGCGTCCGATATCAGAATTTCGACGGTCGTCTCTATGGCGATACCGCGTTTCTCCTGATGAGAGGTCTGGAGGGGCTGAGTCTCGAAGGCACGGGCTTCGAATCGGATCCCACGCTCGATTCGGTCATCGTGTTGAATCAGACGGGCGAAATGCGGCCCAGGGTCGTGTATTCGGGAGCCGCGGCCGCGTTTGCGGACTCGGCCGAGGCAGCCGGGGATTCGACGGCAGTCGTCGCGGGAACCACCACGGGGGAGGGCCTCACGGAGCCGGGCGCGGAGGCTGCGGCCGCGGACGACCCGGCGCCGGCGGATTCGACCGTCGTTGGCGATCCGGCACCGGCGGATTCGACGGTCGTGGACGTCGATCCGGATGCACTGCCGGCCCTGGATTCCGCGGCAGCGGATACTCTGACGGCGCCTCTCGACAGCCTGCCGAACCTTCCGGACAGCGTGCCGGTGCTCTCCGACAGCGTACCGGCCGCAGGGGATAGTGCGGCGGCAGCACCCGACACCTCGGCGGCAGCACCCGACACCACGGCGGTGGGGCGCGGGTGAAGCGCAACCGCATGCGTATTCCGACTCTCCTCGCCCTCGCGATCTGGCTCCCCAGCCCGCTCATGGCGCAGGAGCCCGAAGCCGGCGTCGGGGCGGCGCTCAACCGTTGCACGCTCCGATGGCGCCCCATCGAACCGGACACGCGGAGCATCACCAATCGTGACGTGACCGGTGCCCACGTCACACACCTGAGCGGTCGCTACCTGTGGACCTGCGGAGGCGCCAGGATGGAGGCGGACAGCGCCATAAAGCGTGACGGCCCGAGGCAGGTCGAACTCCTGGGCGGGGTCGTATACGAAGACTCCATCCGAATGTTGAACGCGGAGCGACTGCTCTACTTTCAGCGCTCCGACTTCATTATCGCCGAGGAGAACGTCGAACTCGTTCGTCTCACCGACGCCTCCACTCTTACCGGTCCCCGCGTGGAGTTTCTTCGCGCCGTATCCGGCGTGGACGCCGTCACGACCGCGCCGGGACGGCCGGCCGTTACCTTCTATCCGGCGAACACGGAGTCTCCGGAACCGTTCGAGATTCAGTCGGATTTCGCCATCTTCGCGGGCGAGGATGAAGCCCGCTTCTACGGTGATGCCGTCATCGACCGAAGCGATCTCCGGGCGCGGGGAGACAGCGCCCTGCTCACGCGGACGAACGGCCTTGGCGTCCTGTGGGGTGAGTCGTGGATCGAGGCCGAAGGGATTCGGCTCGAGGGCGATTCCATCCGGTTCCTTTCGCAGAACCAGGAACTCGAGGAAATCCACGCCATCGGTAACGGCTACGCGTCCGGAGAAAGATTCGAGGTGGAGGCGGATCTGATCGACATCGATCTGCAGAATCGCGAGGTGGAGGACGTGCAGGCCCACGGAGAGGGTGCGAGCCGGGCGCTCTCCGGCAACCACCAGCTCCACGGCGATTCGATCCATTTCGTCATGTACGGCAGTCAGATCGACACGGCGTACGCGATCGGCGGCGCCATCGCGGTCCAGCGTGATTCGTCGTGGATCGTGCCACCCGAACCGGCGGCGCCGGACTCGACGGCTACCGATTCGGCGGCCGTGGATTCGGCGGCTGCGGAATCATCCGTTGCGGATTCGGCCGCCGCGACTCCGGATGCCGCGGATCCCACCGCCGCGGAATCCGCCCCTGCCGCCGAACCGGACTCGACCGCGGCCGCAGCCATGTCCCCCGCCGCGGCGGACTCCGCGCAGGCGAGGGCGGATACGACGGAGGCCGAAGTCGGCGAAGAGGGGCCGGAGGTGGAGTTGCCCACCGATGGTTCGGCGAACTGGGCACGGGGCGATACGCTCATCGCGGTGTTCGAACGCTCCGAGGCGCCGGTCGCGGACCCGACGGCCGCCCCCGACCCCTTCATGTCGCAACTCGTGATCGGCGGGAACGCGAGCGCCTTCTACCGGCTGGTGCGGGATTCCGCGACAAGTGCGCGTCCCTCGCTCAACTATCTCCTTGCGCGCCGCATTCAGGTGGATTTCCTGGGAGGAGAACCGGTCGGCGTCGACGGGGAGCACGCGATCGGTGCCTATCTGGAGCCGCGCGAGGCGTTCGGGACGCCATCGCCGCCGGACGGCGCGGCAGCGGCAGACAGCCTGGCGGCGGCCGATAGCGCGGCAGTGGCGGACAGCGCGGCGGCGGCAGACAGCACCCGGACTGCCGCGAGCGATTCGCTCCGGGCCGCCCGGGACGCGTCGGACGTCCGGCCCGACAGTGCGACCGCCCGTCAGGACACTGTCAGCGCGCCCCCCGACACCGTGAGCAGCCGCGGACACCCGGGGCGTCCAGGCGCCCGACTTGCCTTGCGAATCCACTCACCGGGACGAGAGCGGCGCGTGCCGTCCGCCCCGGTCCCGGCCCACAGACCCAGGAGACTCCGTTGAGCAGTGTACTGCGGGCCGAAGGCCTCGTCCGCTCCTTCAAGCGTCGCTGCGTCGTGGACCAGGTCGAGATCGAGGTTCGGCAGGGGGAGGTCGTCGGGCTGCTCGGCCCCAATGGCGCCGGGAAGACGACGACCTTCTACATGATCGTGGGTCTCCTGAAGGCGGATGAAGGGCGCGTCTACCTCGACGACGACGAACTCACGCGCTGGCCGATGTACAAGCGAGCGCGCGCCGGGATCGGCTACCTGCCCCAGGAGGCGTCGGTCTTCCAGAAACTCACCGTCGAGCAGAACGTGATGGCGATCCTCGAAACCCTGAAGATGTCGCGGCAGGGCCGGCGCGACCGACTGGAGGAGTTGCTCGACGAACTCTCCATCAAGCACCTTCGGGCGAACAAGGCGTATTCGCTCTCCGGGGGAGAGCGGCGTCGGCTGGAGATCACCCGGGCGCTGGCGACCAGGCCCAAGTTCCTCCTGCTGGACGAGCCGTTCACCGGGGTCGATCCGATCGCGATCGACGACATCCAGCGCATCGTACGGGGTCTGAGGGAGAAGGGCCTCGGGGTCCTCATCACCGACCACAATGTGCGCGAGACGCTTTCCATCACCGATCGTGCGTACCTGCTGTTCGAGGGCAAGATTCTGGTGCACGGCGAGGCGGATCACCTCGTGAACGATCCGGAGGCGCGCGAACTCTATCTCGGCGAGGATTTCAGACTCTGAACATGGCATCGGGACAGCCGGGTCTCTCCGCGGGTCTTCACCTGCGGCAGGAACAGAAGGCGCAGCCGCGCCTCTACCAGGCGATGGACCTCCTGCACATGCCGCTGCTCGACCTCCGGGGCCACCTGCGACAGGCGCTCGTCGACAACCCGTTCCTCGACCTCGTGGAACCCGGGGACGAGGAGGGCGACCCCGCGGACGGCCTGCATGAATCTCCCTCCGAAGACGAGGACGACGACCCGGCGGATGAGGTGGATTGGGAAGAGATCCTCCTCGACGACTTCGATGCCGGCGGACGACACGAGGAATACGAGGATCGGGACGACTACACGCCCACGGCGACCGCCACGGAGAGTCTCTGGGACCACCTCCACGAGCAGTTGAACCTGCTCCGCCTGGGCGAGAGGCAGCTGCCGATCGGCGAAGAGATCATCGGCAACGTCGACCGCGACGGCTTCCTCTCGTGCCCCCTCGACCGGATCGTCGAGGCGCTGGCGAAGAGGCTGGAGGGTCGGCGGGACGCGGCGGGGGCCGTCTCCCGCCGGGAGGTCGAGGAGATGCTCGCCCGCATCCAGTCCTTCGAGCCGAGCGGCGTCGGGGCCAGGGATCTGCGCGAAACGCTCCTGATCCAGCTGCGCGACCGCGGACGGGAGGGGTCGCTGGCCTTCCGCATGGTCGACGGGCACTTCGACGATCTTGCGAACCACCGTTGGACGGAGTTGGCGGACGAATTCGGCGTCACGCCGCGTGAGGTCCAGGCCGCCGCCGACGAAATCGCGAAGCTCGACCCGAAACCCGGTTTGAGATTCGCCGACACCTCGGATTCCTACGTGGTTCCGGACCTGACGGTGGAGAAGATGGAGGACCGGTATCGCGTCTCCCACAACGACGGATCGTTGCCGCGATTGAGACTCTCGCCCGTCTATCGGGATGTGGCCGCGGACCGCTCCCGCTTCGAGGGGGAAAACAAGGCCTTCATCTCGGAACGGCTGAACAGCGCCCGGTGGCTGATCCAGGCGATCGAGCAGCGCCGGCAGACGATGCTGAGAGTGATGGATTTCATCGTCGAGCGGCAGCGCGAGTTCTTCGAGAAGGGGGTGGAACACCTGCGGCCGCTTACGCTGCGCGATGTGGCCCGGCATATCGAAATGCACGAATCGACGGTGTCACGCGTGACCAACGGGAAGTACGTGCAGACGCCCTGCGGCGTGTACCCGCTCAAGTTCTTTTTCTCCGGCGGCTACGCGACGCAGGGGGGCGAGGACGTTTCGGCCGAGGTTGTGCGGGCGCGGATCCGCAAACTCGTGGCCGATGAGGATCCCGGCGCGCCGCTGAGCGACCACGAGATTACCGCGCGCCTGCAGAGGGCGGGCGTGCGGATTGCACGCCGGACGGTGGCGAAGTACCGGGACCAGCTCGGCATCCTCTCCGCGCGGTTGCGGAGGCGCGTATGAGGGGGGCGCCGGAGCCGAAGATCTCGGTCATCGTCCCCGCGTACGACGAAGCCGAGAACATGCCCGAGCTGTTCGCCGAACTCGCGGCGACGTTCGCGAAGCACGAGTTGCCGGCCGAAGTAGTCCTGGTCGACGACGGATCCGGCGATGGGACGGCCGAGGCCGCGGAGGAGGCGGCGGCACGGGCGGGGCTCGGGGATGCGGCGGTCGTCGTCCGGCACCGGGCCAACCGCGGCA
>CAZDZJ010000010.1:0-16005 GCA_964509895.1 uncultured Gemmatimonadota bacterium
CTTGCGTCATTCCGATATATCGGATACTATTTCGATATATCGAGACCGGTCGGAACGCGAAGGGGGATAGATGTTCACGAGCAAGGACGGATTCGGCGCCTGGGCGAACTGTTGCGGCCCGGGCGTTTTTCGCTTCGGGGGAGGCTTCGGAACCACGAAACGTCGCGTGGTCCGGAAGGGGGAACTGAAGTTCGTCCTCCTCCGCCTCCTCTCCGACGAACCGATGCACGGATACGAGTTGATGCGGAGGCTGGAGGAGGAATCCGGCGGCCTCTACACGCCGAGTCCGGGCTCCATCTACCCCACCCTGCAGCTGCTCGAGGACCAGGGGTACGTGTCCTCGACGCAGGAGGACGGCAAGCGCGTGTACCGGCTGACGGCCGAGGGCCGGGACTTCCTGGAGGAGCACGACTCGCGAACCCGCGACATCTTCGGCCGCTTCGTCAACATGGGTGAGCGCTTCACCGGATCCGCGATGCGCGATGTCACGCGCTCGTTCATTCACCTCGCCCAGGTGAGCTTCGAGCGGGCGACGGGCGCACAGGGCGAACCCGAGACGCTTGCCAGGGTCAAGTCGATCCTGGACCGCGCGGCGCGCGAGATCGAGACGGCGTGGCCGGAGCCCGGGGCCGCGACGTCACGGGAGGGCTGAGCGATGTTCGAGATCGTCTTCCTGGGAGGCATCGCCGCCGTGATCTACCGCCAGCGCGTGCGCCGCGGCGACTGGAGCCGCGCGGACCTTCACCGCGTCCTCATCGGTCTGGGGCGCGGCGTGAACCGCGCGGTAACCGGCCTGCTGCAGGCGGGGCCCGGCCTCGCGCGGCAGTGCGCCGCCGACATGAGGAGCCTCGTGCACGACATGACCGGCATGTCCAGGCGCCGGAACGCGCGCCTTCCCCGAAACCGGCCGGGTCGCCTCGGCACCCGGCACCCGGGCGCCGCCACGCGGGCTCAAGCCGCCGCCGGAGCGGAAAACGGTGGCTTCTCCCGACTTCAGCGACGCTACATCGCAGGCAGGATCAGCTTCTCTGAATACGTGGAGGGCGTGCGGCGCCTCCAGCGCGAGGGCGCGGAAGCCACGGCCGGACGCGCCCCGGCCCCGCCGCGCTCAGGCGGCGAGGCCGGGGGCCTGGTCGCGCATCGCTGAGACCCCGGGTCGGACGCCGGGGCTAGTGGCTCCGGTGCCGCTCCCAGGGACTGCGCGTGAAGTAGGACTCCGTCATCTCCTTGATCTGCGGCGCGAGGAAGATCAGCGCGATCAGGTTCGGGATGATGACGATGGCGAGGAAGATGTCCCCCAGTGACCACACCACGGCGAGCGGCAGTACCGCCCCGACGAAGTGCATCGCCACGAAGACGAGCTTGTACGGGATGATCGCGCCCGGCCCGAAGAGGTAGTTCGCGCAGCGGTCCCCGTAGTAGCTCCAGGAGATCGCGGTCGAGATCGCGAACAGGAAGACCGAGAAGATCACGATGTAGTGGCCCCAGTCGCCGAGCGGCGACAGGCCCCGCTGGAAGCCCATCTGCGTCAGCGGCGCGCCCGTCTCGTAGGCCTGCCCGTAAAGGACGGCCAGTTCGCGTCCATCGTCGGTGATCGCGACGGCCCGCGCCGGGTCGACGGCGCCGCTGAACGCCTGCGTCTGCGCCTCGTCCTCGAACAGCTGCGGCACGGAGACCTCGTGCCACGCCAGGTGCGGCTCGCTCGTGACCCCCGGCCGTCCCAGCGTGTAGCGGATCGTCCCCGTGGGCTCCGTGGGCACCGAGCTTCCGCCGTCGTCGAGCACCACGTAGCTGATGTCTCCGCCCTCGAGCTGGATCGCGGTCGGGACCTGCGAGTTCCACGCGCCGGTCATGATGACGACGAGTGCGGTCATGGTGACGATGACGATCGTGTCGATGAACGGCTCGAGCAGCGCGACGACGCCCTCGGAGACCGGTTCGTCCGTCTTCGCCGCCGCGTGCGCGATCGGCGCCGACCCCTGTCCCGCCTCGTTCGAGAACAGCCCGCGCCGAACGCCCCACATCATCGTGACGAGGAACGCCCCGACGCCCGTGCCCGCCACGCCGGCGGTGGGATTGAAGGCCTCGCGGAAGATGAGCGCGAACGTCCCCGGCACCTGGTCGAGGTTGAGGATGATGATGATCATCGCGGCGGCCACGTAGATGATCGCCATGAACGGCGCGAGGATGCTCGTCACCCGTCCGATGCGCTTGATGCCGCCCAGGATCACGAGCGCCACGATCGTCGAGGTGACGAGGCCGGTAGTCCACTTCGCGATGCCGAACTCGGCCAGCATCGCGTCCGCCACCGTATTCGCCTGGTTGGCGTTGCCCGTGAGGAAGGCCGTCAGCCCCAGCATGACCGCGAAGAAGGCCGCCACCGGCTTCCAGCGCGGTCCGAGCCCCTTCTCGATGTAGTACATGGGTCCGCCGGAAACCGTGCCGCTGTACTTGGCGGAATCGTCGTCGACCTCGCGGTACTGCTGCGCCAGCGTGACTTCGCTGTACTTCGTCGCCATGCCGAGGAAGGCGGTCATCCACATCCAGAAGAGCGCCCCCGGACCCCCGAGGTGGATGGCGATGGCGGCCCCGGCGATGTTTCCGATCCCCACCGTGGCGCTGAGCGCGGTGGTGAGCGCCTGGAAATGGGAGACGTCGCCGGGATCGTTCGGGTCGTCGTATCGGCCCGTGGCGACCGCGACCCCGTGCGCGAACTTGCGGATCTGCGGCAGGCCCAGCTTGAGCGTGAGGTAGGTCCCGATGCCGAGGAGGAGCAGAACCTGAAGCGTCAGGCGCTCTCCCCCGATCGTGATCCCGAACTGCGCGACGTTGCGGTCGACCCAGTCGACGATGGTGGCGAAGTCCATGCGCTGTCCCCGTTAGTGGCGAATGTGCCAGTGTCGTGTCCCGGAAATCCGCGAGCTACCGAGAGTACCGAGGCGCCGGCTTCCGCAAGGCGCTCCGACGAGGAATGGCAGCGCCATTTCGAGGAGGAGCAACGCCGCGGAGCCGGATGCATCGGCGCTCGAATAGCCGTGGCATTTCCGGGACACGACACTAAGGTGGGCTGAGTTTGGCCCCACGCCGCCGAGGCGGCAACGGGTAGGGGTCGCGGAGGGGGCAAGCCGGAGTGCCCGGGAGTAAACGCGCCGGGTGTGTCTCGCCCTGCCGGGTGCCGTAAGTTCGTGCGCGCTCCGGGCGGCCCGGAGCCCGTTTCCCTTCTGTACGCAACGAGGAGGACGCAGAGAGACGTGAATCCGGACGACAGGACGATCCGCGCCGAGGGCACCCCGCCTCCCCGGATTCCCGACCGCATCGGGCGATTGTGGGAACTCGCGAACGACCTCTCCTGGACGTGGGACCGCGAGGCGCGCGGGCTCTTCCGGATGGTCGACCTGCCCCTGTGGCGGCGGACGCGTAACAACCCCGTGGCGCTGCTGCGGGCGGTCGGGGACGCGCGACTGCGCGAAGCGGCCGGGGACGACGCTTTCCTGCGGCGGTATGACGCGGCCTGCGATCTGCTGGGCGAGAGGTCGGGTGCGGGGGCAGCTGCGGCGCACACCTGGTTCGCCCGGAGCTACCCGGATCTGGTCGACAGGCCCCTTGCGTACTTCTGCGCCGAATTCGCCCTGCACGAATCCATCCCGATCTACTCCGGGGGACTCGGGGTCCTCGCGGGGGATCATCTCAAGGCGGCCTCCGAACTCGGCGTCCCCCTCGTCGGCGTCGGGCTCATGTATGCGCACGGCTACTTCGACCAGACGCTGGGGCCGGACGGATGGCAGGAGGACGCGGACGACCCGCTCGACCCCGAGCTAACGCCGCTCGAGCGGGTGCGAGGCGCGGATGGCGCCTCATGGCTCGCCTCGATCCGCGGCGGGGGGCGTCGCATCCACATCGGAGCGTGGAGACTGCGGGTCGGGCGGATCTCCCTCTACCTGCTCGACACGGACCTCGAGGAGAACGACCCCGCCGACCGGGGCCTTTCCCATCAGCTCTATGCGGGGGGCGCGGACCACCGGCTGCGGCAGGAGGCGATTCTCGGCGTCGGGGGCGTGCGCGTCCTGGCCGCCCTCGGCATCGAGCCGCACGCCTGGCACGCGAACGAGGGACACGCCGCCTTCATGATGGTGGAGCGCGTGCGGCGGCTGATGCTGGAGGGTCCGTCCTTCGCGGAAGCCGTGGCACGGGTGCGCGCGTCGACCGTCTTCACGACGCACACCCCGGTTCCGGCGGGCCACGACGTGTTCTCGCACGCGCAGATGCGGGAGTGGATCGGCGAGACGTTCTGGGAGGAGATCCCGTACCGGGATGAGCTGCTCGGCCTCGGGCTCCACCCGGACGACGGCGGGCAGGACCGGTTCCACATGACCGCGGCGGCGATCCGCCTCTCGTGCCGCGTCAACGGGGTCTCCGCCCGGCACGGGCGCGTGAGCCGCGACATCTGGCGCTGTCTGTGGGAAGACCGCGCTGCCGGAGAAGTACCGATCGGGCACGTGACGAACGGCGTGCACCTCGCCACCTGGATGAGCGAGGACGTCGCTGCCCTCCTGGACGAATGGCTCCCGACCCGGTGGCGGGAGCGCCCGGGCGATGAGGCCATGTGGCGCGCCGTGCGCGACGTTCCGGCAGAGGCGCTGTGGGGTGTAAGGCGCCGGCTGAAGCTCCGGCTCCTCGACCTCATGCGCGATGAGGCCCGACGCCGGTGGCCGGACCACTGGCCCGAGTCGGCCCACCTCGCCGGGGCCGGCACGCTCATGGGCCCCGGACCGCTCACGATCGGGGTCGCGCGGCGTTTCGCGACCTACAAGCGGGCGGATCTCATCTTCCGCGACCGCGACCGTCTGCTGGCCGTGCTCTCGGACCCCGCCCGCCCCGTGCAGTTGGTCTTCGCCGGCAAGGCGCATCCGAGGGATGACGAGGGCAAGCGCGTGCTCCAGCGCGTCTACGAGCACACCCGGGATCCGGAGTTCGAGGGGCGGATCGCGTTCGTCGAGGACTACGGACTCCATACGGCGCACGGCCTCGTCGAGGGCGTCGACCTGTGGCTCAACATCCCCCGCGTCCCGCTGGAGGCGAGCGGCACGAGCGGGATGAAGGCGGCGCTGAACGGCGTCCCCCAACTCGCGACCGCGGACGGCTGGTGGGAGGAGGGATTCGACGGGGACAACGGGTGGACCATCCCGCGGGCGCCCGAGGGAGCGGACGAAGACGAGGTGGACGACCACGATGCCGAACACCTCTTCCGGCTCCTGGAGCAGGAGATCGTCCCGCTCTACTACGACCGGCCGGGCGCGGACTCCCCTGACGACGCCCCGCCGGGCTGGCTTGCGCGGGCGCGGCGGGCGATCGAGGTGGCGGGCGCGCGCTTCACGGCCGGCCGCATGGTGCGCGACTACGCGCGCGACTACTACGTCCCGGCGCTTCGCGGCATGACCGGCGGCGATGATGCGCCACCGATCCGTAGCGTGTCTCAGCCGGCCGGCAGCAGTTCGTCGAGGTAGCGAAGGAGCATGTTGCGCCACGTGGGCCAGTCGTGGTGCCACTCCTCGCCCCAGTCGTCCACCCGGTTCGGGACGCCCTTCCGGCCCAGCAGCGACGCCGCGCGCCACGACTCGCCGATGTCCTCCGCCCTCCCGCGCCCGGATGCGAGGAGAACGAAGCGCTCCCGCAGCCGGTCGAGCGTCTCGCCCCCCAAATGCGGCAGGTAGTGCACCGGCGAAGCTCGGTAGAAGTCCGCGGTTGCACTCGCCTGGCCGCCCGTCTCCGCTTTCAGGAAGCGCTGGAGGTCGTACGTGCCGCTCATGCACAGCGCGTGCGAGAAGGCGTCCGGGAACCGGCACAGCACGGCCAGCGCGTTGAACGCCCCGATGGAGGAGCCCGCGACGATGACCTCGATCCCGGCATCGTCGCAGTCGTCCCGGATCCACGGGACGAGCTCGGAACCGACGAAGTCCTGGAACGCGTTGAGCACCCGCATGCGATGCTCGGGCGGCCCCTCCCCTCCGAGCATGACGCGGCCAGCCACGCTGTCGCACGAATAGACCTTGATCCGCCCGGCCGTGAGATAGTCCGCGACGGCGTCGATGACGAGGAAGCGCTCGATCTCCTCTGCGTCCCCCCCCGCGGTCGGGAACATGAGAAGGGGCACGCCGACCTCTCCCCAGCGCGCGACGTTCACCTCCTGTCCCAGGCGGTCGGACCGCCAGCTCGTGCTCACCTTCATGAGGCGAGCATCGGCACGGCACCGGGAGGTTCCTCCCGGCGGGCCGCCTGGATGCGGTCGAAGAAGAGCGCGGTGTACTCTTCGATCTCGTGATCGGGGTAGAGCGAAGCCACCTTGGCGTGCACCGCGTCGCGGGCCGCCTCGCTGCCGAAGAACTCGTCGGCCATCTCGTCGAGCGCCGCGAGATGGTCGTCGCAGAACTCCACGAAGCGGTCGGTCTCGAACCGCGTCTCCGCGATCGCGGCGCAGGCCCGGACCTTCTCCCCGACCGTCATCCCGGGCCGGCACGCGTCGAAGAAGGGCTGCCAGTCGAGGTTGATGCGCATCCTTCGCCGGGTCGCCGCGCAGAAGAGGGACCAGCGGAGATTCGCCTTGATCAGCCACGGGAAGTGGTAGTGGAGCGACGTGACCTGCGAGTCCGGACACGGGTTCGCGAAGTCGATCGGCAACCACCGCCCGCCGCTGCGCAGCACCTCGCACGAGTTGAAGTCCCAGCCGAAGAAGGCGTTGATCGTCAGCGTCGTGTCCCGGATCGCGGCGGCATCGGCGGGGTCGAGGTGGTCGCGCTCGACGGCATAGCGGTCGTGCGCCGGGGCGGCCGGGTCGTAGAGGACGGCACGCGTCTGCGGCCCGAGGCCGATGCACCGGACGAAACTGTCGTGCCGCACGCCCTGCTGAAGGTGCATCACGAACTTCCCGCTCTCGTCGTAGGCGGCGCGTAGCGCCTCATCGTCTTCGATCCGCGACACGCCGCGCCACCCGCCGCCGTCGTACGGCTTCATGAAGACGGGATACTCCAGGTCGCGCGCCACGGCGGGGAGGTCGAAGAGCCGCGCGTAGCGTTCCAGGGTGACCGCGAGGTCGTCCTGAGGGTCGTACGACTTGGGCGGAATGAGCCACGTCCGCGGGACCGGGAGTCCCAGCCTCATCATCGCGCAGTACGTGGAGTGCTTCTCCATCGACTGGATGCTCCACGGATTGTTGAAGACGTAGAGGCCGTCCATGATCACGGATTTCTTGATCCACTCGCGCGTCGGAAAGAACCAGTGCGTGAGCCGGTCGATGACGAGGTCGTACTTCCCCTCCTGCTGCAGGTCGAAAGGCTCGATCGTGACATCTTCGAGCCGAAACCGGATCGTGCCGTCCGGGGAGGGGATCCGGAGGTCCAGGCGTTCGAGGATCGCGCGGTACGCGATGGGCCAGCAGAGGTCCGCCCCGAGCGAGAGACCGATGCGGCGCGCCACCTCGGGCGAGGGAGTCGTCGCGGCCTTCGCGGCCGTCATTCGTACACCAGCCAGAGCGGACCCGGGAAGAGCCACGACAGGCCCTCGCGGAGGCGGTCCCGCCAGTTCTCCCAGTTGTGGCCGTCGCGCGACTCCACGAAACGCACATCCAGACCGCCGCGCCGGAGCGCGGGAATGAGGGCCCGGTTCTCCGAGACGAGGGGCTCGTAGACGCCCACCGAGACGAACGCCTTCTCCGCGATGGCTGTCGGCCCGGCGCGGTACGCGTTCATCGTGTCGACCATCCGGTCGAAGGCGGGTCCGTTCTCGGCGGGACCGATGTCCGTGAAGAGGAAGGAGCCGGACTGGAGCAGGAGGCGGCCGAAACGGCCGGGGTAGGCGAGCGCCGTGTGGAAGGAGGCGACCGCACCCAGGCTCGCCCCCATGAGGCCGCGCGACTCGGGCTCCCGGTGGAGCGGATAGTCGCGCTCGAGGCGCGGGAGCAACTCCTCGACCACGAACCGCGCGTGTGCCGGGTCCGCCGAATACTCCGACATCCGGTCGCCGGCGTGCAGCATGGCCACGATCATGCGCGGGATTTCGAAGCGGTCGATCAGCTGATCGAGCACCTGCCGGAGGCTCGCGTACTCGATGTAGTCCCTCCCGTCGTGCACGATGAGCAGCGGGTAGCGCCGGTTCGCGCGGAACGCGTCCGGACGGTACACCGTCACGTGCCGTGCGGACTTCAGCGCATCGCTCTCGACGACGAGTTCGTCCATCACGCCGCGCGGGACGTCCTCCCTCTCCAGCGCCCACTCGGGGATTTCGTAGCCGCGCGCCTGCACGACGGAGTTCGCCCCGAACGGATCGCGCGCGCGGAGCGGATTCAGCGGATCCTCGATCCACTCGACCCGTCCCCGCGTGTGGACTTCGATCTTGTACTCCACGCGCGATTCGTCCGGAAGTTCGAGCGTGTAGCACCAGAGATCGGTCCCGATCAGGCGGCGGAAGGGCGCCGAGGTCTGAAGCCCGTGCACCCAGTGCCGGAGACGCACGGCGTCGGCCGGGCCGCGGTACACGAACGTGTACACGGGAGGCTCGGGGAGCGGGAACTCGTTCGCCTCGAGGAACGCGTCCACCGTGCCCGCCGGGTCGCCACGGGACGCGAGTCGTTCCTCGAGCGCCTGGATAGCCAACGAAGGCGGCATGGCGGTGTCGTGCCCGTGGGCTCGGGCGCTGGCGTCGAATCGCATCGCCGGACTACGCCGCCGCGCGGAAGAGAACCCGGCGGCCCGCCGCGTCGAGGCGCTCGACGGAACCGCTGCCGGACCAGGCGTCGCCCGACCGGTCCATGCGGCACCCGGGATCGAGGAGGACGCACGAGTCCGGGGCGAAGCGGGCCGCCAGCCGCGCGCTCCGCGTCGGGTCCTCGAGCGCGAGACGGACGGAGGCGTGGGGCAGCGCGACGATGCCCTCGACAACGCCGAGCCCCGCATCGAAGACCTCGGGGTTCCCTTCCCCCCACGGCGGCCGGTCATGGAAGAGAACCACGCGCTCGGTGAGCACCATGGCCCCGGCCGAGCGGCCGATCACGGCGCGACCCTCGAGAAGGTCGCACCCCCCGAACATGCGGAGGCGGCTCAGCAGGTTCGCGACGTGCCCGCCCTCGAGTATGATCGCCTCCGTCCCATCCAGGCGCGCGTCGACCTCGCGCCGCTGAAACCGCACGGCATCGCGCTGACCCGGCGTCATGCTCCGTTCGAACTCCGAGCGAATCTCGACGACGCGATCCAGGTGCCGCACATCGAGACGCCGAATGGCCTCCATGGCCTCGTCGCGCTCGGCCGCGAGCACGGATTCGTCCCCCCGCAGTTCCGCCAGCCGGGCGTGTGCCTCGATGAGGCCGCGGAGTCTGAGGTTGTAGGCACGGCGCAGCGCCTTGAGGCGGTTCCGGATCGCCCGGTGCGCCCGCGCGAGTTCCGGGTCCGCCTCGGCGACCCGGTCGGAACGCCGGTACAGCTCGAGATCGACGACGCGGTCCGCAAGTCGGGGCTCGACGAGGCCATCGTTCGCCTCCCGGTCCCGCCACCCGGCCGTCACGGCCGCGATCCGCGCGCCGGGAGACAGCGTTCCCGCCGCCTCGAGATCCCCGATGACGTCGCGGAGCGATGGGCCATCCCCTCGCGGTCCGAGGAGGACGAGCGGCGACCCGGGCACGGCGGTCTTGGCCTCCCGGCGCCTGCGCGAGACCCTCATGCGGCGCGCACCCTCACCCAACGCCCCACGGCATCGAGCATTTCGCGCAGGGCGTCGTAGTCCGGGTGCCGGAGCCGGAGCCAAGCGTTCGCCATGTATCCGGCCTGCACCGGCTGCGTCGGCGTACCGGGCGGCGGCAGGTGCGTGTCGATGATCCAATCTCCGAAACGGGCGTCGACCTTCTCCAGACCCTCATACCCCGCGATCCGGCCGTCGTGCTCGGGCCTGAGCGTGACGATCCCCGCCGAGTACCGGCGGGACGCCTCCTGCGACTTCCGTCCGTGCACGATGCAGGCGGCCCATTCGCGATACACGTCCATCTCGTTCGCGGCGCCGTAGAGATCCCAGGCCCGCACGCCGGGTGGACGGCAGCCGATCTCCGAGAACCTGAGTCCCTTCTCCCCGAAGAACCACTCCATGTGCGTCGCGGAAGTCCCGATCTCGAGCACGTCAATGACCCGCTGACCGAGTTCCCGGACTTCCGCATACGCATCGGCCGCGTCGATCCGGTTGGTTGCGATGAACTGGGGCGAAACGTCGCGCGACCGCATGGCTTCGAGCACGTTCGGGTAATAGTGGGTCATGAAGTCGTGGATCACTGCGCCGCCCACCGTCAGCGTGTCGTAGAACGCCTCGTGTCCATCGACGAACTCCTCGACCGCGACCTCGGCGCCCCGCCCCACGCCGAGGCTCGGAAGAAGCGTCGCGAGTTCCCCCTCGCCGTCGACGCGGTAGGTCCCGGAAGCGCCGGCCCCCGCGCGCGGCTTGACGATGAGCGGATAGCCGATCCGCCGGCCGAAATCCATGATCGCCCGCGGATCGCCACCGCCCATGGACTGCGCGGTCGCGATCCCCGCGTCGCGGAGGGCCTCCTTCATCGCCGGCTTGTCGCGGCACAGGTGGGCCGTGCGCACGGAGGTCCCGGCTAGTCCCGCGGCTTCGCGCACGCGGGCGACCGGGAGGATATGGGCTTCGACGGTGGCCTCGATACGATCCACGGGCCGCACCCGGTGGATCTCGCGAAGGGCGTGCGCGAGTGCGCCCTCATCGCACACGGAGCCGACCTGCTCGTAGCAGGTGAGCCATCCGCGAAGATCCCGGTGCAGCGCTTCCGGCGGCGCTTCGCCCACCGCGGACACCTCCGCGCCGACTTCGTGCAGACCGCGTACGAAGTCCTTCTGGTTCCCGGGAAACAGGGGTTCAACGAATACGACGTGCATGCTTCGCCAACGGATTTGCGGGAAAAACTTCACTTCGAGGGCCCGACATAGTACAGTCCCTGCTCTCTAACGCCAGCCCGCCCGTCGGCGGCCGTCCGGTCCGTCGCGGCAACCCGAAAGATCCATGCCCAACGTTGCGTTCGTCGCCCCGTTCTATCTCCCTACCACGCTGCGCTTTGTGGAAGCCGCCGCGGGGCTCGCCGGCGTGCGCCTCGGGGTCGTGACCCAGGAACCGCCGGAGCGTACCCCCCCTTCCCTGCGGGGGAAGATCGCCGCGCAGGCCCGGGTGGAGGACGCCCTGACGGCGGAGGGGATCCAGGCCGGGCTCCGTCAGCTCTCCCGCCAGCTCGGCGGGATCGACCGCCTGATGGGCGCGCTCGAGGAACTCCAGGTACCGCTCGGTGAACTGCGCGACGGGCTCGGGCTGCCGGGGATGGGGGCTGCAGCCGCGCGCAATTTCCGAGACAAGTCGCGCATGAAGGACGTGCTGCGGTCGCACGGCCTGCCCTGCGCCCGCCATGCACTGATTCGCGACGAGGCCGAGGCGGTCGCGTCTGCGGACGAGATCGGGTTCCCGCTCATCGTGAAGCCGCCCGCCGGTTCCGGCGCCCGCGGCACCTTCCGGGTGGAAACGCCCGAGCAGTTGCGGTCCGCCATCGCCATGTCCCGGCCGAGCGCGGAGCGCCCCACGCTGATCGAGGAGTTCGTGGTCGGCGAGGAACACTCCTTCGACGCGGTCTCGATCGGGGGCCGCCCCGTGTGGCATTCGATCAACCACTATCTGCCCACGCCGCTCGAGGTGCTGCGCGAGCCGTGGATCCAGTGGTGCGTGCTCCTGCCGCGCGAGGTCGACTCGCCCCGCTACGAGGAGATCCGGCGGGTCGCCGGGCCGGCGCTCGATGCGCTCGGGATGGAAACTGGGCTGAGCCACATGGAATGGTTCCGCCGTCCCGATGGCACGGTGGCAGTTTCCGAAGTCGGGGCGCGGCCGCCCGGCGCCCAGTTCGTCACGCTCATCTCCCAGGCGCACGATTTCGACCTCTACCGGGCCTGGGCTCATCTCCTGGTCTTCGATGAGTTCGACCCGCCGGCCCGGCCCTACGCCGCCGGCGCGGCCTACCTCCGGGGACAGGGGCGAGGTTCCGTGCGGCGGGTGGCGGGCCTCGAGGAGATCGCGCGAGACCTCGGGCCTCTCTGCGTCGAGTGGCGCCTCCCCCGCGCCGGACAGAGGCAGAGCGCCTCCTACGAGGGAGAGGGCTACATCATCGTCCGTCACCCGCGGACCGAGGTCGTCGAGGAAGCGCTGGGCCGGATCATCACCCGCGTGCGGGTGGAACTCGCAACGTAGTGTAGTGTCGCGGAAATCCTCGACACTGCACTGGCTCCCGGAACGAAACTCCCGAACAGAATGAAGCCATGAACGTACTGATGATTTCGCCGGGCTATCCGGCCGAGATGACGTATTTCACGCGCGGTCTCGCGGAAGTCGGCGCGACCGTGATCGGGCTGGGCGATCAGCCCCGCGCCGCGCTTCCCGAGGTCGCGCGGGCGTGCGTGTCGTCGCACCTCCAGGTGCGGTCGCTCGCCGACGAGGCAGACGTGATGCGCCAGGTCGCGGCGCTGGCGGCGAAGACCCGCATCGACCGCGTGGAGTGTTTGTGGGAACCCTTCATGATCCTTGCCGCCCGGCTGCGCGAGATGCTGGAGCTGCCCGGTCCCACGGTCGAGCAGACGCTTCCCTTCCGAGACAAGGAAGTGATGAAGGATGTCCTCGACGGCGCCGGGATCCGCACGCCCCGCCACGGGAGGGCGACGAGCCGTGCCGAGTGCCGCGAGGTCGCCGACCGCGTCGGCTTTCCGCTCGTCGTGAAGCCCGTCGCGGGTGCCGGCTCGGCGGATACGCACCGGGTGGATTCGGCGCGCGATCTCGACCGCGTCCTCCCCGCCCTGCGGCACGTCCCCCAGGTCACCGTGGAGGAGTTCATCGAGGGCGAGGACATGACCTTCGACACCGTCACCGTCGGAGGCGTCGTCGCCCACTACAACATCTGTCGCTACTGGCCTCGTGCCCTCGAGTCGAAGACGCACGAGTGGCTGAGCCCCGTCACCTATGCCCTGCGCGACGTGGAGGCGGACGACCTCGCCCCCGGGCGCGAGATGGGGTTTGCCGTGCTCGCGGCCCTCGGGTTCGACACGGGGTACACGCACATGGAGTGGTACCGGACGGCCGACGGCGAGGCCGTTTTCGGCGAGATCGGCGCCCGCCCGCCGGGAGTGCGCACCGTCGACCTCATCAACTTCGCGAGCGACATCGATACCTACCGCGGCTGGGCCGAAGGCGTCGTGCACGCGAAGTGGTCGCAGGCGGTGGAGCGGAAGTACAACGCGTGCTGGATCGTCAAGCGCGCTCGGGGGCAGGGTCGGATCCAGCGTATCGAGGGCCTCGCCCCGCTCCTTCAGGAGTACGGGGACCGCGTGTGCAGCCTCGACCTGCTCCCGGTCGGTTCACCCCGCCGCAACTGGCAGGCGACGCTCGTATCCGACGGAATGATCTTCCTGCGCCACCCGGACCTTGGGGCGCTCGAGGCCATCGCGGCGGAGTTCTCGAATCGGCTCCAACTCTACGCTGCCTGACCCGAACGGGGGCCCGCCGCGGGTCAGGCCCCCCGCTGGAGGAGGAGGAAGGCGAGGGGCGGCAGGTCCAGCGTGAGCGCGGCCGGACGCTGGAGGTAGTCGACCTCCTCCGCGGCCCGGGGGAGCGCTACGGGACCGCGTCCGCCGAATGCCGGGTCCCCGCTGTCGAGGAGGGCGGTGTAGAGGCCGGGCGCCGGGAGGGCGACCCGGTAGGCCGGGCGGGCGGAGGCGGAGAAGTTCGCGACCACGGCGACGAAGTCGTCCCAGCCCGGCGCCCAGCGCACGTAGCTCAGCACGCTGTGCTGCGCGTCGTGCACGTCCATCCACTCGAAGCCTTCCGCGGTGTGGTCGAGGTGGTGGAGCGCCGGCTCGCGGGTGTAGCGTTCGTTCAACGCGCGCACCCAGCGCCGGATCCCCCGGTGACGGGGCTCGTCGAGAAGAGCCCAGTCGAGCGACGCCGCCTCGTTCCATTCCCGGCGCTCCCCGATCTCTCCGCCCATGAAAAGGAGTTTCCCTCCCGGATGCGTCCACATGTACCCGAGCAGGAGCAGGAGCCCCGCGCACTTCTCCTCCTCCGAGCCCGGCATCTTCTCGATTAGAGAACGCTTGAGGTGAACAACTTCATCATGCGACAATGGAAGGAGATGTCGTTCCATATGCGTGTAGTGCAGCGAGAAGGTGAGCCGGGAGTGGAGGGTGGGTCGCCGCTCCGGCGGGGCGCGCAGGACCCGGAGCGTGTCGTTCATCCAGCCCAGGCTCCACTTGAAGTCGAACCCCAGCCCTCCTTCGTCCGTCGGCGCCGTCACGCCCGGCCAGGCGCTGCTCTCCTCCGCAAACAGGAGGACGCCGGGAAAGCGCTCGTGCACCATGTCGGCGAGCGCCCTCAGGAAGGCGATCGCGTCGAGGTTCTCCCGTCCGCCCTCTTCGTTGGGCTCCCACTCGCCCTCCTCCCGCGAGAAGTCGAGACGGAGCATCGAGGCCACCGCATCGACGCGCAGCCCGTCAAGGTGGTAGCGCTCGATCCAGTAGCGGGCGCTGGAGAGCAGGAAGGAGACGACCTCGGGCCGACCGTGGTCGAACACGAGCGTCCCCCAGTCCGGATGACGCGCCCGGGGCTCCTCGCCCATCTCGTACAGCGGCGCGCCGTCGAACTCCCGCAGGCCGGGGAGATCCGGCGCAAAGTGCCCCGGCACCCAGTCGAGGATCACGCCCAGCCCGAGACGGTGAGCCTCGTCGACGAAATACGCGAAGTCCTCCGGCGTCCCGTAGCGGGAGGTGGGGGCGAAGTAGCCTGTCGTCTGATAGCCCCAGCTCGCATCGAGCGGGTGCTCGGTGATGGGGAGCAGTTCGACGTGCGTGAATCCGAGGCCGGCCGCGTACGGGAGGAGTTCCGCGGCGAGGGTCCGATAGTCGAGCCACGCGCCGTCGGGGCGGCGGCGCCAGGAGCCGAGGTGTACTTCGTAGATCGAGACCGGGGTCTCCGGCGCCGCCCGCTCCGGCCGCGCCTCCAGCCAGGCGGCGTCCGTCCAGCCGTTCGGCTCGGCCGCGACGACGCGGGACGCGGTCCCGGGCCTCAACTCCGCGGCGCGGGCCATCGGGTCCGACTTCTCGACCGCGCGCGGTTCGCCGTCGAGGCCGGAATGCACCTGGAACTTGTAGAGTTCGCCGGGTAGCACGCCCGGGACGAAGCGTTCCCACACCCCCGCGCCGTCAACGCGGGCCATCGGGTCCGCCCCCGTCTGCCAATCGTTGAAGGAGCCCAGGACATGCACGGACTGCGCCCTCGGCGCCCACACCGCGAACCGCGTGCCGGCGACGCTCTTTCGCGCGCCGAAATGCGCGCCGAGGAGCTCGTGGAGGGCGGATTCGCGGCCCGCACGGAACCGTTCGAAGTCGGCGCCCCCGAGGGGAGACGAGAGATCGCGGGAGGTTTGGCGAGTGCCGGACGGGCTGGTAACTTGTCGCGCTCTTATCTGCCACCTCACCGCGGCGCACTCCGCTCCACGCCGGAGCGCCGCATCTGCCGGTTGCGGCACGCGGGTCGGGGTTCCTGCCCGCGGCCGTTCGTCGTGAACCAGAATCCAGCGCAAAGAATACGAGTCGGAGACCCATGACCGCCAAGGATCAGAAGTCGGCTGTGAAGCCGAAGGCGCCCACGAAGGACAAGGCGCCCGCGAAGCCGAAGAGGGCCGCCAAGTCGAGGACGACGGCCAAGCCGAAGGCCACCGCCAGGGCCAGGACGGCGGCCAAGCCGAAGGCGGCCAATGCCCGCAAGGCGGCCTCGAAGCCGAAGGCGGCGCCGGCGCCAACGCCCGCGAGCGTCCCCTCCGGCATCCTTCGTCCGGAGGACCTCGCCGTGGTGCACCTCGTGGCGGAGTACTGGCCCTACGCGCGCACCGGCGGGCTGGCGGAGGCCGTGCGCGGCATCGCAACCTTCCAGGCCGCG
>CAZDZJ010000011.1:0-7047 GCA_964509895.1 uncultured Gemmatimonadota bacterium
GGTCTCGCCTACGAGCAGCTCGGAGCGTGCACTCGCGCGCTCCCCTTCTACGGGGACTTCCTCGTAGCAATGGAGGACGCTCGCTCGAACCTGGAAGACGCCCGCTACCACTACGGCAATTGCCTCTACGTGTCCGCCGACGAGGACCGTGCGGAGGGGCGCCCGGCCGCCGCCCTCGAGAAGCTCGGCGAAATGGTCGAACTCGGCGTACCCCGGACGCACATGGTCGAAGCGCATTTTCTGATGGGCGAACTCCACCTCGCCCTGGGAGAGACCGGGGAAGCTCTCGCCAGCTATACCCGTGTACTTGAACTGAATCCGACGCGGACACACGCCCTGGTCCGGCGCGCGGAGGAGCGGATCCGCCAGATCCGCTTCGGCTTCGAATGAGATTCCCGGCTCGGCCCGCGCTCCGCCCGGCGCTCCCGGTGGCGCTCTTCGCGACGGTCCTCATGCTCGCGGCCTGTTCGGGTTCCGGCCCTCCGGGCGATATCGAGCCACCGGATCTCTTCCAATGGGCGCAGGATCGGTTCGACGCCGAGGAATACCGGCAGGCGGCCCAGGGTTTCCTCGCCTTCATGCTGCGCGATCCGCTGAGTCCGCTCGTCGACAGCGCCCAGTACCTCGCGGCCGAGGGGCAGCTCCGGGCGGGGAACGAACTCGATGCCGTGGAGGAGTTTCGGCGCATGGCCACGAACCGGCCCAACAGTCCCCTCGCCGACGATGCGCAACTCGGACTGTGCCGGGCGTACCTCGCGGCCTCGCCCAGGGTCACGCTTTCCCAGGAGTTCACCCGGCGGGCCCTCGAGGAATGCGACCGGTTGCTGCAGTTCTTTCCCACCACCCCCCACCGCGAACGGGCCGAAGCCCTGATGGCGGAAGCGCGCGCGAAACTCGCCGAGAAGAGCTATGAGATCGGGAAGTACTACCAGGAGCACATGAGGTTGCCGAGTTCCGCGATCGTCTACTTCGAAAAGTCGCTGGCGGAGGAGCCGACCGAGTCGTTCCTCCCGGATCTCCTCCTGCGTCTGTACCGCAGCTACCGCGTCGTGGGGTTCGAGACCGAAGCCGTTTCCATCCGGGAGCGGCTGATGTCCGAGTTCCCCGACTCCGAGGAGGCCCGGTCTCTGGTGGCGGAGGAGAACCCCGCAGGGGATGCCTGGTCAATCCCCTGACGTCCCGCCCGCCGGTCGACGGACGGGCATCCTCGGCGGGAGCTTCGATCCTCCGCACGTGGGCCACGTCGCTGTGGCGCGCGAACTCATCGGGGCCCTGGATCTCGATCGGCTGCTCGTGATCCCCGCGGGGGATCCCCCCCACCGTGTCGTCACCCTGTCCGCGAAGGTTCGCCTCGATCTCACGCGCCGCGCCTTGGCCGGTGCGCACGGAATCGAGGTCAGCTCGATCGAGGTCGATCGCGCAGGTCCTTCCTACACGGTGGACACCCTGGAGGCGCTCACGGGCTCTTTTCCGACGGACGAGTTCGTCCTCGCGATGGGCGCGGACCAGTTCGCGAACATCCACCGCTGGGAACGATGGCGGCGGCTTCCAGAACTGGCCCGCATCGCGGTGATGCCGCGGGACGGCCGGGAGCCCGCACCCTCCCCGCAATCGACGCCGATCGAGTATGTTGTCGCGAACGTCACGCGAGTGGACGTCTCGGCGAGCCGGATCCGGCAGCGCCTCGAGGAGGGGCGTTCGGTCCACCTCCTCGTTCCGGAAACGATCCGACACGATGTCGAGCGCGCCTGGGCCGCACGCCGGGCGCGCCATGTAACCCAGTGAGCCCCGGATGTTGAAGAACGTCGTAACGCAGGTCTTCGGAACGCGCTTTGCGCGCGAGATGAAGCGCATGCGGCCGGTCATCGAGCAGATCAAGGAAGCGGAATCGCGCCTTGCGGACGCCTCGGAGGAGGACCTCCGGGAGCAGACGGAGAAGTTCCGGGCGACCATTCGGGAACGGACCGCCGAGTTCGAGCAGGCCGTCGAAGAACTGCGGGAGAAGCGGCGTTTCACCGAGAACCCGGCGCGCCGGGCCGACCTGACCGAGCGCATCGCCTCGACGGAAGGCGACCTCAACGAAGCCCTGCAGGCCGTCCTCGACGAGCTTCTGCCCGAGGCCTTCGCGACCGTGCGGGAAGCGTGCCGGCGGCTGCTCGGAACGGAGATCGAGGTCACGGGGAACGAGATGTCGTGGGACATGATCCCCTACGATGTGCAGCTCATCGGCGGGATCGTGCTCCATCAGGGGAAGATCGCCGAGATGGCCACGGGCGAGGGCAAGACGCTCGTCGCCACGATGCCGATGTATCTCAACGCGCTCCCGGGCCGCGGCGTGCACCTCGTGACGGTCAACGACTACCTCGCCCGGCGCGACGCGCAGTGGATGGGCACGGTGTTCAGCTACCTCGGACTCACCGTGGGCGTGCTCGAGGACACGGAGCCGGGGAGCGCGGAGCGACGCGCCGCCTACCAGGCGGACATCACCTACGGCACGAACAACGAGTTCGGGTTCGACTACCTGCGGGACAACATGGTGATCGAACTCGGGCAACGCGTGCAGCGCGGTCACGCGTACGCGATCATCGACGAGGTCGACTCCGTCCTCATCGACGAAGCCCGGACTCCGCTGATCATCTCCGGCCCCGCCGGGCGCGATGAGCGCGACGTGTACCAGCAGCACAACGCCCAGGTGGCCGCGCTCACCCGCAAGCAGTCGCGTATCGTCAATCGCCTCGTCGCCGAGGGCACGGAAATGCTGGAGCAGGCCGAGGCAGACGACGATACCGACCTGCGCTGGGAAGCGGGACTCAAGCTCCTCGCAGCCCAGCGTGGCGGGCCGAAGAACAAACGGCTCCTCAAGCTGAAGACGCGGTCGGGCGTGAAGCAGCTCGTGCAGCGCAGCGAAGCCGACCTCATGAGGGAGAAGCGGCTGCCGGAGATCGACGAGATGCTTCTCTTCTCGATGGATGAGAAGGGGCACACGATCCAGATCTCCGACCAGGGTCTCGACGTACTCTCGCCCGACGACCCCGAGCTGTTCGTCGTCCCCGACATCTCGGAGGATGTCCAGCGCGTCGAGGACGACGAGTCGCTGACGACGGACGAGAAGCGGGACGAGATCCAGCGACTCGAACGCGAATACGCCGAGAAATCGGAGACGATCCACGTCATCCACCAGCTTGTGAAGGCCTACTCTCTCTACGAGAGGGACGTGGAGTACGTGGTGGAGAACGGCGACGTCGTGATCGTCGACGAGCACACCGGACGAAAGATGCACGGGCGGCGCTGGTCGGACGGACTCCACCAGGCGGTCGAGGCGAAGGAGAAGGTCAAGGTGCGCGGCGAGACACAGACACTCGCCACGATCACGATCCAGAACTACTTCCGGATGTACGACAAGCTGTCCGGGATGACGGGGACGGCCGAGACGGAAGAGGGCGAGTTCCACGCCATCTACGATCTCGAGGTCGTGGTCATCCCGACGAACCGGCCGGTCCGGCGTCTCGATCACGACGACGTGATCTTCCAGACGAAGAAGGAGAAGTTCGCCGCGCTCATAGACGAGATCGAGCGGATCAACGGGGAGGGTCTTCCGATCCTCGTCGGGACGACGAGCGTGGAAGTGTCCGAGATCATCTCGCGGATGCTGAAGCGACGGGGCCTGGCCCATGAGGTGCTGAACGCCAAGCAGCACGCCCGGGAAGCGGAGATCGTGCGCAACGCGGGTCAGCCCGGAGCGATCACGATCGCGACGAACATGGCCGGGCGCGGCACCGACATCAAACTCGCCTCCCCCTGCGTCCAGTGCGACGTGTGCGGGATCCGCTCCGAGACCCCGGCGTTCGGCCGCACCGACGAGGAGCCGGACCTGTCGCGCACCGAGATCAAGGAGCGGGGGTGCGAGGAGGAGCCGCCCTGCGGGCTCCAGATCCTGGGTACCGAGCGCCACCAGTCGCGCCGCATCGACCGCCAGCTGCGAGGCCGCTCCGGACGCCAGGGGGATCCCGGGGCCAGCCTGTTCTTTCTGTCGCTCGAAGACGACCTCATGCGGCTCTTCATGCACGAGCGCGTGGCGAAGATCATGGATCGTCTCGGTGTGCAGGAGGGCGAGGTCATCAGTCACCCGTGGATCACGAAGTCGGTCGAGCGGGCACAGAAGCGCGTCGAAACGCAGAACTTCGATGCCCGCAAGCGACTGCTGGACTACGACGACGTGATGAACCAGCAGCGGGAAGTCGTCTACGACCTGCGTCTCTACGCGCTCGAGGGCGGGGAAGACCTCAAGGGCGAGACATGGGAGATGGTCGAGGAGGCGATCCGCGAGGAGATGGACGCCTATGTGCCCGAGGAGAGCCCTCACGACCAGTGGAATCTGCCGGGCCTGCGCGAACACCTGCTGATCGAGTATTTCCTGCACAACGATTTCCTGCCCCGGGTCGGAGCGGATCGCGCAGACACGCCCGAGACAGTGAAGGATGCGAGCGCCGACAACTGGGCGGGAACGGAAGAGTTGTACGACGCGGTACTTCAGAGCGCACTCGAGCAGTTCCGCACCAAGCTGGAGAGCTTCGGTGAACGCTGGGAGCAGGTCCTCCGCTTCATCGTGCTGTCGGTGCTGGACGAGAAGTGGAAGGACCACCTCTACGACCTCGATCACCTGCGCTCCTCGATTCAGTTCCGGTCCTGGGGACAGAAGGATCCGCTCGTCGAATACAAGAAGGAAGCGTACGAAATGTTCGTGAGCCTGATCACGGACATCCGGAAGACCGTGGCCAATCGCTTCTTCCGCGTGCGCATCGAGCGTCGGCCGCCGATCCGGCCACCGGCGCCGCAGATTACCGGCATGAGCGGCCCGGTCGAGCCGGGCGCGGGGCCCGGCGGCGGAATGGCGGCCGGCCGGGGCGCGGCAGCTGCGCCGGACGGCGCACGGCCCGCGCCGGAACCCGCGTTCTCGGCTACCGGCGTGGCGGCGTCCGCCGCGGTGAAGGAACTGACCCCGGACGACACGGCGGCCCGGGCGGCTCTCCGCGCCGGACAGCAGCCCCGCCGCACCACCGCGCCGGTGACGGCCGCCAAAGCCCCGGGGCGCAACGAGCCGTGCCCGTGCGGGAGCGGCAGGAAGTACAAGAAGTGCCACGGCCGACCCGGCTGAGTCCGGTGGCGTGAGGCCTCGCACCGGGTCGATCTGCGGGCCGGTCGGCGCCGCCGGTGTCGCGGCGGTCCTCGCCATCGGCTGCGCCGGCGATGCGGATTCCGGCAGCCGCCCGCCGGCCCCGGCTCCGATGCCCGGCCGCGAGTCCGGGGATCCTGCTTTTTCCGCGGAAGCCTATCCGGAGGCCGCTTACGAGGCGGAGGCCGTCGATGTCGCCCTCCTCGAATACGCGATCGGCATGCCGGCGCGGCTGCCGTCCGGCCCGACCGTGCTGCGCCTCAGCAACCAGGGCTTCGAGATGCACAACCTCAAACTGGTGGACCCCGCAAGCGGCGAGGTCCTGTGGGAGACGGAGACGGATGTGAATACCGGAGAGGTTCGTCTCGTCGAACTCGACCTGTCCCCCGGGAGCTACACCGTCGTGTGCGACGTGGCCGGCCACGACAGCCGCGGCATGCTGATGACCCTCACCGTGGAAGCGTCGCCGTCCCCCTGAGCCGCACGCCCGAGCACTCCCGGAACCCGAAGGAGCGACCGGCCTTGTACCTGAGATACGTGCCCCCGATGGGGATCTACGAGACGCTGTACGCCTTCCTGGGGGCGTTCGGCACCTATATGGGCGAACCCGGGACCAACCCGTGGAGCCAGGGCTTCCCGAGGACCGTCGCCCTGCCCGGCGGCCCCGCGCTCCCATCCAGCGTCACCGTGACCTCCGAGCATCGAAAATATCCCAAGGCGTGGGGGCTTCCGGCGCTGAGGGAGGCGATCGCGGCCTATTACCGCCAATCGTACGGCGTCGACATCACGGCGGAGAACGTGATGGTGTTCGCGGGCGGGCGACCCGCCATCGTGGCGCTCCTCCTCTTTCTCGAGCCCGACATCGAGGTGCGGCTGGCGTCCACGGAATACACGCCATACTACGATGTCCTCGAGCGTCTGCGACGCCCCTATCACCTGGTGCACAGCGGTGCCGACAACGGGTTCCGGCCACCCGTCTCCGACTACACGGCCCCCCGCGAGGGGCGCACGCTGACGCTGCTCAGCAATCCCTGCAATCCGACCGGCGTGACGCGGACCGGGGAGGAACTCGGGGCGCTCGTGACGGCGAGCCAGGAGGACGACCTGGGACTCCTCGTCGATGAGGCCTACGAGCTCCTCCACGACCGGCCGGTGAGCGCCCTGGCGCACGTCGACGACATCGAGCGCGGCAACCTGTTCGTGATCGGCGCCGCCACGAAGGGCCTTCAGGCCCCCGGCATCCGCATCGGGTGGGCCGTGGCGGCGAAGCGACACATCGAGGTGCTCGGGAACTTCTCCTCGTTCGGGATGGGCGGCGTATCCCACCCGTCCCAATGCTACGCGGTCGAACTCCTGGATCCCGAGCGCATGCTGCATGTGCGGGAAGCGGTCCCCGCCTTCTACGCGATGCAGCGCGAGCGCTACGGGCGGGCCTTCGGGGAACTCGGCCTCGACCTGTTCTCCGGCGACGGCGGCTTCTACCACTGGTGCCGGCTCCCGGACGGCTGGACGGCCCAGGAGCTCAACGAGCGCCTCTTCACGCGCGGCGCCGCGATCCTGAAGGGCACCGACTGCGACATGGCGCGCCTCGGCGACGCCTCGCCGCTGTCGAGCTTCTTCCGCTTCTCCTTCGGCCCGCTGGCCCCCGAGTCCTTCGAGGACGACATCGCGCTCATGGCCGACGCCCTCTCGGAGATGGGCGCTGGACGTTGAGGGCGCGGGGGGCCATGCTCATGTCGCCTCGTGACCGTCCGAACCACTGGACAGGGAGACCTTCGATGACAATGACGCGACGTGCATTCGCGGGGGCCTCGCTCGCGGCGGCGGGTGCGGCGGCGCTCCCGGCCGCGAGCGAGGCCCCCGCGAATGCACGT
>CAZDZJ010000012.1:0-7845 GCA_964509895.1 uncultured Gemmatimonadota bacterium
CCCTCATCCGAACAACGAGGGGAGCATGCGCGCGACCCACAGACCGAGGAAGGTGCCGACGGCGTTTCCGAGGGACCCGATGAGGACGGCCGGAAGCACGAGATCGCCGCGCCCCAGGCTGCGCGCGAGCGCGAGGGCGGAGGTGCCGCCGCCGACGTTGGCCTGGGACGCCACGGCCGCGATGTCCACGTCTAGCCGCAGGAGGCGGGCCGCGCCGAAGGTGATGAGGCCGTGCACGACGACGATCGTGAAGGTGAAGACGAGGAGCGCGAGACCGAGCGGGCCGATGTCGGCCAGCGCCCGCACATCGCAGTGCGCGCCGATCACGCACAGGAAGAGGTAGACGGAGAACAGTCCCAGCGTCCGGCTTCCGGCGAGGTCCGTGATGGCCCGGAACTGGGCGAGGATGAGGGCGATCACCGTGAGGATCAGGATGTCCGGAATCGGGAATCCCATGGAGGCGGTCCACGCCTCCAGCCGCTGTGAGGCCCACAGCGTCCCGAAACCGATCGCGAGGACGAGGGCGAGGTCGACCGGATGTACGCGCTCGGTATCCTCGTCGATGCCGAGGTCCGGCGCCCGGTCGTCGGACCCCGGCACCGCCTCGGCCAACCCGCCCCAGTTCCATCCGGACTGCGGCCAGTGCGGTCGCAGCCAGCGCGGGATCGCGATCGTGGCGGCCATCCACACCGTCGTCATGATCGAGTCCACGGCCGATGCCCCGCCGAACAGCACCCCCTCCCGCATCACGTCGTACTCGAGCGCGACCGCGTTGAAGTTCACGCTGCCGCCCGTGTAGGTGCCCGTGAACATCCCCCCCAGCGGCCCGAACAGGGGACCGATCCGCTCCGGCCCGTCCACCAGCACCATGCCCGCGATCACGCCGGCCACGGTCCCCAGCGACCCGATGAGGAAGAGGGTGATGATCGGCAGCCCGGCACGGAGGATGTCGCGCAGATTGACCTTGAGGAGAAGCCACACGATCGCAAGCGGCGCCACCGTGCCGAAGATCGCGTCGAAGGCCGGGACCGGGCTCGCCTCGGTAGAGGAGGTCGGGAGCAGACCGACGTTCGCGATGATCGCGGTGAAGATGATGACCATCAGCGCGGTGCCACCGTGCCGCAGGAAACTCCGGCGCACGAGCCATTCCGTGCCGGCGATCACGAGGCACAGGGCGGCGACGATGTAGAGCGTCTGGGCGGTCACGGCAGGACGGGGGCCGGGGCGTGGCGCCGGGTGCCGCGCCCTCGATCAGTCACCGGCGTAGAGCGACTCGGCCTTCACGGCGGAGGTCGTGATCCCCTTGATGAATGCGGAGGAAAACCCGCGGTGCTCCATCTCGTTGAGGCCGGCGATCGTGCATCCGCGCGGCGTCGTGACGCTGTCGATCTCGCGCTCCGGGTGCCGGCCCTGGTCTCGCACGAGCGCCGCCGCCCCGAGCGCGGTCTGGGCCGCCATCTGGAGCGCCTCCTCGGGATGGAAGCCGATCTCGATGCCGCCCTGGCAGGCGGCGCGCACCGCACGCAGAAAGAACGCCACCCCGCAGGCGCAGAGGGCCGTGGCGGGGACCATGTGCTCTTCCTCCACGACGAGCGTGGCCCCCACGGCCCGGAAAAGCTCGGCCACCCGGTCCAGCGCCCCGGAGTGGGCAGGCTCCGCCGCGAGGCATGTCATGGATTCGCGCAGGGCCACCGCCGTGTTGGGCATCGCGCGCACCACCGCGACGTCGGGCCCCACGTGCCGCCGGATCGCCTCGATCGACGCCCCCGATACGACGGACACGATGAGATGGCGCTCCGGGTCCACCGTCGGGGCGATCTCCATCAGCACCGGGTCCAGAGCCTGCGGCTGGACCGCGACGATCACGGTGTCGCACGAAGCGGCGGCGGCCCGGTTGTCGGACGATACGCCGAACCCCCGCTCCGCGAGGTCCGCCAGCCGCTCCGTGCGTCTGCGCGTGACGTGGATCCGGGCGGGGGCGTGTGAGCCCGCGGCCACGAGCCCCTCGGCGATGGCGCGCCCGATATTTCCCGCGCCCAGGATGGCGACGCTGTCCGCCATGGCCGTCAGCGCCGGTCCCGGCCCGCGCCGCCCGTGCAGGATCCAGCCCGGGGGGCTGCGGCAGGTTTGGAGTAAAGCATGTTCCGACCTCTTCGAGGGTACCGGGAGTACGGGTCGCGCGGCGGCGATCCGGCGCTGCCCCGGCGCGAGGCGCATTGTCGCCCGCGGGGCGTCGAACCCGCAAGACGGTCGGGTGGCGGGAGGCTCGTTGCCGGACCGACGCGAGGCACTCACGTTGTCCCGTAACTTTCGCCGATACAGGAGATTGGAAGATGGACGAGCGGGTCGTTCAGTACGAGGCGAAGAAGCAGTCGCCGGTCGTCGCCTACATTCTGCTGGTCGTATTCGGCGTCCTCGGAGCCCACAACTTCTATCTCGGGAGACGCGAGCAGGCGCTGGCCCAACTCGTGTTTTCCGCCGTCATGGCGGGCGCGATGCTCTGGCTCTTCGTAGGCTTCGCGTCAGCCGAAATGGGAGATGTGTCGGGCGGCTTCGACGCATTCGTGCGGCGCGCCTGGACCTTCTACGCGATCGGCGCCGCCTGGGGTATCGGTACGTTCGTCTGGCTCATGGTGAACGCCATCCAGGTTCCGAAGCTGGTCGAGGAGCACAACCTCCGACTCTACAGGCGCATCTTCGCGTAGTAGCTGCTCCCGCTACTCTGCCCGGCCCGCCGCGTCGTCAAGCCGTCGCCTCGAGATACACGCTAGTGGTCGTCCCAGCGGCGGATCGCGAGGCTGGCGTTGTGGCCGCCGAAGGCGAACGAGTTCGACAGGGCCACCGAGACCGGACGCTCAATGGGACCGCCGTGGGCGTACTCGAGATCGCACTCGGGGTCGGCTTCCTCGAAGTTGATGGTGGGGGGGATGACGCCGTGCCTGCAGACGAGCATGGAGATCACCGCCTCGATCGCGCCGGCGGCCCCCAGCGGGTGCCCGGTCATGGACTTCGTCGAGCCCACCACGATCGAGCGCGCGTGGTCGCCCAGCACCTCCTTGATCGCCTTCGTCTCGGCTGAATCGCCGATCGGCGTCGCGGTCCCGTTCGCGTTGATGTAGCCGATGTCGGTCGGTGCGATCCCGGCGTCCTCAATCGCCTGCATCATGGCCAGGCGGGCGCCCCTGCCGTCCGGGACGGGGGCCGTAATGTGATAGGCATCCGCACTCTGCCCGAAGCCGACGATTTCCGCCAGAATCTCCGCGCCACGCGCCCGCGCGTGTTGCAGTTCCTCGAGGATCAGCATTCCCGCGCCCTCCCCGAGCACGAAACCGTCGCGGCGGGCGTCGAAAGGGCGGCAGGCTCCCGCCGGATCATCGTTGCGCGTCGACATGGACCCCATCGACGCGAAGCCGGCGACCGCGAGCGGAGTGATGGCGGACTCCGTGCCCCCGGCGATCATCACGTCCGTTTCTCCCCTTCGGATCGAGCGGAAGGCGAGTCCGAGCGAGTGGCCGCTCGACGCGCAGGCGGACACGGTCGCGTAGTTGGGGCCGCGCGCACCGTACAGGATGGATAGCAGCCCGACCGTCATGTCCGGGATGAACATCGGGATCAGAAGCGGGGAGACCGACCGCGGTCCCTTGGACAGGAGCTTCCGGTGCTGCGCCTCCAGCAACGGGAGCCCGCCGACCGCGACGCCGACGACGACCCCCGTCCGATCAGGCGGCAGGTGGGCGAGTCCGTTTCCGAACCCCGCATGTTCCATGGCCTGCGCGCCCGCGGCGATGGCGAACTGCAGGAACCGATCCGCACGACGCGCGCCCTTGCGGTCCAGATACTGGAGCGGGTCGAAACCCTTCACCTCGCAGGCGAAGCGGACAGCCTGGCCAGCCGGATCGAACAGGGTGATCGGACCTGCTCCGCTTTCGCCTCGCAGGAGCGCGCCCCAGGTGGCGTCCGTGTCGAGGCCGATGGATGTGACCATCCCCACGCCGGTGATCGCGACACGCCTTTTCGCATCCATGTGGCTCAAGCTGACCGTCTCCAGCCGCAAAGGTCCGGCGCCGAGACGGAAGAAGCCCGGCAGGCAATCGTGGGATCAGCCTCGTTCCGCCCCGCACCGCGTTGGGGGGAGATAATACGACGAGGCGGAATAGCCGACATGACCCCCTGAGTTGGCGGGGCGCGGAGGGGGTGGGATGGACTCACCCGCTGCGCGGGCTCGCCGAGCTCGCTCACTTCGTTCGCTCGGTTCGAACCCACGTGGGCTTGCGCCCTACTTCTTAGCGGAGGGGGTGGGATTCGAACCCACGTGGGCTTGCGCCCGCCGGTTTTCAAGACCGGTGCATTCAGCCGCTCTGCCACCCCTCCGGAGGGACCGCTCCGGTCCCGTGAGGCTTGCGGGGGGAAGATAGGGCTCCTGGTCGATCTTCGCGCCGGGACGGCGGCGAAACCATCCGGGGACGGAAGACCGTACGTCGACGGTCTGTTGTCCGGGACCTTGGCGACCGGCACCTTCGAGGCTCGAATTGACGCGTGGTCTCGGATCGGCGACACGTCGACGGGCGGTCGCCCGAAGGGAGAGGAAGTGATGACGAAGATCGGATACAGGATCGTTCGGGCGGGAGCCGGGTTGGCGATGGCGCTGGTAGCACTGGCCGCAACGTCCGGCACAGCGCAGGCGCAGGAGTCGGGACTCGTCGGGACGTGGGACATCGCGATCGAGGCCGTCGGCATGCCTCCCATGCCCGGCTTCAGCATGACATGGACGTTCGAGTCGGGTGACGACGGAGCGCTGACGGGAAGCTTCACCATGGCCGGGCAGGGAGAGAGCATGACCCAGGATGTGTCCGACCTCGCGGTAGATGGCGGAGCCTTCAGCTTCATCGTGCGGATCGAGGAACAGGGAGGGACGGGGGAGTTCGCCTTCGAAGGGACGATGTCCGAGGAGTCGGAGGACGAGATCAGCGGCACGTTCGAGATCAGCCCGGAAGGCATGCCGGCGATAGTCACGGGGACCTTCACGGGGACACGGGCCGAGGGCGACGGGACGGCCTGAGCGGCCGGAAAAACGGCCGGAGAAAAAGCGGGCGACCGGTCTCGAACCGGCGACCTTCAGCTTGGGAAGCTGACGCTCTACCAACTGAGCTACGCCCGCAGGTCGCGCAAAACCGCCACAGAGATCTGATCACGGCATCTCGTCACGGCGATGGGGCGGGAGGGACTTGAACCCCCGACTTCTGCGATGTGAACGCAGCGCTCTGGCCAGCTGAGCTACCGCCCCGGATGGCCCCCTCGTGGGGCCAGCGATGTTACCCCGCAACCCCATCGCGTGTCAAAGCTGCAGCCGGTCTGTGCGCGGTTGCGGCGCTGTGTCCGGTTGCGGGACGGTACGTGGTTGCGGTGCGGTGCCCGGTTGCGGCGCGGTCAGTCGCGCCAGGGCGTGAGCATCTTGATGACGGCGTCCGTGTTGTCCTGCACGAACTCCTTGACGCTCTTCTCGGTGTTCGCGCGCGTGGAGATGTAGCACTGCTGGCACGTGTTCTGCTTCGTGAACTTCTCCAGCATGTCCTCCTGCCGGTCGAAGTACGCCATCACCATCGCGCACGGCGTGAGCCGTCCGTCCGGATTGATGACGAGGAAGCGGCGTCCCGCCTGGCATCCGGGGATCCCTCCCTGTGTCAGAAATCGGTGGAACTTCCACAGCACGCGAGGCGTCGTGTAGACCGGATATCCCTCGTTCCGTAGGTCGATGACCTCCTGCAGGCTCTCCGCCAGCCCGTCCAGCCCATCCCCCTCGATGAGCCCGTCCCGGTCCTGCACGCGCAGGTGCGTGTAGACGGAGAAGTTGATCGGCACGCCCCAATCCTTCGCGACGCGGACCATGTCTCCGATGTCCCGGTAGTTCCACGCGGTGATGCACACGTTGAGCAGGATGTCGTCCGTGTCCGTGCTCTGGCGGCGGATCTCGGGCACGACGCGGGCCATGCGGTCGAAGAGGCCGGGGATGCGGCGGAACTCGTCGTGGCGCTCGTCCGGGAAGTCGAGTGAAGTGGACAGCTGGTGCATTCCGCTGTCCTTGAGCCGGAAGAAGCGCTCCGGCGTAAGGTTTGAGGCGTTCGTGACCACGATCATCCAGGGCAGGCCGCCCTTGGTCGTCATCGCGTCGACGATGTCGTAGACGTCGCCGCGGGCGAGCGGCTCCCCTCCGGAAGCATGCGAGACGACGGGCCGAAGCTCCCGGCAGATCGCCGCGTAGTCCTCCGCCCCGAGGCGCTCTTCCTTGATCGGGCCGCCCCAGTTGCAGTGCCAGCAGTTCGCGGTACAGGCGTGCGTGATCTCGAAGGAGACGGAGAGCGGCTTGTTCCGGATCCGGTTCCGGATGCCCCGTGCGAGCATGCGTGCGGCCATCGCCCCGGAGATGTTCGGCATCCGATCAACGCCTCCAACGCTTGTACCCCGCGGGGATGGCCTTCACGAGGTACAGCGCGAAGACCACGGCGGCGCATGCGATCAACACCCAGTTCGGGATCGGAATCGTCGCCCCGAGGAGAGCGAGAAGGTAATAGCGGGGAAAACGGGCGACCACCAGCGCGGCCACCCATTTCCCCATGGGGTACTGGATCGAGAACGCGAGGAATTTGAAGGGGAAGAAGGGGATGGGCGCGAAGCCCGTCGCCACGATGGTGGCGAAGGGCCACCTCATGAACCAGGAGATCGCCTTCCGGTAGAACCTCTTTCGCTTGTAGGCCCGGATGTTCCGCAGGTTGAGGAGGGGGACGAAGACGAGATGATCCATGACCCCCGCGATGGCGGTGCCCAGCGTGGCCCATGCGGCGGCGAGCCACAGGTCCGCTACCTTCCCGAAGTAGATGAGGACGGGCTCGTGCGGGAAGACGGAGATGGCCGTGTTCGCGGGGATGGAGTAGAAGGCGAGGTACAGATAGCTGTCCGAGTGGAAGTCGCGCAGGAGGAGGATCGATGTCGTGAGCCCGATCGCGATCATCAGTCCGCCGCAGATCCACACCGCGGGGCCGAGGTGCGTCTGGCCCGCTGCTTCGGGCACGCCGACGTCGTCGTCGACGCTGTCGATCCGATCCTGCCCCAATCCGGTCTCCACGGTAGCTTTTGAGGTCCCGCGCATCGTGGCCGGGGATCGTTCAAGATAGTGCTGCCGGGCTGACGGTGCCCCGGAGCACGCGGCAAGAGGAGGAGCCAGTCAACGACCGGCGGGACGACCCCCGAGACGGTAAGCGAATGGATTGCCCGGCCTGCGGCGATCCGGTGGGACTGTCCGACCAAACCTGCCAGAAGTGCGGCGAGCCGTTGTCGTTCGCCCCCGACGAGGTGGGCGTGCACTGCGCCGTGTGCGGCGCGGAGATCGGCGCCTATGCCGAGGCGTGTCCCGGCTGCGGCGAGACGGGATATCCGGCGCTTCGCCCCCGCCGCGGCCGCAAGTGGAAGGGTTCGCGCCCGGAGGGGCTGACCCGCCCGGAGGGTCCGGCCCAGCCGGAGGGCACGGCCGGTAAGTGAGCGAGGGCCGCGCCCGGCTCGAACGGACATGCATCGTTCTCCACGAGCCGCAGGATGTCGTGAACATCGCACTCGTCACCCGGGCGATGAAGAACATGGGCCTTTCCCGCCTCCGCCTCGTGAACCCCGCGGAGTTCGACGCCTGGCGCATCACCGGGATCGCGCACGACACCGAGGACGTCGTGGAGCGCATCCGCTGCTTCGACGACCTCCCGTCCGCCCTTGCCGACGTGAGCTATGTGCTCGGGGCGACGGCGCGCCGACGCTCCACGCGGCAGGACTGGTGGAACCCCGAGGAGGCCGCGTCGGAGT
>CAZDZJ010000013.1:0-34492 GCA_964509895.1 uncultured Gemmatimonadota bacterium
CGGCGTCACCACTTCCACGGTGTCGCCGCAGGCGCCGAAGGCCAGGACCGCCCCGACCGTCAACAGCCTCTTGGTACCCTTCTTCATTCAACTCCTCCTTCGAAGGAAGTTTCGGGGTGGGAACGGACCAACCGCCGTCGATGCACCACACCCCAGCCCACATAGGCCCATGTGAAATTACCGGCCCCCCCGGAAGGCAGCGCCTCCCAAACAGGGGGGGAATCCGGTTCACATGCGCCTTGTTTTCAGGCCTTGCACGCCGTGGAGAATACCGGAGTGCAGAGGGGGCAGCGCCTCCCAAACAGGGGGGAAATCCGGCCGGAACAGGGGCCGGATCCGAGCGTCAAAAGCGTGGCGCTACTCGGGCGAGGCGAGGCTCGCGACGGGGCCGGCGAGGCGGCCCGCGAGGAGGGGTTCGAGGTGTTCGCCGGTGTGGCTGCCGGGGGTTTCGGCCACGCGTTCCGGCGGGCCCGCGGCCACCACGCGGCCGCCGCCCGCGCCGCCCTCCGGCCCCATGTCGATGACCCAGTCGGCGGTCTTCACGACGTCCATGTGGTGCTCGATGACGATGATCGTGTTGCCGCGGTCGGCGAGGCGGTGGAGTACGCCGAGGAGCAGGCGCACATCCTCGAAGTGGAGGCCGGTGGTGGGCTCGTCCAGGATGTAGACGGTGCGGCCGGTGCTCGTCTTCGCGAGCTCGGAGGCGAGCTTCACGCGCTGCGCCTCGCCGCCCGAGAGCGTGGTGGCGGGCTGGCCGAGGGTGACGTAGCCGAGGCCGACGTCGGAGAGCGTGCGGAGGCGGCGCTTCACGGAGGGGACGGCGTCGAAGAACTCGAGCGCCTCCGCCACGCTCATCGCGAGCACGTCGGCGATGCTGCGCCCGCGGTACAGGACCTCGAGCGTCTCCCGGTTGTAGCGCCGCCCGCGGCAGATGTCGCACGGGACGTATACGTCGGGCAGGAAGTGCATCTCGATCTTCACGAGGCCGTCGCCGCGGCAGGGCTCGCAGCGCCCGCCCTTCACGTTGAAGGAGAAGCGCCCGGGGGCGTAGCCGCGGATGTTCGACTCCGGCAGGCGGGCGAAGAGTTCGCGGATCGGGGTGAAGAGGCCGGTGTAGGTGGCCGGGTTCGAGCGCGGGGTGCGGCCGATGGGGCTCTGGTCGACGTCGATCACCTTGTCGATGAGGTCGATGCCCTCGATCGCGTCGTGCGCGCCCGGGACGAGCTTCGAGCGGTAGATGTCGCGCGCGAGCCGGCGGTAGAGGATGTGCTCGACGAGGGTGGACTTGCCGGAGCCGGACACGCCGGTGACGCAGATGAAGGTGCCCAGCGGAAACGCGACGTCGATCGCCCGCAGGTTGTGTTCGCGCGCGCCGCGCACCGTGAGCCGGCCCCCGTCCGGAGGGCGCCGGCGCTCCGGGACGGGGATCTCGCGCTCGCCGCGCAGGTAGGCGGCGGTGAGGGAGTCCTCGTCGGCCAGGAGCCGCTCGATGTCGCCGGAGACGACGACTTCCCCGCCGTGGCGGCCCGCGCCGGGCCCCATGTCGACGATGTGGTCGGCGCGCCGGATCGTGAGTTCGTCGTGCTCGACCACGAGGACGGTGTTCCCGAGGTCGCGCAGGGCGCCGAGCGTCTGCAGGAGCTTCTCGTTGTCGCGCGGGTGGAGGCCGATGCTGGGTTCGTCGAGCACGTAGAGGACGCCGACGAGCCGGCTCCCGATCTGGGTCGCGAGACGGATGCGCTGCGCCTCGCCCCCCGACAGGGTGCCGGCGGAGCGCGACAGGGTGAGGTAGCCGAGCCCCACGTGGTCGAGGAACTCGAGGCGCTCGACGACTTCCTTGAGGATGGGGACGCGGATCTCCGCCGCCTGGCCGCCGGCGGCGCGCGCGTCCGCGAGCCAGGCGCCGAGGAGGGGGCGGAGTTCGGCCACGGACTGCCCGGTGAGCGCGGGCAGCGAGAGTCCCTCCACGGTCACCGCCCGGCTCTCCGGCCGCAGCCGGCCGCCGTCGCAGGCGAGACAGGTGGAGAGCGTCATGTACTCCTCGAGCGCGAGGCGCACGCGCTCGCTCGTCGTCTCGTGGTAGCGGCGCAGGGTGGCGGCGATGGCCCCCTCCCAGCCCACGTCGGTGTCGCCGTAGAGGATCGCCTCCTGCTGGTCCCCGTCCAGTTCTCCCCAGGGCGTGTTGAGGTCGAACCCCATCTTGCGCGCGAGCCGGGGGAGGCGGTGGCGGCGGGCGCTCCCGCTCGGCGCCCCCATGGGCAGGAGCACCCCCTCGAGGATCGAGATCCGGTCGCCGCCCACGATGAGGTCGGCGTTGGGCACGCGCTGCGAGCCGAGCCCGTCGCACTCCGGACAGGCCCCGAAGGGCGAGTTGAAGGAGAACTGCCGCGGCTCGAGTTCGGGCATGCCGAGCCCGCACCCGGGGCACGCGTAGCGCTCCGAGAAGAGGTGGGCTTCGGCGTCACCCGCCGCGCCGGTGTCCGCGGCCGCTCCGGTATCACCCGCCGCGCCGTTGCCGTACAGGGCCACCTCCACGACGCCGTCGGCCATGCGGAGCGCGGTGGCCACCGAGTCGGCGAGCCGCTCGCGGTCGGAGGCGCGCACCGAGAGCCGGTCCACGACGACGGAGATGTCGTGGTTCTGTCGACGGTTGAGGAGCGGCGGGTCGGAGAGATCGATCAACTCCCCATCCACGCGCGCGCGCACGAACCCCTCGCTCAGCGTGCGCTCGAACAGGTCGCGGAACTCTCCCTTCCGCCCCCTCACCAGCGGCGCGCGCACCTCGATGCGGGCGCCCTCCGGCCAGCCGAGGATCTGCCGCGCGATCTCCGACGGCGACTGCGGGCGCACCGGACGTCCGCACGAGGGACAGTGGGGGGTGCCGGCGCGGGCCCACAGGAGGCGCAGGTAGTCGTAGATCTCGGTGACGGTGCCGACGGTGGAGCGCGGGTTGCCGCCGGCCGTGCGCTGCTCGATCGCGATCGCGGGCGACAGCCCCTCGATCACGTCGACGTCGGGCTTCTCCATGACGCCGAGGAACTGCCGGGCGTAGGCGGAGAGCGACTCGACGTAGCGGCGCTGCCCTTCCGCGTAGATGGTGTCGAAGGCGAGCGAGGACTTGCCGGAGCCGGAGAGCCCCGTGACGACGATGAGCCGGTCGCGCGGCAGCTCGACGTTGACGTCCCGGAGGTTGTGCTCCCGCGCCCCCCGCACGATGAGCGCACCGCCCGGGCCGCCGCCGCTGGGGTTGGAGTTTTCCATAGCCGGGGATCGTAGGCGCGGGCGGCGCTCCCGCGCCAGTTATGCTCTTCCCCGCCCGGGGTCGCCCGCGCAGGTGGCGGCGGGTTGATACTTCGTTGAGGGGATCGAAGCTCACTTCGCCGCGCTCTCCACACCCGTGGTGCGCGGGTTCAGCGACCCGGAGCCCGCCTGACGCCGGCGAGGAGCCCCACCGCAACCGTGACGGCGGCGCCGATGAGGACGAACCACGGCCAGGCGACCGCGGCCCGCGCCCCGATCCAGATCGCGGTGACGGTGCCGATCCCGACCGCGATCCCGAGACGGGTCGAGGCGCTCGTGGCCCGGCGCGAGAAGCGGGCGAGCGCGAACGCCCCCAGCAGCCCGCCGTAGACGAGCGACGCGATCCCGAGCGACACCTCCACCGCCGTGCTCTCCTCGCTGAGCGGGATGAACCCGATCGCCGCCGCCACGAGCAGCGCCGTCCACGCGACCGACCAGATCCTCCCCACGCGCAGGATGCGCTCTTCGTCCGCCTCCGGACGGGCCGCCGCCCAGAAGTCGTAGGCGGTCGCCGATGATAGCGCGTTGATCGAACTGGAGAGCGTGGACATGGCGGCCGCGAACACGCCGGCGATGAGGAGGCCGCGAACGCCCGCCGGGAGGGCTTCGACGATGAATCTCGCGAAGATCTCGTCGGAGCGCGGGAAGGCGGCGCCGTCGTACCACGCCCAGAGGCCCAGACCAACGAAAAGGAAGAGGGTGAACTGGAGGAGGACGGCGAAGCCGCTCCCGACGAGCGCGCGGCGGCTCGCCGGGAGGTCGCGGCAGGCGAGGAGACGCTGGACGATGAGCTGGTCGGCGCCGTGCGAGCCCATGGAGAGGAAGGCGCCGCCGAGGAGTCCGGCCCACAGCGTGTAGGGCCGTCCGAAGTCGAGCGCGGGGTCGATGACGGTCAGCTTCCCCGCCTCGCCGGCGCGGGCGAGGATCTCGGGCCAGCCGCCCGGCACCGCGCCGCCGAGGACGACGAGCGCGATGAGCCCCCCGGCCACGTAGAGCGCCATCTGCGAGGCATCCACCCAGACGACCGCGCGGATGCCGCCGATGAAGGTATAGATGAAGGTGACGGCCCCGATGACGAGCACGGAGGTGACGAGCGGCCAGCCGGTGACGAGCGTGAGCGGAATCGCCGTCGCGAACAGGCGCACGGAATCCGCCAGCAGACGCGTGACCATGAAGATGCCGGAGGTCAGCCGCCGGGTTTCGGTCCCGAAGCGGGCTTCCAGCATCTCGTAGGCGGTGCGCAGCCGCCCCTCGCGGTACGCCGGGAGGAGCCAGGCCGCGACCGCGATCCGCCCCAGCACGTAACCGGCCGCGATCTGCACGAAGGCGAGCGACCCGCCGTACGCGATCCCGGGGATCGAAAGGAAGGTGAGGGTGCTCGTCTCCGTCGCCACGACGGAGAGGAGGACGACGATCCAGGGAAGGTCCCGGCGCCCGAGGAAGTACTCCTCCCCGCCGCGCGCGCCCCTGCCCAGCCACGCCCCCCAGGCCGTGACCCCGCCGAGGTAGACGACCAGGATGACGAGGTCGAGGGTGGTCAGCGGCCGGGCTCCCGCGTCCCGGGCCGCGGAGACACGGTCCGGTCGCGGATCGAGGTGGCGACGGCGTCGTGCACGGCGCGCCGCAACTCGATGTGCTTCCGGTTGTCCCGGGTCGGGTTCACGCGGTTCGTGAGGAGGACGACGAAGAGATCGAGTTCCGGATCGACCCAGAAGCTCGTGCCGGTGAAGCCGGTGTGCCCGAACGCGCCTTCACCGAAGTAGTCCCCCGCCGACGAGCGTCCGGAGGGCGTGTCCCAGCCCAGCGCCCGGCTCGACGCGGCGGCGGCCCGCTCCGTGAAGCGCGCGACGACCTCCGGCGAGGGGGAGCGGAGGCGGGCGGAGAACGAACGGGTGTACGGCCCGCGCGGGGGGCGCTCGGCGCCGGCGGGCAGCCCTCGCCCCTCGCGCGCGGCGGCCAGGATCCAGGCGCCGAACTTCGCGAGGTCCCGGGCGGAGGAGAAGAGCCCCGCGTGCCCCGCCACGCCGCCGAGCGCGTGGGCGTTCTCGTCGTGCACTTCCCCGTGCACGTGCCGGTGCCGGTAGACGGTGTCCACCTCGGTCGGGGCCGCTCGCCAGTGGAGCGACCGCGGCGGATTGAACCAGGTCTCCGTCATCCCCAGCGGACGGAACACGGATTCGTGCAGGTAGTGGTCGAGCGGCTCTCCCGTGATCTCCTCGATGAGGAAGCCCAGCGTCATGAAACCGATGTCGGAATAGACCGTCCGCTCCCCGTCCTCCCCCGGTTCCTGGGCGGGTTCGAGCGCGGCGATCGCCTCGCGGTACGCCGCTTCCCCCTCGAGCGTGCGCCAGAATGGCCGGAAGGGCGGCAGTCCCCCCTGGTGCGTCAGCAGGTGACGGACGGTGACTTCGCGCTTCCAGCCCTCCGACCACTCCGGCAGGTGCTCGCCGATCGGGGTGTCGAGCGCCAGGTCGCCGCGGTCGATGAGTTGCATCACCCCCGTCGTCGTCGCCACGACCTTCGTGAGCGATGCCAGATCGTAAAGGCTCGAATCGGCCGCGGAGGCCCACGTCGTGTTGGCGCCGGACGCGGGCCAGTCCAGCCCTCCGTAGCCGCGCAGGCGCACGACCCGGTCCCCCCGTCCCACGACGAGTACGGCTCCGGGGGTCGCGCCGTCCCGGATCGCAGCGTCGATGATCCGGTCCACCCGGGCAAGCGAATCCCCGTTCATCGCCACGCTGGCGGGCCACTCCTCCCACGGCGCCCGGACGCGCGAGACCGTGATCGGCGGACCGTGCGCGTCGATGGGCACGGGCGGCGGCCGGTCGACCTCTCCCTCCACCGGCCGGAGAACCGCCCCGCTGACGAGGCCGTCGCCGAACGCGTGGCGGGGGGGGAGCGAGATCGGCAACCGGCCCGAGATCGGCGCCCCGAGGAGCGCCTGCGCCGCGGCCTCCTGCGAGGCGTCCGCCCCGCCCCACGCGATGAGGTACGTCCCGGCCTCCGGTACCGACGTGAGCAGGTACGGACTCCCGAAGGAGACGAGGACGGAGGTTCGGCCGGCGGCGTCGAGGCGCTGGAAGAAGCCCGGGACCTCCTCCGGCAGGTCGGCGGAGTCTCCGGCGGCCCCGGGCCGGACGTAGGCGGACAGGATGACGGCGTCCGCCGAGGCCGCGCGCCGGACCAGCGCGTCGTATTCGCTTTGGTGGGTGTCGAAGCCGATCCTGGCGCGGCGGACGCGGACGGCCCGGCCGAGTTCACGATCGAAGGCGCGGCCCGCCGCCAGGTCGTTGTCGCCGGCGAAGGTCACGGAGAGCACGGAGCGTGTCTCCAGGCTGTCGAGCGGCACCACGTCGTCGTCGTTGCGCACGAGCGTGATGGAGCTGGCGGCCATCGCGCTCGCGAAGGACTGGTTCCACCGGGTGCCCACGAGCCGCGGGATCGCGTTGGGGTCCACCTCCGCGCCCTCGTGCAGGCGGGCGCGCGCCTTCAATTCCAGAACGCGCCGCGTGGAGGCCTCGACGCGCTCGGCCGTGAGTCGCCCGCTGCGAACGGCGCCGACGACGGCCGCGATGGCCCGGAGCGGTTCGCGCGGCATCAGGAGGACGTCGCTCCCCGCCTCCAGCGAGCGGATCGCCGCTTCGCTGGCTCCGTAGTCGGCCGTGATGGCCGCCATGTCGAGCGCGTCCGTGAAGAGGACGCCGTCGAAGCCGAGATCCTCCCGCAGAATCTCGGTCATGAAGTAGGGGGAGAGCGTCGCGGGCGGAGCCCCGGGGCCGAGGATGGCGGGGGCCGCGACGTGGGCCGTCATCACCGCATCGACGCCCTCCTCGATCGCGCGCCGGAAGGGGACGAGTTCGAGGCTGTCGAGCCGCGCGCGGTCGCCCGGAATGACCGGAAGCGCGAGGTGGGAATCGGTTCCGGTGTCGCCGTGTCCGGGAAAGTGCTTGGCGGTGGTGAGGAGCCCGGACTCGTGCGCGCCCTGGATGAACGCCGCGCCCAGCGCCGCGACCCGCTCCGGATCCTCGCCGAAGGAGCGCGTGTTGATGATGGGGTTCGCGGGATTGTTGTTGACGTCCAGCACCGGCGCGAACGTGATGTGGACGCCGAGCGCGCGCGCTTCGACGCCGGTGATTCTGCCCGCGTAGCGCGCGTAGTCCTCGTGGTCGGCGGCGCCGAAGGCCATCGCCGGCGGGAGCACGGTCGCGCCGGGCATCTCGAGCATGTTCGGGAGCGCGTACACGCCGCTCACGCGGAACCCCGCACCGGCCTCGAAGTCCGCCGCCACGAGCAGGGGGACCTCCGCCGAAGCCTGCAGCCGGTTGAGCCGCGCCGCGTATCCGAGCGGCGTCCCGAGCGAGATCACGATCCCGCCGATCCCGTCGTCGCGCACGAGGGATTCGACGCGCGCGAACTCCTCGTTGTCGCGGGGCGCGTAGCCGCCGCTCATCCACACCATGACGAGCTGGGCGACCCGCTCTCGCAGGCCGAGACCGGCGAGCGTCTCCTCCACCCACGTCTCCGCCGCGGCCGACAGCGTGGGTTCGACCGGCGGGCCGCCGAACGGAGACACCCGGGCGCTCGAAGCGGACGGAGGGGCGGCCCCGGCGCTGGCGCCGGCGGCAGCGGTGGCGCTGGCGGCAACAGCGGCGGGCACGGCTTCGGCGGCACCGGGACCAACCTGGCCGGAGGAGGTGAGACATGCGAAGACGCTTGTGGCGAAGAGCGTCGCCAGGCCGACCGTCCACCCGCGCATGGCCCGCTTTCCGGGGCCGCCCTTTCGCTCTAGTCTCCGCACCATGTCGACCCCTTTCCGCCCCGCCTCGCGCGCTCGCTGCCCCGAACCTACACGGGGAAACCCGAACGCGCTCGCCGGTTTCCTCCTCCTTCTTCCCCTGCTCCCGTTCGCAGCGTGCGGGGAGCCGGCCGATGCGGGGTCATCGGCCGCCGGACCTCCGCCGTCCATTCGGCCCGGGATCGACGTGCTGCTCGCCGACTCCTCCCACCTCATCGACGGGCGGCGCCTGGGGCTGATCACGAACCGGAGCGGCGTGGGGCGCGATGGCACGAGTTCGATCGACCTCCTGCACGCCTACGCGGGTGCGGAACTCGCCGCGCTCTTCGCCCCGGAGCACGGCATCCGCGGCACGGAGGCGGAGGGATCGGCGATCGAGGACGCGACGGACGAGGCGACGGGGCTGCCGATCTACTCGCTGTACGGCGACACGCGCGCGCCGACGCCGGAGATGCTCGCCTCGATCGACGTGCTCGTCTTCGACATCCAGGACATCGGCGCCCGCTACTACACGTACGTCTCGACGATGGCGCTCTCGATGGAGGCGGCCGGCCGCGCGGGCACCCCCATGATCGTCCTCGACCGCCCGAATCCGATCGGCGGCCTCACGCAGGGACCGGTGCTCGATCCCGCCTTCGCGACCTTCGTCGGTCTCTACCCCGTGCCGGTGCGCCACGGGCTCACGGCGGGGGAACTCGCGCGCCTGTACCGAGGGGCGTTCGGCGTGGAGGTGGCGCTGCACGTCGTCCCGGCCGCGGGCTGGTCCGCGGACCGCTGGTTCGACGAGACGGACCTGCCCTGGATCGCCCCGTCGCTCAACATGCCGTCGCTGGAGAGCGCCACGCATTACCCCGGCACCTGTCTCTTCGAGGGAACGAACCTCTCCGTCGGGCGCGGGACCCCGACCGCGTTTCAGGTGCTGGGCGCGCCGTGGCTGGACGGCGAGGCATGGGTCGCCGAAATCTCGCGGATCGCCGGCGGCACGCCCGGGGCTGGCGGCACGGCCGGGGCCGGCGGCGTGACGAGCCTGCCGGGGGTCGAGATCCGGGCCGTCGACTTCACCCCGGAGTCGCCGAGCGATGGCAGGTTCGGGGGCGAGGCGATTTCGGGCATTCGTCTCACGGTGACGGACCGTTCAACCTACGACCCGGTGCGGACCGCCGTGGCCGCGCTGCTCGCCGCGCGCCGACTGTCCGGCGACGCCTGGGAGTGGAGGGTGCGGCACTTCGACCGCCTCGCGGGCTCCGACGGGCTCCGCCTCGCGATCGACAGCGGCGCCGCGCTCGACGAAATCACCTCGGCCTGGGCGGACGGCGTCGCCGCCTTCGAGACCCTCCGCCGGCCGTACCTGCTCTACCCCCGCTAGTGTCGGTCCGGGGAGGCTGGCCACTGAAGCCGTGGCGGGAGACGGAGCCGGCTACCTGGGGACGATGATGCGGGCCGCCAGCGGCGAGACCGTCGCCTCCATCGGGGTCTCGCCCCGGGGGTCGCCGTCGATCTCGATGGCGACGGGCGGATCGGCCTCGATCCGCACGCGGCGGGCCTGGAAGAAGATCATCTTGTCGTCCCCCGAGAACCGGTTTCGCGTGACGCGCCAGATGATGCGGGCGACCTCCGGGAGGTTGGCGGGGGCGTAGATGCACACGTCGATGAGGCCGTCCTGAAAGGAGGCCCCCGGCGCCATCCTGAACTCCACGGGAAGGGGGCCGGCTCCGAGTTGGCCGGCATTCGCCACGAGCACCATCGACGCCTTCACCTCCACCTCCTGGTCGTCGGCCGTGATCCGGAAATCGGCGCCGGGGCGGTTGATGACGTTCTTCAGCCCGCTGTAGATGTAGGCCCCGAAGCCGAGGCGGCTCTTGAGTTCGCTGGTCGCGTCGGCCATGACCTGCGCGTCGAGTCCCGCGCCCGCCATGAGCGCGAAGGTCTCTCCGTTCGCCTCCGCGAGGTCGATCCCCGTCACCCTCCCCTCGACCGCAACCCGTACGCTGTCCTCCAGTGACGTTGGAATGTCGAAGTTGAGGGCCAGTTGATTGCCGGTTCCGAAGGGGATGATGCCGACGGGCACGGGCGTTCCGGCGACGCCGCGCAGCGCCACGCTCACGGTTCCGTCGCCCCCCGCGGCGACGATGGCCCGGTAGCCGCGGTCGGCGGCCTCGCGGGCGACTTCCAGCCCCTCCTCGGAATCCGCGGCCTCCACGATGTCGAAGGGGACGCCGCGCGCGGCGAAGGCGCCTCCGATCCGGCGCCGCAGCGTCTCGGGCTCCACGACTCGGCCCCCCGCGCCGGGATTGAGCAGCACGAGGAATCGCTCGGAGTCGGGATAGAGATGGGGGCCTGGCATGGACCGCTACCGGGATCCGCCGCCGGAGCCGCTGCCGTCCCCGGTCTCGTCGCCTGCGTCGTCGGCGTCGCTCGAGCCGCTGCCGAACGCCCACTCGCGGAAGAGGAAGAGGCTGTAGGTGCGATCGTTCGCGAGGTTCGATCCCAGGGTGAGGCCGAACAGTCTCTCGTCGAAACGGCTCGCGGTGCGGGCTTCGATGGACCAGCTGGGGTAGAACGCCCACTCCACGGTCGCCCTCGGAGGGGCGCCGCCCAGCGGCTGCCAGAGGGAGAGGAAGAGGTCGTTGTTCGCGTACCACCCGAACTCCAGCGCCGTGCGCTCGAACACGCTTCGGTTCGCCGCGAGGCCCCCGACGCCGCGCCCGGACGCGACGGGGGACAGGTTCAGGTAGGTGAGGCCCGTCGCGCCCCCGAGCGCGGAGGTCAGTCCGGTGCTCAGGGGACCGAGGAGGGTCTGCTGCACGAGCCGCTGCCCCAGTTGCGGGTCGGCCGACCGGTAGCACGGCGTTCCCACCGCGAGCAGGCAGTACTGGTCGGTATCGCTCATCGGCGGGTTGCTCGTCAGGACGTGCTCGAAGTCGGGTGGCGTCCCGGTGAGCCGAACCTCGACGTGCACGGGTCCGTCGACCGTCCGGTCCCGGTATTCCGCGGTGATGTCGAGGAGGGGGTTGAAGCCGGCGTCCCCGATGAACTGGATGTTGCCCTCGGTGATGCGAAGCCGCCGGACATAGGGCGGTACCCGGTCGAAGAGGTACGTGCCGCGCGGGATCTCGGCGGTGCCGCTCACGTAGAGCGAATCGAGGCTGCGGTCCATGAACACGGTGAGCCTCTCGGAGACGACCTCGACATCGAACTGCGGCGACCGGACGGAGAGGTCGGAGCCCAACCGGACGTTCGCGTCCAGGACGAGGTTGTCGAGGAACGGGTTCTGGAACCGGGCCAGATCGCCCTCCGCGGACGCGCCGAGGAGGTCGAAGATCTCCATCTGAACGGGGTTGAAGACTTCGAGCCCGCGGAGAAACTCGTCCTGCTCCAGGTATCCGGCCGAGAGGATGACGTCGCCCGTCACCCACGGCCGCACGTAGGCGCTGTCGAGCCGGCCTCTGCCGGTCACGGCGAACGACATGTCGGTGCGTGAAATCCCGTGGAACTCGTCGGCATCGAAGTCCAGCGCGAAGACCGGGTTCGTGATGCGGGCGATGTCCACGGCCCCGCGCGCGCGCAACGAGCCGCCCAGGTCCGACCCCACGTGCGCCGAATCCACGAAGGCGATGGAGGAGCCGCGGAAGCCGACCCGGGCACCGACGTCGGTGAGCCAAAGGCCGAGTTCCGGCACCCAGCCCCGCCCGTTCACGAGGCGCAGGCCACCATCGTAGCGGAGAGCCCGGGGGGCGCCCTGAATCGAGAGGGCCGCCTCCGCGGCGCCGGTGACCTCCTCGAAGGTCGGGAGCACCAGTTCGACGAGCGCCAGCGGGAGCCGGTCGCCGGTCAGATCGAGGTCGAACGGGTCGTCGAGGAGGCGGCGTTCGACGGGGAGGACCGCGAGATCCGCGGCCAGCGTGCCGCTGAGACGTCCGAGGGTCGCGCCCTCCTCGATGAGGTCGATCTCTCCCTCGAGTTCGCGGGCCGCATAGGTGAACCGGGCGTTCAGCGCGTCGTAGCCCTGGTGCCGGAGGGAGGGATCGAGGACCTCGAACTCGGCCGTCACGATGGGCTCGGCGAGCGTGCCGCTCGCCCGCACGGCCCCCCCGAACGTGCCCCCGAGGAGCGGCTGCTCGGAGAGGAGGTACCCGAACTGGTCGACGCGAACGCCGTAGATCTCCACGTCGAGCGAACCCTCGCCGGCGGCGGGGATGCGGCCGTCCGCGCTCAGCCGGCCGAGTTGGCCGTTCAGCAGCAGGCTCTCGATGAGGAGCGCCGAGTCGGAGTAGACGAGTCTCGCGGGGTTCGCGAGGGTGGATTCGAGTTTGCCGAGCCGGAGCCGGAGATCGGTCAGGCCGGCGCTCCACAGGCCGCCCCCGACGACGACGCCCCGGCCCGACACCTCCAGGCTGGAGTCGCGCGCCGCGTAGAACTCCGCGTCCAGCGCGTCGGCGCCGGGTTCGCCGGTGCCCGAGCGGGCCAGCCGCACGGAAAGAGAATCCACGCGGCGTCCGTCCAGTGCCGCGTCCGTCGCCGTGAACTCCGCGCGGAGGTCGCCGATCCGGGGAGGATCGAGCAGCTCGACGCGACCGGAGAAGTCTCCGGCGCGATAGCCCCGGAACCGGGCGTCCGAAGCCTCGATGCTGACGTCGAGGGTGTAATCTCCCCAACGGCCCTCGGCGCTTCCCCGCGTGTCGAGGCGACCTTCGAGTCCTTCCGTCGGCCGCCGGGTTCGTCGGGCACGGCCCAGCAACTCCTCGATGGTCTCGAACAGCGCCTCTCCCGCCTCGGCCGCGGCGGCACCCGGTATTTCGTCCACGAACCACCGATCCCAGGAGGAGAGATCGAAGGCCGCGGCCTCGAACGCGATCCGGCCGCTCCGGCCCTCCGCGAGCCCGAAGTCGCCCCGGGCCGAGAGGGTCCCCACATCGGAGGCGAGGAACGCGCTGTCGATGGTGGCCAGGCCGTCCGCCATCCGAAGCCGTACGCGGCTGTCATGGATCTCGGCCTGGTCGACCTGCGAGGGGAGGACCTCGAGATCGAACGCCGCGTCGAGCGTCAGGGGATCGACCCCTTCTCCCGCCGCGCGTCCCCGGACGGCGAGCCGCGACGCCGGGGCGCCCTCGACCCACTGGTCCAGCGACAGGTCGGTGCCCTCGATCTCCGTATCGTAGCGCAGCACGTCCGAGGTGAGATCGAAGTCGCCGTTCAGCGTGAGCCGGCCGCGCTCCGACTCGAGTTCCGCCTCGAGCGCGAGGGCGGCGAGACTCCCGCGTGCCCGGATGGGGCCGGTCACGCTGCCCGCCAACTCGATGCCCGACGACCACGGGCGCAGCAGGGTGAGCGCGAGGGGGTTCGCGTCGATCGCGGCATCGACCTGCGACCGGTCGGCGTTCAGGGACCCTGAACCCGAGAAACGGGACAGGTCGCCGGCGGGGGTCAGGTGCTCGACGGCGCCCTCGAAAGCCACGCCGGAGTCCGGTTCGCGGTCGAGCGTGAGCGTCCCGAAGAAGCGCCCGTCGATCCCCAGGTCCATTTCGATGAGACGGGTCCAGCGGGACTCGAAGGCGTCGACTTCCACGCCGAGGCGGCGGAGGCTCAGGAACTCCTCGCCGATGCCGACGCCGCCGCGCGCCTGCAGCCGGGACGGCGGCGCGGCGCCATCGGAATCGTGAAGGGTGAGATCGGCGACGATCGTCAGGTCTTCCGGGTAACCCGACCCGCGCAGCGTGCCGCGAATCGTCCCCGGCATGGTCGCGGGCCCCGGCATGGTCGCCGACCCCGGCATCGCGCTGTCGGCGGGGGACGGGGGCGGAGGCTCCCGCCCCAGCAGCGGGTCGAGGTGCGCCAGGTCGAAGGGCGCGAGCGTCACGTTCATGCGGCGGAACCTGGGCCGCGGCTCGAGGGCGAGGGCGAACCCGCCGGTCATGCGGGTCTCGCCCGTCCGGAAGTCCCCGTCCCTGACGTCCACGACGGTGTTGCCGGCGCGGCCGCTGATGTCGACGGCCATCGGGCCGCCACCGGTCTCGGGGAGGTCGATGGGCAGCCAGCGGAGATCCCGCACGTCGAGCGGGTCGGCTTCCAGCGCGAACTCGAAGTCCGTGCCGTCCTGACCCATCCACCCTTCCCCGCTGATCACCGACTGCTCCGTCTCGAGTCGCTCGAACACGAACCGCGCCGTGTCTCCGAGCGTCAGGCGCATGTCGAGGCTCGAGACGTCAAGCGGCTGGCTCACGAACCGCAACCGCGTCTCGGCGTCCTCGACCTCGATCATGAAGGGGGCCGCGGGGTCCGACACGCGCGCGACCGGGAAGCGGCCGCTGAGGTTCGTCATCTCGAGCAGGCGCTCGAACTCGCCCTCGGGCGTCTCGTACAGGGCCCACGGCCACTCTCCCGCGCGCGCGAGCCGGAGCGCCTCCGCCTTCTCGGCTCTCGCCAGCGTCTCCGTCCACGGCGCGCGGATCTCGATGTGGCCGGAGGCGACGGTCGCGTTGTTCAGCAGGACGCCGAGGGCGTCCCCCGGCGCCGTCTGGATGAGCGAGGCCGCCGCCAGCGGCGCGGGCGCCTCGAACACGCGCTCGTGGTTCCAGCTTCCGTCCGGGTACTGCCGGAGACGAAGCTCCAGGCCCCGGGCGTGGAGCCGCTGCACGTCGAGCCGCTGCCGCAGCAGCGCCAGCGGGTCGAACTCGATCGTGACCGTGTCGAACGCCAGGAGCAGCCGATCGTCCGCGTCGACGATTTCGAATCGGGAAAGCGTGAGGTCGCCGAGGAGGTTCCCGGAGATGGCGCGGCCGATCCGCACCTCACCGTTCACGCTGGTGGCGAGGGCCCCCTCGAGCACCGACAGAACGGCGTCGCGGCCCCGGGCGGTCTGCGTCATCACGACGAACGATCCGAGCACGAGCAGCCCCGCGATGACCGCCAGGGGCAACGCGAGCCGGCGCCGGCGCGGTGGCGCGGGCGGCGCGGGCAGCGCGTCCGGCGTGGACTCCTCCGGCACGGGGGGGCGTTCCTCGGGACTCAGAAGGCTTCTCCGATCGACACGTGGATCTGGAGGCGGCGCCACAGTTCGAGCAGGGGGTGCGGATCGTCGAACCGGAACGGGTCGTACAGCACGGGCTGCGGCATTTGGACCAAGGTTCCGTCCTCCATCGATACAATCGCCGGTAACTCGGTCGCGAATATCGTATTGTACCCTATATCGAGCCGGATGGAACCGATCGGGCTCGTGTACCGGAGCCCCATGCCGGGCGTCCACTGGAGTTTCCGAAGCTCCGTGAGCCGCTGCGAAACGCTTCCCGCGTCCGCGAAGAACACGAGGCCCCACCGGGCCGAGAGATACCGGCGCAGTTCGAAACTCAGCTCCAGTTGGGCGTCGCCGCCGCGGGGCCGCTGGTCGAAGGCGCCGGGATCCTCCGCCGCGAGCCGTTGGACGCATGCCTGTAAGTCCCCCGCCGGACAGTCCTCCACCTGATCGGCGACGAGCACGCGGGGACCGAGCAGGTTCTGGCCGACCCCCCGGATGCTCTGCGAGCCGCCGACGAAGAAGCGCCGCGAAGGATGGACGAGCCGGTCGACCCGGGGGGCGCCGGGCGTGAAGATCCGCGTGCCGGGAAAGCGGACCATCCCGGTGCGCGCGCGGGCGGCGAAGACGAGACCGGGCTCGATCTCCCGGAAGAGGGCGGCCTGCGCGACGATGCGCGCGTACCGGTACTGCGAGCCGGTCGACTCGTGCGCGACCTCCCCTTCCGCGGTCAGGTAGCGGCCGCGCGTGGGGCGGAGGAGGTCGTCCGTCTCGTTGTAGAACCAGCCGAGGGTGACGGGCGCCAGCCAGCGCGAACGCGTCACGGTGACGATGTCCTCGGGTTCGCAGAAACCGAAGTTGATGCAGAAGAAGATGTCCGCGGACTGTTCGCCGAAACCGGTGTAGTTGGGGGAGTAGGAGAGCGTGGCGGACATCCGGGGGCCGAGCTGGCGCGTGAGCCCTAGTTCGGCGCCGAGGCCTTCCTGAATGAAGACATCGGGGATCGTTTCGCGCTCGAGGAACACCCGGGCGCTGAAGCTGTTCTCGGCCGACAGGGCGACGGGGAGGAGCAACTCGGCCTGGAGCAGGTAGTTCAGCGTCCGGAAATCGGCATCGGTTCCGACCTGGGAACACGGGAAGCGGCCGTCCAGCCGGTCGGCGAAGATGTTCTGGAGCTGGCCGGTGATCTCCAGGCGCCGGGCGCGGCCGAAGAGGTTGCGGTGCGTGAGCCGCGCCTCGGTCTGCAGGCACTGGTCCGTGCTCCAGCCGACGCCGAATCGGGCGGCCTGCGGCGCGGCCGCCGTGATCTGGACGACGAGATCGAGGATGGAATCCGCGGCGGCGGTCCCCGGCGGCGGCGGCTCCCGGCGAATCGAGGCGAAACGGATGGCATCGAGGGCGAAGAGGTTCCGCTGTCCCTGCTGCTCGGCCTCCTGGTTGTAGTAGTCGCCCGCGCGCAGCGGCAGGAGGTCGCGTATGACCTCCTCGCCCAGCGCCTCCCCGCCTTCGATCCGGATCTCCCGCAGGCGGTAGCGCGGGCCGGGCCGCACGTCGAGCGCAACCTGCGCGGCCCCTTCCCGGTCGCGCCGGTAGTCCTCCAGGGCCATGGCGTTGACGTAACCCTGGCGGCGCAGCGAGCCGATGAGGCTGTCGACGCCCGCGTCGAGCCGGATGCGGTCGAAGGGTTCGCCCACGCCGATGTCGACGAGTTCCGCGGCCTCGTCCCGGCCGATGGTCCCCGGGAGGCCGTCGATGGAGAATTCGTCGATCAGGGTCGGCGGGCCCTCCTCGATGACGAACGAGACGCTGGCATCGACGCCGTTCGTGCGGATGATGTGGTGCACATCCGCCTCGAAGTAGCCGCGCGCGTGGTAGTACAGCCGGAGCCGGATGGCATCCTGCGCGACGTCGAGCGAATCCAGGTAGCCCCGGCGCTGGGCGAACCCCAGGTCCAGCCCCAGGTGCTTCGGCAGGCAGAACGGCGCCAGCAGGAGGCTGGCGCATTCGGTGCTGCGCGTCCGGATGACGGCGCGCAGCTGCCCGTCGGAGATCGTCCCGTTCCCGCTGAAACGCAGCGAGTTCACCTCGGCGCGGCGCGGCCCCTCGTCGCCGGCCGTGGCCTGTCCGGCGAGCGGGGACGCCCCGAGGTACGAATGTGGCCCGGCGGACGGAGGCGGCGCTGCGAGGGTGAGGGCCAGCGCCAGCCCGGCCAGAACCGCGCGTTTCACACCGCCGCCTCGCCGGCCCGCCGGCGCAGCCGGAGGACGAGCGCGATGCCCGCCGCGAAGATCAGCACCGAGATCACCTGGGCGAGGGTGAAGCTCCCGAAGAAGCGGTCATCCTTGGCCCGGAAGAACTCGACGACGAAGCGCTGGGCCGCGGCCAGCGCCAGCCACAGGCCGAACAGCCACCCCTGGACGTGCGGGTGCCGCCGCAGCCGCCACAGGAGGAAGAAGATGACGAGCGACAGGCCGGTCTCGTAGAGCTGCGTCGGGTGGACGGAGAGGACCTGGGCGTCGGGGATCGCGGGGTCCACGTCCGCGCCGAAGCGGCGCAGGTTGCCGGCGGTGGAGGGCGGAAGGCCGTCGGGGAAGGCGATGCCGACGAACGAATTCGTCGGGCGGCCGTAGTCGTCGCCGACGAGGAAGCAGCCGAGGCGGCCGATCCCGTAGGCGAGCGGGAGGGCGGGCGCGACGGCGTCCACGCCGAGGCCGGGGGTGACGGGACGCCGGTACAGTACCCACATGACGCCGAGGAACCCGCCGATGAACCCGCCGTACCAGACGAGCCCGCTGCGCGAGAAGATCATCGCCATGGGGTCGGCCACGGTCCGGTCCCAGTACAGGAGCACGTAGTAGATCTTGGCGCCGACGATGCCGCCGATGAGCGCCGCGAGCAGGATGTCCGCCGCCAGGTCGCGCCCGGCGCCGAGACGCTGGGTCTCCGAGCGCAGGATCATGTACCCGCCGAGAAAGGCGAGCGCCATCATGAGTCCGAACGAGGTGATGGTGAACTCGCCGAGTACGGGCAGCGTCAATGTGAACAGTTCGGGATACACGTTCCGGTTCGCTCCTCGTTGGCTTTGCTGCGCCGCTCTGTCGCTCGTCGGCGTACCGGCTTATTCGCCGGCCGTTACGCGAGTCCGGGAAACGCGAGCGCCGCCTCGGCGTTGAGCGACCACGGGCTGCGCTCACCTCTCGCCAGGCGGAACCGCGCGGCCGCGGCGATCATCGCCGCGTTGTCCGTCGCGAGCCGGGGCGAGGGGGCGTACAGCTCGCCGGACGGACCCAGACGTTCGGCTAAACGTTCACGAAGACGCGAGTTCCGCGCTACTCCCCCGCCCAGCACGACCCGGCGGCAACCCGTCTGTTCCACCGCCCGCCGCGTCTTTTCAACGAGAACATCGACCACGGCTTCCTGGAACCCGGCCGCGAGATCGTCGACGGCGCCGGCCAGGGCGCCCTCGTCCTCCAGCTCTCCGGCCATCCGCGCCACGGCCGTCTTCAGACCGGAGAAGGACATGTCGTAGTACGCGGGGTCGCCGGGCCGGTCTCGCCGCCTCAGCATCGGCCTCGGGAGCCGGAACCGCTCCGCCCCGCCCCGCGCCGTCCCCTCCCCTGCCGCCGCGCCGGCGGCGGCGGCCGCGCTCCGCTCCGCCGCGCGCTGAATCCGGGGTCCGCCGGGGTACGGCAACCCCAGCCGGCGCGCCACCTTGTCGAAGGCCTCGCCCGCCGCGTCGTCCCGCGTCTGCCCCAGCAGCCGGTAGCGCCCCCACTCGTGCGCCTCCAGCAGGAGCGTGTGACCGCCCGACACGAGAAGGCCGATGAAGGGAGGGTGCGCCCCGTCGTGCTCCAGGGCGGTGCCGAAGAGGTGTCCCTCCATGTGATGGACGCCGAGGAGCGGGAGGCCGCGCGCGAAGGCGTAGGCCTTGGCCCAGTTCACGCCCGCGAGCAGGGCGCCCACGAGCCCTGGACCGGCGGTCACCCCCACGCCGGCGATGTCGTCGTGCGCGGCCCCGGCCTCGCGCATGGCGTGGCGCACCATGGCGTCGAGCGAGCGGATGTGCTCGCGGGCCGCGATCTCCGGCACGACGCCCCCGAACGCGGCGTGTGCGTCCTGCGAGGCGATCGCGAGCCCGCGGATCCCGCTCCGGTCAACGACCGCGGCCGAGGTCTCGTCGCACGAGGTCTCGATCCCGAGGACCGGGCCGTCCCGGAATCCGTTTCCCGACGCCGTCGCGCTCATGCGGGGGACAGGCCTATGGGTCGGGGTCGGGGGCGGTGCCGGCGCTGACGCGCTCCGGAACGACGTCGATCGTCACGGCGTCGGCCACGTCGGCCGGGAGCGTCGCGCGCACCGGGTAGGAACCGGATGTCTCGAAGGTGTCGGGGATCTCGACCGTCACGACGACATCGGCGGGATCGAGTCCGTCGACGATGCCCGATGGCCCGGTGATGACCACCGTGACGCTGGGTGGATCCACCACGGCCATGCGTGCCCGGGGGCCCGCGGTGACGACCTCGCTCGAGAAGAGGCGCGACCGCAGGGAATCGACTTCGACCGTGCCGATGACGGTGGCGGGCTCGACGGCGAGCCCCGTGAGATCCGGGGGCAGCGCGATCTCCAGTTGCTGCGTCACGCGCGTGGCGACCGCCCCGACCTCGAGCAGTTCGGTCGTCACCTCGGAGATCCGGTTGACGAAGGACGCGGGCCCCTGGAGCCACACGCTGTCGGGCGCGACCTGCATGCCCACGACCAGCACCCCCGACGCCGCCGTCGCATCCGTCCGGCCGGTGACCGCGACCCGCTTCCGCACGCGTTCTTCGAGGAAGACCGTGACGACTTCCGGCGTGAGCGCCATCGGAGCGACCTCGAGTTCGCGGTTGTAGAGCACCTCGGATGCGGAGAGCGAGACCTGCACGACGCTGTCCTCGACCTGGTCGATGACCCTGCGCAGCAGCGGTCTATCGAAGCCCAGGGCGAACACCTCGTTGCGCCCGCCGCGGAAGGTGGTCGAGATCTCGGCGGGCCGGACCTCGCGCAGGCTCCAGGCGGAGTCGCTCACCTGAATGTCGAGCAGCGTGGGCACGGCCTGCTCGGCGATCTCGGCGTCGGCCGACACGGTGAGCCAGAGCAGCACGGACAACACGACCGCCGCGACCTTGTAGGGCCAGTTGTTCGAGAAGATGCGCTTGAAATCCATCGGCTAGTCTCCGGCGCCGGGCACGGTGTCGCGCACGGCTTCCTGCGTAAGGTCGGCGGCGGTCGTGTCGGGCGGGGTCCCGGCCACGATCACCGAAACGAACCCTTCCCCCCGGAGCGCCGAGCCGGGAACGGGGCTCTGGAAGATGACGCGTCCCGGCACCTCCGGCGCTTCGACCTGGTAGCGGACGGCGCCCAGCCGGAGGTCGACCTCATCGAGGAGCAGCTCGAGATCGTCTACGTGCCGCCCGTGCAGATCGGGGACGGCGACGATCGGCTTCCCCAGGCTGACGACGAGCCGGACGCGCGCGGGGAGGATCAGGCTCGTCCCCGCGGCGGGCTCGGTCCGGATCGCGCCGGCGACCGCGCTCTCGTCGGTCTCTTCGATCTCGACGTCGAAGCCGAGGCGCGTGAGGAGCGTCGTGGCTTCGCTGCTCGGAAGGCCGGCGAGATCGGGCACGCGGCGCGTCTCGATCCCGGCGCTCGGCGTGAGCACGACCGTGTCGCCGGCCCGGGCGAGCTGGCCCGGGAGCGGCCGCTGGGCGACGACGGCGCCGGCGGGGATCTCCGGGTGGTTGAGGCTGCCCTGATCCGCCGGGACGAGGCCCAGGGCGGAGAGGCGTTCGCCGGCCTGGGCCAGCGGTACGCCCGTGAGGTCGGGAACCTCGGTGAAGTCGATGTCGATCGGGTCTTCCGCCGCCGGGAAGAACCGGATCGCGGCGACCAGGTAGCCGATCCCGAACATGGCGGCGAAGAGGAGGAGCGCGCGCAGGAGTTTCACGGGACCCTCACGCGATCCGCCGCAGACGCGCCGCGTAGGCGCCGTCCGTGCCCGTCAGCCAGGGGCGCACGAAGAGGTCGCCGCGGGGCGTCAGGCAATCGCCGCGGGCGTCCGCGGGGAGCGGCTCGCGCCGGTAGTCGGGTCTGCGGTCCAGGAAGGCGTCCACCTGTGCTTCGTTCTCCTCGCGTTCGAGCGAACATGTGCTGTATACGAGCAGGCCTCCCGGCCTCACGGCCGCGGCGCATGCGTCGAAGATGTCGCGCTGCAGCGCCACCAGGTCGTCGAGGCCGCGCTGCTCCAGCCGCCAGCGGGCATCAGCCCGCCGCCGCAGGACGCCGGTGCCCGTGCAGGGCACGTCGGCCAGCACGGTCCCGGCCTCGGCGACCGGAAGCCGCCGCGCGTCGGCGACGACGGCGGTCACCGGCAACGCGAGCCGTCCCGCCGGCGCGCCCAGGCGGGCCAGCCGGCCCGGCGAGCTGTCGAGCGCCACGACCCGCACCCCGTACCCCGCTGCGAGCCCCAGGGTCTTGGTGCCCGGCGCCGCGCAGACGTCGAGCACCGGCTCCGGGAGCGCCTCGGCCTCCCGCTCCGCGCCACGGCCACCGACGTAATCTACCACGGCGGAGGCCGCGGGGTCCTGAATCACGGCGCGCAGACCCGGGAGCGCGGTCTCCGGCAGTCCCTTTTCGAGCTTGAACGAACCCGGCCATCCGGGGACGGGCGCGAGTTCCACGCCCTCGGGGGGCGCCGGCTCCTCCGCGGTCAGCATGCGGACCACGACGTCGGGCGGACGGTTCTGCACGTCGACGAGGCGGCGCACGTCCGGCAGCGGCCAGCGCTCCAGCCACCGCCGGACGAGCCACTCCGGGTGCGAGCCCCACGAGCAGAGGTATCCCACCGGATCCGCGTCCGGATCTGGAAAGGGGTGAGGACCCGCCCCCGGGCCGGCTCCAGGACCGCGGCCGCGGCCGGCGTCGGGTCCGCGGCCCCTCGCGAGCGCGCGCAGAACGGCGTTCACATAGCCCGCGCGGGCGCGCCCCAGCGCGGACCGGGCCGCGCGCACGGTCTCGCCCACGGCGGCATGGTCCGGCACCCTCGACTCGGTCAGCTGGTAGGCGCCGATCCGGAGCCAGTCCCGAACGGCCCTGTCCATGCGCGACGGCGGCCGGTCGGCGAAGGCCCGGATCCAGGCATCGAGCCGGGCGCGGAGGCGCAGGCAGCCGAATGCGATGTCCAGCGCGAGGCCCCGGTCCGCCGGGTCCACCGCGGGCAGGACCCGCGACGCCGCGCGGTCGGAAAGCGCCCCGCGACGCACTTCGCCCAGGATCCGGTGGGCCGCCGCGCGCGGGTTCAATCCGGGTCCGGCCCCTTCAATCCAGCGGCGGCACGCCCTCGAGCGGGCTCGAAGGCACCGCCCATTCGCGACGGGGCATGCGCCCGGCGAGCCAGGCTTGCCGGCCGGCGTCCACGGCCTGCCGCATCGCGCGCGCCATCGCGACCGGATCCTGCGCCGCGGCGATCGCGGTGTTCATGAGGATCCCGTCCACCCCCTGCTCCATCGTCGCGCACGCGTCGGACGCCGTGCCCACGCCGGCATCGACGATGACGGGCACGGAGAGGCGAGACTTGATGATGCGGATGTTGAGCGGGTTGAGGAGGCCGAGCCCGCTCCCGATCGGCGAGGCCAGCGGCATCACGGCGGCGGCGCCGGCCTCCTCGAGCCTGAGCGCGGTGATGAGATCGTCGTTCGTGTAGGGGAGCACCACGAACCCTTCGGCCACGAGCACGCGCGTCGCCTCGATCAGCTCCTCGGTGTGCGGGAGCAACGTGTCCGCGTCGCCGATCACCTCGAGCTTCACCCAGTCGCTCATCCCGGCCGCCCGCCCCAGCCGCGCGGCGCGGATCGCTTCCTCGGCGGTGTAGCAGGCGGCCGTGTTGGGGAGGAGGCTGAACTCGTCCGGGCTCAGCGTGCGGAGGATGTCGTCCCGGTCCGGGTTCTCGATGTCGACCCGGCGCACGGCGACGGTGACCATGTCGGCGCCCGAGGCCCGGATCGCTTCGAGCATGATCTCCGGACTCGGGTACTTGCCCGTCCCGACGATGAGCCGGGAGGCGAACGTGCGGCCGGCGATCTCGAGCGGCGCCACCTCGCGCAGGCCTGCCTCGCGCGGGCCCATTCAGCCGCCTCCCACGAAATGGACGAGTTCGACGCGGTCCCCGGCTTCGAGACGCACGCCCTCGATGTCGGGACGCCGGATGATCTCCCGGTTGAGTTCGATGACGAGCGTGCGGCCGTCGAGCCCCAGATCGTGGAGCAGGGTCGCGACGGACGTTCCCGCGGGAACGTCTCGCTCCCGTCCGTTCACCTCTATCCGTATCTCCATGAACTCTCTCCGCCGTGCATGCGCGCGCCGAGGTCGAGCGCGGCGCGCGCCGGGTCCGGTCCGGACCAGACGGCCCGTCCCACCACGATGCCGTACGCTCCGACCTCCGTCACCTCTTCGATCCGATCCGCCCGCACGCCTCCGATGGCGAGAATCGGGGGCAGCGGCCGGACGGGCGGCCGGTGGGCGGCCAGCCGGCGGGCGGCCAGCCGCCGGCGAACCGCGGACACGGCGGCGGGACCGTTTCCCTCGCGCCCGGGGTGCGACGGCGTCGCGTAGATCGTGCCGAGCACAAGGTAGTCGGCGCCCGCGCGGGCGGCTCGGAGCGCGCTCTTCGCGTCATGCACGGATGCGCCGATCGCGAGCTTCCCGCCGCACGTCTCGGCCAGGCGGCGGGTCTCCTCCACCCCGAGCGCGGCGCGGCCAAGTTGTACGGCCCTCGCGCCCGCCGCCAGCGCCACGTCGGGCCGCCCGTTCACGACGAGCCAGCTCCCCGCGTCCGCCCCGACGGGCGCGAGTTCGGCCGCGATTTCGAACAGCCGCCGGGCGCCGATGCGCGCCCGCAGGTGAACCGCGACGGGGGCGGCGTGCTCCAGCACGCGCGCAACGGCCGCGAGCCCACCGGGGCCTTCCAGCTCGCGCTCCGAGACGAGGACGTGCAGCCGGGGAAGTCGTGAATCAGCCGAAGCGGACCTCCCCCGGATCCGGGAGGCCCCGCACCCACGCCGCCGCGCTCATGCGCCGGCGGCCGGCGGGTTTCACGGCCCCGATCGTGATGGCGCCCGACCCCGTCGCGATGCGCAGTCCGCGCACGGGATCGGCCCCGACGATGGCGCCCGGGGCAGCGGCCGGGCGGGACCCTGCCGGTCGGGGCTCTGCCGGGCCGGCGCCGCCCACGCCGGGCTCGAAGCATTGGAGCCTCGTGCCGGCGAGGCCGGCGGGTGCCGCGAGCGAGGTCCACGCGGCGGGCCACGGGTCGCAGCCGCGCAGCCAGTTCGCGACATCGGCCGCGGGACGCGACCAGTCGATGCGCGCCGCCTCGCGGTCGAGCTTCGGGGCCCACGTGGCGCGCGCGTCGTCCTGCGGCCTCTCCACCGCCCGTCCGGACGCAAGGTCGTCGAGCACGGCGACGAGCCGCGCCCCCCCCGCCCGCGCCGCCTCCTCGTAGAGTTGCCCGGCCGTCATCGTCTCGGGGATCGGGATGCGGGTCCGCCCGAGCACGGGGCCGGCGTCGAGTGCCACGACCATGCGCTGGATGCTGATCCCGGACTCGCGGTGCCCCCGGATGATGGCCCAGTTGATCGGCGCCGCCCCCCGCAGCTCCGGCAGAAGCGACGCGTGCACGTTCAGCGACCCGAGCGGCGGCAGATCGAGCGCCGCGCGCGGCAGCAGGCGGCCGTACGCCGCGACGACGGAGATGTCGGGGCGCAGGCGGCCCGCCTCGGCGAGGAACGCCTCCCCGCCGGGGCGCTCCGGCTGAAGCACGGGCACGCCCTCCTCCAGCGCCCACGCCTTCACCGGACTCGCCCGCAGGCGCCGTCCCCGGCCGGCGGGCCGGTCCGGGTTCGTGACCACGCCCGCGATCTCGTGCCCGGCCGCCCGCATCGCCTCCAGCGAAGGGAGCCCGAACTCCGGCGTGCCCCAGAACAGGACTCTCATGAAGACGCCCTCACGCCGCCCGCAGCCGCTTCAGTCCCGCTCCTGTTTCCGCCACTTCGAGAGCAGGATCTTGCGCTTGAGCGGACTCACGCGGTCGAGAAAGAGGACCCCGTCCAGATGGTCCCTCTCGTGCTGGATGCAACGGCTCAGCACGCCCTCGGCGCGGATCTCCACGGGCTCTCCGTCCAATCCGAGTCCGCGGGCGACGATGGACGCGCTGCGCTCCACCGTCTCCGACAGTCCGGGGATGCTCAGACACCCCTCCTCCTCCTTCACCGAACCCTTCTCTTCGACGATCTCGGGGTTCACGAGGACGCCGGGCTCGATCCCGCTCTCGCGCACATCGTACACGAAGAGGCGGATCGGCACGCCCACCTGGGGCGCCGCGAGACCGATGCCGTCCGCATCGTACATGGTCTCCCGCATGTCCTCCGCGAGTCGGCGGACGTCGTTGTCGATCTCCGCCACCGGGGCGCACTTCTCGCGCAGAACGGGGTCGCCGAAGATGCGGATGTCGAGGATCACGGCCGGACTGCGCGTTCGAACCCGGAGGGCCGGCGCTACGGGTTGACGCTTCCGATCTTGGAGCGCTCGACCTCGATGCGGGTGTCGCCGGTCCTGATCGTCACAATGTCGTTCGTGAGGTGGACGATCTCGCCCACGATGCCGCCGATCGTCGAGACCTTGTCCCCCCGCTTGAGGTTCCTGACCAGCTCCTGGTGGTCCTTCTGCTGCTTCCGCTGCGGACGGAAGAAGATGAAGTAGAAGATGGCGATGAATCCGAACATCATGATCATGGTGGCGGCCGGATTCGCCGTCCCTCCCTCGGGGGAGCCCATGAGGTTCAGCATCAGCATGGTCCGTCCTCACCTTCCTGTTCGGTCACGCGTTCGGTCGCGGGCGCGGAGCCGCGCCGGTAGGCGGCGAGCCACTCGTCGGCCCAGCGGTCGTATCCGCCCCGGAGGATCGCCGCGCGCGCCTGTGAAGTCAATCGAATCAGGAAGCGCACGTTGTGCAGCGAAAGGAGCCGCAGGCCGAGCAGTTCGTTGCTCACGAAGAGGTGCCGCAGGTAGGCACGGCTGTAGCCGGCGCAGCACGCGCAATCGCACGTCTCATCGAGCGGCGCGGGGTCCGACGCGAAGCGCGCGCCCTTGAGGTTGAGGCGACCCGCCGCCGTGAACGCGGTGCCGTTGCGGCCGTTCCGGGTGGGCGCCACGCAGTCGAACATGTCCACGCCCCGCCGCACCGCCTCCAGGACATCGTCGGGATAGCCGACGCCCATCAGGTAGCGCGGGCGGGGGGCGGGGAGCGCGGGTTCGATGGCATCGAGCACGCGGTGCGTGACCCCTTTCGCCTCGCCCACCGAGAGCCCGCCGATCCCGATGCCCGGCCAGTCGCCCATGGCGAGCGTCCGTTCCACGGATTCGAGGCGGAGGTCTTCGAAGGCGGCGCCCTGGACGATCGGAAAGAGGAGCCCGCCGTCGTCGGGGTCCGCGCCCCGCTGCGCCTCGTGACTCGCCCGGCAGCGCTCCAGCCAGGCGAGCGAGCGCTCGACGGCGGTCCGCGCCACGTCGCGCGACGCCTCGCCGGGGGGACACTCGTCGAATGCCATGCGGATGTCGGAGCCGATGGCGGCCTGGATCTCCATCGAGAGTTCCGGCGTGAGCCGGTGCAGGCTCCCGTCCAGATGGCTGCGGAAGGTCACGCCCTCGTCGTCGATCCGGTTGATGCGCGCGAGCGAGAAGACCTGGAATCCGCCGGAATCGGTGAGGATGGGTCCGTCCCATCCCATGAACCGGTGCAGGCCGCCGAGTTCGGAGAGCACGCGGGTCCCGGGTCTGAGGTAGAGGTGATAGGCGTTCCCCAGCAGGACCTCGACACCGGCGTCGCGGAGTTCGCCGGGCGTGAGCGACTTCACCGTCCCCAGCGTCCCGACGGGCATGAAGCAGGGGGTGTGGATGGTGCCGCGCGCGAGGCGGAGGATCGCGGCGCGCGCCCGACCGCTCGTCCCCTCGACCCGGAAGCGGTCGGCGTCCGAGGGCCCGGTCACAGGCTCTTCCTCATGTGATGACCATCGCGTCGCCGTAGGAATAGAAGCGGTATCGCTCGCGGATCGCGTGCGCGTACGCCTCGAGCACGAGGTCCCGGCCCGCGAATGCCGCCACGAGCATGAGCAGGCTGGAGCGCGGAAGGTGGAAGTTCGTCACGAGGGCGTCCACCGCGCGGAAGGTGTGCGGCGGGCGGATGAAGAGGCTCGTCCACCCCCGCCCCGGCTCGAAGCGGGCGCCTTCCGGGCCGGCCCGCCCGCCCGCGGCCACGGTCTCGAGCACGCGGCAGGAGGTCGTCCCGATCGCGAACACGCGTCCGCCCCCGGCGCGCGTCGCGTTCAGCGCTTCGGCGGCGGAGGCGGAGAAGCCGTAGGCCTCGGGCGCGACCTCATGCTCGTCGATCCGTTCCGCGGTCACGGGACGGAAGGTGCCGAACCCGACGTGGAGCGTGAGGGACACGCGGCGGACCCCGCGGGCCTCGATCGCGGCGAGCATCTCCCGGGTGAAATGGAGTCCCGCCGTGGGCGCGGCGACGCTCCCCGCCGGGGCCGCGTACACGGTCTGGTACCGCTCCCGGTCCTCCGCGTCCCGGCGCGCGCCTTCACGGATGATATACGGGGGGAGGGGCACGCGGCCGTGGCGCTGGATCAGGCTCCACGGGTCTTCGTCGCCGGCCAGGCGCACGAGGCGGGTGCCGTCGGGGGCGGAGTCGAGGATCTCGACCGCGAAACCGTCCGCGATGTCCACGGTGCGGCCGGGCTTGAGCTTGCCGCCCGGACGGACCATGGCGCGCCACAGGCGGGTGCCCGCTTCGTCGAACGGGGCGAACGGCTCGAGCGCCCTGGACTCGGGGCGGAGGAGGAGGATCTCGGCGCGGGCGCCCGTCGGCTTTCGGCCCAGCAGCCGGGCCGGAAAGACGCGGCTGTCGTTGACGACGACGGCGTCGCCGGGCGAGAGCCGTTCGAGCAGCCCGGGGAAGGCCGCGTCCGTGAAGCGGCGCCGCGCGCGGTCCACGACGAGGAGCCGGCTGGCGTCGCGACGCGCCGCCGGCCGCGACGCGATCAGTTCGGGCGGCAGCTCGTAGGCGTACGCCTCCGTCCGGCCCGCCCGGTCATCCGTCATCGCCGAACAGCGCGCCCTGGGAGTCGCCCCCCGCCCCGCCTTCCAGGTCGCGCGGGAGGGCGTAGCCGAAGCGCTCGTACGCCTTGCGCGTGGCGGCGCGGCCCCGCGACGTCCGCTGCATGTACCCGTTCTGGATCAGGTACGGCTCGTACACCTCCTCGAGCGTCCCGGCGTCCTCCCCCACCGCGACCGCGAGCGACGCGAGCCCCACCGGCCCCCCGTCGAAGGTCTCGATGATCGCCTTCAGCACGCGGGCGTCCATCTCGTCGAGACCGTACTCGTCGACGTTGAGCAGCCTGAGCCCCTCCTCCGCGGTCGCGGAATCGATCGTGCCGTGGCTCCGCACCTGCGCGTAGTCGCGGACGCGGCGCAGGAGACGGTTCGCGATCCGGGGGGTGCCGCGGGCGCGCCGGGCAATCTCGTCCGCGCCGCCGGGCGTGATCGGGATGTCGAGCAGCTTCGACGAGCGGGTGACGATCCGCGAGAGTTCCGCGGGCGGATAGTAGCCCAGCCGCTCGACGACGCCGAAGCGCGCGCGCATGGGGGCCGTGAGGAGTCCGAAGCGGGTCGTCGCGCCCACGAGCGTGAAGCGCTCGAGCTTCATCGAGAAGGTCTCGACGCGCGGGCCGTCCCCGAGGCGGATTTCGATCCGGTAGTCCTCCATCGCGGGATAGAGGAACTCCTCGATCACGGGCCGCAGGCGGTGGATCTCGTCGATGAACAGGATGCCGTGCCGCGGAAGGTTCGTGAGGAGGCCCGCCAGATCGCCCGGCTTCTCGAGAACGGGGCCGGACGTGAGCTTGACCTCGACGCCGAGTTCCTGCGCCAGCAGCAGCGCCAGCGTCGTCTTCCCGAGGCCGGGGGGACCGTAGAAGAGCGTGTGGTCGAGCGCTTCCTCGCGGCCCAGCGCCGCTTCCACGAACACGGAGAGGCTCTCCTTGACCCGCGCCTGTCCGATGAACTCCTCCAGGCGCCGGGGGCGCAGCGAGGCGTCCGGGCGCTCGTCGCTCTCGAGCGGCTCGGGCGTCGTGATCTCCGTGCGGGGGCGGGGTTCGTCCGTCATACGTGCCGCAGCGCGCGCCGCACGAGTTCCTCCGTGCCGGGATCGGGATCGTCCGCGCCCGCCGCGAGCCCGTCCAGGGCGCGGGCCACCGCCTGTTCGCTCTGGGCGCGCGGATAGCCGAGGCCGCGCAGGGCCTGCACGGCCGCGGCGGCGGCCCCGTCTCCCGGGACGGGCTCGCCGCCCATGTCGCCGAGGTCGTCGAGCTTGTCCGCGAGTTCGATCACGATGCGTTCGGCGGTCTTCCTGCCGACGCCGCTCACGGTCTGGAGCGTCCGGTGGTCCTTGGCCCGAATGGCGCGCACCACGCGCTCGGGCGGGAGCGCCCCCAGGATCGCGAGCGCGAGCCGCGGGCCCACGCCGCTCGGGACGCGGAGCCGCTGGAAGAGTTCCCGGTCGTCGGCGGTCCCGAAGCCGAACAGTTCATGGGCGTCGTCGCGCACGATGAGCACGGTGTGCAGTTCGACCTCGGACCCCTCGGGCGGCAGGCCTCCGGCGAGGCCGAGCGGCACGCTGATTTCGTAGCCGACGCCGTCCCCCGTGAGTACCTCGACCGCGCTCGCGGCGCGCCACAGGAGTTCGCCCCGGATCCGCCGGATCACGCCCGCACCCCCGGCGTCCCGGCGGCGGGCCGGATAGGTCCGGAGAGCAGGTGGCACAGCGCAACCGCACAGCCGTCCGCCGCATCCGCCGGACGCGGCGGCTCGCCGAGCCGCAGGTGGTGCTTGACCATGAACCCGACCTGCTCCTTGCTCGCGGCGCCCGTGCCCACGACGCGCTTCTTCACCTCGCGGGGCGCGTACTCGTGCACCGGCAGGCCACGCAGTGCCGCCGCGAGCACGAGGACGCCTCGCGCGTGCCCGAGTATGAGCGCCGTGCGCGCGTTCCTCCCGTGAAAGGCGCTCTCGATCGCGACGCACGCGGGGTCGAGCCGGTCGATGAGTTCGAGCGCCGCGGTGTGGATGTCCACGAGCCGCGCGGGAAGGTCGTCCCCCCGCGGCCGCACGACGCCGCACTCGATGAGGCGATACGCGCCCCCCCCCGGCCGGCGACCTTCGACGAAGCCGTATCCGGTCGCCCGCGTGCCCGGGTCGACGCCCAGCACCTTCAGGGGGCTTCCCAGTCCGCCTCCTCCGCCTCCTCCGCCTCCTCGAGATCGACGTTCGTATTCACCTTCAGCACGTCGTCGTGCTCGTCCAGCGCGTGCAGCACGGCGAGGACCTTCTCCGCGTCGCGCCCCTCGAGCCTCACCGTGCTGTTGGGCACCATCGCGAGTTCCGCCTCCTCGACGGGGATCCCCGCATCGCGCATCGCGCCGAGCACGTCGTGGAAGTCGGGCGCCGCCGTCGTCACCACGTACATCCCGTCTTCGGATTCGAAGTTTTCCGCCCCCGCCTCGAGCGCTGCGTCGAGCGCCGCATCCTCGTCGCACCCGCCGGCGGGCACGAGGATCTGGCCCTTGCGTTCGAACATCCACGCGACGGAACCGCTCTGGCCCAGGTTCCCGCCGCGCTTGTCGAGCAGGTGACGGAGTTCCGCCAGGGTGCGGCGGGGATTGTCCGTCAGGCACTCGAGGTAGAGCGCCGCGCCGCCCGGGGCGTAGCCCTCGTGCGTGACCTCCTCGAAGCTCGCGCCCGGCAGGTCCCCGGTCCCGCGCCGCACCGCCCGATCGATGTTGTCGGCGGGCATGCGCTGGCTCTTCGCGTTGTCGATCGCGGTCCGCAGACGCGGGTTGAAATCGGGATCTCCCCCGCCCTCGCGCGCCGCCACGGCGATCTCGCGACCGAGCTTGGAGAAGAGCTTCCCCTTCGCCTTGTCGGTCACCGCCTTCTGGCGCTTGATCTTCGACCACTTCGAATGGCCCGCCACGCGCTACCGCCCCGCTCCTGGTGTGGTGCCGCGGCACCACGCTCCTAGTCGTCGTCCCGCTGTGCCTCGGCGATCACCTTCTCCTGAACATGAGGCGGAACCTGCTCGTACGCAGCCAGCTTCCTCGTGTGCGTCGCCTTGCCGTGCGTGAGCGAGCGCAGCGCCGCGGAGTACTTGTAGAGTTCCGCCTGGGGCACGTGGGCCCTCACGACCTGCCGCCGCCCCTTCGAGTCCATCCCGAGGACGCGTCCGCGCCGCTGGTTGAGGTCTCCCATCACCTCGCCCATGTAATCCTCCGGCGTCTCGACCTCGACTTCCATGATCGGCTCGAGGATCACGGGGTTCGCGTCCCGCGCCACCTTCTGGAAGGCGATCGACCCGGCGATCTGGAAGGCGATGTCGGAGCTGTCCACGGAGTGGTGCGAGCCGTCGTAGCACTCGGCCTGGAAATCGACGAAGGGATAGCCCGCGAGGACGCCCTTGTGCGACGCCTGCTCGATGCCCTTGCCCACGGCCGGGACGAACTTGGTCGGGATCACACCGCCCTTGATCGAGTCGACGAACTGGTACCCCTCCCCGCGCGCGAGCGGGCTGAGCCGAATGAAGCAGTCGCCGAACTGCCCCCGGCCGCCCGATTGCTTCTTGTGACGCCCCTGCCCCTCCGCCGTCCTCGTGATCGTCTCGCGATAGGCGATGTTGGGCTGGTGGGTGTCCACGTTGACCCCGTACTTCCGGGTCATCTTCTCGAGCGAGATGTTGAGGTGGATCTCGCCGAGGCCCCGGATGATCGTCTGTCCGCGTTCGGGATCGTAGCCGGAGGAGAAGGTCGGATCCTCTTCGTGCAGCTTCGCGAGGCCGCTGCCGATCTTGTCCTCGTCGACCCGCGTGCGAGCCGTGACCGCGAGGGAGAGATCGGGCATGGGCCACTCGATCCCGCCGAAGGAGAGCTTGCTGCCGCTGGCGCACAGGGTGTCGCCCGTGTGCGTGTCCTTGAGCTTCGTCACGACGCCGATGTCGCCGGGATTCAGCGCCTCCACGTCGATGCGGCGCGCCCCGTGCGGGATCGCGATGTGCGCGATGCGCTCGTTCGCCGAACGGTCGGGGTTCACGAGCGTGATCCCGTTCGTGATGCGGCCCGAGAAGACGCGGAAATAGCTGAGGTCGCCGACGTGCGGTTCGGATGTCGTCTTGAAGACGAGCGCCGCGGTGGGCGCGCCGGCGCCCGGCTCCAGCGTGACCTCGCCGCTGCCGTCGCTCGCCGTGCGGGGCGCGGCGCGGTCGGGAGAGGGGAAGAGTTCCACGATACGGTCCATGAGGGCCGGCACGCCGGCGCTCGTCTGGCACGAACCGCAGAACACGGGGACGATGTCGCCCCCCCGGATGGCCTCCGCGAACACTTCGGCAAGCCGCCCGGGATCGAGGTCCTCGCCGTCGAAGTAGGCTTCGAGCAGGTCGTCATCCCCGGACACGATCGCCTCGATGAGTTCTTCCCGCAGATCCTCCACCTCCGCCGCGATGTCGTCGCTCGCGTCGGCCGCGTCGGCCGCGCCCCTGTCCCCTCCCTTGAAGGTGTGGGCCTTCATGGTGAGGAGGTCGACGAAGCCGCTGAAGTCGGCGCCCGCGCCGATGGGGACGTGGACGGGAATCGCCGTGGAGGCGAGCTCCTCCCGGATCTGGGCGAGGGTGGCCCGGAAATCCGCGTTGTCCCGGTCCATCATCGAGACGAAGATGGCCCGCGGCAGAGTCGCGGCGTCGGCGGCGGCCCAGGTCTTCTCCGTCCCCACCTCCACGCCGGATATCGCGTCGATGACGCAGATGCCGGCGTCGGCCACGCGGATGCCCGCTACGACCTCACCGAGAAAATCCAGGTATCCGGGAGTGTCGATGAGGTTGATCCGCACGCCGTTACGGACGGCGTGGGCGACGGAGAGGTTGATCGAGATGCCGTGCGCGGTCTCTTCGGGCGTGAAGTCGGTGAGCGCATTTCCCTTCTGGACATCGCCCTTTCGGGTGGTTCCGCCGGCGATGTAGCACATCGCGTCGACGAGCGTCGTCTTGCCGGCCCCTCCGTGCCCGAAGAAGACGACGTTGCGAAGGTTCCGCGTTTGATATTCCGAGGCGGCAGACGCCATGTAACCTCCTGGGATGGAACCGGGGCTGGCGGCCCGCGAAAGGCGCTCTGCTCCGGCCACGGGCCGTTACGTGCGCGACGCTCCCGGCCGGGGGCTCGCGCGGGGCGGACATTGTAGAAACCGGCGGCGAAAAACTCCAGCCGCAGGCTCGGCCGCGAGGGCGGATGCAGCGGCGCTCGAATGACCGCAGGATTTCTGCGACACTGCACTAGTGTGTGCGGCTCTTCTTCTCCGTGCCCTTCGTCTTCTGATACTGCCGGCTCACCTCGTCCAGGAATGCGCGCTCGCGCGAGGAGAGGGAGTCCATGCCGCTCGCGCGAATCTTGTCGAGGATCCGGTCCACTTCGTCGAGGGAATCCCCGTTCGCCCGGCGGCGGCGGCGAGGCGCGGGTGGCGGCGGCGCCGGACGGCGCGCCCTCCGGGGCCTTGGCGCCGATACCTCCTTGTAGAAGACCCGGTGCGCCAGGCGGCCGAGGCGTTCCCCGAAGCGGAGATAGACGAACCCCGTGACGAGTCCTCCCAGGTGCGCCCAGTGCGCCACGCCGTCCGCCGACCCCTGAATGGTGGAAAGAAAGGTGAAGGCGCCGAGTCCGGCCACGAACCACTTCGCCGGCACGGGAAAGACGAAGTAGAGAAAGATCTTCGCGTTGGGCCAGTTGAGTGCGAAGGCCACGAGGATGCCGAAGATCGCGCCGGATGCCCCGACCATGATCGTGGGCCCCGTGAGCGAGTAGAGGAGCACGGAGAAGAGCGCGCCCCCGAGACCCGTCACCAGATAGAAGCGGAGGAAGAAGCGGCTCCCCCACTTCTGCTCGAGCGGCGGGCCGAAGAAGAATAGGGCCAGCATGTTCATGAACACGTGCATGAAACCGCCGTGTACGAACATGTAGGTGACGAACGTCCAGGGGCGCGTCACGAAGCCGGGCACGGAGAAGCCGAGCCAGTCGACGGCGCCCGCCGGCACGAGTCCGACCGCCATGATGAGGAAGACCACGAAGTTCGTGACCATGATCCGCAGCACCCAGCGGCTCATGGGGAAGCCGTGGCCGAAGCGGACCCCGTCGTTCTGGAATGCGGGCCGTCTCATCATCGCTGTTTCGCCCCGCCGCCTGCCGCCCCGCCGGCGGCCGC
>CAZDZJ010000014.1:0-5802 GCA_964509895.1 uncultured Gemmatimonadota bacterium
GCGCCGGCGGAGAACGTCTTCATCGTCAAGGTGAGCCACTACCTCTCGATCTGAGTCTGCCGGCTCCCGGGGGCCTGTTGCCGGACTGTCGCGCGCGACAGGTTGTTCGGTTCGACAGGGCCGCCCCGTGCCTCCCGATCCGGAGACCGATCCGTTTTGCCGACGCCTCCCCTGCGCCTGATCGAAGTCACGCTCCGGGAGATCGAACTTCCGCTCCGGGAGCGGTTCATCATCTCGTCCGGATGGGTGGAGAACCGCCGGATCCTCCTCCTCGAACTCCGTGACGAGAGCGGGGCCACGGCCTGGTCGGAGTGTGTTTGCGGGGAGCAGCCGAACTATTCTCCCGAGACCCTGCACACCGCGCGGCTCGCGCTGCGGCGCTGGCTCCTGCCGCGGGTCCTGGGCCGGGAACTCGACGGTCCGGAGGCCATCAAGCCTCTCCTGGATGCGGGCGTACAGGGCCACCCCATGGCCAAGGCCGCAATCGAAATGGGCGTCTGGGGACTTGCCGCGGAAAGGGCGGGGGTCTCGCTCTCCCGGCTCGTCGGGGGGACCCGGCCGAGGGTGGCGACCGGCATCTCGCTCGGCCTCCAGCCCTCTCCGGCCGCCCTCGTCGAGAAGGCCCTGCAGGCGGTCGAGCAAGGCTACCGCAAGGTCAAGCTCAAGATCAGCCCGGAGAGGGACGTCGACTACGTGGCGGCGGTGCGTGAGGCGCTCGGCCCCGACCGTGAGCTCGCGGTCGACGCGAACGCGGCCTACTCGCTGGAGGATGCGGACCGGCTTGCGGCACTCGACGCCTTCGGCCTGATCATGATCGAGCAGCCGCTGGCGGCCGGCGACCTCGTGCGCCACGCCCGCCTGCAGGAGCGGCTCGAGACGCCCCTCTGTCTCGACGAATCGATCGTGGACCCGGCCTCGTGCGAGGACATGCTGGCGCTCGGGAGCGGGCGGATCGTGAACATCAAGCCGGGGCGCGTCGGGGGATTCCGCAATTCGCGCGAGATACACGACATCTCGGAGCGGGCGGGGGTCCCGGTCTGGTGCGGCGGGATGCTCGAGAGCGGGATCGGCCGGGCGTACAACGTGGCCCTCGCTTCGCTGCCGAATTTCAGGCTGCCCGGCGACCTGTCGCCCAGCGCGCGATACTGGGAACGCGACATCGTGAGCCCGGAATGGACGATGAGCGGAGACGGCTTCGTGACCGTGCCGCGCGACCGGCCGGGGCTCGGGGTGGACGTGGACACCGGGCGCGTGGACGCGCTCACGCGGCGCAGCGAGACGATCACCGCCGCCGGCGCCCGCGTTCCGGCGTGACGGAGTTCCGCCCGCTCGAGACGCTGGAGGAGTTGCGCACGTGCGTGCGCCTGCAGGAAACGACGTGGGGCAAGGGGTTCTCGGACATCGTCCCAACCTCCGTGCTGCAGGTCTCGCAGAAGGTCGGCGGCCTGGCCGGAGGGGCCTTCGAGGACGGACGCATGATCGGTTTCGTCTATTCCCTTCTGGGCCGATTCGAGGGTGTCCTCTGTCACTGGTCGCACATGCTGGCCATCGAACCCTCGGCGCGGGGGCGCGGCCTGGGCCGCGCGCTCAAGCTCTATCAGCGGGAGTCTGTTCTGGCGGACGGGATTCCCGTCATCTTCTGGACGTTCGATCCGCTGGTCGCGCGCAACGCGCACCTGAATCTGAATCGGCTCGGCGCGAGGGTCCTGCGCTACGTGCCGAACATGTACGGCGCCGATACGGGGAGCCCCTTGCATGCGGCGGGAGAAACCGACCGGTTCATCGTACGCTGGGACCTGGACGGCCCGGAGACCCGCCGCGCGCTCGATGAGGGATCCGCTCGATCGGCGAGCCGGCTGGCCGCTCCGATTCCGGATCCTGCGTGCGTCGTGCCCCGGCCGGGTGGGGACCCTGCGGCGGGTGGGGACCCTGCCGCGGGCGGCGAACTGCCGCGGGGCGACGTGGTTTTCGTGGAGATTCCGGCCGATGTCGAATCTCTGCCCCCCGACGGGCCGCTCGTGCGGTGGCGCGAGACGGTGCGTGGCGCGTTCCTGACCTATCTCGGGAGGGGATATGCAGTGGAGAGTCTTCTCAGAAACCCCTCGGCGGACCGGTGCTTCTACCTCCTCCGCCGGCACTGATTCCGTGAGTCCGCCGACTTCAGGGTCCCGCCGACGGATGTGGGCAGCCGGCATCCTGGGGCTCATCGCCCCGCTCGCTCCGGCGACGGCCTCGGCCCAGGGCCCCTATTCCGTCGAGGACATCCTCGCCGCACCCTTCGCCACGGATCTCGTCGCCGCTCCCACCGGGGCCACGTTCGCCTGGGTCCGGTATGACCGCGGCGTTCGCAACATCTGGGTCGCCGAGGGCCCCGAGTTCGTGGGGCGCCAGCTCACGAACTGGACCGAAGACGACGGCCAGGACCTGTCCCAGCTGCGCTTCACGCCCGACGGACGTCAGGTCATCTTCGTGCGCGGGGGTGGGCCGAACCGGCTGGGCGAGATCCCGAACCCCCGATCCGAGCCCGAGCCGGCGACGCAGATGGTGTGGGTCGCGGGGCTCGACGGGACCGCGCGGGCGCTGGCCGAGGGGAGTTCTCCAGCGGTCGCGCCGGACGGGCGCACGCTCGCCTTCCTCAACCGCGGCCAGATCTTCACGGTTACGCTGGATGGGTCGGCCCAGCCCGGTCCCCTGCTTCGCATCCGCGGGAGCGCGAGTTCGCTCGTGTGGTCTCCCGACGGCAGCCGGCTCGCCTTCGTCAGCAACCGCGGAGATCACGCGTTCGTCGGCGTCTTCCCGCTGGACGGCGGGCCGGTCGAATACCTCGATCCGAGCCTGGATCGCGACGGGAGCCCCACGTGGTCGCCGGACGGCGCCTCCCTTGCCTTCATCCGGATTCCGAACGAAGGGGCGCAGCTCCCCTTCTCGCCGCGCCGAAGCGCCCTGCCGTGGTCGATCCGGGTGGCCGAGGTCACCACCGGGGAGACGCGCGAGGTTTGGCGGGCCCTGCCCGGCTGGGGCAGCGCCTTCCAGGCGATGACCGGACCTTCCCTCATCTGGCTCGCATCCGACCGGCTCGTCTTCCCATGGGAGCGCGAGGGCTGGCACCACCTCTATTCCGTTCCGGTCGCCGGCGGCGCCGCGACGCACCTCACGCCGGGCGAGTTCGAGGTCGAATCCGTCCTCGCGGCCCCGGACGGGGAGTCCGTCTACTATGCCGCAAACGCCGGCGACATCGACCGCCGGCACGTGTGGCGGGTGACCGCCGACGGCTCGCCGGAGGCGCTGACGTCGGGGAACGGGATCGAGTGGAATCCCGCCGTCACTCCGGATGGCGTCCTCGCGTACCTCGCCGCCGACGGCCGGACCCCGGCCCACGCCGAGGTGGAAGCGGCAGGAGATCGGCGCCCGCTCGCCGACGGGTTCATGCCGGACGCCTTCCCCTACGAGAGCCTCGTGGAGCCACGGCAGGTCACGTTCGAGTCGGAGGACGGGATCCGGATCCACGGCCAGCTCTTCCTCCCGCCCGTGTCCGTGGAGGGCGGGCGTCATCCCGCGGCGATCTTCTTCCACGGCGGGTCGAGGCGGCAGATGCTCCTCGGCTGGCATTACATGCGCTACTACCACAACACCTACGCCCTCAACCAGTATCTCGCGAGCCGCGGCTACGTCGTCCTTTCGGTGAACTACCGTAGCGGCACCGGCTACGGCCTCGAGTTCCGGGAGGCGGCGAACTACGGGGCCCGCGGGGCGAGCGAGTACCGCGATGTCGTCGCGGCGGCGCGCTTCCTCGGTGCGCGGGATGATGTGGACGCGACGCGCCTGGGGCTCTGGGGCGGGTCGTACGGCGGCTACCTCACGGCACTCGGCCTGGCGAGGAATTCCGATCTCTTCGCGGCCGGCGTCGACATCCACGGGGTCCACGACTGGAACGTCGTGATCCGCAACTTCGTGCCATCCTACCAGGCGGAGCAGCGCGAGGCCTTCGCCCGGCTCGCCTTCGAATCGTCGCCGATGGCGTGGATCGACGGCTGGCGTTCGCCGGTGCTTCTGATCCACGGCGATGACGACCGCAACGTGCCCTTCTCGGAATCCGTGGACCTCATCGAGTCGCTGCGGAAGCGCGGCGTCGAGGTCGAGCAACTCGTCTTCCCGGACGAGGTCCACGGCTTCCTCCTGCACCGGAACTGGGTGGCCGCCTTCGAGCGGTCCGGCGAATTCTTCGATGCGCACCTGCGAGGGGCGCCTGCCGCGGGAGGCGCGAAGCAGTGACCCCCCGCATCGCGGGACAGCTTGCGCTCATCACGGGAGCGAGTTCGGGGATCGGCGAGGCCATCGCGCGGCGTCTGGGGAGCGAAGGGGCGAACCTCGTGCTCTGGGCGCGCCGGGAGGAACGACTCCGGCGCCTGGCCGAGGAGATCACGGCGGGGAACGGCGTGAAGGTGGACACCGGCATCGTCGATGTTCGCGACGCCGCCGGGGTCCGCGCGGAGGCGGGGCGGCTGATGGCGGCGACCGGCACCCCCGACATCCTCGTCAACAACGCGGGTCTGGCCGCGGGCATGGGACTCGTCCAGGACGCCGCCGTCGAGGATTGGGACCGCATGATCGACACGAACGTGAAGGGACTCCTGTACGTGACCCGCGCCTTCCTCCCCGCCATGGTCGAGCGCGACGCGGGCCAGGTCGTCAACATCGGGAGCATCACGGGGCGGCAGGTCTACTCCGGCGCCACGGTGTACGCGGGTTCGAAGTACGCCGTGCAGGCGATCACCGAAGGAACGAACCTCGATTTGCTGGGCACCGGCGTCCGCGTGTCGGGCGTGAATCCCGGTCTCGTGGAAACGGAGTTCGGGCTCGTGCGCTTCCAGGGCGACGAAGACCGCGCACGGGCCGTCTACAAGGGGATGCGGCCGCTCACCGGGGCGGACGTCGCGGACGTCGTGTCCTACGTGGTGAACGCCCCCCCACACGTCAACGTCGCCGATGTCGTCATCTTCGCGAAGGCACAGGGGAGCGTGCACCACATCCACCGCGAACCGGACGCAGGCGGGGAATGAGCGTCGCCGGCATCGGCGGACTCTACATCGCCTGCCCCGAACCCCGGCGAGTCCGCGCCTGGTATCGCCGGCACCTCGGTCTCCGCTTCCCGTCCGACGGAGGCGCCCGGTTCGCGTGGACGGACCCGGAAACCGGGTCGCTCGCCGGCAGCGAACTCGACTTCCTCGAGCGAAGCTCACCGCGCTTCGATCCCGGCGGGCAGCCGTTCGTCGTCCACTACCTCGTGCGTGACCTTGCCTCGTTGTCGGAACCGCTCGACGAGCGGGACTGGATCCTCGACCCGGATGGCCGGAAGGCCGAATTCGCCGAGCTGACGGCCTCCTCTCAGACGCCCGTGGAGCACGGCCGCATCGAGGGGATCGGCGGCGTCTTCTTCCGCTCCCCCGACCCGGCCGCGCGCAAGGCGTGGTACGAGAAACTCGGGATCCGGCCGGGTGCGGACGGCTACGTGACGTTCCCGGCCCGTTCGCTGGACGACCTGGAGACCCTCACCGTGTGGGAGATCTTTCCGGCCGATACGACGTACTTCGATTCCCGCGGCGAGAGCAGTCCCCACCCCTTCATGTTGAACCTGCGCGTGAGGGATCTCGATGGCCTCGTCGCGTCTCTCGAGGCCGGCGGCGTCTGGGTCGACCCCAACCGCGAAGCGTATGAGTACGGAAAGTTCGCCTGGATCCTCGACCCCCTCGGCGCCCGCGTCGAACTGTGGGAGCCCGCTCCCGCCTGAGGGCCCGCCACCGC
>CAZDZJ010000015.1:0-144001 GCA_964509895.1 uncultured Gemmatimonadota bacterium
CGCGCTGCACCCGCACGGCTTCCGCGCCGAAGAACGCGGCCCTCGCCTGTCCGGCCATCTCCTGAACGGTGAGACCGAGGGTCCGCGCTTCGGGCCGCAGCTCCAACCGAACCTCCGGGATGCCCGGGGCGTGATCCGACCGTATGTCGTAGACGCCTCCCACGCTGCGGAGTCCGTCGACCACCGAGTCGGCGATCCTTGCGAGGCGCTCCGGGTCCGGATGGGACAGTACGGCCTCGACCGGGTTCCCCAGGGTGAAGATCTCGCCGCTGAAGGTCGTGCCGCGCGCGTAGGGCAGCACACCCACCTCCTCCCGCCACGCCTGCACGACTTCGCCGGTGGAGATCCGTCTCTGCTGCGCGGCGAGCAGCTTGAACTCGATGGTGGCGATGTTGGCCTGCGGATTGAGGGTGGGCTGCGGGTTGAGTCCACCTTCGGTTCTCGATCCCAGTCCGACGGTCGCCGTGACGCCGGTCAGCAGCGGTGGCGCGTCCGCGGGCCGGTTGCGAGAGAGTCGTTCGATGGCCCGGTGGCCCGCGGCCTCCAGCTCCCGCGCCACTTCGTACGTTCTCGCAGCGGTGGTCCCGTCTGGCATCTCCAACGCGACCGAGGCGATATCACCCTCCACGTCGTCCGCCAGCGTGGTGGGGACGATTCCCGCGGGCACCAGGGAGATGCTCAGGACGAGCATCCCAACGGCGCCCGACATCGTCACCCCGGGCCGGGCCGTCGCGAACCGCAGCGCCCGGTCCAGGGGCCCCTGCACGAACCGCTGGAACTGGGCGTCGACACCACTCTGGAGTCGCGAGAAGAACCGGTCGAAGGCATTGCCCGGCACCCATTCCGGACCGGGCAGGTGGGACAGGTGGTTGGGCAGGACGAACAGCGATTCCACCAGGGAGACCAGCAGCATGGCGATGATGATGATCGGCAGGGCCCGCCATACGTCGCCGACGCCGCCCGGAATGAACAGCAACGGAACGAAGGCCACCGCGGAAGTCAGGACCGCGAACGTCAATGGCGCCTTGATCCGCCGGACGCCGCGAATGGCGGCCGCCACCCCGGGGGTTCCCCGGCTGCGTTCGTACTGAATGTGCTCGGCCACCACGATGGCGTCGTCGACGACGATCCCGATGGCGAGGACGAAGGAGAAGAGGCTGATCGTATTGATCGCCACGTCGAGTGCCATCATCACGGCGAGGGCGCCTATACCCGCAACGGCGAGACCCACGGCAACCCACAGGGCAAGCCGGACCTGGAGAAACAGGCTGAGTGCGACCAACACCAGCAACAAACCCAGGATCCCGTTCTTCAGAAGAAGATCGGCGCGCTCCTCGTAGGCTTGGGATTCGTCGTTCCACATGGTGATGCCCACGCCGTCCGGCAAAGCCGGGATCACCTCGTTCGCCAGGTGCTCGCGAACCGTCCTGGCCACATCCATCACCTGCTCGCCACCGGCCTTGTAGACTTCAACGAATACGGCGGGCCGGTTCTGATGGCGGACGATCAGGTCTGCCTCCTGGAACCCGTCGCGGACCTCGGCGATGTCGCCGAGGCGCACGAGCGTGCCGTCGCGGCCGCTGAGCAGGACGATGTCCTCGAAGTCCTGCTGGTCGTAGTTCTGCCCGAGGGTCCGTACTCGAACCTGCGATTCCCGGGTATCTATGCTGCCCGCCGACAAGTCGAGCGAACTGCGGCGGACCGCGCCGGCGATGTCGGTCAGCGTGAGTCCCAGGGCCCTCAGCCGGTGAAGCGGCACCTCGATGGAAATCTCGTAATCCCGGACCCCGCTGACCTCGACCTGGGAAACGGAGGGTAGGGCCGTGAGGTTGTCCTCTACCCGATGCGCCAGTTCCTTCAGCGAGCGCTCGGAGATGTCGCCGTGGTCGATGAGCCGAATCAGGCTGAAGCGGTTGTCCATCTCCCGGAACTGGGGGCGTTCGGCGCCGGCCGGGAAGGAGTGGATACGGTTGACGGCGGATTCCACGTCGTCCAGGGCCCGATCCATGTCCGTACCGGAGTCCATCTGGACGCGCACGGAGGCTATGCCCGGAGCCGCCACGGACTTGACCGCCTGCACGTCATCGAGCCCGCTGACCTGGTCCTCGATCTTGACGACGATCGACTCCTCGATCTCCTCCGGCGTGGCGCCGGGATAGGCCATCGAGACTTCGACGTGGTAGAAGGGGGTAATGGGCCAGGCTTCCCGCTCGAGGCCGGTCAGGGACACGAGTCCGGCCGCGACGATGCCCATCATGAGGAGATTGGCCGCGATCCCGTTGCCGGCCATATAGGCGAGCGGGCCGGAGTTCTCCTGCTGCCGGAGGTCGTTCCGACTCAAGGCGTGGAGCTCACCGGGAAGAACCGCTCGCCGTCTGGACGCGCATGCCTTCGGTCGCGAACTGAAGTCCGCCGGTGATCGCCGCCTGACCGTTCCGGAGGGCCCCGGTTACGAACACCTCGTCGTTCGCGCGTTGCAGCACCTGTACCGGCACGATGCTCACGACGCCGTCCTCACTCGCCGTCCAGACCTCGTTGCCCGGTTGCAGCGCCGCCCGCGGTATTCGGAAGTAGTCGTCCGGGGCGAGGCCTGCGATTTCCACCTCCACGAACTTGCCGACCAGCAACGGGGGATCGCCTCCGGCGGCGCTGGACGGGTCCGATGGCGCGCCTGCGCCGAATGGATCCGGCACGCGCACGATCACGTCGATGGTGCGCGTCTGCGCGTCGACGGACGTCTCGCCCCGATCCACGTATCCGTCCCAGGCGTACGTCGCCTCCCCGTACTGGGCGGTCACGCGAGCCGCCACGTCCCGCGCCCCGTCACCGGCCTCGAGTCCCCACAGTCCCGGGACCAGGGCGGCGTCCGCATCGGAGAGGGGCACGACCACCTCCACGGCCTCCGACGCGAAGAGGCGTCCGACGGGTTGACCGGGGTTCACGACCTGTCCCGCATCGACGGATTCCTCGCGCACGAAGCCATCGAACGGGGCGATTATCCGGGTTCTGGAGAGTGCAAGTTTCGCCTCTTCAAGCCGCGCTTCGTCACGGCTCAGCGCAGCGCTCGCCGCCTCCAGCTGCGGCTCCCTCAGCGTTAGCGGACTCGCCTCGGACGGCGCCTCCCCCGCCCCCCGCCGCTCCGCGTACAGTTCGTACTGGGCGCTGGCGATCGCCGCCTCTTCCTGTTCCCGGAGGAAGGCGACGCGGCTTGCGGCGACGTTGGCTTCCGCTTCCTGCGCGCGGTACATGTAATCCGCTTCCTCGATGCGGAAGAGCGTCTGGCCCGCCTCCACGCGCCCTCCGCTCTGGAACCTCGGATTCACCCAGACGACCTTGCCGCCCACCTGGGGCGCGACATCGATCTCCCTGCTCGGCCGCACGGTGCCGGATCCGAATACCGGTATCGCACCCGACCCGGCCGTAACGCCTGCGGTTTGCGCGAACGGGATCTGGGGAGGCGGCTCCCGGCTCTCCGGCTCGGGGGCCAGCGAGAGCATGAGTGCCGTGATCGCGACCGTGCCGACGACGATGACGGCAATGATCCTGAGACTGGATCCGAACAGCAATCTGCGCAGCATTTCGCTTTACTCCGTGGGGGTCGAGAGGCTCGGCCGGGCAGGGGCTGCGCCGGAGGACGGACGGACTCCCGGGCACGCGAAGGCCGTGAAGGGGGATCCAGCGCCAGAATCGAGTACCTTCATGTCGCAGCTCTCCTCCCTCTCATCGAGGCGTGGCTCGCCAGCTTGAGCATAGGAATCCAGGCTTTGCTCGGTCAACGGGACCGAACCTGCCCCGGCGACAGTTCGTGGAGGACGCGCACGACGCGGCCGTCCGTGTCGACGAGCTTCACCGGGCCCGTCAGAATGTCGTCGCTCAGGTCGACCACGCGGCCGGGTTTCTCGTCCGCGGCGGCAGCGGCGGGCAGGGTGTACGGCTCCGCCAGACTCATGTCCACGATGTAACCCAGGTCGGCCATCGACTGGATCGTGATCGCGCTGAACGTTTCCGGCGATCCGATCCGGTTGAGCGGCCTCATCAGTTCTCCGCCGAGGACGGATTCCCGCCAGTGCAGGTTCGCGGCGCCACTTCCGCCGAGGTTCTCGACGGGAACCTTCGCACCGCCCGCGTAATTCGCGCCGCCCGCCGCGTCGAAGGCGGCAGTGGCCTGGGGACCGACGAAGTGGGCGTCGATCGCCCCCACGCCGAAGGCGGGATTCCGAAGGAGGTCGAGACGTCGCCAGAGCACTCCGAAGCCAAGCGCGTGCGCGATCTCGTGCACGGCGAGTTCCGCCGCGTCGCCGGAATCGATCAGGTCGTCGAAGTCCGATACGTCGAAGAACGCGACACCAAGGAGCGGCAGCATGGACCCTTCCCGAAGCCGGCAGGTGCCCGCCTGGGCGAGCGTCCGGCCCGGGCCGTCGATATCGCGAAACTCCACCAGGATCATCAGGTCGTCGACGCTTCCACCGGACTCCGCCGTGCGCGCACCGAAACATTCGAGGTCGTCTTCAACGGCTACGTCCGGCAGTTCCGTATCGGCCAGCACGGACATCCAGAGGTTGGCCGCCTCGCGGATCGCTGCCCGCTGCGGCTCGGTGACGGTGCCGCCGAAGCGGATGTCGATATCGAAGCTTCCCCGGACGGTTCGGACCTCCACGGCGAACGTCAGTTCGGCCGAGAGCCCCCCCGGATCGCGCGCCGTCACGGTGACCGTCGCCGACCCCCCGCCCCGGGCAGCGACCGTTACGGTGTCCCTCGATACTTCGACAGCGGCCACCTCCCCATTCGAAGAGACCGCTTCGTAGACCAACGGATCCTCGTCAGGATCGGAGAAGGATCCCGAGACACGCACCCGCGCCGTGTCGCCGGCCTCGAGTTCTATGTCGGGGATGGCGGCCACGGCCAGGGGAGTCCGGTTCGGCACCGTGACCTCGAACCGGATGGCGGCGGCGCGGCCCTCGGGATCGCGCGCCGTGACGGTCAGCGTGGCTGTTCCGCGGGCGACGGCGATCAGGCGAACGGTGCTGCCCGACACCTCGGCCCCGACCACGCCCGGGGCCGAAGACCGGACCTCGTAGGAGAGAATGTCCCCATCGGGATCGGTGAAATGCGCGGACGCATCAAGCGTCGTGGTCTCTCCGGCGGCCAGCTCGATATCCGGAATGGGGCCGATGACGCGCGGCGGATGTGTCAGGGGAGGCTCCACGCTCCCATCGCCGCACGCCGCGATCCACGTGGCGACGAGCAACGCGAACGCCCGAAGGGGGGGGCGTTGGGTGAGGCGCCCGTCTCTACTCGCCAAGGGCGTGCAGCACGACGTTCCGCCGATGCGGGCGGCTCCGGTGCTCGAAGAGGAAGATGCCCTGCCACGTCCCGAGCGTGAGGCCGCCGTCGACCAGAGGCACGGCCAGGTGTGTCTGTGTGAGCGCCGACCGGATGTGGGCCGGCATGTCGTCCGGCCCTTCCATGGTGTGTCGGTAACGGGGATCGTTCTCGGGGACCAGCCGGGCGAAGAACGTCTCCAGATCGTGAAGAACGTCGGGGTCGGCGTTCTCCTGGATCGTCAGGGACGCCGACGTATGGCGGATGTAGACGGTGAGCATGCCCGTTTCGATCTCTACACCGGCGACCCACTCGAGGACGGGAAGGGTGATCTCGTAGAGGCCTTTCCCCCGCGTGTCGACGCCCAGCTGTCGGACGAATTGTTTCATCCCGTTGGAAGGCACGAGGCGGCTCAGGCCACGTCCTCGCGGCTCGCGGCGGCGGCGTGGGCGCGCAGGGCCCGCCATACGCGCTGGGGCGTGAAGGGGAGCGCGTCGATCCGGATTCCGACCGCGTCGTGGATCGCATTCGCGATCGCGGGGAGCGACGGGTGAAGCGGCCCCTCTCCCGCCTCCTTGGCGCCGTAGGGGCCTTCGGGATCCACCGATTCGACGATCAGCGCCTCGAACTCGGGACAGTCCATCGATGTGGGGATCCGGTAGTCGAGGAGCGAGGGTGCCGTGTGCAGGCCTCCCTCCACGTCTCCCTCGCGGAATAGCTGCTCCTCGAAGATCGCCTCCGCGAACCCCATGTAGGCGGAGCCCTCGATCTGGCCTTCGACGAGCACCGGGTTGAGAGCGCGGCCGCAGTCGTGGGCGACCCAGATGTTCCTGACGTCGACGACCCCGGTGTCGTGCTCGACCTCGACCTCGGCCACGTGAGCCGTGAAGGAGTAGGCGGGCGAGGACCCGATCGTCCCGCCGCGGTATTCTCCGTGGACATCCTTCGGCGTGTCGTAGGAGCCGACCGCGCCGAGCAGCCCGAACTTCGCCTCGGCGATGTTGAAGGCCTCCGAGATCGGGAGTCGGCGGTCGGCGTCTTCCGGGGCCTGTCCGTCGAAGGCCCAGCCCCGGGCCAGACGCACGCGCGCGGCCGGCACGCTCCACTGCTCCGCGACCGCCTCCGTGACCTGCCGGCGGAGCGCGCGGCAGGCCTGGACGCACGCGTTTCCCACCATGACGGTCTCGCGAGAGGAGTACGCGCCCAGATCCACCGGCGTGAGATCGGTGTCGGCGGAGAAAACGCGCACGTAGTCGAGCGGGACGCCGAGTTCCTCACAGGCGATGTACGCCATGGTGGAATCGGAACCCTGACCGATCTCCGAGCCGCCGTGCAGGATGGCCACCCGGCCGGAGCGCTCGATCTGGACCTGCACCGCGGCCTGCGGCATCTCGTTCGGATAGATCGGGTAGTTCGTGCCGGAGATGTAGGAGGAGGCGGCCATTCCCAGCCCCCGCCCGCTCGGCAGCTGCCGGTAGCGGTTCTTCCAGTCGCTGGCGCGTTCGACCGCCTCCAGGCATTCGAGGAAACCGTTCGACCGGACCCTGAACTCGTTCACCGTCCGTCCCGTGCCCATGAAGTTGCGGCGGCGGAGTTCGAACGGATCGATGCCGAGCTTCCCGGCCATCTTGTCGAGCGAGATCTCGTAGGCGAAGCGCGGCTGCACCGAGCCGTGGCCGCGCTTGGGACCACAAGGCGCCACGTTCGTGTAGACGCGGGTCGAGTCGAAGCGATAGGACTCGATGTGGCACGGGGAGGTCAGAAGCTGCCCGGAGTAGTACGTGGTCACGAGACCGAACGAGGCGTAGGCGCCGCCGTCCAGGATCGTGTGCGCGTCGAGCGCCTCGAGCTTCCCGTCGCGCGAGGCGCCGAGCCTGTACTTCATCCGCATCGGGTGGCGCCCGCGGTGCGAGTAGAACACTTCCTCGCGCGTGTAGAGGATCTTCACCGGGCGGCCGGTCCGCATCGCGAGGAGCGCGACGCAGAACTCGAGGTCGAAGGGCTCCGACTTGCCGCCGAACGCCCCCCCCACGGCCGGTTGCACGACCCGCACCTTCGCCACGTCGTGATCGAGCACCCTCGCGAGTTCGCGCTGCAGGTAGTGCGGGACCTGCGTCGAGGACCACACCTCCAGCACGCCATCCGGGTTGAGCCGGGAGATCGCGCAATGGGGCTCGATCGGCGTGTGCGTCGTCCCGTGGAAGTAGTATTCCCCTTCGATCGTGACGTCCGCCGCCGCCATCCGCGCGTCCACATCCCCGAACTCGAGGTGGACGTGCTTGAGGACGTTGCCGTTCGCCCCCGGCTTGCGCGGCGCGTGGATCGGCTCCGCCGCGGCCTCGGGCGTCAGTGATTCCTCCGGCGAGAGATAGACGGGGAGGGGCTCGTACTCGACGCGGATCCGTTCGAGCGCCGCATTCGCCGTGTCCTCGTCGACCGCCGCCACGGCGGCCACGGCGTCGCCGATGAAGCGTACCTTGTCGACGCAGAGCGCGTGTTCGTCGCGGGTCCAGGGGATGATGCCGTACGGGATCGGCATGTCCCGCCCGGTGATGACGCCGTACACGCCATCGAGCTTCTCGGCCCCGGTTGCGTCGATGGAGACGATCCGGGCGTGCGCCTCGGTGGAGCGGAGGATCTTCCCGTGGAGCATGCCCGGCAGGACGATGTCGTCCGTGTAGATCTCGCGCCCCGTCGACTTCCGCAGCCCCTCGACGCGGCGCGCACGACGGCCCAGCGCCGTGAACTCGCCTGCGGCCACCTCCGGCAGCCGGTCCGGGTCCTCCGCGGCCTCAAGTTGCGCGGGCGTCAGTTCATGCGGGTGCATCCGTCCAATGTACGACGCGACACCACGGTTTGCCCCCGCGCCGCGCTCAAGCCTCCCTGCTCCAGGTCCTGTCTCATGGCGCGAAGCGAGTGCCACGCCGGCCGAAAATGTGACCGCGCGGGACGGTTCTGCGTCACTCTGTCGTGCTGTCGCACGCCAGCCGGGTAGACGGTCGCCTGTCTTTGGCGGGAGGGCTCCCGCACGAACGCCTTGTGGAGGTCGCCATGGATTCGAGACGAGGACGCTCTCCACGACGAACGCGAGCGGTCGCTGCGGCAGCGGGCCGGGTGGCGGCACGGATGATCTTTCTGTCCGGCGCGCTCCTCGCGTTGTGCGTTTTCGGGGCTGCGGGACAGGAGGCGGAGGACTGCGGCCCCGGCGCCACAGTGCGGGTGACGGTGCTGGACGAGTCCGGCACGATCCCGATTCCGTTCGCGACCGTGCGACTGGTGCCGGAAGACGAGGACTTGTTGATCGGGCCGCTGCGCGGGCAGGCGGGATCCGATGGTCGACTCGTGCTCTGCGTCCCCGTCGGCGTGTGGAGCGCCATGCTTTGGGCGGAGTTCGGCGATGCCGCCAGCGAGGAGATGGAAGTCGCGCTCGAGCCCGGGGCGGTTCGCGATGTCGTACTCGCCGTTCGGGTTGCTTCGGTCGAGAACGGACGACTGCTCGGCACGGTGACGGACGCGCTGAGCGATGCCCCGGTGGCCGCGGCCGCCGTGTCGCTGCGGGGGCGTCCCCGGGAAGTTCAGACGAACCGGCAGGGCGGGTTCATCCTGAGCGACGTACCCGTGGGCGTGTACGAACTGTCCGTGCGACACCTCGGGTACGCCCCGCTGCTCCATATGGTCAACGTGGCCCGCGGAGCCACCACGGAAGTCCAGATCGGTCTGGTCCCGGATCCGGTGGAGATGGAACCGATCGTGGCGACCGCGGTGCGGCTGCGCCGGCTGGAGATCAAGGGCTTCTACGAGCGCAAGCACTGGGGCGAGCTGCTCGGGCTCGGCGCCTTCCACACCGCGGCCGACATTGAGCGCCGCAACCCCGGGATCATATCCGACATGGTCATGCAGGAAGCGTCGATCCGACGCCGATGCGGTGCGTCATCGCGGAGTTGTGCGCTGTACACGACGCGGCTCTCCACCGGTCCCGGCCGGGGTTGTCCGATGCTCATCTACCTCGATGGCGTTCTCGTCAGCGAGGGGGGTCAGGCCGACCTGTGGGTGTCGCCCATCGAAATCGGGGGCGTCGAAGTGTACAAGGGCGCTGCGTCGCTGCCGGCGGAATTCAGCGGACCCAATTCGCGCTGTGGCGTCGTCGCGATCTGGACGAAGTAGGCCCGGCGGGTATCGTTCCCGCGAATCAGTCGCAGGTCGAGGGGTCCACCGTGATCGTGACGGCTTTCGCCTTCAGCGTCGTTCCTTCGCGGCCCCAGTCGATCAGCGCATTGGCGCCCAGCCGCTTCGCAGCCGCCACCAGCTCTCGGACGGCTTCGCGGAATCCCGGACCGGAACCGAGCCCCCTCAGCCCACTCCGCCTGCGGATTTCGGCCTGAAGCCGGGCGACCTCCGAGGCGCTGAGTATCTCCAGGCGCGACACTGCGGGAAGGCTCGCCTCCACCTCGCCGTGTTCCTCCTCCCGGGGACACGCCTCGAGTTCCCCCCAATCCGGGTCACAGCGCAGGAGGCGCGACAGCCCCGCACGGCCCGCCTGGTCCCCCGCGGAGTCGAGACAGGCCCATACGCGATCCTCGCTACCGGCATCCGTCAGGGAGAAGCTGAGGTCCAACTGCCCGAAGTCCCGCACGAGCGTCGTGACCACGACGGCTCCGCCCATGCCCGCCACGACGGCCTGCACCGAGACCTCAGGACCCCGCGGCACGTGGCAGAGCACATAGCCGCCGTCGAGCGCAGTCTGTCCCTCAATCCGCGTACGGTCGCCATCGTCCTCCCACGTCGCGATGATCGTCGCGCCGGGTAACCCGATGCCCGATTCCGCATCCGATACGAGACCCCACAGCGCACCAGTGCCGGGCTGTGCGTCCGGACAGACTTCGCCGAGTTCCTGGGCGCTCACGCCGGTGGCGAGAGCCAACACCGGCACGCTCCCCAGCAGTGTCGTTCCGAATCGTCTCATGCTGCCACCCCTCGGCCGTCGAACAACTCTACCCGATATCCCGCGCGGGATCGCTTCCCTGTCAATACCCCCGCCACGTCTGGGGGTGCGATGCGCCGCGGCGTCGGGCTTCAGACACTTGAGAAGACCTCAAGTACATCCGTGAGGAGCCACCAGGCGCCGACGGCGAGAATCGCGGCAGGGATGACGAAACGGAGCCAGTAGTAGAGCCAGATCGGCGGCACACCTCGCCTCCGGCCCTGATCATCGCACGCCGCCAGCTGCCGCAGCACCTCGGAGCGGTCGAGCGCCCAACCCACGGCGACGACCGAGAGCAGCGCGCCGAGCGTCTGGAAGCCCGACCCGAAGGTGAGGTCCCACGGCGTGAACACGTTCATGTTCGTCATCGGCGGGAGCGCGAAGACGAACACGACGGCGGTCGTGAGGGTCACGGCGCGCGAGCGGTTGATGCCGGTGTTGTCGGTGACCCCGGCCACGAGCACCTCGAGCGCCGCCACGTCCGACAGGTAGGCGCCGCCGAACAGAGCCAGGAAGAAGAGCGTCCCGAACACGGCCCCGGCCGGGATCCGCCCGAACACTTCGGGCAGCGTGGCAAAGAGAAGTCCCGGCCCGCTGCCCGGCTCGAGGCCGAACGCGAACACGGCCGGGAAGATGACGAGGCCGGCCAGGAGTCCGGCGCACAGGTCGCCGCCCGCGGTGAAGGCCGCGTTGCCGCGCAGGGGGTCGTCGCGGTTCAGGTAGGAGCCGTACACGACCATGAACGTGCCGCCCAGCGAGAGGCTGAAGATGGCCTGCCCAAGCGCCCCCAGCATGACGGGCGGCGTGAGCGCTCCCGGGTCGAACGCGCCGAGGTACCAGCGGAGACCCTCGCCGGCCCCCGGCAGCGTGAGCGAACGGACGATGAGGATGAGGAGACCCGCGAGCAGCGCCGGGACGATGAAGCGGCTCGCCTTCTCGATCCCGCGGCGCAGGCCGCGGCGGAGCACGGCTGCGCAGGTGAGGAGGACGGCCCCGGTGCAGACGCACTGCAGGAGGAAGGAACGGAGCGAGAAGCCCTCGTTCGGGGGCAGGATCGCTGCGGCGTCGATGTCGATGCCGATGCCGGAGAGCAGCCCGGCCAGGGCGTGGTACAGCACCCAGCCGAGCGCGTTCGAGTAGTAGCCGGTGGCCGCTGTGACGCCGACAAAGAAGATCCAGCCGAGGGCGCGGCCGAAGGGAAGACCGGCGGACTCGAACGCGCCGACCGGGCCGCGGCGCGTGTGCCGGCCCAGCGTCCATTCGGCCATGAGCGCGGGCACGCCGATCAGCACGACGGCGAGGACGTAGAAGGCCACGAAGGGCGCCCCTCCGAACTCGCCGACCATGTACGGGAAGCGCCACACGTTCCCGAGGCCGACGGCGACGCCGACCATCGTGGCGACAAGCCCGAAACGGGAGCCGAACGTCTCGCGTCTGTCTCGTTCCATCCCCGCTCTCTAGCTTGGAGCGCCTGCGCCAGCCGCCGCCCACCGTCCCCGTGCGTCCGCTGCGGGGCGAAACCTTGTGCAAGGGGCCGGCCCGGAGAAAGGGACGCGAGTGTGAAAGCCCCCTGGTTCCGTCGCTATCTGCTGCCGGGGCTCGTCTTCCAGTCGGCGGTCATCGCCGGCGGATACGGCACGGGGCGGGAGAACGTCGAATTCTTCCTCTCCATAGGCCCCACGCCGGGACTCGCGGCCATGGCGCTCTCGGTCGCGATCTGGAGCGCGGTGTGCGCGGTCACGTTCGAGCTCGCGCGGCAGCTCAAGAGCTACGAGTACCGGAACTTCTTCAAGCGTCTCCTCGGCCCCGCCTGGGGCCTGTTCGAGATCACGTACGTCCTGCTGACGCTGCTCGTGCTTGCGGTGATCGGGGCGGCGGCGGGCTCGATCGCGGATGAGACGTTCGGCATCCCGTACTGGGTAGGCGTCATCGTCGCCCTGGGCTCGGTCGCGCTCCTCCTCTTCTACGGCAGCGTCACGATCGAGCGCTTCTTCGCGGGCTGGTCGTTCGCGCTCTATGGCGTGTACGCGGCGCTCGTCGTGTGGTCGCTGACGCGCTTCGGATCCGCCCTGGGCGAGAGCTTCGCCGCGAGCCCCCTCGACGGAAGCTGGGTCGTGAACGGGATCCAGTACGGTGGCTACAACCTCTCCGCCGCCGTGGTGGCGCTCTTCACCGTGCGGCACCTCCGGACCCGGAAGGAGGCCGTATCCGCCGGGCTCCTCGCCGGCGTCATCGGGATGGTGCCGGCGTTTCTCTTCTACCTGGCCATGGTCCCGCACTACCCTCAGATCGTAGCCGAGACCGTCCCCTCGAACTTCATCCTCGAGGCGCTCGGATCCCGGACCTTCCAGATCGCCTACCAGGTCATCCTTTTCGGCACGCTGATCGAGACCGGGACGGGCATGATCCACGCCGTCAACGAGCGGGTGGCCGCCACCCGGCGCGAGAAGGGCGTCGTCATGCCGAGCTGGGCGCGACCCGTCGTGGCCGCGGTCTTCCTCGGTGTCGCCCTCTCCCTGACGCCGCTCGGGCTGATCGGACTCATCCGGCAGGGATACGGGACGATCACCTGGGGGTTCATCGTCTTCTACGTCCTGCCCGTCCTCACGTTCGGCGCCTGGCTCGCCTTCCGGAAACGGGGAGGACCGGGACCCGCCGGGAGACCGGGAGGAGGTGACGGGCCGTGAACACCCGCGCCATTCTCATCGGTCTCGTACTCGGGTTGGGGCTCGGGATCGCCGCCTCCGCCACCGGATCTCCGGCGCTCCTGCGGGCGGCCGAGGCCGTCGCGCCGCTCGGCCAGGTCTTCCTGCGCACGATCCAGATGGTCGTGATTCCGCTCGTGGCCGCGGTCGTGTTCGTCGGCGTGGGGCGGATCGGGAACCTCCGAAAGCTGGGGCGCATCGGCGGCCTCTCGGTCGGCTTCTTCTGGGTCACGACGCTGCCGGCGATCCTCATCGGGATGGGCGTGATGGGTTTCGCGCTCACCTTCACGGCGCCGGTGCCGCCCCCGACCCCGACGACGGAACTGAACACGGCGAACCCGGGCGTGATCGACTTCCTCGTGAACCTCGTGCCGAGGAACCCGATACAGGCGGCGGCGGACGGGTCGCTGCTCTCGATCCTCATCTTTACCGTGCTTCTCGCGGCAGCCACGACGACGCTCCCGGCCGGGAAGCGAGAGACGCTCACGTCCTTCGCCGAGTCGCTGGGCGACGCGCTCATCAAGCTCATGAACTGGGTCCTGTGGACGGCGCCCGTGGGTGTCTTCGGCCTCGCGGCGCCGGTGGTCGCGCGCACGGGGCTGGCGCTGCTCCAGAACCTCGCCGTCTTCATCCTCGCGGTCGTCGTGGGCCTCTTCATCCTCAAGGGTCTCGTGCTGCTGCCGATGGTCCGCTTCGTCGGCGGCATGCCGGCGGGGCGCTTCATCCGCGGCACCGTGGGGACGTACACCGTGGGCTTCAGCACGACGACGTCGGTGGGCACGCTGCCGATGATGCTGCAGGAGGCGGAGAAGCTGGGGCTCCGGCAGGACCGCTACCGGCTGATCCTCCCGCTGGCGGCTTCGATCAACCGCCCGGGGAGCGCCCTCTTCCAGAGCGCTTCGCTGGTCTTCCTCGCCGCCATGTACGGGGTCCCGCTCGATGCCGGGCTGATCGCCGCGGCGGTCCTCGCGATCTTCCTCGCCGCCATGACCGTGGCACCCGTGCCGAGCGCGAGCATCGTGTCGATGGTGCCCGCGCTCGATGTGGTGGGCGTGCCGCTGGCCGGACTCGGGATCCTGCTCGGCATCGACCGCGTGCCCGACGTCTTCCGCTCGGCAACCAACGTCATCGGCCACATGGCCGCCGCCACGACCGTCGACGCGATGACCCGCAACGATGAACGGATGGACGAAGGGACGGAGGACGGATGACGAGACTCCCCGCCGCGGGTCCGCTGCCGCGGCCCCGTGACCCGGAGGAGGGACGCGAGACGCTGCGCGCGGAGGCGATCCCGGCGGCGGACGTCCAGCGCGTGCGGCTGAGGGCGCTGGAGTTCACGTCGCTGTGCCCGAAGACGGGACAGCCGGACTTCGGGCGCGTGACGATCGACTACGGGCCGCGCGACCGCTGTCTGGAGTCGAAGGCGCTCAAGTTCTACCTGTGGTCCTTCCGGGACGAGGGGTCGTTCTGCGAGACCCTCGCGGCCCGCATCGCGGACGATGTGGTGTTCGCCGTCGATCCGGCGTGGGTTCGAGTGGAAGTCGAACAGAACGTGCGGGGCGGCATCGAGATCGTCGCGACCGCCGAGCGGGGAGAGTCGGCGTCGGGCTGAAGCGCTCGCTCTTTCCGCGGGTCCAGGTCCCGCCGAAGCGGGTTGTCAGCGCTCGCGGCGGATCGCGCGGCCGGGGCGGGCGCCGGTCGGCTCCCCGGCCGACCAGGTCTCGACGCCGCCGAGCCACACGCTTTCGATGCCTTCCGCCTGCCGGGTCCCGTAGTCGAAGGTCGACCGGTCCACGACGCGCTCCGGGTCGAAGATCACGAGGTCCGCCCGGGCTCCGGCGCGCAGGACGCCGCGGTCATTCAGTCCAAGGCGCCGCGCCGGCATCGACGTGCCGCGCGCCACGGCCCGCTCCAGCGTCAGGATGCCGCGTTCCCGCACGTAGTAGCCCAGCACCCTCGGGAAGGCGCCCGCCCCGCGCGGATGCGCGCTCCGCACCCCGCCGTCGCTCGCCGTCATCACCCACTCCGAAGCCATGAAGGTGTCGACATCGTCCTCGTTCATCGTGTGGCCGATGAGCCCGGAGCCGCCGTTCTCCATGATCCACATGTAGGCTTCGACTTCGGTCATCTCCTTGCGCCGGGCGATCTCGTCCAGCCTCAGGCCGTTCAAGTCGGGCTCGGGCTCGAAGGCGACGATCTGGAGGCGGCTGCCACCCCCGGCCGCGTCGATCCCCTTCGCCACGGAGTCCGGACTCGAGAACATCCGCGAGCGCACGACGATCGCGAGCCCCGACTGCCAGGCCGCGTACGGGTACTGGTCCGCCGTCACGTCCAGCCCTTCCTCGTTCGCCTCCCGAATCCGCTCCAGCACGTCGGGCGCCCTCCCCCACACGGAGGCGTTCCCCGCCTTGATGTGGGAGATCTGCACGGGAAGGCCCGCCTCGCGCCCGATCCGGATCGCCTCGTCCACCGCCTCGAGGAGACCCTCCTCCTCGTCCCGCATGTGCGACATGTAGAAGCCGCCGTGGCCCGCGGCGGCCCGCGAGAGGGCGATCAGCTCGCCGGTGGAGGAGTAGAAGCCGGGGTCGTATTCGAGTCCGCTCGAGAGGCCGAAGGCGCCCTCCGTCATCCCGCGCTCGACGCGCGCGGTCATGTCGGCGATCTCGGCGTCGGTGGCGGTGCGCCGGTAGTCGTCGCCCAGCACCAGCCCGCGCACCGTCCCGTGTCCGACGAGCGTCGCCACGTCCACGGTGGGACGGAGGTCGTCGATCCGAGCGAGGTAGTCGGAGATCGGCCACGGCGAGGAGCCATCGGCCCCCACCACGATCGTCGTGATGCCCTGCGCGAGCTGGGTCGCGGCCAGCGGCGAGTCGAAGAGGCGGTTGGTTGAGTGGTTGTGGATGTCGATGAAGCCGGGGGCCAGCACGAGACCCGTCAGATCGCGCCGTTCCGTCCCCGGAGGGGCCTCGACCGAACCCGGCGCCCCGAGCGCCGCGATCCTGCCCCCCTCGATGAGCAGGTCCCCGACGTAGCCCGGCGCGCCCGTTCCGTCGACGAGCGTCGCGTTCGCGAACAGGATCGTGGCCGGTGCCTCCGCCGCCTCCGCGCCCGCCTGGCCGGCGACGCCGTCCGGCGCCCCGAGCGAGCCCGTGCTCCCCAGGAGGAGCGCTGTGACGAGGCTAAGGCGGCGAGCGGGGCGAGGCCCGTGTTTCGTTCGATCAGACATATCGCGTTACTTTCAGGTCTCGGTGACGACGAAGCCGGTGCGAGCCCCGAAGGGTAGGCCCGCCCCGGAAGGTCCAATAGAGGAGTACGATGAGAACATACCCACGTCTTCGGCTCTGGTGCGCCGCGCTCCTGTTCGCCGTCGCACCCGCGGCGCTCGCGGCCCAGGCGGACGAGGCGCCGCTCAAGGTCGGTGTCATCGACCTGGACGCCGCCGCGTTCGGCTCGCCGGCGGGACAGGAACTCGCACAGCAGCTGACGGATTTCCAGCAGCAGCTCGCGACCGAACTGGAGGCGCGACAGGAAGCCGTGCGCGCGATCGAGCAGCGGATCGCCGAAGCGGACAGCCTGACGGTCGACGAGCGACGGGTGCTCGAACGCGAGTATCAGGACGCGCTAACGGACTTCCAGCGCTACCAGCAGGACAAGCAGGAGGAAGCGACCGCGCTCCAGAACGAGGGGCGCGACCGGATCCGGGCGGAACTCGCGCCCGTGATCGAAGCGGTTCAGGAGGAACTGGGGTACGACCTCATCCTCAACGGGACGAGCCCGATCATCATCCTGTTCAGCGAGCGCGTCGACATCACGCAGCTCATCATCGACCGCCTGGCCGCGGACCCTGGCGGCGCTTAGGAAACGCGGGAATACGCCGTGAGTTCGGCCATCTTCGTGGCGATATCACGCGCTCGCTCCTCGAGGAAACGGCGGTAGCGGAAGCTCGGCGCGGCTCCCTCTCGCACCCCGGCGGCGCTTGGGGAACGCGAGTTGATACGCCGGTGACGCGAACCCCCACGCTTTGACCAGACCCGGGGAGCCCGGACCACGCACGGCGTTGATCGGCACTGCCCGCGCGCGTACCGTAACAAGGGAGGGGAACCGCGATGAAGAAGCCGGCTGCGGACACGTTGTACATCATTCTCTCGATCCTGGGAATCGGGGTCGCGCTCTGGGCGTTCACCGTGCCGGAGATACGCGCGATCCACGACGAGCAGAAGGAAGTTCGCAAGGACATCTCCGCGCTCGGCGAGCGCATCGCCCGCATCGAGGGCCTCCTCGAAGGCTACACTGCCCGCTTGGGAGAGGCGGGCTGAGCGGCTTCGTCGGTTCCGCGGCGAGCAGACCCCCCGCGTCCGCATAAGTCAGCGGCGGGAACTCAGCAGATCCAGTACGTCGGCCCGTGCGGGCACGTCGTTGCCACCCTCCAGGAACGGGCGGATGTCGGCCTCAACGGCCTTCCACTCCACGCCCGCGATCCTAGCCGCGACCGTCTCGCGCCACGTGTCCTTCGTTAGCGCCATCGCCGCGGGTTCGGTCTGGCGGCGCGCGGCGTTCAGCAGATCCAGATTCGGGGGCGGCCACCCGGGATCGCTCAGATACCAGGCGAGATCGTAGATGTCCCTCCCCTTCATCCAGGGCCGGTGGAGCACCGCATGCAGTTTGCCCGCCAGGAGCGACGCCGGGTCGTGGTGATGGATGCGCAGTGACACGTGTCGCCTCACGAGGCGAGTTTCGGTCACCGCCCCCGCTGGCGGGCGGGTGTCGACCTCGAGCTTGATCCGGAGCGGTTCGTCGCGGTGGCTCGACAGACCGAACTCGTGCGGGAGCCCCCCGAAACGGAGCCATCCGGCGTGGACGGTACCGGCGTCGCGCAGCGAAGCGACCGCGTCGTAGCCCTCTCGCCGGAATTGCCCGGTGATGGATGTCAGCCAGCGTCGCGGATCGTAGCTCTCGCGTGGTCCCTCGAGAGCAAAATCGAGATCCTCGGAGTATCTCGGCAGCCTGTACAGGAAGCGCAGAGCCGTCCCGCCCTGGAACGCCAGCGGCGACAGGGCGCCGACCCTCTGCAGGCCCTCGAGGATTCGAGCCTGAAGGTACTCCCGCATCGCGTTGCGTCCGGCGTGCGGATCGAGATCCCGGATCAGTTCCCGGAGATGGTCCTTCACGTGACGGGCAGGGGTTCGTACGCCGAAGCGGGATCGCTTGCACGGCGGATGACGTGGGCCGCGGCGCGGACCAGCTTCGGACTCCCCGTAGCGGCCGCCGCAGCTCGCAGGCGCGCGGGCGAGAGTTCCGCGAAATCCAGACGCAACTCGTCGATCCAGGCCGGGGCATCGCCGCCCGGCTGCAGGTGCGCGAGGTCGAGGAAGGCCTTCTCGGGGCGGGCGACGAACGCGCTCTGTCCTTCGAGCAGACCCACAAGTCGATAGCCGGTCCGCAGCGTCGGCTTGACGTAGCGGAAGGAGAACCGCCCCAGCGGCGTCGCCCGCACGTGGGGACGCGCGGGGCCGCAACTGGTGACCTCCGGGACGTATTCCGGGATCGCGTTCGCGAAGGCGAGCGCCGAGAGCCCGCTCACGTACGACCCGGGCGAGAGCCGGTTGGCGACGAGGAAGGGATGCGGAATCACCTTCCGGTACGGCGGCGCCAACGCGAACAATCCGCGCCGGAGCCGCAGTAGCTTGCCGCCCGCACACCAGCGGCTGAGCTGCGCCCCCAGACCCGGCTCCGGGGCTCGTCCGCTGCGGAGGAACCCGGTCTCGAACACGGGCTCATCCGCGACGATTTCCAGCAACTCCGCAAATTTCATGCAAAAAACGTGCTGTAATCGGCAAGTAAACGCAATGATTCTTGCGTTTCGGTTCGTCTGGAAGCTGGAAGAACGCCGAATCCCCTACCGGGGGAGCGGGCGGGTGAGCTTGATGAAGAGCAGGTTCCGGACCCGGCCGCCGCCCACGCGCATCGCGGAGACGGAGCCGTCCGGCATCCGCTCGAACCGCACCTCGCGCATGAACCAGCGGTCCGTGGCGAATTCGTCCCGGGTGCGCGGCTCGAGGGCGATGTCGCCGTGGCGGACGTGGCGGGCGACAAGCCCGCCCTCGGTTGCCGCCAGGTGGTACAGCGCGTCGACCTCCGCGCTGTAGTAGCTGCCCGCGTATCCGGCCAGCGTCGCCGCGTCCGGCGCCCAGGGCGGCACTGAATCGGCGGCGGCGGACGGGCCGTCTTCCTCGTCCGGCGCCTCCTTCGGGAAGGTGTCGGCGAGGACGATCTCCGCCACCTGACGCGCCCGTCCGCCCGGATTCCCGTTGGCGACGTTCGTGAGGACGACGACCCCGACATCCGCCTCGGGATACCAGATCGCCTGCGTTCGGAACCCGGCGTCCGCGCCGCCATGCCCGATGGTGCGCAATCCCCGGTGCTCGCCGACGCTCAGGCCGTGCGCGTACGGGATCGTGTCCCCGCTGTTCAGGATCCCGCGCGTCTTCATCATCTCCATCACCTGCGGGCCGCCGACGGTTTCGTGGCGGAAATTGTCCAGCCAGCGCGCGAGGTCGTCCGCCGTCGTAAAGAGGCTCGTCGCTCCCGCATTCGCGTAACTCAGGACGGCTTTCGTGAACTCCGGTCCCGTTTCGCGGGCGCCTTCCGCTCCTCCGCCGTCCTCCTCTTCGGCGTCCTCGTCTGTCGGGCCCGGCCGGTAGGAGTAGGCGCGATCGGGGACCACGTGTTCGTGGTCGTCGTGGAAGTGCGTCCGATCCATGCCGAGCGGCCCGAAGATCCTCGTGGCGGTGAACTCGGGGAAGGACATGCCGCTGACCGTGGCCGCGGTCTCGGCGAGGAGGGTGTAGCCCATGTTCGAGTACAGGTACTCGGCGCCGGGCACGAAGTTGAGTTCGCGCTGGCGCGACATGAGGCGGAGGATCTGCTTGGTCGTGATCACGTCGTCGAGGCGCCAGCCGGAGATCCCGAGCAACTGCCACTGGTCCCGGATCCCGCTCGTGTGATGGATCATCTGCCGGACGGTGACTGGATGCTCGAATTCGGGGACGAAACCGAGGTGCGCCTGCACGGGGTCGTCCAGCGACAGCGCCCCCTCGGCCGCGAGCATGGTCACGGCCATGGCGGTGAACTGCTTCGACACCGACGCGACGTGGAACACGGTGCGCGGCGTCACGGGCACGGCGTGCTCGATCTGCGCGAAGCCGTAGCCTCGCGAGTGAATGATCTGCCCATCCCGGATGACCGACACGGCAGCGCCCGGCGAGCCCGGGCGGTCCAGATCTGCGAACACTGCGTCGATCTCGCGCCCGAACTCCGAAGGCGAGGGTGGGCTTCCGGCGCCTCCGCACCCGGCGAGGAGGGCGATGGCGCCCAGGCTGGCAGTGAGGCCGCGGGTGCGGTCCGCCCTCATGTCTCGCGAACGCCGGCGCCGGGTCCGATCACGGGTCGTGGAGTTCGACCAGCATTTCGATCTCCACGGACTGGTCGCGGGGGAGCGAGGCCATGCCCACAGCCGCGCGCGCGTGCTTCGAGACCGCAGGGCCGAACACCTGCTCCATGAGGTCCGAACAGCCGTTGATGACCTGAGAGTGCTGCGTGAACTCGGGCGGCGTGTTCACCATGCCGAACACGCGCACGATGCGCTTCACACGCGAAAGGTCGCCGATCTCGCGGGCGAGGGATGCGAGGAGGCAGACGCCGACCCAGCGCGCGATCGCGTAGCCCTCTTCCACCGTGTGGTCGACGCCGACCTTCCCGGTGTTCGTCTCGTCCAGGCCGCCGCACGGTCCGTGACCGGCGAGAAAGACGAGATTCCCGGTCGTCACCGCCTTGACGAAGTTGGCCGTAGGAGCGTCCGGGGTCGGGAGTTCGATCCCGAGTTCGGCAAGACGCTCCTCGGGCGTCTGAGCCGTGGCGCCGGGGACCAGCGGCAGAAGAGCGAGGACCCCCGCGAGAAGGCCCGCGATCCTCACGCGCCCCCCTCGGGACCGCGCCGCCGGGAGACGATCTCCTCGGGGGTGGCCCCGGTGCGGATCGCTTCGGCCGCGATGTCCACGGCCTCGAAGATCTTCGTGTAGCCCGTACACCGGCAGAGATTGCCGGACAGCGCGTGTGCGATGTCCTCGCGCGCGGGGTCCGGCTCCCGCGTCAGCAGTCCGTGGGCTGAGCATAGAATGCCCGGCGTGCAGAAGCCGCATTGCGCCCCTCCCGTCAGATCGAAGGCGTCCTGGAGCGGGTGGGGGCCGGACGCATCCGCCAGGCCCTCGACCGTCGTGATCTCGTGACCCGCGGCTTCGTGCACCGGCATGATGCACGAGAGGACGGCCTCGCCATCCCGGAGCACCGTGCACGCCCCGCAGTCACCCTTGTCGCACCCCTGCTTCGATCCGGTGAGCCCGAGCCCGTAGCGGAGGGTCTCGAGCAGGGTGTAATGAGACGGGACTCCGACGCGGCGCCGGTCTCCGTTCACCCGCAGTTCGACGACCGTATGCATGCAGCGCAAGTTGTCCGGGGGACTCCCCGGCGGCAACCGAAGCGGGGCGCCTCGTGCGGAACATGTGACGGAAGCCGCATCTTCGGTCGTCTGGTGGAGAGACTGCGTGTCGGGAGGGAGTCGCCCCCCCGGGGAACACCGCCACTTGAGGGTACACCGATGCATCGCCTGACCGGACGAAGCCCATTCTCGATCCTCCTCCCCGTTGCGGGGCTGTGCGCGCTCGACCCCGGGCTCGCGGGGGCCCAGGACGTTCCGCTCGACCGCTGGCTGGTCACGACCGTCGCGCATGCGCCGGGGGAGAACCCGCTTCCCGTGGCGGGGCCGGAACGATTCCCGGACCGCAACCTCGAGACGGACGCCGGCGCCTGGACGCTCCTTCGCCGGGATGGACAGGTGTCGCTGGACCTGGCGGAGTTCACCCAAGCCGGGCGGGCGACGCTCGCCCACGCGTACCTGAAGTCGCCGTCCGACGCGGACGTGCGGCTCGAACTCGGCGCAGCGTCGTGCGCTCGACTCGAGGCCTGGGTGAACGCGCAGTACGTCGCGGACGCGGGAAGCGGACGCGAGGTGCGGCTGGCGGCCGGGTGGAACACGCTCCTCGTCGTGGTCGATGGCGAACCCGGCTGCGAGCGCTCGCTCTCGGCGCGCCTCTCGGCGGAAACGGGCCCGAACGTGAGGACGGGCCGCGGCGACCGCCCCGCGTCACGGGACTTGTCTGGCACCCGGACGAGGATGACCTGCAGGCCGTTATCGGCTATGACCTCGCGAGCTGGGGTCGCGGGGCCGGTCCGGGCACGGCCGGAGCGGATGCGCCGGGGATACAGCGTCCGGACGCCCCGCTGCGAAACCCGTTCGATGTGCCGCGGCGAAGGGATACTCCCCCGGACGAGACGGGCGATACCGGTGAAGATGAGGACGAGACCGGTCCCACCGACCCGGATGGGCAACGCGCGGGGATGGTTGCGCGGCTGCTGGGCCGCCCGGAACCCGGCGAACCGGCGCCGCGGGGAGGTTCCGTGGATCTGCGCCTGGCGGGCGAGTCGTTCATCGCCGCGTCCAATGAACTCGAGCCGGGCGTGCCCGTCCCCTTCGAGGGCGTTCTGCCGTTCAGAAAGCTCCGCGATGCGGCCCTGCGAGACGACGGGATGAAGGCGGAGTTCCGCTGGGACGGCGGTGAGGGAGGGGGCGAGGGGGAGGGTCGCATGCCTGCGGCCCCGCTGCTTCGGGCACTTCATGGAGAGCTGGAGCTGGCCCTCGCTCGCGGGGGGGATGGCGTGTGGCGCGGCAGAATGCGGATTCCCGACGCGCTGGCCGGTTTCACGCTCCGCGGCGTGGACGGTGCGTGGACCATCGATGGAGCCGCGGTCGAGGACGGCCTTCTGTGCAGCCCCTGCGAGCGAGGCCGGCGGCTGGAGGTCGAGTTCCGCGCGGGTGCCGGGTCCGTCGGAGAAGCGGAGCCGCGGGCGCGCATCGCGGACCCGGGCCTCCCGGACCTTGCGGAGGCCGGCTCACCGTCGGCGATCGAACTGCTGAGGGCGCTGGAAGGTGACAACCGCCGCTACCGCGCACTCATCGGACGCTAGTGTAGACGGACGCGGTGCAGACTAGTGCGCCGGATCCTCTTCTTCGGACGGTCCCGCCGGCTCCGGCTGGACCGGCGGCGCGGGCTCCGTCGTGGGCGGGGCGATCACGGGCTCCGGGGACGGCCCGGGGCCGAAGGTCGGACGCGAGGAGTCCGTCGACCACGGATCGATGAACTCCTGAGCCGGATCCACCTCGTCGCGGGGCGTGGGCGGTTCCTGTTCCTCGTCTTCTTCCCCCTCGGAGGGAGCCGCGTCCGCTCCGGCCGCGTCGGCTCCGCTTCCGGCGGCGACCGCGGTGCCCGCGATCGTCGCGTTGCTTGCCGGCGCGGGCTTCGTCGGAGCGGCCGGAGCCTGCCATTTGGTTTCCCGGCCGGCGGCCTCGAGCTCGCGCTGGATCTCGTTCATCCCCTTCCGGAACTCGCGGATCCCCTTGCCGACCATACGGGTGATCTCCGGCAGGCGACGGGGTCCGAACACGATGAGAACCAGCATCGCGATGAGGATCATCTCGCTGACGCCGAAGTCGTTCAGAGGCATTTCAGGGCGTCAGCGCCCGCAGCACGTCATCGCCGTAGAACATGCCGATGTACCTGGCCTGGACGGGTGTGACCCGGCGGACGGCCCAGATCAGCTCGACGTGGTTGGGCTCTCGCGGCTCCGCCTGGAGCGCGAACCCGCACTCCGCCAGCAGACGGTCGGCCTTCTTCAGGTTGCACTTGCTGCAGGCCGTAACCACGTTCGACCACCCGTTGTCTCCACCGCGCGAGATGGGGGTCACGTGATCGCGGGTCAGCGACTCGCGGTACCCCAGCTCCCTCCGGTGACGGCCGCAGTACTGGCAGCGATAGGCGTCGCGCGCGAACAGGAACGTGTTCGTCACCTGGCGGCGGAAACGGCGCGGGATCTGGATGAACCGGACGAGGCGGATGACGACCGGCGTATCCATCTGCATGTGCTCGGATCGGATCGGGCGGGCCGAATCCACTTCGAGCGCGTCGGCTTTCCGGTCGATGACCAAGCGGATTGCCCGCCGGACCGGAATGATCGTCAACGGCTCGTATGAAGCGTTCAGGGCCAGACAGCCCATGAGCGACCCCCCATTGGATTCGGTGCGGAAAACAAGCAACCCGGCTGCGACGTGTCAAGCGAAGAACCCGGCGGGGAGGCCGTGCGGGAGGTGAGTTCCGCCGGGGTGTGCGAGGTTGCGGTCGCGCGGACCTTTCTGGGCACGCTCGCGTACTCGATTCCCCCCTCGCTCATCGGCGCCGTCAAGCCGGGCGTGCGCGTCCGCGTGCCTCTCGGTGGGGGGACGGCGGTCGGGGTGGTGGACCGCCTCGGGCTCAGGGAGGACCGGGGAGGCAAGCCGCGGTTGCGGGAGCTGCGCGGCGTGCTGGACGAAGAGCCGGTGATCGAGGCGGGCCTGCTCGATCTCTGTCGCTGGATCGCGGACTACTACGTGGCGCCTCTCGGCGTCGTGCTGAAGGCCGCTCTCCCTCCTGGAACGCTCGGAACCCGGGCCGCGAGCGGGGGTAGCCCCGGCCCCCGCACCGAGCGCGTGCTCCTGCTCGCGCGGAAGCTGCGGACGCTGAGCGAACGGGACCGCGCCTTCGGGCGCGCGAGGCGCCAGCGCGAGTTGTACGAGACGCTGGAGTCCGTCGGCGGGCAGTCGCCGGTCGGGCACCTGATGAAGCAGCTCGGCTTCACCCGAGCCGTCATCAACGGTCTCGTGGAGCGGCGGCTGGCCGAGATCGTGGAGCGGGAGGTGGAGCGCGATCCGTTCGCGTCTCCGGTCGAGGCGGAGGCCCGCTTCGCGCTGACGGCGGATCAGGCCAGGGTCGTGCGCGGCCTCGAACGTCTCGACGCGCCCGGCCGGGTCGCACTGCTCCGCGGTGTCACGGGCTCGGGCAAGACCGCCGTCTACCTCGAGGTGCTCGAACGCCAGCTCGGCCTGGGCCGGTCCGGCATCGTCCTCGTCCCGGAGATCGCCCTCACGCCGCAGACGGTCCAGCGCTTCCGGGCCCGCTTCGGCGACGCCGTCGCGGTGTTGCACTCGGGGCTCTCGGCCGGGGAGCGCTTCGATGCGTGGCGGAGTCTGCGCGAGGGGAAAAAGCGGATTGCGATCGGCCCGCGCTCGGCAGTGTTCGCACCCGTCCGCAACCTCGGTGCGATCATCGTCGACGAGGAACACGAGAGCAGCTACAAGCAGTCGGACGTGCCGCGATACCACGCGCGCTCCGTCGCGATCATGCGCGCCCGGAAGGAGGGAGCCCTCTGTGTGCTGGGTTCCGCCACTCCGGCTCTCGAGAGCTGGGCGAACGCACGCAGCGGGCGATACCACCTGCTCGAACTCGAGAAGCGCGTGACGGGCCACGGGCTCCCGTCGGTGGAACTCGTCGATCTGCGCGCCGATGTGGACGAGGGCCCGGGTCGGGACGGGGAAGACCCGCCCGCGCGCGGAGGGCCGCGGGTTTTCTCGGGACGGTTGCGCGACGCGATCGCCGAGCGGCTGGAGCGCGGCGAACAGACCATCCTTTTTCTCAACCGCCGCGGCTATGCCTCCTTCGCCGAGTGCGCGGCCTGCGGCCACGTGTGGAGCTGTGGCGCCTGCTCGGTAACCCTCACGTTCCACCGCAGGCGGCGGGAACTCGTGTGTCATCACTGCGGCTCGACGAGCCCGCCGCCAAGGGGGTGCGGCGAATGCGGCGGACCCGCGCCGCGCTACTCGGGGATCGGGACCGAGCAGGTGGAGCGCCGCGTGGGCGAACTCTTCCCCGGCGCGGGCATCGCCCGCATGGACCTCGACACGACAGGCTCCAAGTGGGCGCACGTCGAGATCCTGGAGGCGTTCCGCAGGCGGGAGGTGGACATCCTGCTCGGGACGCAGATGATCGCCAAGGGCCTCGATTTCCCGCAGGTCACGCTCGTCGGGGTGATCAACGCGGACGTGGGTCTGCATCTGCCGGACTTCAGGGCCAGCGAACGTACCTTCCAACTCCTGGAGCAGGTCGCCGGGCGGGCCGGGCGCGGCGACGAACCCGGCGAAGTACTGGTCCAGACGTCGCGGCCGCTGCACCACGCGCTCGTGGCCGCCGCCGATCATGACTACCTCGGATTCGCCGAACGCGAACTCGGGGACAGGGAAGAGCCCGGCTATCCGCCGCACCGCCGGCTCGCGAATCTCGTCGTGTCCGGGAAGCACGAATCCCGGGTCATCGACATTGCGGAGGGACTCTCCGAGTGGACGCGTCGGCTCGTCCGCGACCGCCGGCTCGACGGAATCGAGGTCATCGGCCCGGCTCCCTGCCCCATCGACCGGCTGCGCGAGCGGTGGAGGTGGCACTTCCTGGTCAAGGCGGATCACGCGGTCACGCTCGGGGGCGTTCTTCGCTTCCTGGGAGAGCAGCGGGGCCAGCCCGGTGCCGGCCTCCGGCTCGAGATCGACCGCGATCCCGAGGCGCTCCTGTAGCGGCCTGCGGAAGCGCGCGCCGAGGGGTGTCCGGACACCGTGTTTCGCTTGTTGCGTAGCCCGCGATCGCCCAGTTTGTGCGACCGGCTCCAACGGCTGTGAGCGGTGCATGAGCGGTGAAATTCAGGAGAAGTAATGATGAATTCGATTTCGTGGATCGTCGGGTCCGCCGGCGTGGGACCATACGGCCACCTTCGGCATCTCGGACTTGTGATCGCGATCGGGCTGATGTCGGCGACCTGCGGAGGACGATCGCTGCCTCCCGGGGCCTCACCGGAAGCGAGGGAGGCGTTCGCGGCGTGCGTACAGTTGGCATGGGAGGAGAAGCAGGGATGTTATGAGGAGCGGCTTCTCGACAGACTTTCCGGGGACGGCGTGGGTGCGGCGCTCGAGATGCTGGAGACGCTGGCCTCCGCCGACCGGGTGGTTCACCAGCAGTCACATGTCTTCACGCACGCAATCGGCATCAACGCCTACAAGCCCGGGGACGACTTCGCGAACGTGTTCGGGGAGTGCACCGAGGCCTTCCAGTCCGGCTGCTACCACGGCGTCGTTCAGGCATACTTCGTCGCGATGGGTGATCCGGACGCGGAGATGGTCGTGGGGCTCTGTGAACCCTACGAAGCGGATCCGGCCGACCGCTGGATGCTCTTTCAGTGTCTGCACGGGCTGGGGCACGGCCTGACGATGTACTACGGCCACCATCTCCTCATGGCGCTCGAGGGATGCGATCAGCTGACGACCCGATGGAACCGTGACTCCTGCTACGGCGGGGCGTTCATGGAGAACGTGGTCAACGCCATCGACCCCCATCATCCTGCATCCGGACTGGTATCCGACGGATCGGCCCCGGACGACGGGACCGGAGCAGCGGCGGAGGCGCCGGGCCACGGGGCGGGCGAGCACGACCATGCGGCGATGGCGATGGCGGGAGGCATGACCGAGGGCATCGAACCCTTCGAGCCACTGCGCGCGGACGACCCGCACTATCCCTGTTCAATCCTGGACGAACGGTACCTGACCTCGTGTTACCTGATGCAGACATCCGCGATGCTCTGGCACAACGGCTGGGACATCGCCGACGCGGCGTCCTCCTGTCTCGAAGCACCCGACGGCTGGCGGGACGACTGCTTCGTGAGTCTGGGGCGCGACATCAGCGGCCGCGCCATCCAGGAGGCGGAGCAGTCCCGACGAGACTGCCAGGAGTCTCCGGAGGCGTTCCGCGAATGGTGCTATGTGGGGGTCGTCAAGAACTTCGTGGACGTTACGGCAAGAACCGAAGCGGGATTCGCGTTCTGTCGACGGGTCGAGGATTCGGCCAAGTTCCGCTGCTACGAAGCAATGGGGCAGGAACTCTACTCCCTGTACGCGGACGAGGAAGGGCGCCGCGCCGCGTGCGAGGCGTCGGAGACGGAGGAACTCGCCCTCGCCTGCCAGCGGGGCGCTCTCGTGCGGACGGACTAGCCGCGCGCGGACGGTCCGGTCGGGCGCCGGTCGTCCGGCCTTCTCTGCGCCGCATGCATGAATTGCCGGAGGCGCGTCTCGTCCAGCACGCCGTTGACCCTCACGCCCGAGCAGACATCGACGCCGAATGGGCCGACGGCAGCCACTGCGGCCGCCACGTTGGACGGCCGCAACCCACCGGCGAGATAGACCGGGCGATCCAGGCGCTCGACGACGGTGCGGCTGAGCCCCCAGTCGTGCACGCGACCCGTGCCTCCCAGTTCCCGCACCGGGAGGTCCGGGTTTCCGGAGTCGAGGAGAACCGCATCGACGAGCGGCGCGATCGCGACGGCTTCCTCGACCGAACCCTCCCCACGGACATGGACGACCTGAACCAGCGAGACATCGGGTAACCGTCCGCGCAGGCTGCGGAGGGCCGCGGGGGTCAGACGGTCCACCAGCTGGATCGTGTCTGCCCCCGCGTCGCGCTGCTGGGCCGCGATCTCCGCCGGGTCGGTCCGCGAAGTGAGAACGAAGGTCGCGACGCCGGGCGGGGCCCCGGCCACGACGCGGCGGATGGTCGCGTTGTCGATGACCCCCGGTCCGCTCGGCATCTTCGAAACGAGTCCGATCGCCGTGGCCCCGCAGCGGGCGGCGAGCGCTGCCTCCTCGGGGCTCGCGATGCAGCAGATCTTGACCGCTGGCTTCGGCCGGTTCAGGCGGGCGCTCCCGTTTCGGCACGTTCGACGCCGAGCCCCGGACCGTCGGGCAGGACGATCCGTCCCGCGTCCAGGTGCGGACCCGCGAACGGGTCGGAACGCAGCAGCGCCGCGCCGTCGAGGTCCGCGTAGTCCACGAGCGAGGCGAGGTGCGCAGCCGGCGCGATTCCTAGACTTGTCTCCAGCATGCACCCGAGCATGACCGAGAGGCCGCAGGCGCGGGCGGCGTGCACCATGCGCAGCGCCTCTCTCGGGCCACCGCACTTGGCGAGCTTGATGTTGATGCCGTCGACCAGGCCGTCGAGCCGGGGGATGTCGCTCGCGACGATGCTCGACTCGTCCACGACGATGGGCAGCACCGCGCGTGAGCGGACGAAAGCCAGTTCGTCGTTCTCCGCCGGCGGGAGCGGCTGCTCCACGAACTCCACACCGTATTCGGCGCACATTGCGATCCCTTCCACGGCCTCGCTCGGCGTCCAGGCCGCGTTCGCGTCCACGCGCAGGATCTTGTCGGGCGCCGCGCCGCGAACCGCGCTCAGCCGCGCTTCGTCATCATCGCTCCCGAGTTTGATCTTGAGGATGGGCCACTCGCCGGCCTCGCGCGTCTTCCGGGCCATGACCTCGGGCGCGTCGATTCCGATCGTGAACGAGCTGAGTGGCGCCTGTGTCGGATCGAGGCCCCAGAGCTTCCACAGGGGAAGTCCGACCCGCTTCCCGACCCAGTCGTGGAGCGCGGCGGAAACCGCACAGTGCGCGGATCCGTTGCGGCGGAGGAGGCCCACGAGATCGCGTTCGATGCTCTCGAGCTGGAACGGATCCTCCACCTCCTCCAGGCGGGGCGCGAGTTTTCTCAGCGCGGCTTCCACGGTGTTCGCGGTTTCTCCGTAGTACGCGGACGGAGGAGCCTCGCCCCAGCCTTCGATCCCCTCGTGCTCGAGCCTCACCCAAACGAGGTCGTCACCGGTCTTCACGCCGCGGCTGATGCCGAAGGGGTACGCGGTCTCGACGTGGAACTGCTCCCAGGAGACTCTCATCTGCCTCTCTCAGCTCCCTGCCGCGCGCCACAGGTTGTACTGGATGCGGGACGGCGTGACCTCGGGCCCATCCTCGCGCATGTAGACGTCGATTTCGGTCCGGTGACCGAAGCGTCCCTCCAGATAGACGCCGGGCTCGACGGAAAAGCCGACACCCGCCATGAGCTGGCGGTCGTCGCGCATCTCGATACTGTCCAGGGTGGGGCCGACGCCGTGGAGTTCGCGGTCGATCCCGTGCCCCGTGCGGTGGAAGATCGCGTCCTCGTAGCCGCGTGCGATCAGCGTCTCGCGGGCCGCCCGATCCGCATCCGCCCCCGTGGCGCCCGGGTTCCGGCGGATCACGTCGACCGCCGCATCGCGCGCCGCGACGACCGCCTCCCAGCCCGCGACCACGTCGTCCGGCGGCTCCGCGCCGAGAAACCCCATCCAGGTCTGGTCGGCGAACACGGCATCCGGTTCACCCGCCACCCGCCCCCACAGGTCCACCATGAACACCTGGTTTGCGGTGAGCGTCGCCGCCCCCTCGGCGTGCGGCTCGTAGTGCGGCTTGGCCGAGTTGGGGCCCACGGCCACGATCGTGTCCGTCTCCGTCAGACCTTCGGCGCGCAGGCGCTCCCGGATCCACTCGGCCAGATCGTACTCCGTGACGGGCACGGGCTCACCGGACGTGTCGGAGGCCGCGGCCGTGTCCGGATCCACCTCGGGCGCCTGCCCGGCGGCCCGCACGGCAAGCTCGAACGCGGTCCGCGCGGTCCGCGCCAGGATCTCGGCCGCCGCGTGGTGCAGGGCGTGCCCGTGCGCACCCCATTGCGCCGCGGTGCCGGAAATCAGGTCCACGGAGCTGACGACCCGGGGCCCGAGCGACTCGACGAGTTGTGCGACGCCGGCGGGGACGTGGTCCACGTACGGGATCGAATCCCGGGGGCTCACCTCCATCGCGACCGACGCCTTCCCTTCCAGCATGTCGCGCAGCGCCGTCTCCATCTCATCCCAGCCGACGTAACTCGTAAGCCGGTGCGGCCAGCCCTCCCAGCCTGACACCTCGATCTTCTGCACGAGCGCGTGCGGCGTTCGCCCCGGCTCGACGAGGACGAAATACCGGCGCTTCTGGCCCTCGGGCAGACCGACGAGGTGTGCCGCCAGCGGATTGAGCGCACGGAAGTCGTACAGCAGCCAGGCATCGATTCCCTGTCGTTCGAGCTCGCGAGAGGCTGTCTCCAGGAAGGTGGCTTCAAGGTCGGGCAAGGCCGGGCTCCTCTTCAGCTTCAGTGGGGGCGCGATGCCGGGCGGTCAGGCTGTGGCGTCGCGCAGGGCCGTCAGGTGCGAGACGACGTTGCGTCCCAGTTCGTCGGGATTGTAACCGCCCTCGAGGAAGGAAACCACGCGGTTTCCGGCCGTCGCTCGGGTCCGCCCGACGACCTCATGGGTCAGCATGTCGAAGTCCGACGGCAGGAGCGTGAAGCCGCCCAGCGGATCCTCCGCGCCCGCGTCGAAGCCGGCGGAGATGAGCGTAAGATCGGGCTCGAAATCCTCCAGCGCGCGGTCCAGGCCGTCGAACAGTGCCTCCACGTAGCGCGCGGCCGGGAGGCCCGCGGGCATGGGGAGATTGAGCGTCGTACCCTCTCCCGCGCCTCGTCCCCGCTCGGCGGCGCCCCCGGTGCCGGGGAAGAGCGGGTGCTGGTGCATCGACAGGAAGAAGACGGCCGGATCCTCGTAGAAGATGTCCTGCGTCCCGTTCCCGTGGTGAACGTCCCAGTCCACGATCAGGACCCGGTCGACCTCCGGCCGGGCGAGGGCGTGGCGCGCGGCCACGGCGATGTGGTTGAAGAGGCAGAAGCCCATGGCGCGCTCGCGCGTCGCGTGGTGCCCCGGGGGCCGCACAGCGCAGAAGGCCGCCGGGCACTCCCCGTCGAGGACGGCGTCCACCGCGGCGACGCCGCACCCGGACGCGGCGACCGCCGCATCCCAGCTTCCCGGCGAGACGGGCGTGTCGGGATCGATCCGCACGATCCCGGCGCGCTCGATGGACCTGTCGCAGACCGCGCGCACGCGCTCGATGTGTCCGGGCGCGTGCGCACGTTCCAGTTCCGCGACGCCGGCCGGCGGCGGCATGCGTGGGAGAACGGCGTCGTGAAGCTCGGGCAGCGCCCGCTCGAGCGCGCTCATGACGGCGCGCAGCCGGCCCTGGTGCTCGGGGTGGCCCCAGCCCGTGTCGTGCCGGCTGCAGTCGGGATGTTGAAAGAGACCGAGGCGCTTCAGTGCACTGGCTAGGTAGCGAAGGTCGCGAGGCTCTGGCCCTCGGCACCTTCCCGCAGCTCCCTGAGGGCCCGGTCGCGGAGTTGCCGGACGCGTTCCCGCGTCACGCCCAGCAATCGGCCGATCTGTTCGAGAGTGTGCGGGTCTTCGCCCTGCAGGCCGTAGTACAGACGGACGACGCGCGCGTCCCGCGGTCGCAGATGACGCAGACCCGCGGCGATGTGCCGCTTGAGCAGTCGCCGCTCGACGATTTCCTCGACATCCGTTTCGTCCGCGAGGAACCGTTCGGCAAGGTCGCTGTCCTCGCTCCCCCCCACTCGTGCGTCGAGCCGGACTTCACGCGCGTTCAGTCTCCGCAGCAGGACGACCGTGGACACCGACAGCCCTGCCTCCTCCGCGATCTCCCGATCACCGGGCTCGCGGTCCAGGCTCTGACGAAGTCCGTCGCGCACGCGGAGCATGCGCGCCAGCTCCGTCGCCCGATTGAGCGGAACGCGCACGGGTCTGGCCTGCTTCGCGATGGCCGACAGCATCGCCTGCCGGATCCACCACACGGCGTAGCTGATGAACTTCACGCCGTGGTCCGGGTCGAATTTCCGGGCGGCGATGACCAGGCCGACGTTCCCCTCCTGAATGAGGTCGAGGAAGCTCAGCCCCTTGTTGCGGTAGCGTCGGGCGATGGAGATGACGAAGCGCAGATTGGCCTGGACGAGCCGCTCGAGGGCGGAGGCGTCGCCGCTTCGGGCCGAACGGGCCGTCTCACGCTCCTCGCCCGGGCTCAGGAGAGGATAACGACCCAGTTCCTCGAGGTAGCGTTCGAGGATGTTGGGCGAGGAAACCTCGCGATCCATCGCAACTTCCTCTTCTCCGGTCTTCGTGGACTGCCAGTGAAAGCTAACGCGGATCGGCCACCCCGCAAACCAGGGAACCGGGATGCGTCAGAATCGGCCTCGGGAGCGCTCACGGGCCGGCAGGACTTCCAGACACGTCGTCCACCAACCCGTCAGAATCGTCTCCACGAATTCCTCGGGCAGTCCCTCATCGCCCATCTCCCGTGCGAGGCGTTCATGGTCGTAGCTCACGGGCACGAACTCGATGGCCGGGGTCCGTCCCGGGCCGAGGTCGAGGAGGGCGTACCAGACGTCCGTCCGTCCGTCGTTGGCGGGGCGGCCGAGGACACCGACGTTCGCGAACAGCCGTCCGCCGGGCAGCGCGCGCTGCCACGGAATCCCCGTGTGGGTCGCGAGCAGGATGTCCGCCTCGTACTCGCGGGCGAGCCAGGTCAGAAACTGCGTCGACGTCCCGGATTCCCAGAGGAATTCGTTCATGCGCCGGGGGCTGCCGTGACACATCAGCAGCCGGACACCGTTCACCTCGAGGCGGATCTCGCCGGGTAGGCGGCGCATCCAGCGGCGCCACTTCTCGTCCGTGTTTCGAAACGTGTACCGATACGAGAGGCGCGCGAAGTAGTTGTCGCGTGGATCCGTGTACCCGCACTGGCAGTCGTCCAGACCCCGGGCGATCGAGTCGTCGTAGTTCCCGCGCAGCACACGCACGCCGCGCTCGATGAGCAGCGGGAAGACGCGGTCAGGGTGGGGTCCGAAAGCGCCCAGGTCGCCCAGGCAGTAGAGCGCCTCGGCCCCGCGCGCGCCGGCGTCCTCGATCGCGGCCGCGAGTGCGAGGTAGTTGCTGTAGATGCCGCCGAACACGGCGATTCGGCGCGGCGCCGGCTCAGGAGACATCCTGTCCGACGCCCCCGTAGTTCGAGCAGATCGCGCCGTGGAGCCAGCATGTATGGCACGCGGACTCGGCGAGCCGCACCGGTCCGGACGCCTCCTCGAGCGTCGACCCCATCCGCGCCGCCGGCGACTCGATGAGGATGGGACAGGCGTAGATGCCGCCGTTCGTCACCACGCGGCTCGACGCGCAGAGCAACTGGTTCGCGTCGTACGCCTCCATCATCGCTTCCGTCACCCGTTCCTCCTCCATGTACGGGCGCACCCGCTCCGCCTCGCGTCCGATGCGGAGCGACGGGAGGATCTTGATGCGCGGATTCTCGTAGCCGAGCGCGCGCAATCGGGCGACGAAGGCCTGCCGCACCTCCTCATCCTGCCCCGGGTCCCAGACCTGGGTGGCGGTGATGATGGGAAGGAACCCCGCATCGAGGAGCTTCCGCACGCCGTCCATCGCGCGCTCGAACGTCCCGTCTCCCCGGATCGGGTCGTTCGTCTCCGGCGAGGGGCCATCGAGGGAGACGCGCATCTCGAGCGAGTAGCTGGCCGCGTCGGCGGACCGGGCGATGGGCGCCAGCGCCCGCGACGGGAGCAGGGTGCCGTTCGTGAGCACCGAGGCGGGCCCCCGCTCCAGCGTCCGCTCCAGCATGGCCGGGAGATCCGGGTGCATGAAGGGCTCGCCGCCGGTGAAGTAGTACTCCTTGACGCCCCATGGCCCGGATCGCTCGAGCCACTCCTCGACCTCGGCCAGCGTGAGAAACTCGAAGCTGTGGTTGTCGGGGGCGCAGCTGATGAAGCAGTGGACGCAGCGCAGGTTGCAAATCGTCCCCGTGACCTGGAACCAGAGCGTGTCCAGGTGGTCGAGCCGCACCAGGGGCGCTTCCGCGCTCGGCGCCGCGGCCGGACCCGCGCCGTTTGCCGCGGGCGCCGGCGCGTGGATGCGCCGCGCTTGCGCGAGATCTCGCTGTGTATCGATCGGCAGCGCCGATCCAGGCATCGGACAGACCTTTGCGGTTGGTCTGGCGCTCTTGTCGCGCCTCCATCGGACCCTTGTTGAACCCCTCACCGCAGGCCGTTGATCCTACCGCGTGGGCGGGGCTGCGCGCGAACGAGGCGCGGGAGAGCCTCAGGTGAGGAGGGCGGCTCCCGAGCCGAGCCGCGCCTCCACCTCCTCTTCCGAGGCCTCGATCAACGCCAGCACCGGGTCGGGATCCCGGAGAGCGGAAGGCTCGAAGGAGAAGATGCGGAGCACACGCGCCGAATGGTGCAGCGACCGCCCGAGGCGGGGGATGTCGATGAGGCCCCGCTCGCCCAGAGTCGTCAACCGGCGGACTTCACCGTCGTTCCGCACGAGGAGGAGGTGGAGTTCGAGCATGTCCGGATAGCTCGGGTAGTCCAGCATGAGCGATCGCTCGGGGAGTCCCCATTCGCGCGCCATGCGCCGCTCGAGCGCGGCGACCAGGTCCGGTCGACGCGACGGCCACGACGACAGCGCGTCCGGAAGCTGGTCGCCCGTCAGCTCCACGAGCCGTTTCGGGAGCCGCCGGTCCACGAGCGCCCGGAGCAGCCCGGCGGCGCGGCCGAGCGTGGATGCGGGGTCGTAGCCGACGCCCGCCGCCGACCGATCGATCCGCTGGCCGATGAGCGAGAGCAGTTCCTCATCGCTGGGGCCGGGCAGGTCCTCCTGGGAGAGCAGACCGCCATCGAGCGCCGTCTGGACGAGGCGGACGAAGGTGAGCGTCGCGGCGCGCACGGCGTGGTGCCAGTAGACGTTGCGGAACATCTGGTACTTCGAGAAGAGAAGCGTCTCCAGCGCGCTGAGCCCCTTCTCGCTCACTGCGAGTTCCAGCGGGGATCCGGCCCCCTCTCGCGCGACGGTGAGCGCGGGGAGGAGACGGTCTACGTCCACCGACCCGTACGGCACGCCGCAGAAGAGGGAATCCCGGCGCAGGTAGTCGATCTTGTCGAGGTCCAGCGATCCCGAGATCAACCCCTGCAGAGGGTGGCCGGACTTTCCGCGGATGAGGGCGCTGATGCGGGCCGCGGAATCCGGGCCGTGGCGATCGAGGACGCGCCGGATGGGACCCGCCGCCATGAAGCGAGCCGCGATCTCCTCGTGGTCGCCCGGGATCGCCTTCGGACCGAGTTCCTCCAGCGCGTGCGAGAATGCGTAGTGGCCGACGTCGTGCAGGAGAGCCCCGAGCCGCACGATCGGCAGTTCCTCGAGGTCCGCGGCATCCAGGGGTTCGAGGTGTCCGTCCCGCTCGAGACAGGAGATGGCCCGCGACACCAGGTGGTAGACGCCGAGCGCGTGCAGAAAGCGGTTGTGGACGCCGCCGGGATACACGAGGTGCGCGAAGCCGAGCTGCTTGACCCGCCGCAGACGCTGGAACTGGGGCGCGTCGAGAATCTCCGCCGCGTCCCCGTCCACGCGGACGTTCCCCCACAGGGGATCACGGATGGTGCGTATTCTGGCCATGGGCGTCGCTGAACATGATCCGGCCCGCCGTCAACGGGCAATCAACCAACCCCGCCGGCTACGGACCCCGCCGGCTACGGCCAGTTGGAGCGAGCGGCGGTGTTGCGGCGCGGAAGGGGCACTCGCGAGCTTGCAATCCTCACGTGTCGCGCCGGGAAATCGGCGCACGGCACCGGGTCCCTCGAAGCGGAAGCAGGCCTGACGGGAGGCGGCGTGGAGATCAAGCGCGATCGGATGGTCCACCTCGGATATGCGAAGTACTGGCGCTCCGACCAGATCGTCGGACTGCTCCCGATCGAGGAAGGCAGGGGGCCCGGCCGGCGGACGGAGGTCTTCGTGGCCACCCGACCCGATCCCGTCACGGCCTCCCGATCCGAGGGCTCGATCCTCCGGGACATGGCGTCGCTGCCGGACGAGGCCAAGGTCGCCGAGGCCGGCTCCATCGCCGAAGATCTCGTGGGGGCGCTGCGCGACCTCTCGCCGGTGCTCAAGCGGATGCTGAAGAACGAAGAAGGGTTCGACGTCGAGTACTGGGCCGGCAGACTCCGGCGGGTTCTGGAGCCGGACGATGACGGGCAGGAGGATCTCTTCGGCTAACCGTCCACGGCCGAGTGCAGCAACGCTTTTTCCGGGGGCTGCCAGGCTAGTGCACACCGCTGCGGCGACCGCCGCGGCTTCGCTCTGTTTCGCGGCCGCCATCCAGGGCCAGGGTATTCCGACGCCTTCCGATCCGGGGCCCGAGGTCGGTGGCGGCGATGGCTGGGATTCCGAGGCGGCCCTCCTGCTCGCCGATCGGGCGATTGCGGCGCGCCGCCACGCCTGGGCGGACAGCACACTCCAGCGTTTCCGCGCCGACGTGCAGGGGCACGTCTACTACATCGGCGACTTCCTCGGGGAGCGGCATGTCATCCGCGCGGACCAGCTCGCGCTCGATGTCCGCTGGCAGAATCCCGACCGCACGATGCAGACGATCGTCGGGCGGCGGCACGAACTCCGGCTCCCCACGACGGTCGCGTACCACCTCGACCACCTCTTTCTCATCCTCGACAACTTCGGGGACCGGATCCGGCTCGGGGACGGCCTCGAGATACGGAACGTGCTGCACCCGGCGGCGGACGCCGCTCGGACGTTCTACGAGTACCGGCTCGCGGATTCGCTCGAGATCCGGCTCCGCGACCGCACGGCTCGGGTCTTCGAACTGGAGGTCCGCCCGCGCGAGGCGACGGATGCGGGCGCCGTGGGCTCGCTCTTTGTCGACCGGGAAACGGGGGCCATCGCGCGCATGCGGCTCACGTTCACACCCGCCGCCCTGCGCGATCCTCAGATCGTGCGGCTTGTCGTGGACCTGCGCTCGGCGCTGTGGGAGGGGCGCTACTGGCTCCCGGACGAGCAGGATGTCGAGATCACGCGTTCGCTTCCCTGGTTCGATTTCCCGCTCGAGACGATGGTCCGGACCCGCCTCCGCGTCCTCGACTACGCCTTCGACGAGGCGGCGGCCGTCAGCCTCGGGCCCGGGCAGCTCGTCTACAGCTATCCCGAGGCCGACCTCGCCCGCTTCGAGGACTGGGAGGGCTCGCTGTATTCGGGTCCGCTCGAGGGTGGAAGCGCCGATGGCGACCTTGGCGGGGTCGTGGCGGACGCCCGCCGGCTTCTGCGGCGGCAGGCGCTGACCGGGGGTCGGCGATGGCAACTCGCGCTGCCCAACGCCTCGGGGGGGATCCGAGCCCGGCGCTCCGAGGGCCTGTTCGTGGGGGCGGGAAGCGTCTACCGGGCGAACGACCTTACCCGCGTGTCCTTCCACGGCGGACACGCGATCGGTGCGGCGCGGCCCCAGGGCAGCCTCGGACTCCGGCGACGGCTGGGGCAGGTCGAGGTGGAGGTCGACGGGTGGCTGCGGGCGCGCCGGGACGTGGGGCCGGCCGCAGCCGCGGGGGTGCTGCGGACGCTCGCTCTCGTCGCCGACGGAGAGGACTACGAGGACCCGTACCTGGCCAGCGGCGGAAGGATCGGGGTCGCCCGCCGGGCCGGTTCGGCGCGCTGGCGCGTGGGCGCGTCGCTCGAGCGCCACCGGAGCGCGGAACTGGTCGTCCGGACCGAGCCGTTCGAAGACCGGCCGCTCCGCCCCGTGCGTCCGGTCGACGAAGGGACGCTGGCCCGTCTCGAGGCCGGCCTGGCGGTGGAACTCGGGGGCGGCCCGGGCGCGCGGTGGGGGCTGGAATTCACGGGCGAAGCGGCGGCGCGCGGGATCGGGGTCGGAGATTTCGGCTACACGCGCGCCACCGTCGCCCTGCGGGCCGCCCGCGGGAGCCCTGCGGGCGCCTGGCACTGGGAGAGCGACGTAGCGTTCGGCTTCACTGGCGGGGAGTTGCCGGTCCAGCGCCTCTTCCTGCTCGGGGGGCGCGGCACGCTCCCCGGCCACGGGTTCCGTGCCTGGGGCGGCGATCGCATGGCGTTGGCGCGGGCCGAAGTGTCGCGTGACATTGCACCGTCCTGGCTGCGGTTGCGTGCCAGCGGAGCCATCGGCTGGGCGGGCGTCGGAGGCACGGGACAGGACGCCGCCCGCCGCTTCTGCGTGGGCGGAAGCGAGGGGCTGCGCGCCTCGGCCGGGCTGGGCCTGGGACTCTTCTACGACATTCTCCGCCTCGACCTGATGCGCGGGCTGGGTGGCGATCCTTCTCGCGAGGGAAGGTCCGGGAACTGGGTCGTCCTCCTCTCCGTGGACCCCCGATTCGGCGGGATCCTCTGAGACGCCCGCGTCGAGAGTGGCCGCGAGCCTTGTTTCCCCGGGCGGGCGATGCAAGGATGCACCTTGGAATGTCGCGTCCTCCCGCGGGAACGTGGCGGGCGCGACGCGATGCGACGTAAGGCGCAAAACGGTCTCCCGCTTGAGGTTCGCCCATGAGTGACGCAGAGATCACGACCGAAACCCCTACCGGTCATTCCCGAAGGACGTTCATCAAGGGGGTCATCGCGTCCGGCGCGGTGGTCTCCTCCTCCAGCCACCTCTTCCGGGCCCGGAGCCTGTCGGCCAGCGCGGCGGTGAGGGCGTCCATGCCCCGCATGATCTCGCTGAACGTGAACGGCGTGTCGCGTTCGGTGGATGTGATGCCGCAGGAGACGCTCGCGATGACGCTCCGCTACAAGCTCGGGCTCACCGGCACGAAACTCGGCTGCGACCGCGCGGAATGCGGCGCCTGTACGGTGCTCATCGACGGCGTCTCGCACTACGGGTGCTCGATGCTGACGAACTCGGTGCGCGACCGGGCGGTGACGACGATCGAGGGCCTGGAGAGCGCGGACGGGACGCTGCACCCTGTGCAGCAGGCGGTGATCGACGAGGGCGGCTTCCAGTGCGCGTTCTGCGCGCCCGGTTTCATCATGAGCATGGTCGCGCTGACGAACGAGAACCCGGAGCCCACCCGCGAGGAGGCCGCCGAGGCCCTCTCCGGCAACCTCTGCCGCTGCGGGGACTACAACAAAATCCTGAACTCCGCCATGCGTGCCGCCGAGTACGCGCGGCGCATGGTGTGAGGGGAGGACGATCATGGCGCTAATCGGACAGGACATTTCGCCGCCGGATCTGCGCGCGAAAGTCACGGGACGGGCGAAGTACGCGGAGGACTTCCGGGCCGAGGGCATGGTCTTCGCCAAGCTTCTCCTGAGCCCCATGCCGCACGCCCGAGTGCGCAGCGTGGACGCGAGCCGCGCGCTCGCCATGCCCGGCGTGCTCGGGATCCTGCGGGCGAGCGAAGTCAACCAGCCGGAGGCCCCGGGCGAAGCGGCGCTCACCGATGAGCCGAAATACGTGGGCGAGCCGATCCTCGCGCTGGCGGCGGTTGACGAAACGACGGCGGCGGACGCGATCGAGGCGATCGACATCGACCTCGAGCCGCTCCCCTTCGCGATCGATCCGCTCGACAGCCTGCGCCCCGGCGGTCCGAATGCCCGGCTCGAGGGCAACGTCATGCGCTTCGGCGAGAGCGGGCGCGAACTCGTGTCCGTGAAGTGGCCGCAGGCCGAATTCAACGCGGCGGAGGCCGAGGGCCGGCTGCCCATGGGCGAACCGACGGACGAGTGGTCGCACGGCGACCTCGATGCCGCGTTCGCCGAGGCCGACTACGTGCTCGAGGACACGATCGTACACCAGTCGCTGACCCACCATCCGATGGAACCGCGAAGCTCCATGGCGTACTGGGAGGATGGCCGCTGCTTCCTGTACGGATCGACCCAGAGCACGCAGCGCGCCCACCAGGCCATCGCGGCCCAGCTCGACCTGGAGCCCGACGAGCTCGTCTTCGTGGGCCAGTATTGCGGTGGCGGCTTCGGCTCGAAGATCGCCGGTGTTCCCATCTACCAGGTCACGGCACTCCTCGCGAAGAAGATCCAGCGGCCGGTGATGCTGCGCATCAACCGCTACGAGGAGAACTACATCGGTCGGGGACGCCCGGGCTTCCAGGCCTGGACGAAGATGGGCTTCCGGAACGACGGCAGTATCACCGGGATCGACCTCTACATCATCCAGGATCACGGACCGTACGGGCGGTCGGGGGACTACAACACGGCCGGCGCCGTGACGGACCTCATGTACCAGCCCGACGCGATGCGCTTCCGCGGCATTACGCTCTACACCAACACGCCGCCGCGCGCGGCGCAGCGGGCGCCGGGCGGCGCCCAGATCGTCGCCATGCTCGAGCCGCTCGTCGACAAGGCGGCGCGCGAACTGGGGATGGACCGGGTGGAAATCCGGAAGATCAACGCTCCCTCGCACGACTCGCAGTTCGGGCCTCAGCGGGCGACGACGACGAGCGCCTTCGTGCGCGAGGCGATCGATGCGGGTGCGGAGCAGTTCGACTGGGCCGGGAAGCAGGCGCTCAGCGGACGTCGGAACGGTACGAAGGTCACGGGGGTCGGCGTCGGCCTGAGCCCGTACGTCGGCGGCTCCTCGGGGTTCGACGGACTCCTCCTCATCCGCCCGGACGGGAAGCTCTACATCCACCAGGGGATCGGGAACCTCGGCACGCACTCGATGGCGGACACGGCCCGCGCCGCGGCGGACGAACTCGGCCTCGAGTGGGACGACTGCGCGGTCATCTGGGGCGACAGCTCGCAGCACCATCCCTACAGCTCGGTCCAGGCGGGGAGCCAGACGATCCACGCGCACACGCGCGCCAACTACGCCGCCGCGCTCGACATGAAGCGGAAGCTGCAGGAGGTCGCGGCGGCGAGCCTGGGCGGCGCAGCGAGCGGCTACCGGGTCTCGGGCGCGCGCGTGACGGGACCCGGCGGCTCCATGAGCTTCGCGCAGGCCGCGGAGCGCGCGATCGCCATGGGGGGCGAATACTCCGGGCAGGAGCTGCCGGAGGACATCAACGACTACACCCGGGCTTCCGCCACGCAACTCGCGGGCCAGGGGCTGATGGGCGTGGCCCGGGACAACTTCTCGCACGAGGGGTCGACGTGGTCGTGGGTCGTGGGCTTCGCGGTCGTCGAACTCGACACCGAGACGGGCGATGTGCGGCTCGTCGACTACACGGGATCGGCCGACTGCGGCATCGTGGTGCACCCGCGCAGCCTCGCCGCGCAGATCCACGGCGGCAGCGTGCAGGGCTTCGGCCAGGCGCGCAGCCAGAAGTGGGTGTTCGATCCCAAGTGGGGCGTGCCGTTCGCCCACCGGCTCTACACCGCGAGACCTCCCGGTATCCTCGACGTGCCGCTCAGCATGGACTGGGCGGCGGCGGGCGAGCCGGATCCGCAGACGCCGATCGGCGCCAAGGGGATCGGAGAGCCCCCGGTCGGGGCCGGGTCCGCGGCGGTCACCTCCGCGATCGCGGACGCGCTGGGCGGCGCCTGCCTGTGCCGGATTCCGTTGACCACCGATGTGATCCTCGCCGAGCTGGAGGGCAGAGCCCAGCCGCACCAGCTCACCGAGATCCACAGCTAGGGAGATAGAACGATGGCCGTGATTCGCGACATGATGCCCGCGTTCGAGCTCTTCCAGCCGACGAGCGTGGACGAGGCGCTGGACGTGCTCGAGCGCCACGACAACACCTGGGTCCTGGCCGGTGGCCTCGACTCGATGGACTGGTTCAAGGACCGCATCAAGCGACCCGATGTCGTGGTCGAGCTGGGCTCCGTGAGCGAGCTCACGGGGATTCGCGTCAGCGGGGACGGGCTCGAGATCGGCGCCATGACGTCGCTGCGCGATGTGGCGGCGAGCGAGGACGTGCGGGCCCGTTTCGGACTCCTCGCCGAGGCCGCCGCCGAGGTGGCGACGCCCCAGATCCGGAACCAGGGGACGCTGGGCGGCAACCTCATCCAGGACACCCGCTGCTGGTACTACCGCGGCGGGTGGCCCTGCTACCGCGCGGGCGGGAACATCTGCTACGCGGGGACGCCCCGCTCCATGAACCGCGAGCACGCCGTGACCGGACAGAGCCGCTGCGTGGCGGTGAACGGGGCGGACACGGCGGGGGCGCTGGTCGCCCTCGGCGCGCAGATGATGGTGCGGAACGCGAGCGGCGAGCGCGTCTACGAGGCCGAGGACTTCTTCGTCGGCCCGGAGATCGACATCCAGCGCATGACCGTGCTGGAGCCGGGAGACCTCCTGACACACGTGCGCATCCCCGGCGACTGGGCGGGCGCGCGCTTCTACTGGGAGAAGGTCCGCGACCGCAAGTCGTGGGATTGGGCGCTGGCCAGCGTCGCCGCCGCGATCGTCGAGTCGAACGGCACGATCGAGCGCGCCCGGATCGCGATCAACGGGGTGGCCCCGACGCCCGTGAGGCTGACCGCCGTCGAGAACCTCGTGCAGGGAATGCCGGCGAACGACGACACGGGCATGGCGGCCGGCGAACTCGCCACGCGCGGCTTCAACCCGCTGCGCCACAACGACTACAAGGTGCCGCTCGCGCGGAATCTCGTCCGGCGCGCGGTGCGGGGAGACGCAGCCTAGCCACCTCCCGGAAAGGACACCGCCTGGATGGAGATTCTCCGAACAGCGCCGAATCCCTGGGGCCAGGAGGTACTCGTCGGCGTCGCCTGGGATCTGCTCTGGGCCGCCGCCATCGCCGGCTTCCTGTTCGTGGTCGGGCACCACCTTTATGTCTGGATCATGGCGCCCAAGGCTCCGAAGACCGCGCCGGAGGCGGCTCCCGAGGTACCGGAGCGGGTGGAGCGCCACTCACAGGCGTCCCGGACGTTCCACTGGCTCATGGCGGTGACGATGCTCACGCTGCTCGTCACGGCGTTCTTCCCCGTGATCGGCGTCCAGTTCGCCTGGGTCACGATCCACTGGATTGCCGGGATCGTCCTCACCCTCCTCATCATCTGGCATGTCATCCACGCGACGACGAAGCAGGACTTCTGGTCGGTGTGGACCGGGGCGAAGGAGATCGGGCAGGCGTTCCGGGCGGCCGGGAAGTTCCTGCGCCGCCAGCCGGCCAAGGAGGAGCGGTCGGGCAAGTACCCACTCGACCAGCGGGCCTACCACAACGCGGTGACGCTCGTGTCGGTCGGGGTCATCGTCACGGGACTCCTCATGATGGTCGGGGTCGACACCTGGTTCTGGGCCAGCAACCCGTACTTCCTCTCCGACTCCACGTGGGGCCTCGTGTTCGTCCTGCACGGCCTGTGCGGGGTCGTCCTCGTCACGATGGTCATCGCCCACGTCTACTTCGCCATCCGGCCCGAGAAGCGCTGGATGACCCGCTCCATGATCAAGGGCTGGATCACGCGCGAGGAATACCTCGAGCACTACGATCCCGACCTCTGGAAGCTGGGGACGGAGCCGGCCGCGCCCGAGTTGGCCGGGGGGAGCGCCTCATCCGCGGATCCCGACGGGGTCGTGCCCGCTTGAGCCGGGGGGAGCTGAAGGCTCACATCGAGGTTCTCGAAAAGGCGTACGAGTTCTTCCTCTCCTACGCCGCGCTCGGCGCCGAGCGGGAGGAAGCCTCGAAGGTCGGCGGGCAGTTGCGGGAATACCTGAGCCGCGCGGATACCGCGCTTCGGGCGCTGGCCGACGACCTCGGCGGGCTGGCCGCGGCGGAGGGATTGGAACCGGCGGGCGCCTACGGCGAGATGATCGCCGTCACGTCCGCGGATGCCGCCCGGGCCGGGGCTGCCGTCCGGCTCGTCCTCACCCAGCAGACCATCAGCTCGCAGCTGATCGACAACCTGAACGCGTCTTCGCACCTGCGGGCGCTCCTCACCGACCTCTTCCTCCTCGACGACGTCGTCTGACCCTCGGTCGACCCGACGGGCTCCGGGAATTTGACCACCCGTCAGTGCTTGCATATTATAGCATCAGATGACGTCATAAGATGCATGCATTAGAGGAAATGCGTTGAAGACACTGACGGTAAGGAAGATCCCGCCCGAACTCGGGAGCGCACTGAATGCCGAGAAGCGGCGTCGCGGCCAGTCGCTCAACCAGACGGTGATCGATCTGCTCAAGCAGAGCCTTGGGGTTGGGACGAGGCGGTCCAACGGGCTGGCGCGGTTTGCGGGGGCCTGGAGTGAGGAGGAGTACCGCGAATTCAAGGAAGCCACGAAGCAGTTCGAGGAGATCGATGAGGACATGTGGCGGTGAGCCGCTACTGCCTGGATACGTCCGCGTATATCGATACCCTGCGCGGGGACCGGCGGTTTGCGAGCATCCTCGACGCCGCCGCCTGGATCGGGGTGCCTACGATCGTACTCGGCGAATTGAGGGCCGGGTTCAGGCTCGGACGTAAAGGCGCCCGGGAGGAGGCGCGGCTGTCGGAGTTCCTGTCCAGCCCGGTCGTTGCAGTCGTGCCCGTGGATGAGGATGTGGCTGAGTGCTACGCCGACATTGCGGCGGATCTGCGCAGGGCCGGTACGCCCATACCCGCCAACGACGCCTGGATCGCCGCTTGCGCCGCGCACACCGGCTCCACCGTGCTCACCGCGGACGCGCACTTCGAGCGCATCCGGCGGATCGGCGTGTTGACTTTCGGGAGCGGGTCCGGCTGAGCTACGCGTCCGTGCGGGTGAAGGTGAAGGTGCCGATCGGTTCATCCGAGAAGGGGTGCTCCCCTCGCACGCTCCGGATCGGTTCCTTCGGCTGGGTGTCGTCGTTGGCCGACGTGTAGTTCGGCCCGCTGTCCGTCCCCGCGTCGTAGGGGTAGAGGATGACCTCGCGCTCGCCGACCCAGTTCCCCTCGTCGTCCCGAAGCGACAGTCCCGATACGCCCACGAACCAGTCCGGACTCGGGGCGATCATCGTCACCAGGGTGACCCGCGGAAAGTCCTCGCGAAGCGTGATCGCCTGAATCGTCGTGCTACCGGGGCTGCGGATCCCGGACCCGTTGACCACCGCCTGCGCGCCACCCGGCACCTGGGCGCGGATCTCGGCCGCGAGGGCGCTGGTGCCACCGGTTTCGGCCATGCTCTCGATTCCCGGCGTGGCCGCGCCGTCCCGCGCCCAGAAGGTCACGCTGTCGTTGTGCACGGCGCCGATCATCGGCGAGAAATGCGCCCCGCCCGGAAAGTTGGTGGGGTGCGTGGAGGCGCTCCACGTCGCTTCGAAGACAACGCGGTATGTGGCCGTGGTCGCCGCCGTCGGCGGCGGATCGGGTTCCGGGTCCGGCCTCGGCGCCGGTTCGGTCCCGGAACCGCCGCAGCCCGCCGCGGTTGCGAGAACGCCCGCGAGCATCAGTGGTCGGAGCCGGACGCTCAGAAACTTCGAAAGCATGAGGAACATGATGGTTCCAACCGTCGCAGTCCGGCAAAGGTTCCGGGAAGGTCAGCGGCAGGTGCGATCGACACGGTAGCGGTGAACATAGGGGACGTCGAATTCGCCGCGCGTTGTCGCCCAGACTTCGGTCCGACTCGCCCGGAGAATTCGTAGCCGCGGATCCCAGTCTTCGTGATCCGGCAGGCCCTCGATGTGCACCGAACCCTCGAGTTCCCCGTCTTCGCCGTAGATCTCCCAGACATCCGCCGGGTCGGGCCACGCTTCGCGGAGGAGCCACATCGAGCCATCATCCGCGGCCAGGATCCGGCGCACGGGGGGATAATTTTCCGGGAACGAGATGAGTTCGCGCCCGATCCGGCGCTTTCGCTCGGGGGTGCTCGTGTCCCACGGGGACCCGCCACGTGCCAGCCGATCCGCCATCCGTTCCCGCTGGACCGATGCTTCGGCGCGCGTGATGCGCCGGGGCTCGTACGGGACCGCTCGCCGCAGCAGCGTGTCGCCGTCGAAGCGGATCCGGAGGAGATCGAAGCTCGCGTCCTCCCGATCGTCCCGCACTTCACCTATGAGGACGATGGCCTGGCCATCGGGGGTGGCCGCGACCGGAAGCCACGACTCTCCCGGCCAGGGGCCGAGCGGATGGGAGATCATCACGCCCCACCCGTACCGGTCCGTCTCATGCTCGAGGGCGTACCGGCCCAGGTGCCGCTCGACCATGGCCAGCGTATCGACGATCGACCCGGACGCGGAGACGCGCCGCAGCGCGGCCCGGTCGGCCTTGAGGAAGAGCCTCGAGTCCTCGTTCACCGTCCGATAGGGCAGGAAGGTTCCGTCGGGCAGGGGCCGGCCGGGATTCAGGTGGGATCCCTCCGCCGGGAGTCGGATTCTGAAGCTGACGCGACGGATTTCCTCGCCATCGGCCGAGAGGAACTGCGTTCCAAGCCGATGGCTCACCCACAGCGTGTCACCCCGCCACCCCACATGGGATAGGGGGGATGGCCACTCTCCGGGCCCCTCCCCCTGGCGGCCGATCCTGCCCGCCGGACGGCCGTCGGGCCGGAAGACGCGGATGGGATCCCAGGATTGGAGGAGGTAGATCCGCCCGTCGGGCCCGATGGCCAGATCCCGCACGTAGGTAAGCATCCCATCGCCGTCCACCGAACCCAGACGGAGCGTCTCCTCCAGTGCCCAGGGACGGTCGCAGGCCGCCTGGCCCGCGAGCGGGGCCGCTCCGAACGCCCCGCAAACGGCGGCGGCGGCTGGAACCGCGAGCGCGCCGATCCGGAGCCAGTGCGTTACGTCATCAGACACGGGCATGCCAGGCGGCGAGAACCTCCGTTTCCCTGTCGGCGGGGAGGCCCGCCCGGGGTTCGGCGCGGCGCTCCTCGGAGAGCGTGTTCCACCATTCGACCGTGTCGCGGGCGGTGTCGGCGAGCGGGCGGAAGGTGAGTCCGGCCTGCACGGCGGCGGCGACCGATACCTGGTTCATCCCCACCGTCTGTCCCTCCGGCGGGGTCCAGTTCGTCATGTGCATCCACGGCGCCACCTCCTGCTCCTGCATGAACCCGGTCGGCACCCAGGTGAACGTGGCCTCGGAACCGAGCGCCCCCCGGATCTCCTCCAGCATGTCGCCGAACTGCTGCACCTCGCCCGTCGCGTTGTACGTGCCTCCGTTCCCGGGGGTCTCCACCAGGCGCACGATCCACTCCGAGAGGTCGCGCGCGTCGACGTTCTGCACCGGGTCGGCGGGGGTGTTGGGGGCCAGCACCTCGCCGCCGCGGGCGACCCGCACCGGCCAGTACGTCCAGCGGTCGGTGTTGTCGCCGGGTCCGATGATCAGCCCCGGCCGCACGTTGATCGCGTTCTCGCCGAAGGCGTCGCGGGCGTACTGCTCGCAGCGCGCCTTCCTCGGTCCGTACCCGCCGTCGTCCTCGGCCTCGTCCGGCGAGAGCTGCCCGACGTGGTAGTCCTCGTCGATCCCGACCCGGGCGAAGTCCGCGTACGCGGAGATGGACGAGACGAAGAGATAGCGGTCGACGTGGTCGCGGAGGAGTTCGGTCGTCGACGCCACCCAGCTCGGGTAGGAGGCGGAGTTGTCGATCACGGCGTCCCACTCCCGGCCCTCGAGCGCGGACAGATCGCTCGTGCGGTCCCCGATGAGTGGTTCGACGCGCTCGAAGTAGTCGTGGAAGAAGGGTGGCTCGGTCTGGCCGCGGGTGAAGATCGAAACCTCGTGGCCCCGGTCGAGGGCGTACTTCACCTGGTGAGGGCCGATGAAGCGGGTCCCGCCGAGGATGAGGATGCGGAGAGGCCGGTCGGCAGTCCCCGCACAGGCGGCGGAGCCGAAGGCGCCGAGCACGCCCAGCGCGCCTCCGGCGGCCGCGGACGTCTTCACGAACTCCCGCCGCGTCTGATTCCATTTCGTCATCTGTTCGTCCCTTTCGTCCTTTCGGGGCACCCGTGGGAGGAGCCCCGCAGACACTACACTAGCGGCGGATCGCGACGATGCTGCCGACGCGTACCGTCATCTCGTTTTCGTGGAGGCTGAAGTGGACCTCGCGTCCGGTCTCGCGATCAAAGAAGGAAGCGTCGTTCAGCGGCAACAGTTCGGCACCGGCGGAGCCCTGGCGTAGCCCGCGCTCGCCCATCCGGAAGCGGAACTCGGCGCCCAATTCGGACGCCACGTAGGTGCCGAGGTACCGTTCACGCACTTCGGCCGGGACCTCGACAGGCACCTTCTCATCGGAGAGCGGGCCGGACCAGCCGTAGGCGTGCGCGACCGTGGCGGCGATCTCGGCCGCGAGCGGGCTCCCCGAGTCGGAGTTGGTCATCACGAAGACGCCGTCGTCCCCGTCGATGTACGCCGTGAACGTACAGCGGAAGCCCTGGTTCGAACCGCCGTGCCGGAAGCGCTCGCCGTCCGCCGAGATCGCCGGGCCCAGCCCCCAGTCATCTTCGTCGGGCGTCAGCATCGCGCGCACGAGCGCTTCGCCCAGCACGTGGGTCGACGCCCCCCTCCACGCGCGCTGCACCTCGCGGGCGTAGAGCGCGAGTTCGCTCGGCGTCGTCCACAGCCCGGCGGCCGCCTGCTCGGGATAGGTGTGCCAACCGCCCCGGACCCGGTTGCCGCTCGGCCGGTAGCCCGTCGCGATGTCGGCCTGCCTCTCGGGGGGAATCGGTTGCTCGTAGGTCGAGCGCGACATTCCGATCGGGTCGAGGACCTCCTCGCGCATGACGGCGGCGAACGGTTTCCCGGCCACATCGGCCACGAGCTGCTGCATCACCGTGTATCCGCCGCCGGAGTAGCGCCAGCTCTCGCCCGGCGTTTTCCAGGTGCGCACGGGGTCGGTGTTGCCGCGGCCATCGAGGACGCCCGGCCCGTCCGGCACCTCTTCGTCAGGACCGTACCCGGGGAAACCCCAAACGGTGAGACCGGCCCGGTGCGTGAGCAGCCCCCGCAGCGTGACCGGCGCCTGCTCCGTGAACCGGCTCTCCGGCACCTGCCAACTCGTGAGATAGGCGTTCACGTCTCCGTCCAGGTCGACGCGGCCCGCTTCGACGAGGCGCAGGGCGGCGAGCGCGGCCACCGGCTTGGAGATGGACGCCGCCTGGAAGAGCGTGTTCGGGGTCACCGGGCGACCCGACGCCACGTCGGCGAGCCCGTAGCCGCGGGCCCAGGCGATCTCGCCATCGACGAGCACGGCGATGCTCACCCCGGGGACGCCGAGTTCCACCATGCGGTCCGCGAGCGTGGGGCGTACGACGGGCTCGCCACGGATCGTGAACGTCGGCATCAGCGCCGACTCGACGAGCGCCTGAGGGGAGTCGTCGTACGCGCCCTCCGGGGCGGACCCGTCGGGTGTCGGCGCCTGCGCGCAGGCCATGACGGTCGGGACGAGAGCGGTGCAAGCCATCGAGAGGGTTCGGGCCCGGTTCATGGTCCCCCTCCCGTGGCTTCCTTCCCGAACTTGCAGTCGTACCAGTTGCGCCCGATGCCGAGATCGACCCGCAGCGGGACATCCAGTTCGACGGCGCCTTCCATTTCTTCCCGCACGACCCGGCCGATCTCCTCGGCGTCGGCTTCCGGAGCCTCGATGAGCAACTCGTCGTGCACCTGGAGGAGCATGTGCGCGTTCGTTCCCGCCAGCCGTTCGTGCAGCCGGATCATCGACACCTTGATCAGGTCGGCAGCCGACCCCTGAATCGGCGAATTGGTCGCGGTCCGCTCGCCGTAGCCGCGGATTCCCGGGTTCCTCGATCGGATCTCCGGGATGTAGCGTCGCCGCCCGATGAGAGTCTCGACGTAATTCTGCTCTCGCGCCAGTTCCTTCATCTCCTCGAGGTAGGCCGCAACGCCCGCGAAGCGCTCGAAGTATCCGGCGATGAACTCGTGGGCCTCCTCCCGTGAAATGCCCAGCTGCTGGGCGAGCGCAAAGGGACCCTGCCCGTAGATGGTGGCGAAGTTGATCGTCTTCGCCTGCTCGCGCATGGTCGGCGAGACGTCCTCCGGCGCGACGGCGAAGATCCGCGCCGCCGTCTCCCGATGGATGTCACGCTCGGCCCGGAATGCGGCCACGAACGCCTCGTCGCCCGACAGGTGGGCCATCACGCGCAGTTCGATCTGCGAGTAGTCGGCGCCCACGAACAGGTGGCCGGGTGCGGCGACGAACCCCTTCCGGATCTCGCGCCCCAGCGCCCGGCGAATGGGGATGTTCTGGAGATTCGGATCCGAAGAGGAGAGGCGGCCCGTCGCGGCGACGGTCTGGTTGAAGCGCGTGTGGATGCGGCCCTCGGCATCGACCAGCCTCGGCAGCACGCTCACGTAGGTGCCGTCGAGTTTGTCGAGTTCCCGGTGTTCCAGGATGAGGCGCGGGATCTCGTGACCCAGCGCCGCGAGTTGTTCGAGTACGGACTCGTCCGTCGAGGGACCGGTCTTCGTCTTCTTGAGGACGGGCAGCGCCAGCTGGTCGAAGAGGAGCGCCCGCATCTGCGGCACCGAGCGGAGGTTGACCTCGGCCCCGGCGATCTTGTGGATCTCCGAGCGCACGGCGTCGAGGTCGCGGCGCAAGCGGTCGCGCAGATCGGCGAAGAAGCCGAGGTCGATGGCAATCCCGGCCCGCTCCATGCTGGCCAGGACCGCGAGGAGCGGCATCTCCAACTCTCGGAAGAGGCGGCCCATCCCTGTGCGCACGAGGTCGGCCTCGTCAACCTTCGCGAGCCGGTGCAGGAGTGCCGCACGGGAACCGGCCCATTCCGCGGCGCGCGCGGGTTCGACCGAGGCCAGGGGGAGGCGATTCCGTCCGGTGCCCGTTACCGCGTCGCGCGTCTCGAGCGTGACGCCGAGGCGATCCGGGCCGAGGGTGCCGAGGGCGCGGTCCCGGCGGGCCGGATCGAGACAGTACGACGAGATCTGCGTATCGAACGATGCTTCGTCATCGAGGCCCCCCGGTTCGACGCCGTGTCGGCGCAGGAGTTGCGCGGCGTACTTGAGGTCGTGGCCGATCTTCGGCGTGTCGGAGGCGAGCAGTTCGCGGAGGCCGCGCATGGCCGGGGCGTCCAGCCCCGGCAGGCCGACCGGCTCCCCCGCATCGAAGGCGAGCGTGGGGTTCCCTGCCGCATCGTGCTGGACTTCGGGGGCCCGGTGTCCGAGGGGCAGGTAGCAGGCGCGGGCGTCCGAGTCCGCGAGCGCCAGGCCGACGAGGTCGGCGCTGAGCGGGTCGTCGGTCCCGCCGGCGACGAAGATCCCGAGGCGCGGAGCTGCGGCGCACTCGGCCAGCACCTCGCTCAACCGGTCGATGTCAGCCACGACCTCCACCTCGGGAGCGAACCGCTCCGCCTCCGCGACCGGCGCCTCCAGCTCGCGCAGAAGGTTGTGGAACTCGAGTTCACGGAAGATGGACGCCGCCTTTTCCGCGTCGAGTCCCCGTAAACGCAGGCTTTCGGGATCGAGGCTGACCGGCGCGTCGGTTCGGATCGTCACCAGCTCCCTGGAGCGCCGTGCGTCATCGGCATGCCGGAGGAGCGCGTTCCTGGCGCGGGCCGCCGTGACCTCCTCTACCCGCGCCAGGATGGACTCGAGATCGCCGAACCGCCTGATGAGGTCCGGCGCCGTCTTCTTCCCGATCCCGGGAACGCCGGGGACGTTGTCCGACGAGTCGCCCAGGAGCGCCAGGAAATCGGTCACGCGCTCGGGCGGCACGCCGAACCGCTCCTCGGCGTTGTCCGGGGTCACCCACACCTGTTCCACTCCCGCGGGCCCGCCACGGCCCGGGTTGAGCAGCACGGTGTGGTCATCGACGAGCTGATGGAAATCCTTGTCTCCGGAGACGATGACCGTGCGCAGACCCAGACCCGCGGCCTGCTGCGCCAGGGTCCCGATGACGTCGTCGGCCTCCCACCCCTCCGCCTCGATCACGGGGACGCGGAAGGCATCGAACACGTCCCGACACCTGGGCAGCGACGCCCGGAGCTCGTCGGGCATCTTCTCCCGCGTGGCCTTGTACTCGGGGTAGACTTCGGTGCGGAAGCTGTCGCCTGCATCGAACGCGACGCCGAGATAGTCGGGCGCGTGATCGGCGATGAGCCGCATGAGGAAGCGCGCGATTCCGTAGGGGGCGGACGTGTTCTCACCGCTCTTCGTGGTGAGCGGGCGGTTTATCATGGCGAAGAACGCGCGATAGATGAGCGCGTAGCCGTCGAGCAGGAAGAGCGACGGAGCTTGGCTCGGCATGGCCATGATGTAGGGCCGGGAGGTGGCTCATGGCAAAGCCCCGGCAAAAAAAAGCGCCCCGCCGGGCGAGGCGGGGCGCTTGAGCTCCGGTTGCGGCCTCCGGTCAGGCGGTGCGCACCACGCGGGTCGCGTGCAATCCTTTCTCGCCCTGCGTGAACTCGTAGTCCACTTCCATCCCTTCGGCGAGCGTCTTGTACCCGTCCATGTCTATGGACGAATAGTGCACGAATACGTCATCGCCGCCGTCGGGCTGCTCGATGAAACCGTACCCCTTGGAGTCGTTGAACCACTTTACCGTACCTGATGGCATCCGGCCTCCTGCGAAGATCGGTGATGAGTTGCTGCGGGCGTGTCGCGCGGCTGGCCGTGCGTCGTTTTTCGCTCCGCCTGACTCGGGACGAACCTATGCTATGCGGGCGATTTGAAGCCGTCAACACGGTCCGTGCGGGCTCTTCGCGGGGCTGTCGGAATCGACCTGTTCAGGGCCTCGCGGCGGCCAGATCCGGGTACAGGAAGCGGTAGATTTCGGCCAGCTCCGTGACCGCACGCACGTACTCCCGGGTCTCCCTGTAGGGGATCCGCTCGACCAGTTGTTCCTCGTCCGAGAACTCGGGGAAATCGCGCCAGCGCGCGTAGCGGTGTGGGCCGGCGTTGTAGGAGATCATCCCCGCAATATCGAAGCCGTCAAAGCGGCCGAGCACATCAGACAGGTACCGCGTTCCCAGCATCAGGTTCACCTGGGGAACCGTGAGCTGGTGGCGGCGATAGCCGTCGAGGCCGGCGCGGGCGGCAACGATGCGGGCCGTCTCCGGAAGAAGCTGCATGAGACCGATGGCGTTGGCGACCGAGCGGATCTCGGGGTCGAACATGGACTCGCGCCGGGCGAGGCCGGCGACGAAGTGCGGCGGGAGCCCGTTGCGTCCCGCCGCCTCCACGAGGGCCTCGCGGAAGGGCAGCGGATAGATCGCCTCGAGGAGCGGTCGGGTCCAGCGGCCGCGGATGGCGTGGGCCCGCCAGCCTTCCCGGATCCCCTCCCGCGTCCAGTGGGCCGCATTGAGCGCGTGGGCGAAGGCGAGGATGGCACCGTAGGCCGATGGCCCGCGCTCGCTGGCCTCGCGGTATTCGCGCCGCGCCCGCTCGGGCCAGCCCACTTCGCGCAGCTTGTTCATTCTCCGCAGCGCCGCCGCATGGATGGGATCGAGGTCGGGAATGGGCTCCGCTTCCACGAGCCCGACCGCGGCCCGCCGGTCCGTGCCCGTTCGCGGCTCCGCCAGGATCGCGTAATAATCGAGCGGACTGTACCGCAGGGCGCGCGCGTAGAAGGCGCTCGCGGCCTGCGTATCGCCCAGTGCCTCCGCGACCTTGCCGCTCCAATAGATGGCTCCCTGGACCCACCCGCCTTCGGGGTAGCGCTCACGGTATTCGGCCAGGAGAGCGCCTGCGTCTTCGTAACGTCCTTCGTGGTACGCGAGGAGGGCGAGCCGCTCCAGCGACCGCGTGCCGTAGCTCGCCTCCGGGAAGGCGCGGTAGGCGCGCTGGAAGCCTTCGGCCGCGACGTCCGGGCGCCCGGCGTCGTGCTCGAGGTCCGCGAGCAGGTAGGCGGCCCGGGCAGCCACATCTCCGGAGCCGCGGGCAGCCGTCTCGTGAGCCACCGCGGCATCGCCGTGGCGGCCGAGGGCCCGGTAGACGTTCGAGGCGAGCATCCAGAGCGACGCCCGGGGCGCGGTGACGGAGGCGGGATCCGCCGTCCACGGAGCCAGCGTCTCCGCCGCGCGCGCCGGATCGCCGAGTGCCATGTAGGCGGAAGCCAGCGACTCCGCGATGCCGGGACGTTCCGCCGCCGGGGCCGTTTCGAGCGCCTCGGCCAGGTAACCGGCGCCGCGGGCATGACGGCGGGCGCGCATGTCGGAGCGGCCGACATCGCGCAGCGTACGCCAGGAGCGCGTGAGCCCGAGAAGCGCCGGACCCGTGTCCAGAGTCTGAAGGTTCCGCCCGATCGCGGCCTCGAAGGCCGCCACCGCCGAGGCGGTGTCTCCGGCGGCGAGATAGTGCGGACCGAGGTGCCGGGCGGCGAGGATGTTCCGGACCCCCCTGCCGGCGCGGCTGGCCAGCGCGGCCCCCCGTTCCGGTTCATCGAGCTTGAAGGCGAGACGCGCGGCGGGCAGTAGCGCGGAGTCCGCGGGTACCCGCGCCTCCCGCACAATCGAGTCCGCGAGGGCGAAGGCGTCCCGGTCTTCGGCCTCCGCCAGCGCGTAGAGGCGCGAGAGCCGCAGCCACGGTGTGAGTTCCGGGTGTTCCCGCTCGGCGAGGGCGAACTGGTCCCGCGCCTCGTGCCAGTAGTACCGCCGGTTGGACACGCGGGCGTACGCCACGCGCGCGCTGAGCGGAGGTGTCCCGTCGACCGCGTCGAGGTACGCACGAAAGTGCGCGGCGGAGCGCGTCACGCTATCGAGTCCCGCGTACGCCCGCGCCAGGAGCGACATGGCCTGCGTCCGGGCTGCAGGGGTCGAGACTTCCCGGTCCGAGAGGAGACCCCGCACGGAACGCCACGCCCGCTGCTCTGCGAAGGCGCGTGCCGCCAGGAGCAACGCCTCGTCGCCCTTCACCTTGCCAGCGGCCAGTTCGCGCGCCAACAGGGTCGACGCGGACACCGGCATCCGCGCGTCGAGGAGTCGTCGGGCCCGCTCGAGCACATCCGGGTCCGGGGTCGCGGCGACGACCGGGTCGCGCCCGGAGGCGGGCGTTCCCGTCACCGCCTGCGCGGCAAGCGCCGGTACCGTGGCGAGCGTCAGGAGCGACCCCAGCCACGGACCGCGTACACGAGGAATGCGCCGGATGCGCTGGATGCACCTCTGAGCATGCACAGGAAGGCCTCCTTCCACGTCGTCCCCACCCCGATCCGGTTCGGACCCGGCCGACGGTCCGACCCCAAACTTCGATCTTCCGATGGGCTCCATGCAAGCGGGGGGCCTCCACAGCCCCAAAAAGAAACGGCCCGCCGAGGTGGCGGGCCGCTTGCTTCCGGTCCGTCGCACGCGCCGGGGCACGGCCCCGGCAACCGGTTCCTCTAGGCGGCCGCGCGCTCGTGCAGGGCGTCGATGAGGCGCTGGGCGCTCTCTTCCATGTCGATGACCAGTCGGTCGATCTTCGTCACGAAGTAGTTGTGGAAGATGTTGATCGGAATCGCGATCGTGAGACCCGTGGCCGTCGTGATAAGGGCGACCTTGATCCCGCCGGCCACCAGCGTGGCTTCGACCTCGCCCGCGATCTCGATCGCCTGGAAGGCCTGGATCATCCCGATCACGGTCCCGAGGAAGCCGAGAAGCGGAGCGACGTTCGAAAGCGTCGCGAGCCAGACGAGTCCCTTCTCGAGGCCGGCCACTTCGATGGCGCCCGCGTTCTCGATCGCCTGCGTCGCACGGTCCGTCCCCTCGTGATACCGGGAGAGCCCGGCGCTGAGGACGTTGCCCGCCGGCGCGCCGGACTCGGTGCAGACTTCGAGCGCATCATCGAGCCTGCCGGCAGCGATCTGCTCGTCGGCTTCCTGCAGGACCTTCTTGTTCTTCCCGCCCTTCAACTGCAGGTCCACCAACTTGTAGAGGATGATCAGGATGCCGAACCCGAGTGCCGCTCCGAGTGGCCACATCATGAAGCCGCCCGCGACCCAGATCTCCCCGAGGTTGAGTGACTGGCCTTCACCCAGCCTCAGTGTCTCCTGAAACCAGAGTATCGACGCGATCAAGGTGGTCCTCCCGGGTAAGGTTCATCGACTGATCGAACTCGTAATCCTTCCGCGCACGCATGCGCTGGAGTGCGAGCGGAACCAAGCTAGAAGCGGCCTGCGGGGCCGTCAAGCGCGCCGGGAGGGCCGTTCGCGGTGCCAAAGCCAGGCGCCCGAGCGATGCACGCGCTCGTACCGGGTCGCCAGGCGAGTCAGAATCGAAGAGGTGGGGGGAGTCGCCGTGGCGGCGTGCGTTCCGAACGCGGCGGCGACGCTGTTCACAAGGCACACGACCACGGCGCGCGGATCCGGCATCGGGTCGAGCAGCTCGTTCAGGCCGATCGCGGGTCCCTTCCGGGCGGACGGCGATGCGAAGTCCTCGTTCGTCCCCGCGCCGCGGTCCAGATCACCGAACTCCTGTCGGTCTTCGAGGAGGATGGATCCGTGCTGAAGCACGCTCCCCCGCCGGCGGCACTGGGCGCTGCCCACGAGCTTTCGTCCGCGGACCGTGAGTTCACCGGGGGCAGGGTCCCGGAAGCAGCTCGCAGCGGAGAGTCCGACGGCCTCCGCGCGGCTCGATTCCCTGGCAGCGTCCGATCCGCCGGCACCTTCGGGAGTCCGGTCATCAAGGGGCACCCCCAGCGAGCGGAGTCCGTACGCCAGTGCGCGGTGAACGGTCCGCAGTACGGCGCGCGGCCCACCCCAGTCGCGGACGGGACACGCGAGTGCGTAGGTGATTTCGGGCCCGTGAAAAACGGCGCGGCCGCCGGTGGGTCGCCGCACGGCTTCCACCCCCGCCCGAATGTCCTTCGCGGGGCGGCCGAGCAACCGTTCGGGAGCCACCTGGTGCCGCCCCAGGGACAGGCACCATGGCTCCCAGCCATAGAATCGGAGGAGGGTCGGGCCGTTCGCGGCATGTTCGAGCATCGCCTCGTCCACGGCCATGTTTCGTGCCCCGTCCGCCACGGCATAGGGGAGCACGATGCACGGAGACCCCCCGGACCGGGAACGGGCACGCCGCGCGGTCACAACTCGAGGGCCTCTCCGGGTTCGAGGATGACGACCTCCGCCGTGTCGCCCACGGCATCCACGAAGCGCCGCGGGTCGACATCGATGAGTTCCCACGTACCGTAGTGGTTCGGAACCGCGATCCGCGGTTCGATCATCCGGATCGCGCGCGCCGCGTCCTCCGGCCCCATGGTGAAGTTGTCGCCGATCGGCACCAGCGCCACGTCCACTTCCCCGTTCAGAAGCTCCATGTCGCGCGTGAGTGCGGTGTCCCCCGCGTGGTAGACGCGCGTGCCGTCCACGGTGAGGAGGAGGCCGGCCGGCGTCGTGGTGTACGCCTCCGCCCCCGGCGCGTCGATCTTCCCGCCGTGGATCGCCACCGTGAGCTTCACGCGCCCGAAGGGGAACTCGTGGGCGCCGCCGATGTGCATCGGGTGCGCGTTCTCGTGGCCCTGCACCTCGCCGGCGTACGCCACGATCTCATACGTCGCGATGAGTTTCGCGTTCGTCGCCTCGAGGATGTCCCACGTGTCCGCGATATGATCGCCGTGCCCGTGGGTGAGGAGGAGATAGTCGAGCCGGTCGGTGAAGTGCTCCGGGCCGACATCCGCCACGGGGTTCCCGGCAAGGAACGGGTCGATGAGGATGCGCGTTCCGTCCGCGGTTTCGATCTCGTAACAACTCTGGCCGTGAAAGACGAGTCGTGCCATCCGATTCCCTCCTGACCCGGAGCGGCCCGATCTATACGGGCGCCGTCTCCGCGGTCTCCGTTTCGTAGCTCTCGATCGGCGGGCAGGCACAGACCAGGTTCCGGTCCCCGTACGCATTGTTCACGCGGCGCACGGGCGGCCAGAACTTCCACTCCCGGGTCGAAGGCGCCGGCCAGGCCGCTTCGCGCCGCGTGTAGGCGTGGTCCCACTCGTCCGCCGTGACCATCTCCGCCGTGTGGGGCGCGTTCTTCAGGGGGTTGTCCTTCGGGTCCAGGATGCCCAGCCCGATGCGCCGGATCTCGTCGCGAATCGAGATCAGGGCGTCGACGAGCCGGTCCAGTTCCCGTCTGGACTCGCTCTCGGTCGGCTCGATCATGATCGTGCCCGCGACGGGGAAGGACATGGTGGGCGCGTGGAATCCGTAGTCCATGAGGCGCTTCGCCACATCCTCGTCCGTCACCCCCGTGCCGCGCCGGAGCGGCCGCAGGTCGAGGATGAACTCGTGCGCGACCCGACCGTTCTCGCCCCGGTAGAGGACCTCGAAGTGCTCGCTGAGGCGGCTGGCCATGTAGTTCGCGTTGAGCACGGCGACTTCGGTCGCGGCCCGAACCCCTTCGCGGCCGAGCATGGCGATATAGGCCCAGGAGATGAGGAGAATCGAGGCGCTCCCCCACGGCGCCGCGGAGACCGGGGGGATCGCCGCCTCGCCGCCGACATCCACGAGCGGGTGTCCCGGAAGGTACGGGGCGAGCTCGTCGGTCACGCAGATCGGACCCATCCCCGGCCCTCCGCCCCCGTGTGGGATCGCGAAGGTCTTGTGCAGGTTGATGTGAATCACGTCGGCGCCATAGTCGCCCGGCCGGCAGAGGCCGACCTGGGCGTTGAGGTTGGCGCCATCGAGATATACGAGACCCCCGTGCTCGTGCACGATCCCCGTCACCTCCCGGATGGCGGACTCGAACACCCCGTGGGTCGACGGATAGGTGATCATCGTGGCGGCGAGCCGGTCGGCATGTTTCTCCGCCTTCGCGCGCAGATCCTCGACGTCGATGTTCCCGTTCTCGTCGCAGCGGACCACGACGACCTTCATCCCCGCCATCACCGCGCTCGCCGGGTTCGTCCCGTGCGCGGACGATGGAATGAGGCACACATCCCGGTGCCCCTCGCCCCGGTCCTCGTGGCGGGCCGCGATGACGAGCAGGCCCGTGTACTCGCCCTGCGCGCCTGAATTCGGCTGCAGCGAGCAGGCGGGGAGTCCGCTCATCTCGCAGAGCCACCTCTCGAGGTCGTCGAACAGGCGCCGATACCCCTCCGCCTGGTCCACTGGGGCGAACGGGTGCAGTGATCCGAACTCCGGCCACGTGACCGGGATCATCTCCGAGGTCGCGTTGAGTTTCATCGTGCATGATCCGAGCGGGATCATGCTCGTGTTCAGCGACAGGTCGCGGGTTTCCAGCCGGTGGATGTACCGCAGCATCTCGGTCTCGGAGTGGTACCGGTTGAAGACGGGATGCTCGAGATAGCCCGACGTGCGCGCGAGTGCCGCCGGATACCCGGGCTCCGGCGCATCCGCAACGGTTTCCGAGGCGTCCGCTCCCGGCACCCCCTCGCCCCGGAAGATCGCGAGCAGGTCTTCGAGGTCCTCGCCCCGCACCGTCTCGTCGAGCGCGATCCCCACGGTTCCATCCTCGAAGTCCCGCAGGTTGATGCCGCGCTCGTGTGCCCTGGCAAGGATGTCGGCTGAGGTGAAGCCCGACGGGATGACCTGCAGCGTGTCGAAGAACTGCTCGTGCACGATCGTATGACCGAGCCGCTCGAGTCCGCGTGCCAGAGCCCATGTCAGCTTCCGCACGCGGGTGGCGATGTCCCGGATACCCTGCGGACCGTGATACACGGCGTACATCCCGGCCATGATCGCGAGCAGCACCTGGGCCGTGCAGATGTTCGATGTCGCCTTCTCGCGCCGGATGTGCTGCTCACGCGTCTGCAGGGCCATCCGGAGCGCGGGGTTTCCATCCGCGTCGACCGAGACGCCGATGATCCGCCCGGGCAGCTTTCGCTTGAACTCGTCCGTGGCGGCGAGGTAGGCGGCGTGTGGCCCGCCGTAGCCCATGGGGACGCCGAAGCGCTGCGAGTTGCCCACCGCGATGTCCGCCCCGAACTCGCCCGGCGGCACCAGCAGGGCCAGGGCGAGAAGATCGGCCGCGACCGCGACGCCGGCCCCCTGCTGGTGGAGGGCGTCGCACAGACGCCGATAGTCGAGGACGGCGCCCTCCGTGGTCGGGTACTGCAGGAGTGCCCCAAAGGCGTCGTCCGGATCGTGCGCGGCGATGTCGCCGTGCTGGAAAAGCCGGACCTGGATTCCGAGCGGATGGGCGCGGCCGCGCACCACGGCAACGGTCTGGGGATGGCAGGCCTCGGAAACGAGAAAGACGTTTCGCTGATCGCCGCCCCTGCTCCCCCAGAGCATCTGCATGGCTTCCGCCGCGGCCGTACCCTCGTCCAGGAGGGAGGCGTTCGCGATCGGCAGGCCGGTGAGGTCGATGACTGTCGTCTGGAAGTTCAGCAGGGCTTCGAGGCGGCCCTGCGAGATCTCCGCCTGATAGGGTGTATACTGTGTATACCAGCCGGGATTCTCCAGGATGTTCCGGAGGATGACGCCCGGTGTCAGCGTTCCGTGGTACCCGAGGCCGAGATAGGAGCGGAAGGGGCGATTGAGGCGGGCCAGTTCGCCGGCGCGATCGAGGAGTCGTCGCTCGCTGATCGCGTCGGGCAGATCCAGGTCGCGGAGGAGGCGAATGGGTGCCGGCACGGTTTCCTCGATGAGTTCTTCGAGGCTCCCCACGCCGACCGCCCCCAGCATCTCCTCCATGTCGGAGGGCGTCGGTCCGATATGGCGTCCGGCGAACTCGCCGGAAGGCTCCATCTCCAGCTGCATGTTCAGAGGCCTGCAGTCAGATGTCGTCGGCGTCGGCGACGAGGGCGGCGTACTGGTCGGCGGTGAGAAGTTCGTCCAGGTCCTCGGGCGAGTCCAGCTCGAGTCGGATCATCCATCCGTCACCGTAGGGGTCGGTATTGACGACGCCCGGGTCGGCTTCCAGCGCTTCGTTCACTGCCTTGATGGTTCCCGCCGCGGGGCAGAAGAGCTCCGAGACGGTCTTCACGGCCTCGACCGTGCCGAATGCCTCCATCTGTCCGAATTCTTCTCCGGGCGAGGGGAGTTCGACGTAGACCACATCGCCCAACTCGCCCTGTGCGTAGTCCGTGATCCCAATGAAGACCTCTCCTTCAACGTCGGATTCGCGCACGTACTCGTGCTCGGGCGTGTACTTCAGGTCCTCGGGGATGTCCGACATTCGTGCCTCACCTCGGTTCGTATCGAGCGGTCGTTCGGGCCGGCGGCGTGGGGACTATATCCGAGCCGCGAGCCGGGCGTCAAGCAACCGGCCGGGGGGAGAAAGGACGCGCGGCGGCCGACACCGTACTAGTCGCCCGAAGCGAGGCGTCGCCGCGCTTTCCGGTCTTTTCTGATCCGCTTCCGCGCGTCCCGCACGCTCTCTCCGGGGAACCGCTCCACGACATCGACGCCGCCCATGCAAACGAGGCCGCTGAGGCGGATCAACGGGGCGTCCGGCGCAGGCGGCGTCGCCCGCTCCGGCATGGTCACACCCCCCATGAGCGCGATGCCTCCCCACTCGACGCGGACCCCCGGCGGGACGACGATGTCCACGCCCCCCATCATGGCGAAGAGCCGGACCGAAACCTCGCGGGTGGCGAACGACGCCTGGCGGAAATCCAGGTCGGTGCCACCCATCACGGTCACGGCGTGGAGCCGTCGGGGCGGGACCCAGCTGCCCTTCCGCTCCGTGGCGCCCCATATCGAGACAAGGAGGTCGTTCTCCTGCACGGATCCGGCCGGGTCCACGGGCACGGATGCCGCAGGCGCCCGATCCGGGAGGGCATCGTGGGTGTCGCCGGGGAGCGCGGGGAGGTCTCGCTCGAGCGCGACGAGTTCGGCGCGGGTGCGCGCGGCGTACGCGATGTCCAGACGGCGTTCGAACTCCGTCGTGTCCATTCCGTCCCGCGCGAAGTGCGCGCAGAGACGGTCCACCGTCGCCTGCCGCTCATCGGGCGACAACGCCTTCGTCTGGCTGTCCGTCATCTCCCCCTCGCCGTCTGGCCGGCCTGATTCTCACGCAAGGTCGCGAGACGAGCAAGGCAAAAAAACTTGCAGCGGCGGCGGGCAGGCGGCATCATGCGCTCGGAAGGTACGTTCGTGCCCTATCCGTAAACCCCTTGAAAGGAGGTGATCTAGTGTCTGCAGGATGTAGAACCGGGTCTGACTCGGCACGGGCAAGCGATCGCCTCGAGGCAGCGTAACCGGTCTTGAACCGGTGGCGCTCGAGACATGCGCCGACCTGAAAGCTGCGGTGCCTCGCCGGCGTCGCGTCGAGTCAGGTTTCGGTTGAGACAAGAGCCGGCCGCGGGCTTCACGCTCGCGGCCGGTTTCCTTTTCTTCCCACTTCTCTCCTGAAATGCCGCTTTTCAGCAAATACACCGGCGCCGGCAACGACTTCGTGCTCGTGCGGGCGGAGGGACTCGGGCTCCGGGATGCCGGCACCCTCGCCGCAGCGCTGTGCCCCCGCGAGACGGGTGTCGGCGTGGATGGCCTGATTACCGTACGAAGCCTGAGCGAGGAAGTCGTGCGCGTTCGGTTCTTCAACTGTGATGGGTCGGAGTTTTCCACGTGCGGGAACGGGTCCAGGTGCGCGGCGCGCTATGCGGTGGACCGCGGGCTCGCACCGAAGGACCACATCCTCGTGACGGACGACGGCGAGATCCTGGCCCGCGTGCGGGAGGACGACGTGGCCCTCGAGTACGCGCTCGATGCGCGCGTGGAAGGCGAGTTGCGCGCTCGCCTCGGGCGCGGCGAGTCGCATGAGCGTGATGCCTGGCTGGTGCGGATGGGGACGGCGCACGTGGTGGTCCCCGTCCGGACGGTGGAAGTAGAAAACTTCGAGGATCTCTGCCGGCCCCTCCGGTGGCGGGAGGATGTCGGTCCCGGGGGCGCCAATGTGCACCTCGCCGCGCGTGAGGAGGGGACGGTTTTCGTCCGCACCTTCGAGCGGGGCGTGGAGGGGGAGACGCTCGCCTGCGGTAGTGGCTGCATGGCGGTGGCCTTCGCCCTCCGGGCTGCCGGTGAAGCAGGGGATCGGGTCGAGTTCGTGGTCCGGTCGGGGGCGGCTTTGCGGGTTGAGTTTCTCGAGGCGGGGCGAATCCGCCTCACCGGGCCCGCGACCTTCATCTTCGATGGCGTCTTCCCCGAGGCCGCGGACTGACGCGGACCCCTCTACGGGGTCGGGACCGCTGCTGAGCTGGTTCGACGCGCGGCGCCGGGACGATGTCTCCTGGCGCGGAGAACGCGACCCCTACGCGATTCTCGTCGCCGAGGTCATGGCGCAGCAGACGCGGGTCGAGACCGCCGTGCCCTACCATCGGCGGTTCATGGACCGCTTCCCCGACGTGTGGACCCTCGCGGCCGCGGGGGAAGACGAGGTCCTCAGCCTCTGGGAGGGGTTGGGATACTACGCCAGGGCCCGCAACCTGCGCCGGGCGGCGCGGCGCGTGGTGACGGAGTACGGCGGCCGGATCCCGCACTCGGTGGACGACCTGCGGTCACTTCCGGGGGTGGGCCCCTACACGGCGGGCGCCGTGGCGAGTATGGCCTTCGGGATGCCGGAACCCGCAGTGGACGGCAACGCGCGGCGGGTCCTTTCGCGTCTGTTCGACCTCGAGACGGCCACCCCCTCCGCGCTCGACCGGGCGGCGCGGACCCTGCTGGGGGAGGCGGCCGAGCGGCCGGGTGACGTCAACCAGGCGCTGATGGATCTCGGGAGCCACGTGTGCACGCCGCGCCGCCCCCGCTGCGGGGCTTGTCCGCTCTCGACGCGATGTCTCGCGCTGCGAAGGAACACGGTGGCACGACGGCCCGCGGGACAGCGCCGCGCCCGGCTCCCGGAGCGCGCGGAGGCAGCGGCCATGGTCCGCCGCGACGGACGAGTGCTCGTGCTCCGTCGGCCGTCGGAGGGGCTCCTGGGGGGCCTCTGGGATTTCCCTTCCGTTCCACTCTCCGCCGAGACCTCCCCCGGGGCGGCGCTCACGAGACGCCTCGCGGAGGGCTTCGGTCTGGAATGCCGGGTGGGAGAGGAGGTCCGGGTGGTGCGGCACGCGTTCAGCCACTTCCGGTTGCGACTCGCGATACATGGTGCGTCGTGGCGGGCCGGGGAGGTCACGGGGCCCGGAGCACACCGGTGGGCCGAGCCGGCCGAGCTCGGCGATCTCGCCTTCTCCGCCTACCTCCGGCGAGTCATTGACGAGGAGCTTTCTCCCAGGAACGCGAGGTAGGCCCGGACCGTCTGGTCCGCTGCTTCGCGGTGGGACGCGGGCAGGTCCCCGTAGACGGCGGTCCGGATCTCCGCGGGGCTTCGCGCGCCCGCCGCCAGCGCGCGCCGTACGGACGCCACGCGCTCGAGGCGGTGAGCGCGGCAGTCCTCGAGGCGCGCGAGCGCATCCTCCAGGGGCGGCCCGTGTCCGGGGAAGAGGCGGGCGGGGCGCAGCGCCATGAGGCGCGCGAGACTCGCGAGGCAGGCCTCCACGGAGCCGTCCGGGTGCATGATCATCGTACTTCCCTCGCCGAGCACCAGGTCGCCCGTGAAGAGGGCCCTGCCCGGCTCCAGCAGGTAGCAAAGGTGGTCCGCCGAGTGCCCGGGCGTCGAGATCGCCCGCAGACGGAACGCGTCCCCCAATGCCACGGAGTCGTCGTCCGCCAGCGGGCGTCCGCTCCCCCCCACGAGCGCCAGGGTGGCTGCGGAGGCGCGGAGCTCCCCCCAGCGACCGGCGGCAGCCGCCGCAGAAGCGGAGTGGTCGGCATGGGCGTGTGTCAGACAGACGGCGGCCACCGGCCTTCCGGCGATGACCTCCTCGACCCGAGCCAGGTGCCGCTCATCGTCCGGTCCCGGGTCCAGCACGACCAGTGGCCCCGTCCCGATTACGTAGGTCTGCGTCCCGCTCAGCGTGAGGGGACCCGGGTTGTCGGCGCGAACGGCCGTCACCGCCGGACCGTGCCGGACCACGTGAGGCGGCGGCGCTCGAGTCACGGCAATTCATCGTAACCGGGGTCGCCGGGGGCGACGGGCTGCACACCCCGCTCGCCGACCCTCAGTCTCACGAGAGCCGGTTCGACCCGAACGTCGCGGAGAGCATCGATGGCCGCGTCGAGAGAAGGGAAGCCGGCCAGCCGCTCGATCGTCCGCACCGTCGGGAACATCATCGGCAACTCACCATCCGAGAGACGTCGAAGGGCCGCCGACGGCGTCGCCCACAAGGACGCTTCGTGCTCCGGCGTCAGGCTCACGTCCCGGGACTGCCGTTCCAGTGCCAGCAGGAAGAAGCGGGTGTCGAATCTCAGCGCCGTGCCCCGCGGTGTGATCCAGCGCGCGAAGTACACGACCCGCGCGGACGAAAAGTCCAGGCCGAACTGCTCCGCGAGACGCGAGAACCGGGTCCCGCCGGCGAGCAGCCGCCGGCGTGCCGCTGCGACTTCCGTCTCAAACCTGCTCGGCCTGGCGGCGAGGAGCCCGGTTTCCTCGAACAGCTCGCGCAACGCCGCCACGCATGCCGCGCCTTCACCGACCCCGGGGAGCCGGTGCGCCCACATCGCCCGGGTGTCGTCGTCGTCGATCGCACCGCCGGGGAAAGCCCATACCCCCGCGCCGAATCTCGCATCTTGGGGCCGCCGCAGGAGAAGGATCTCGAACCCGGACGGAACCCGGGTTGCGACCACGACCGTCGCCGCCGGCCTCGGAGTGATGGTGCCGGCCCCGGGTTTCGAGCTCGACGGGAGGTTCAAACGGCGCCTGCCACCCGCGCGACGACCAGGAGGAGTGCCAGCATCAGGATGGCAACCGGCAGGGCGACCGCGAGCAGCCATGCCGCGAACGCTCGCGCGGTTGTCGTCCGGTGGGCTTCGCGCACGCCGATCACTGTCACCACGATTCCCCAGATCCCCGCCACCCAGCCACCGACGAAGGGGATGATGGCAAAGAGTCCCGGCCCGCACGCGTAGCAGATGGTCCGAACCGTGGCGGTGAGGCTTCGACGCTCCGGCACGAGGAGGAGAACGAAGATATGGAGGAGGAGGCTCGAGATGATGAGATACAGCACCGCCCAGAAGGGCGTGAGGAAGAAATCGACCAGCCGTACGAGGCGTCCCGCTGCCGCCGCTTCCGGCAGCGGGACGTTCATGACCTCGCCGAACGTCTCCAAGAGACCGCCCTGCGACGTCGGTAGCAGCGTACCCCAGGTCAGGGAGAGTGCCGCCGCGAGAACGCTGATCACGAGATAGTAGAGAATTGGTCGTACGGGGGGCCGGTCGAAGGGCCCGTTCGCGAAGAATGGGCCGGGCTGGAATACGCTCAGTCGCCACGTCTCGGCGAGATTCAGAGGGAAGGGCACGGCCGGATCCTCCCAGGCGGGGAGGTTCACACCGTCACCCTCGTGCGCGTCGTCCCGTGCTTCGGACGCCTTTCCGCAGAAGGGACAGCGGTCGAACCCGGCGCTCCCATGCCCGCACTGCGGGCAGGTCACCATGGGCCGGCGACTCAGTCGAGGATGCGCAGCGGCATGACGAGGCAGAGATATTCGGATTCGCCGCTGGCGGGCGAGAACGTCGCGGCCCGTTCCGGCGCCTTGAATGTCAAGTGAACGTCCTCATCGGGCATGTGACGCAGGACTTCGAGGAGGTACGTCGCGTTGAATCCGATCTCAATGTCCTCACCCTCATAGTCCACTGCCAGCGCGTCCTCCGCTTCCCCCAGATCCGGGGTCTGCACCCTGAATCCGAGGTCACCGGCCTTGAACGAGAGACGCACCCGCCTCGTGGAGTCATCCGCCATCACCGCGACGCGCCGGACGGCCGTCTCCAGTGCCGCGCGGTTCACGGTCGCGGTCTTGTCGTTGTCGTTCGGGATGACCTGCTCGTAGTTCGGGTACGGGCCCTCGATCAGCGAAGTGAAGACCTCCCGGTCCGCGGACCGGAACGCCAGGTGGTTCTCGGAACGCGCGATCTGAAGCACGGTGTCGGCGGAGTACAGTTTCTGCACCTGGCTCAGCGCCTTGGGAGGGATGATGAGGTCCGTCTCGACCGACGATCCCCCGCCCTCCAGCTCGCGGGACATCTTCGCGAGGCGGTGACCGTTCGTTGCGACCATGACGCTCCCGGTGCCGCGCAACTGCCACAGGATGCCATTGAGGATCGGCCGGCTGTCCTCTGTCGAGACAGCGAAGCTGGTGCGTTCGATCAGCGTCTGTACTTGCCCGGCGGACATCTCCCAGCCGCTCGCGAAGTCCACCTCCGGGAAGTCCGGGAACTCGTCGGGCGCCTGCCCGTAGAGGCGAAATTTGCTGCGACCGCACTCGATATCCACTCCGGCCGCGGTGCCGGTTCCACCGCCATCCACCGCGGTGAACTTCACCGGTGCATCGTCGAGGACCCGCGAGATTTCCAGGAGTTGGCGCGCGGGCAGCGCCACCACGCCCGGCTGCGAGACTTCGGCAGGTTCGGACAACGAAACAAAGATCGACATGTCGGTGCCGCTCAGCCGCACCGCGTCGTCCTCCGCCCGGATGAGAATGTTGGACAGTACCGGGAGCGCGGCTCGCGTCGGGACGGCGGCTGCGCTTGCTCCCAGCCCCCTCTGGAGCGCTTCTCGGGTGATCGAGAATCTCATTTCAACTCCGGAACGTGTGGGTTCGGGTTTTCCACCGTGTGATTTACGGTTGCGTATGATATGCGTATCAACGAAGTAGTAGTAGAGCCTGTCAAAGTGTCGAAAAAACCGGATTCTCCACGGTTTTCCTGGCCTGAGATCCTGCCTCGCGATGTCCACAGCCCGACACGGCTGTCGAATCTCCGGGCAAACGGCGGCGTCCTGGTGACACCGTGTCGTCCGTTATCCCGCAGGGTGGACTCTCCCCCTCCGCTTTTCCACACAATAATGGACGGGCGCGGCATCAGCCCCGAAACAGCTCTTGCTGCAGCTGGCCGACCCGGCCGCGGAGGGTGGGATCGGAGGCCATGTCGGCCTCGACCTTGTTCACAGAGTGGATGACGGTGGAGTGGTTCCTGCCTCCGAACAGGTGCCCGATGTCGGAATAGGGCAGGTCGAGGTGCGTCTTGATGAGATACATGGCGACCTGGCGCGGAACCGTCACCGTCCGGTTCCGTCGTTTCGACACCAGCGCCTCGACGGACACGCCCCAGGATGCGGCGGTCCGGGCACGGACTTCCTCCGCGGAGATCTCGATGACCTGCTCGTCGGCTTCGCTGCCCTCGGGACCCAATGCATCACGCGCCATGTCGAGCGAGATCTCGCGTCGCGTCAGCGAACTGAAGGCAAGGAGCTTGATCAGGGCGCCCTCGAGTTGCCGGACGGACGTGCGCCGGCTCCGTGCCACGTACTCGATTACGTCGTCGTCGATTTCGATCCCGTCCTCGTCGGCCTTCTTGCGGAGAATGGCGGAGCGTGTCTCGAGGTCGGGGGGCTGGATGTCGGTAACGAGCCCCCACTCGAAGCGGGACACGAGGCGTTCCTGGAGCCCCGGGATGTCCTGAGGCGGTCGGTCGCTCGTGATGACGATCTGCTTCTTGGCGTCGTAGAGCGCGTTGAAGGTGTGGAAGAACTCCTCCTGCGTCCCTTCCTTGTTCGCGATGAAGTGGACGTCGTCGATGAGAAGGACGTCGATTCGCCGGTAGCGTTCACGGAATAGCGCCGTCTGCCCGGTCTTGATCGCGTCGATCATCTCGTTCGTGAACTGCTCCGATGGAACGTACGCGACCTGGTAGTCCGGCAGGCGGTCGAGAATCGTGTTCCCGATGGCGTGCATCAAGTGTGTCTTGCCGAGACCGGTGCCGCCCCAGATGAAGAGCGGGTTGTAGGTCGTGGCCGGCGCCGCGGCCACACGATCGCTCGCCGCCGCGGCGAGTTCGTTGCTGCCGCCGATGACGAAGCGTGCGAAGGTGTAGCGTTCATTCAGGGCTGCCGCGGCCGGGAGGCCGCCGCGAGTGGGCGTCCGCGAGGCGAGGGCATGACCCGGGTCTCCGGGGTAGGGATCCGTGATTTCCGGGAAATCGAGACGCTCCTCGGCCCCCTGGTGCTCGAAGCGGAGTCGAAGTCTCGCACCCAGCTCCCGCTCCGAGATGTCCCGGAGGAGGGTCCCGTACTTGTCCTCGACCCATTCGACCGCGAACCTCGTGGGGGCGGAGACGACGAGGGTATCGTCCGAAAGCGAGACCGCCTCCGTCGATCCGAGCCAGGTGCGATACGTCTGCTCCGGGAGTACGAGCTTCGCGGACGCGCGAATCTTGGTCCAGGCCTCGTGTGCAGTCAGCTCCATCCGTGACGCGCTGGCATGAGAAAAAGACGGCGGGATCGGGATCCTGATCTTAGGCGAATCTGCCGGAGAGTGTCAACGAACGAAGCGCCTCGCGATGGAGTGCCGGGGGGTGGCACGCATGGACGCGCCACCGCTGCGGAAAACCGGAGGCCGCGATTGACACTATGCCACGTCCGGTCTAGACTTCCCGGCTCAGTTCGAACGAGCTACAGGATGACCGGAAAGCCTCGGGTGATGTTCCGATGGGAAAGCCCACATACAGCAAGCCGACCAACAGGAAGCGCGTTCGCGACCATGGTTTCCGGGCGCGAATGAAAACGAAGGCGGGCCGACGTACGCTGTCGCGCCGCAGAAGGAAGGGTCGTCGTCGACTCACCGTCAGTGACGCGTTCCGTCGCAAGCGACGGAGCCGCTAGCGAGCTTCCGCGCGAGGGTTTCCGACGTCCTCGCGCGGCGAGGTTGCGCACGGCACGGGAGATTCGCCGAACCATGCGGGCGGGCCGATGCAACCGCGGCCGGTTCGTGGACCTGTTCTCCGCTCCGTCGCCCTCCGGTCGCTCCAGGGTGGGGGTTGTGACGCCCCGCCACGGGCGCGGCGCCGTCGCGCGAAACCGCCTGCGGCGGCGGCTGACGGAGATTTCCCGTCTCGACCTCCTGCCTGCCCTCGAGGGCCGCCGTCTCGACATGGACCTGATCCTGCGCGCGAAACCGAGGGCTTATGACGCCTCGTACATGAGGCTTCGAGCGACATTGATCGATGCGCTGGAGTCCGTATGGGAAGACTGATCACGGGGGTCATTCGTGGCTACCAGCTCGTCGTTTCTCCCTGGTTGCCGCCCGCCTGCAGGCATGAGCCCAGCTGTTCGGACTACGCCTTGACAGCGGTCCGCCGATTTGGGCCCGCGCGGGGGGCGTGGCTGTGCGTCCGGCGCCTGCTGCGGTGCCAGCCGTTCGGGTCGCAGGGCTACGATCCGGTCCCCACGCGGGAGCACTGATGGAACGCCGCCTCCTCCTGGCCATCGCGCTGATGGTCGGCGTCATGATCCTCTCGAACGTGCTCTTCCCCCCGGTGGAGAGGCCGCTGGAACCGGTGCCGTCGGATACCGTGGAGGAGGCGGGGACGCAGGACGCGGCGGATGAGTTGAACCGTCTCTCCGCGGAGGAGCGGGCGGCGCGGGAGGTGGCGGACGTTCTGGCCGATGCGGAGGAGGCGCCGGCGGTCGTGGAGGCGGAGGAAGCCGCTCCAGCCGCCCCGGCGAGCTCGATCGTGACGGTCCGGTCGGAGTTGTATGAGTACCGTTTCGACACACGGGGCGCGCGACTCGTGGGCGCGACGATGCTGGCATACGAGAACTTCGCCGAGGGTGGGCATGGCGGGCCGGACGTGGAATTGATCCGGCCCGACGATGCGATCCTGGCGTACGCGTTGACGCTGCGTGGGGACACCGTCTCGCTCGGACCCATTCCCTTCACGCCCTCGAGCACTACGCTGGAGGTGCGGGACGGACCTGCGGAGCTGCGGTTCGAGGCCGCCATCGGCGAGGTCACGTTCGATGTGTCGTATCGCTTCCGGCCGAACGACTATCGGGTCGACGTGAGCGGAGGGCTGCGCGGACTGGGAGACGTGGGGCACGTCGTTCTCGTGGACCTCGGCCGAGGCATCGAGCGAAACGAAGCCGTGCCGCGGGAGGACAGGGACGCGATGGCGCTCGTCACCCGCAGCCGCTCCGGGCGGATATCGGCCGAGCGCCTCAACCGCGTGGACGCCGACGAGACGATGCCGGTCGCCGGCAGCCCGTTCAGCTGGGTCGCCTCAAAATCGAAGTACTGGCTCGTGGCGGTCGTGACGCCGCCGGCAGGCGCGGGCATCGGCGGCGTAATGCTGCGGGGCGTCCCGGAAGAGGTGGCGGCGGAAATGCAGGCCGCTCTACCGGTGCCGGCCGGCAGCGACGGTTTCGAGTACACCGCGTACATCGGCCCGCAGGACTTTTCGCGGCTCCAGGCGGTGGGACAGGAACTCCACAACGTGAACCCCTACGGGTGGAGTTGGCTCCGGTGGTTCATCCGGCCCTTCGGGAACCTGATCGTGGCAATCCTGATCTGGATGCACGAGTCGTTCGCGATGGCATATGGCTGGGTCCTGATCCTGTTCGGCGTCGCCTCGCGGATCATCCTCTCCCCGATCTTCCACATCTCGGGCCGAGCGCAAATGAAGCAGATGGCGCTGCAGCCGGAGATCAAGAAGCTGCAGGAACGCTACAAGGGCGACCAGCAGCGCCTGCAACAGGAGCAGATGAAGCTGTTTCGTGAACACGGCGTGAATCCGCTCGGCGGCTGCCTGCCGATGTTCCTGCCGCTCCCGATCCTGATCACGCTCTTTTTCGTGTTCCAGAACACGATCGAGTTTCGGGGCGTCCCCTTCCTGTGGCTGCCGGATCTGTCACTGAGGGATCCCTGGTTCATCGTCCCGGTCCTCATGGGCGGCTCGATGCTCGGGCTGAACTGGATCACGCAGCGCGGGATTCAGACGAGTGGACAGATGAAGATGTTCTCTTACGCCCTGCCGGTCGTCTTCACCTTCTTCTTCGCCAACTTTGCCGCGGGGCTGAACCTGTACTACACCGCCTCGAACATCATGTCCCTGCCGCAGCAGATGTACCTCTCCCGCGAACGCAGGAAGGCCCAGCCGCCACCGGCTCGCAAGAAGGAGTAGCCCAGCCGCCGAGCCGAACGGAGCCCCGGGCGGGGTCACCGCACGTGGGAAACGGAGACCCCGATCAGACGCTCCGACTGACGGAAGAACTGTTCCGCGCGGGAAGGGCCGAGTCCCAGTAGCAGTCCGACACGCGACCCGCGGCCGAGCCCCGCGCCGATCTCGGCAGCGATGCCGGGGTTCCACTCCAGCTCCTCCCAGGCGAAGAGATCGATGGAGGCAAGGAGACGCGCGGCCGATCCCGGCGGCGACTCCCAGGCTGCGCCCGCCCGCACGGAAAGAGGCTCGAAGTCGTCGGTCGCGCGCAGGAGGACTCCCGGGCCTCCGTAGACGGCGAGACCCGGGGCCGGCGACCCCTGGAGCATGAATTCCAGTCCCTCGCGGCTTGTGCTGATGGGGCGGGTGCCGGTGTCCACGAGGAACTCGTCGCCGAGGTGGGAACTCACATGATAGAGTTCGGCGCGAGCGGCGATCTCGCCGAGCCGCGCACGAAGGAGAACGCCCAGCCGGTAGTGTACCTCGACAAGGGCCTGGTCCGGACCTCCGAGATCGAAGCGGGAGAAGACACCGCCGTGGACAGCACCCGCGTATTCCGCGGCCCCCTCGGGATCGCGCCGGATCCAGAACCCGAACCGGTCGCCGAGATCCGCGAGGGCGATGCCATCGCGTCCGGCCTCCCGGGTCGCGGCAAGGAAGGCGAGCCGATGCACGGGTTCGAGGGGGGAACCCGCGGGCGTGCGGAAGGGATGACCGTTCCGGTCGCGGATTCCAACGGCCGGGCCGTCGCTCGCCTGCCCGACGAGAGGCCGCAGGACGGTAGCGGACGACAGGACGAGGAGCCCGCAGGTGAACAATACACGCACATCAACGGCCCGGACGAAAGGCGCCCGGACGCGGCCCGCCTCGGGTTGAGCCGTCAGGCGGCGCGCTGACACCTCGGACAGAGCACGGTCTTCCGTCCGGTCACACGGAGCGATGTCAGTTCGTGTTGGCACCGCGGACAGAAACCGCCCGCCGATCGCGAATTGATCAGCCACCCGGGATCCGAATGTGCGGCGCTCCAGTGGAGCGTGGCCCGCCTCAGAACCCGCCGCAGGTAGCGGTGAAGCCAATCGAGCTGCGCAGGCCCCAGGAGGCCGACCCGCTGGTCGGGCCGCACGCCGGCCTGAAAGCAGATCTCATCGGCGTAGTCATTGCCGATGCCCGCGATCGCCTTCTGGTTCAGGAGAAAGCCCTTCACCGTGGAGCGGGCATTATGCTCCGCAAGCGCCTCGAAGCGCTCAAGCGTCAGGTCGTCGCTAAGCGGGTCGACCCCAAGGTGTTCCAGCGAGCCCTTCTCGTTGAACTCGCTCCCGGCGACGGCCTGGACCGTGCCCTGCGAGCCCGAGGAAGAGAAGCGGAGCTCCCTGCCGGCCGCAAACTGGAACCGGATCCTCGTCCGGTCGGTAGGGGGTGCGGTCTGGGACTCGAGGCGGAGGAGGCCGTCATCCCCCATGTCGAACATGAGGCTGTACTCGGAACGGAAGCGGAGGACGACGTAGCGACCGTGGCGTTCGACGGATTCTATCGCGTGGTTCTCAAGGTGATCTTCGACGATGGCCGGCTCGATCGACACAACGTCCGGGTCGTCGATTCTGATGATCGAGATCGTCTTGCCGGTCGTGTAGCCGGCAATGCGCTCGATCATTCGCTCAACGTCGGGAAGCTCTATCATTGCATCACAACTCCGGTGGGCCAGACTGGGTGCGAATAGACGTACCCCCGTACGAAAAAAAAGTGCCCCGTGCTTCACCGGGCGCGGGACGAGGACACCGGGAGCGGAGGAGCAGACGCCAGCGGACACACGCGCTCCAACTGTGCCGAATGTTGCCGGCGGGTCTCAACCCGGTATCAACTACTTGGGGCCGTCGGTGGTGCCCCGATGAATCTCGTGCATGGTAAGACTATGGACAGCAACGAGTTACGGCAATACGGCGAGTGTACGACCTAGCCAGCCGGACGAAACCGGTCGGCGATCCTCTGCTGAACGGCCGCCGCAGCGGCAGCAGGGTCCGGAGCGTTCCGGATGGGGCGGCCCATCACGATATAGTCGGCTCCGGCTCCGAACGCGGCCTCAACGTCCACGGTCCGCTTCTGGTCGTCGGTGCCGGCCTCTACGGCCGCGCGGATGCCGGGGACAACGATCCGGAAGTCACGTGACACCGCCGAGCGAATGCGAGCGGCCTCGTGCCCGGAACTGATCACACCGGCACAACCGATCGCTTCCGCTCGCCGGGCCCGAGACAGGACCACGGCGCCAATGTCCGTTTCAAAGCCGAGATCTTCCATATCCGCGCGGTCGAGGCTCGTGAGGACGGTTACCGCGAGAATCCCGAGTTCACCTTCCGCGGCGTCGCAGGCAGCACGGAGGATCGCATCGTTTCCGTGTACGGTCACGAAGTCCACATCTCGTGTCCGGAGCTGCCGGACCGCGGAACGGACCGTCTGGGGAACGTCGAAAAGCTTGAGGTCGGCAAAGACTCTCTTGTCCCTTGAGCGAAGCCAGTCGGCCAACTCGAAATAGCCGCCGCCCAGGAAGAGTTCGAGACCGATCTTGTAGAAGGACACGGTATCGGCCAGCGTCTCCACGATCCGTCTCGCATCGGACGCGGTCGGGACATCGAGCGCCAGGATGAGGCGGTCGGTCGTCGGGATTGTGGTGGAGATGATGGGCCTCCCGGGATGGCTGTCTGTCACGAACCCTGCGGTCGGATCGTCCGGTCAGCCGGTGCCGGACCGCGCGGTGAGCGGAAACCGGGCCGTGAGGCGTCGCCACGAAGCTCTTCGGGACCGCGTGTGCCTGCAAGGGGCGGAGGATCGATGTCGCGGCTGTTTCACGTGAAACGATTCGCTTCCTGGCCACGGAGCGCTTCCACCGTCGCGCTTCCGGTCCCCCCTGTTTCACGTGAAACACCAAGTGGTCCAGGTCGCCCGGGTCGCGACCGTGCGGTATCTTTCACGGGAGACGACGCTCGGAAGCGTGATGCACGCACTTGTCGAGTTCGGTTGATGCGGCACTAATCCTTTACAAGGTGTTCGCCTAACAGTGCACGTCGGTTCTTACAGCCACGGGTGGCAACCAGCGAGGGACGGGTCGTTTTGGGAAGGGTGATCGCCATCGCCAATCAGAAGGGCGGAGTCGGCAAGACCACCACGGCGATCAACCTGGGCGCCTCGCTGGCGATCGCCGAGCGAAACACCCTCGTCATCGATTGCGACCCCCAGGGCAACGCGACGTCCGGCTTCGGGCTGCGGAGGGACGCGGACGTCCCCAGCGTCTACGACTGTCTCGTGAACGGGCAGCCCCTCCAGGCGGCGGTGCGGCCGGAAGTCCACTTCCCGTGCCTGTCTGTTGTCTGCGCGAGCCGCGACCTGACCGGCGCGGAGGTTGAACTGATCGACCGGTCGGATCGCCAGAGGATCCTCGGCCGGAAAATCGAAGCTCTGCGTGATGACTTCGAGTACATCCTGATCGATTCCCCGCCATCGCTCGGTCTCCTGACGCTGAACGCGCTGGCGGCCGCCGACGCGGTGCTGATCCCGATTCAATGTGAGTTCTACGCGCTGGAGGGGCTCAGCCAACTTCTGAACACCGTGCGCCTGGTGCAGCGCAGCATCAATCCGGGGCTCGAGATCGAGGGCGTGCTGCTGACGATGTACGATTCACGCCTCAACCTGGCGAAGCAGGTCGCCGCGGAGGCGCGGGAGTACTTCGGTGGGAAGGTCTTCGATACCATGATCCCGAGGAACATCCGGCTCGCCGAGGCCCCAAGCTTCGGGGAGCCGATCGCTCTGTACGACGTTCTGTCGAGCGGAGCCCGGGGATACCTCAGCCTCGCCCGGGAACTCATCGACCGGCACGGGGCCGCGTAGGTTGCCGCGGAACGACCGCCGCCTCGGGAAGGGGCTCGCCGCCCTGCTTGGGGAAAACCTCGGAGCAGAACGCGCGGCGGGGGAGATGGAGATTCCGATTGCGGCCGTCCAGGCCAATCCGTTCCAGCCTCGAGGAGAGTTCGATCCGGCCCGCCTGGCGGAGCTCGCGGACTCCATCAGGGAAAACGGTCTGCTGCAGCCGATCGTCGTCCGGCCCGTGGACGAGGCTTTTGAAATCGTTGTGGGGGAGCGCCGATTCCGGGCGATTCAGAGTCTGGGGTGGACATCGGTTCCGGCGCTCATCCGGTCACTGAACGATGAACAGATGCTTGTCGTGGCTCTCGTCGAGAATCTGCAACGTCATGATCTGTCGTCACTTGAAGAGGCTCGCGGCTATCGTCGCCTGATGGACGATTTCGGTCTGACACAGGAAGAAATCGGGCGACACGTAGGGCGAGATCGGTCAACCGTGGCGAACGCGCTCCGACTGCTCGCTCTTCCCGAGGCCGTGCTGAGTCTCGTGGCGAACGGTGGGCTCTCCGCGGGTCACGGCCGTGCACTCCTCGCCCTGCCGTCTCCGGACGAGCAGTCCCGCGTTGCGCAACAGGCGGTGGCGGAGGGATGGTCCGTGCGGAAGATGGAACGGCACGTCCGCCGGGCCCGCTCGGCGCGGCCGGGAGGCCGGACAAGCACGCGAAAGAAGGGCACGGGAACCGATGACCCCTTCGTGCGCCGCGCCGAGTTGGGACTGGAGCGGGGTTTCGGCACCCAGGTGCGCATCCGGACGCGATCGGGTGGCGCGGGGGAAGTGATCGTTCGGTTCCACGACACGGATGACTTTCTTCGGCTTGTTGCCTTGATGGGCGGGGCCGAACTGGCGGAGGAGCTCCGCGAATGAAGTTGCCCAGGCGCTGGACCCTGCACCTGGTCAGACGCGATGGGCGTCGGGCACGCTCCGTGGCGCTCGGCCGCTGGCGGCTGCTCCTTTCGGCCGCTGGCTCGATTGTAGTTCTGCTGGGACTGGGCTTTCTCGGGGGCCTGCTGACGGCGTCGCGGATCGAGTCGCGCCGTGTGGTCACCCTGGAGACGAAACTCGCGGAACTCGAGGAGGAGCGGGCGAGGATGAGCCAGCTGGCGGGTCGCCTGAACGAAATCGAAGAGAGGTTCGGTGCCCTCCAGGATGCAGTAACGGCCGGCCGTCCGTCCGAGTCTCCACCGGTAAACGTTGCGTTCAGGGGAGGCGGAGAGGTCCGGTCGAGGCCCGTCGCGGAGGCGACGACCCCGGCATGGCCTCTGACGCAGCGAGGCTTCATCACTCGCCAGTTCGGCTCGAGGCCCGCCGATTCACGTGAAGGGCACACCGGATTGGACATCGCTGTCCCGACAGGATCGTACGTGCGCGCCATTCAGGCGGGACGGGTCGAGGAGGCGGGCGAAGACCCGATCTACGGTAAGTTCCTGCGGATTGCGCACGCCGATGGGCTAACGTCATTGTATGGCCACAACGCATGGCTGTTTGCCGCGGCCGGGGACGCGGTGGAGCGACTCGATGTCATCGCTCTCACGGGGAACACGGGGAGATCCTCCGCCCCCCATCTGCACCTGGAACTGGCCCGGAACGGCTCACTACTGGACCCACTCTCTCTGGTGGCCGACCACAGCGGTCGGGGCAACGCCCGGGCCCCTGCAGAGAGGCAACCGCGGTAAGGACGGAGCAAAATGGCTAGAGATTCTCGACATGGCGGGCAAACACGCGAGTTGAGCGACGTTGTCTCGGTCGTCGCGCCGGGAATGACGATCCTCGGAGACGTGATGTGCGATGGGACGGTCCGGGTCGAAGGCAAGATCGAAGGTTCGATCAAGGCAACGAAATCCGTGGTGGTAGGCAAGGATGGGCGCATCACGGGGGATATCGAGACGCAGGATGTCGTGGTGGCCGGCACGGTGGTTGGGACAGTGGTGGGCGCGAGTCGTGTGGAGTTGCAGGAGACCTGCAAGATCGAGGGCGACATTCGGAGCCGCCGGGTAAAGCTGGACGAGGGCGGGCAAATCGAAGGTCGACTCCACATGACGGCCAAGGCCACGGGGGAAACCTCCGCGATTGCCCCGCACAAGGAGACGCCATCCGTGCAGCCGCAGAAACCCCAGGCCGCGGCGCGGCGCGGCTGAAGCAAGGTTACCGCCGCCGTCTCCCGAACACGGGGACCCGCGCCCGGCCGGGCCGAGGGCCCGTCTTGACGGAGTTTTCTGGCCGCGCATGAGCGACACCGTCCTCTTCGCCTTCGCGCTCGTGCCCCTTACGCTCGGTGCGGACTGGCTCGTGCGAGGGGCCGCCGGCCTCGCGCAGAGATTCGGTGTCAGCCCGCTCGTTGTCGGGCTGACGGTGGTTGCCTTTGGCACGTCGGCCCCGGAACTGGTCGTGAGTGCGATTGCGTCCCTGGAAGGCCGACCGGATGTGGCCGTTGGCAACATAATGGGGTCGACGGCCGCGAATGTGGGCTTGATTGTGGGCATCGGCGCCCTCATGCGGCCGATCGAGGTCCACCGGCGGCTCGTCGTGCAGGAGACACCGCTCGTCATCATCGTCCTTTCTCTTGTGATGGTGCTCTCGCTCAACGATGCCCTCGGACGCCTGGACGGGTTCGTACTGGTGTTGGGGTGGGCCCTGTACCTCTTCTTCCTCCTGCGGTGGGAACGGCGAGCGGATCCCGGCAAGGCGGCCGCCAGTCTCCCGTCCGGCCCGCCCGCCACGCATGCGAGGGCCGACTCCGCCGCGACCGAGACGGCGACGCCGGGACTCTGGTGGGCGGTGGTGCGCGTCGGCATCGGCTTGCCGTGCCTTGCGTACGGGGCGGAATGGCTCGTGGATGGAGCGGTCGGGATCGCCACATCGCTCGCGGTCCCGGAAGCCGTGATCGCCGCCACCATGATCGCGGTCGGCACGTCGCTGCCCGAACTGGCCTCCACCCTCGCGGCCGCCTTCCGACGGATGGGGGATATCGCGATCGGCAACGTCATCGGCTCGAACGTGTTCAATCTGGGCCTCGTCCTCGGCACATCCGCACTCGTCAGTCCGCTCGTACTCCATCCGACGATCGTCGTCGGCTATGTTCTTCCGGCGCTGGCCTTCTCCGTGATCCTCATCCCGCTCGCTCTGCACCGGGGGATGGTGCAGCGATGGGAAGGTAGTCTTCTTCTCCTGCTCTATCTCGCATACATCGTGCTGGTCTGGCTCTTCAACTGATCCGAACGCACGCTCCGTCGAGACTTTAGCTTCTGGGGGGCCGGGCGCCCGCATTGCAAAGTGATATCGTAAAGTGTTAGGCTCTGTGTATGGTCGTTTCGGTAAAGATGAGCAGCAAGAACCAGATCGTGGTTCCGAAAGCCGCGCGGGAGGCGCTGGGGCTCAAGCCCGGCGACCGGCTCGCCGTGTCAGTAGACGGCGACACCGTGAGAATGGAGAAACTGCCCCCCGATCTGGAAGATCGTCTCCGCGGCACACTGAGTGACCTGGCGGACTCCGGAGACCTCTGGCCCGAACTCGAGGACGTGTAGTGGCCGACGCTGCGATTCGCACCGGCCTTGAGCAGCGCCTGACGCAGGCCGCCCTCGTACACGTCGACGCTCGCGTGTTCGCACTTCACCTGACCGGAAGAGGACCGACCGGACCGGCGGACCTCGTCCTGGCTGGCGTCGCGAATGGGCGGATCCGGGCCCAGACATCGAGTGTGACGCTGTACCAGGTTCTCGTGGAAGTGTATCGGCAGGGAAAGCCTGCATTGGCTCGCGATGTCGCCCGGATCATGCGCCTCTACCCTCGACTGGGCATGGTATCGGCGAGCCCCGAGATCGCGATGCAGGCGGCAGAGGTTCGAGCCCGGCTCGGGGGACGCGCGGAGCGGGCGTTCCAGATTGCGACAGCCCTCGTGTCGGGCGCCGAGATCTATCTGACGAGCGGGTCAGGGCTCCGCCGGATCGCCGGGATGCAGATTGTGAACGTGGAGGACTACAGCTCGGGCGAGGGCGGGGCCTCGCACTAGCCCCTTCGTACCAGCCGGACGAGGGCTTTGAGCGGGTCGTAGAAGCGGTCGACCACTCGTTCCTTGAGGGGGATGATCGCGTTGTCCGTGATGGTGATGTGCTCCGGACACACCTCCGTGCAGCACTTGGTGATGTTGCAGTAACCGAGCCCGCCCGCCTCCTTGAGAAAATCGCTCCGGTCCTCGATATCGATGGGATTGAGGCTGTATCCCGCCGTCCTCACGAGATACGTGGGACCGATGAACTCCTCGTGCTTTCGGTGTGATCGGAGGACGTGGCACACATCCTGGCAGAGGAAGCACTCGATGCACTTCCTCATCTCCTGCGCCCGGTCGATCTCGTACTGCTGCATCCGCCAACCGTCTTCCGCATCGCGCGGGCGCGGCCTGAAACGCGGGATGGAGGCGTTGTTTCGATATCCCTGCGAGACGTCCGTCACGAGATCCTTGATGACGGGAAAGGCCTTCATGGGCGTGACCGTGATCGATTCGTCGCCGTCGTAGTCCGAGAGCCGGGTCATGCACGTGAGGCGGGGACGCCCGTTGACCTCGCAACTGCAGGACCCGCACTTGCCGGCCTTGCAGTTCCAGCGCACGGCGAGATCCGGCGCGTGCTCCGCCTGGATCCGGTGGATCGCATCGAGCACGACCATGCCCTCATCGACATCGATCGTGTAGGGTTCGAGTTGCCCGTCGTCGTCGGAGCCCCGGTATACTTCGAAGGTTCGTTCCGCCACGTCGCTACACCCCTTCCTCAATGAGCTGCCTCAGCTCGGCCGGCGGTTCCGATACCGGTTCCGTGTCGGTCACCATGCGCCCATCGGATGCCCGAATGACGAAGTTGAGTTGCCCGAGCGAGGCGTCCGAATCCGGGTGGTCGATCCGGGTATGCGCGCCGCGACTCTCTCTGCGTTCGAGCGCCGAGAGCACGACGGCCTCGGACACGGTGAGCAGGGCGTGGAGGTCAATCCATGTGTGCCAGCCGGGGTTGAAGGCTCTCCCTCCGTCGACCGAGCAGGTGTCGAGCGCCCCCCGCAGTCGGTGGATGTCCTCGAGCGCCTCACGCAAAGCCCCCTCCGTGCGGGCGATCCCCACCTTGTCCTGCATGATCTGCTGCAACTCCTCCTGCACGCCGAACGGATTGCGACCACGCTCGCGCGCGAATGGGGCCGTTGCGGCTTCGGCGGCGGCGGACAGCTCCGCGGCCGGGATGTCGGCAAGTTCCCTCCCTCTCGCCTCTTCGGCCGCCGCGACGCCGCCGCGCTGACCGAAGACGATGAGGTCCGAGAGCGAATTCCCGCCCAGCCGATTGCCCCCGTGGAGTCCCGCGGCAACCTCGCCGGCCGCGTACAGGCCGGGGACACGGGTGGCAGCCGTTTCGGGGTGTACCTTCACCCCACCCATCGCATAGTGCGTCGTCGGCCCCACCTCCATCGCATCGGTCGTAATGTCGACGCCGGCGAGTTCCTTGAACTGGTGATACATGCTTGGGAGCTTGGCCCTGATGTACTCGGCGCTCCGCTTCTCGGAGATGTTCAGGAAGACGCCGCCGTGCGGGCTCCCGCGCCCGGCCTCGACCTCCGCGACGATCGCCTTCGCCACTACGTCGCGGGTGAGCAGTTCGGGAGGTCGGCGGTTGGCGACGCGGTCCCCCTCCACCCATCGGTCCGCCTCTTCTTCGTTCTCCGCGTAGTCCCCCTCGAACATCTCAGGGACGTACCGGAACATGAAGCGCTCCCCCTCGCCGTTCGTGAGTACGCCGCCCTCGCCCCGGACTCCTTCCGTGACCAGGGTCCCGCGGACGCTCGGCGGCCAAACCATGCCCGTGGGATGGAACTGAACGAACTCCATGCCCATGAGTTCGGCCCCCGCATCGTAGGCGAGCGCCACCCCGTCCCCGGTGCACTCCCAGGAATTGGAGGTCACCTTCCAGGCCTTGCCGAGTCCGCCGGTGGCGAGAACGACCGTGCGGGCCCGGAAGAGCACGAACTCGCCGGTCGGACGCCAATACGCGAGCGCGCCAGCCACGCGACCGTCCACCACGAGCAGTCGGAAGACCGTGCACTCCATGAAGATGTCGGCGCCCTCGTGCACCGCGTGGTCCTGGAGCGTGCGGATCATCTCCAGCCCCGTCCGGTCGCCCACGTGCGCCAGCCGGCCGTAGGTGTGGCCTCCGAATGGGCGCTGGTTCATGCGTCCGTCCGCCGACCGATCGAAGAGGGCGCCCCAGGCCTCCAGCTCCCTCACGCGATCAGGCGCCTCCCTGGCGTGCGCCCGGGCCATGCGCCAGTCGCACAGCCCCTTCCCGCCCCGCATCGTGTCCCGGAAATGGACCCGCCAGTTGTCCTCGGGCCGGTTGTTCCCGAGGGCGGCCGCCATCCCGCCCTCGGCCATGACCGTATGCGCCTTGCCGAGCAGCGACTTCCCGACGAGCCCTACCGATGCACCGACCTCGATGGCCGCAATCGCGGCGCGGAGCCCGGCCCCGCCGGCTCCAATGACGAGGACGTCATGTTCGTGGCGTTCTGAAATCTCCATGCGGAATCCGCTATGCCTCAGCAGGTCAGAAGAGTCGGGGGTCTGCGAACACGCCCGTGGAGACCAACCGGATGTACAGGTCGGTGACGCAGACGAAGACAAGGCTGAACCACGCCCAACTCATGTGGCGCTTGTTGAACCAGCTCACGCCCTTCCAGGCCTTGTATCGCGCTTTGCCGCCGAGGGCGCACGAGAAGCAATCGACGTTCCCGCCGATCAGGTGACGGAGCGAATGGCAACCGAACCAGTATCCCGACAGGAGCACGAGGTTGACGAGCAGGACCACCGATCCGAGCCCGACGCCGAAGCCGTCCTCGAAGAAGAAGCCGTGCACGGTGTCGTACGTAAGGAAGCCCCAGATGACGATCGAGGCGTACAGAAAATACCGGTGCAGGTTCTGAAGAACCCACGGAAGCCGGGTCTCGCCCGTATACCTGTCCCCCCGGAACTCGCCCACCGCACAGGCCGGCGGGTCCAGGAAGTACGCGCGGTAGTATGCCTTCCGGTAGTAGTAACACGTCCCCCGGAACCCGAGAATCACCCCCATCATCAGGATGGCCGGCGAGAACGGCCACCACTCGATCCCGAGCAGACGGATCTGCTCCGGACAGCTGGCGGCGATGCACGGCGAGTAGAGGGGGGACAGGTATGGGTCGGCGAAGTAGTGGCCCCCCTGGAGCACGGACCAGGTGGCGTAACCGCCGAACAGGCCCAGCCCCAGAGCTACGCTCAAGGGCGGCAGCCACCAGCGATCCCTGCGAAGGGTCTTGCCGAACCCGCGATCTCGAACCGCGACCGAACTTTCCATGGTCTTTCGTCGACTCTTGGTGGGAGGGGGGCCGGACGCCCGCAGGACGCGGCCAGCCTACCGGGCCTTCAGGATGACGTCAAGCGCCGTCAGGCAGAATCATCCGGGAACCCCTCGAGGTACTCCTGAACCCGGTTCAGGAAGAAGGCGGCCATGGCCCCGTCGACGACGCGATGATCGTAGGAAAGGCCGAAGTAGGCGCGGTTGCGGATCGCGATGACATCGTTGCCCAGGCTGTCCTGAACGACGACGGGCCGCTTCTCGATCACTCCGGTTCCGAGGATGGCGACCTGCGGCTGGTTGATGATCGGGGTGCCGAACAGGTTACCGAACACCCCGACGTTCGTGATCGTGAACGTGCCGCCCTGGATGTCGTCGAAATCAAGCGCCTTGTTGCGCGCCTTCTCGGCCAGCGCGTTCGAGCGCTGCGCGAGCCCCAGAAGGCTGAGCTGGTCCGCGTCCTTGAGCACGGGCACGATGAGTTCGCGGCCGCCGTGGATCGCCACCGCGATCCCGAGGTTGATGTTCCCGTGATACACGATCCGCGATCCGTCTACGGACGAATTGAGGATCGGGTACTCCCCAAGCGCCTCGACCACGGCGCGATAGATGAAAGGGCCGTAGGTCAGCTTCACTCCCTGATCCGCGAACCGCGGCTTGAGCGCGCGCCGGAGTTGGACGATCCGCTCGAAGTCCACCTCGGTCACCGAAGTCACATGCGCGGAGACGCGCTTGGACATGAGCATGTGCTCCATCGTCCGCAGGCGGACCCGGCTCATCTCCTCGACCCGGTCGCGCTCGCGAATCGGCACGGAGCCAAGCCGGATATCCAGCGTGGCGCCATGAATCGGAACGCGCAGCGTGTCGGGCGCGGGAGGCTGGGACGGCGCAGGTTCGGGGACGGACGGGCCGGGCGCCGGCAGGTCGGCCAGCGCCGGCAGGTCGGCCAGCACCGGCTCGGCCGCCTTCGGTGCGGCGGTCGGCACGGAGGGCGGGGCCACGGCGGGCGCCACGCCGGACGCAGGCTTGGTCTCCTCCCCGCCGGCAATGAAGGCGAGGATGTCATCCCGGGTTACGCGACCCGAGGCGCCCGTGCCGGGAACCTGGTGAATGTCGACACCGTGCTCGGCGGCGATCTTTCGTACGAGCGGAGTCGATCGAGTCCGCAGGCGCTCGTCCCGACTCGGCGCGGGCTCCCTCGGCGGCTCGGCGACAGACACCGGTGTCGCGTCCGCCAGCCGGGTTGTGGTGTCCGCCGCGGGGGCGGCGGTTGTCGGCCCCGGTGCCGCATCGTCCGGCGGGGGCGCCGGGGTCACGGGGGCGGCCGCCGGCGCCTCCTCCGGACCGGCGCCATCGGGCGTCGCGGTTGCGGCGGCCGTGGCGTCGGTCTCGATGCGCGCAACTATTGTGTTCACCTCAACGGTCTCGCCGCTTTGCACGAGGATTTCCGTGAGCACCCCGGCCGTCGGAGACGGAATGTCCGCGTCCACCTTGTCCGTGGAGATCTCGAACAAATCCTCGTCGCGCGCGACCGTATCGCCGACATCCTTCAGCCATCGGGTCAACGTCCCCTCCGCGATGGACTCTCCCATCTGCGGCATGATGACATCCACTCTGGACATGGTGTTCTTCCCCGGCGTACAGCCGTATGCGTTTCAGTAACTCAGTTGCAGGCGGGCCATCTCGACGACGTCCGCCACCTGGGGCAGATGGGCTTCCTCAAGCTCGGCAGCGTAGGGCACCGGTGTGTCGAGCGCGGCAACCCGGCCGATCGGCGCGTCAAGCCACTCGAACGCGCTCTCGCAGACTACCGCGGCCACCTCGCCGCCGAATCCGCCGAACCGCGGCGCCTCGTGCAGGAGGAGCAGTCGCCCCGTCTTCTTCACGCTCTCGAGGATCGTCTCGCGGTCAAGAGGTTGCAGCGTCCGCAAGTCGATGATCTCGATCTCCGCGCCATCCTCGGCCGCCAGCTGCTCCGCGGCATCCTCCGCCAAATGGACGGTGGCGCCGTAGGTGACCAGCGTCAGGTCCTTCCCCGGGCGGTGCGTCCGCGCCTTTCCCAGCGGCGTCACGAACGCCTCCCCCTCGCGGAGCTCCTCGCGAAGCCTCCGATACAGGTATTTGTGCTCGAAGAAGAGCACGGGATCCGGGTCTCGAATCGCGGCCTTGAGCAGTCCTCTCGCATCCCTCACCGTGGCCGGTGCCACAAGCTTGAGGCCGGGCACATTCGCGAAGTACGACTCGACATTCTGCGAATGAAAGGGCCCCGCGCGCACCCCGGCACCGCAGGGTCCCCGGATCACGATTGCGGCTCCCACGCCGGTCCGATATCGGACCTTGGCGGCGAAGTTGACGATCACGTTGAACGCCGGCGCGATGAAATCGATGAACTGCATCTCGCAAACCGGCTTCAGGCCCATCTGCGCGGCGCCGATCGCCGCCCCCACGATCGCCGCCTCGCTGATGGGAGTATCGATGACGCGATCTTCCCCGAACTCCGCCAGCAGCCCTTCCGTTATCTTGAAGGCGCCGCCATAGGCCCCGATGTCCTCCCCCATGACAAAGACATCGGCGTCCGCGCGCATTTCCTCGCGGATCGCCTGTCGAATCGCTTCGAGATAAGTGGCCACGGCGCGAAGAATAACGGCCCGCCGTCCGGGCGAGCAACGCCAGCCGGCAAGACTTTACGCGGACGTAAAGGGCAAGTCGGTTACGCGCAGCATCCGGTCGGGGTCGTCCATCGCTCCCAGCACCGTGCCGGGGACGATCTCCCGGCGAAGGTAGCACAGGCCGACAGGCCCGAACCTGGGCGAATGGACGGCGGATGTGATGGCACCGACCGGTCTGGATCCGTCGGTTCCTTCAGGTACTCGAAGACCGGCGCCCGTCATGTCGGCCGCCCGGACAGAGGCGTGGGGAACCCAGCGGAGTCCTCGCAGGTGACGATTCACGTGACCTCGATAGCGTATGCGAGCCACCACCTCCTGCCCGGTGTAGCAGCCCTTCGTAAAGCTGATCGCCCGGTCATCCTGGCCCGCCTCCTGGGCAAGCCGTTCCGGGCTCAGTTCGGCCCCGAAGACCGGCAGTCCATGCTCCACCCTCAGAATCTCCCAGTCGGCTCGAACCCCCCTGGCTCCGCCCACGCCCGTGACCGCGTCTTCCAGCTCGCACGAACAGCGTTCCGCGTCGCGAGCCTCACCCACGCGGTCCACATACAGGTCGTACCCGGCCCCCTCGATCTCCTCCCGGCGCACCGCGAGCGCCGTGAGGTTCCCCCGCCGTACGGTGGTCGTCTCAAGTGGGGTCAACTGCACGGGATCCCGTCGGAAGACCGCTCCGGCGTCCGCCCCCCAGCGCGTGAGCGCCTCGAGGGCCAGCGGCCCGATGAGGGTGTACACTTCAACGCCTGTCACACGGTGCTTTGCCAGCAGCGGTGGCACGTATTGCCGGAGGTGCTTCGTCAGAGACGGAAGAGCCTCGTTCGGTGTGTCCAGCCAGAGGGGTTCGCCTCCCGCCTTTCCCTCCTCTCCCTCGAAGCCCGGCGAAGGCAGCACTCGCAGGTCGGCAACGACCCGTCCACGCCGATTCAGTACGAAGGTATAGACGCCGCGTCCCCCCGGGACGTCCGCCACATCGTTCGAGACGAGGCCGTTGACGACTCGCAGCGCCCCCGCTCCGGATAGCCCGACGACGGCCCGTCGAAGGTCGGCGAAGAAGGCTACTCGCTCCGTCGCAGCACGATACCCCTCGGACCCCACCGTTTCAGGCATCAGGCGAGCCTGCTCGGCCGGCAAGCGTCATGCGGCAAAAAAAGCTCCCGGGCCGAAACCCGGGAGCCTGATCCCAACGTGGCCGTCAAGCGGGTTCACAACATCGCCGACCTAACCCGAACTCGATCCGGCCCACTCGACAACGAACGTAACGCGTCGGTTCTCGATCCCGCTCTGACGGTTCTCGGCACCCGTGTCCTGGTTTACCAACCGCGATTCACCCATGGACACGATGTCGATGTTGTCGGCGTTCATCCCCGCCGAACCGACGAGATAGTCCCTCACACTCTCGGCTCGTGCCTGAGAAAGCCTCATGTTGTAGGCATCGGATCCGGCCCTGTCGGCTGAACCCTCCAGGGTGATCCGGGCCTGCGGGAAAGATCCCTGAATGGCTGCCGCGAAGGCATCCAGAATCGGACGGTCGACGGCACGCAACTCGGAACTGTTGAAGTCGAAGTGCACCGGAAGGGAAATGGCGAGTCCCGCCCCGTGCATGTCATCGTCGCTGACGTGTCCCCCGAACTCCTGCTGCAGTCGATCGAGCCGACTCCGCAACTCCTCTATGTCGCCCTGAAGCGCCTCTACCGCAGACGCGTTCGAAGCGATGCGAGCTTCATGATCGGTCAGCTGCCCGTGAACGGGCTCCATGACGCGATCGAGTTCCCATTGGCGGACGAGTTGCATGCAACCCGCAGACAGGAAGGCTAGAGTCACCACAACCAGCGGCACCCATACCCTGTTCTGGCGCATCCTGGCTACTCCTTATCTGGTCAAGTCCAATCTTCTGGACTCAGGGAAAGTTGACTCGGAGGCCGACCGAGAACGGCATCTCCATGACGGAGCTGAAGCCCTGAACACCACCCAGTTCTCCGTAGACCCTCGTCTCATCCTCGGTCGTCGCGATGTAACGAAGGTCGGCCTGCGCGAAGAGGGTGACCATCGGGACTCCCGTCTCGGCGTGGCGCGCGAAATTGAGACCGGCCTTGATCCCGGCGTTGCCGGAGAAATACGAACCGTTCACGAGGCCGACCGTATGCCGCCCGCGGCTCGGATTGTCCCGCAGAAGAAACGCGTCCGAGTTCAGGGTGGAGGCGCCAAGGCCGAAGTCTACGGCAACCGTGGTGCTACCCATCGGATCCGTGAGGTGATACTCGATTCCGCCCGTCACGTGCAGGATCTGAAGGTTAGGGTCGACGCTCCCCTTCGTGCCGAGCATGTCGAGCGCTCCCTCGAGCCGCAGCGCCAGCTGCGGCTGCAGGAAGTAGGACGCGGCACCGGAAAAGGAGGGACCAGACTCGGCGACATCGGCGATGTCACCCATCGGGATGGCCATGCCGACGCCACCCTCGAAAGACCAGAACATCGGCGAATATGGGCTCTGGGCCTCGGCCCGGACCGGAAGAAAGGCGAACGCGGCCACCACGCCGACCACCAACACCAGCTTTCTGAACACATCCTTCATATCGACCCCCTGCGTGTTGTGAGGCCGCCGAGGAACGCGCGGACGGTGCGATTCGCCACGCAAACGACCACGAACAGCTGACCCCCAAGACAGCGGCACCCGGCCTCCGGTGTCGCTGGGAGAAGTCAACCTTCAAACTAAGCCCGATATCGAAGTATATGCAAGAGATAGAAGGCGGGTTCCGGCGTGCACGGAAGCCTCGATCCGGGGTGCCCGATCAAGGCCCCGGAACGCTTCGAGGTCGGCGAAATCAGGCGCACGGAACGTACCGCGCGAGCCCGGTCTCGAACGCGCGCGGTTGAAACGCCGGAAAACAGCGGCGGGTCAGCTCCGAATCGGCGATCCCGTCCTGGGTTACGAAGTCTACGGCTCCGCGAGACAGAATCTGGCCCGGAAGGTGCTCCGCCAACGCCGCCGCGAGCCTCGCAAGACCCGCCGGGATGTGGAGAATCGCCCTGCGCCGTCCAAGCACCGACATCGCGATCCGCACCACATCGTCCAGGGACATGACGTCCGGTCCGCCAGCCTCCAGCGTGAGCCCGTCTCCCGCCCGACCCAGTGTCGCTTCACACACGAGGTCCGCCAGATCGTCCACATGAATCGGGGTGATCCGCCCCGAACCGTCCCCCAGTTGCGGAAAGACCAGGGGGACCCTGCGGATAAGCGCGATGAAGCGGTTCAGGCTCCGGTCCTCGGGACCGTAGACCCATGAGGGTCGGACGATGACGTAGTCGAGGCCCGACTCCCGCACGGAAGCCTCCGCCAGCCCCTTTGCGCGATACCAGGGACGGGTGGACCGGGGATCGGCCCCGACCCCGGACAGGTACACCAGCTTGCGTACGCCGGCCCGCGACGCGGCGTCCACGAGGGCCGCGGTGCCGCGGGCGTCGACCTCCATGAAGGTCCGCCCGCTTGCGGGCGCCTCCACGGGATAGCCGGGGAACTGTACGGACAGGATGGCCGTGTCCATGCCGTCCATCGCCGGGACGAGCGTGTCCGGCCGACGGACGTCCCCTTCAACGCATTCCGCCGGGAGCCCAAGGGCAGAGGCGTTGCGGACATCTCGCGTGAGCACGGCGACCCGCGCCCCCCGAAGGTCCAGCCCGCGAACGAAGGCGCGTCCGAGGAAACCCGAGCCACCGGCGACGAGGATCCGGGGCATCATGTCACCATCCGACTGGCGCGGGAGCTCGTGTCGGCTGAACATCTCCCAATGACGTTCGACATCGTATTCGTGCTCGGCCTCACCCTGGCGGCGCTCGTCCTCTTCGCCCTCGACCGGGTGCGGGTGGACCAGGTCGCTCTGGCGATCCCGGTCGTCCTCCTCCTGAGCGGCATCCTCACGCCGACCGAGGCCGTATCGGGCCTGTCCAGCCGCGCGACCGTGACGGTCGGCTCGATGCTCGTGCTCGGCCTGGGGCTCCGCAAGACCGGTCTCGTGTCCGCCATCGGAGCCTGGGCGCGAACCGCTCCCCTCGGCGGAAAATACGCGCGCATGTTCGCGCTTTGCCTCATCTGCGCCTTCCTCTCCCCATTCCTGATGACTACTGCCGTGGTGCTGGTCTTCCTGCCCGTCTTCGTCGCGCTCGCCGAGCAGGCCGAGGAGCCAGCCTCGAGGTATCTGATGCCGCTCTCCTTCGTCTCGATTCTCGGGGGCACGGTGACGCTCATGGGCACCACCACCAACCTGGTCGTGCACGGCGAGGCGATGAGGCGAGGGTTCGACGACCTCGGCATGTTCTCGATTACCCCGCTGGGCCTGATCTGTCTCGCCGTGGGTCTGCTGTACCTCTTCACCGCCGGCCGGGTGCTGCTGCCGCGGCGCTTCCGGCCGCCCGACCTGTCCGCCAAGTACGACGTTCGCCGCTTCGTCACGGAACTGCACGTCCCCGAGGACTCGCCCGCGAACGGTCGCTCGCTGGCCGAACTCGGGTGGGGCGAGCGCTATGACGTCACCGTGCTGGACATCGAGCGGGGGGAACAGGAGATCACTGCGCCGCACGGAGACCGCCACATACGGCCGGGTGACGTCCTCTACGTGCAGGGATCCGCCGAGCGTCTCCTCGATCTTGCGCGCCGACAGCGACTCAAGACCCCGAGGGAACGGAAAGGACGTGAACTCGACCTGACGACCGGGCGCGGGCGGCTGGTCGAGGTCCTTGTGGCCCCCGGGTCGAGTCTCGTCGGCCGGACCCTCCGCCAGCTGAATTTCGCGCAGCGCTTCGATGCGACGGTACTCGCGATACAACAGCATGGCGTCACCGTCACGGAAAGGCTGGCGGAGCTCTCGTTTCGCGTCGGCGACCTGCTCCTGGTACACGGGACGACGACCGCGCTCGAACGCCTCGCCGACGATCCCGGCTTTGTCCCGATGGCCGAAGTAAAGACGGAACGCGGAAACAGACCACGGGCCGGCGTCGCCGCTGCGATCATGGCCGCCGTGGTGCTCAGCGCCAGTCTCGGGGTGCTGGACATCATGACGGCCGCGCTCTCCGGCGTGGTCCTGATGGTCTTCACGCGCTGCGTGCACGTCGAGGAGATCTACGGGGAGGTGGAATGGCTGGTCATCTTCGTGCTGGCCGGGCTTATTCCGCTCGGCGTGGCGCTCGAGACCACCGGCGCGGCGGAGTTGCTCGCGGGCTGGGTGGTGACCCTGACGGCGCCGCTCGGGGAGATCGGGCTGATCGCGGCCTTCTATCTGATGACCGCAATCATGACCGCCGTCGTGTCGAACGCGGCCACCGCCGTGATGCTCACCCCGGTCGCGATCCTGGCGGCCACGCAGGGTGGCGTGAACCCGTACGCGCTGCTCATCGCCGTCATGTTCGGGGCGTCGGCCTCCTTCGTGACGCCCTTCGGCTATCAGACCAACGTCATGATCTACGGTCCGGGCGGATATCGCTTCATGGACTTCGTGAAGGTGGGTGGCCTGCTCAACCTCATCCTCCTCGTCACGGCCACGATCTTCATCCCCCTCTTCTGGCCCAGCTGACCGTCAGGAGTCCACGGAATTGGCCGCTCCCGAGGAGCCGCCGTATCATTCGACCTCCCATTCCCGCGTAAGGACAGCAACGCCACGATGCTCGAACGTCTCCTCGAAACCGAGGTCGCGAAGCGGCCCTCCACGGTCCGGTTGCAGGGCCGCATCCTCTTCCTCACGGAAGACCCGGATCTCATTCGCCGGCAGCTGGCGGGCGAGGACCTCGACTGGGATCCATCGATGCCGTTGCGCGACGACATCTCGACGGACGAAATCACGCCGGGCTGGGTCTGCTACCACTTCGACGAGAAGCTCGGCGAATACCCCTACGTGGGCCTCCTGTGCGGCGAGGAGCGGCCCATCGGCCGGAACGACATCCGAGACGGCGGCTTCATCTGTTCGGTGTCGGGAAAGCGGCGCGGCAAGGGGTCGAGTCGGGAGGCGTCGCCCTATGCCGAGCGAGCGGCGGGGCTGCGGGTCGTCATCGGAGAGAACATCGAACGGATCTACGGCGAGAACTGCGCGAATATCGGGCTCCTCGCCTCGACCGATTTCTCGCTGATCGAAAAGATCCGGCGCGGGGAGGAGATCCCGCTCGAGGCCTTCATCGGCGATGCGGGTCGGATCCAGCGGGACATCATCGAGTACGGAGGCCTGCTCGACTACGCCGTCGCGCGACTCAAGGGGCTCGTCGCGCTTCCCGAGATCGAGACCCCGCCGGACCGGCCGCAGACCATCGCGGAGAAGATCCTGGCCCGGCACTGGGTCGCCGACGCCGCCTCCGACGCGCTGGGCGTCCGGGCGGTCAAGCCGGGTGACACGGGGTTCGTGCGGGCGGACCTCCGCTTCTCGCACGAGTACGTGACGCCGATGGCGTCGACCTTCTGGGAGGAGTTTGCCGGCGACGCGGAACTCAACGACACGGATTCGATCATCTTTTTCAGGGATCACCTGGCCTTTCTGGACGAGGTGATCACGGAAGAGCGCAAGGCCGCGGGGCTGCTCGATGCGGCCCACGCCCTGCACGACCGGCAGCGTGAGTTCGCGTCAGCGAAAGGGGTGCGTCTACACGGCGAGCTGCCGGACCGCACCGGCAGCGAGGGCATCTGCCACATCGTGGTGCAGGACCGGTACGCGCTGCCCGGGCAGGTCATCATCGGTAGCGACTCGCACACGCCGCACTCCGGGGCGCTGGGGTGCGTCGCGTTCGGCGTCGGCACCTCGGCGATCGTCAACGCCTGGGCCACGCGGGACGTGCGACTCGAGGTGCCGGAGTCGATCCGCGTCCGCATGACGGGCACGCCGCGGCCCGGCGTCGTGGCGAAGGACCTGATCCTGGACCTGCTCCGCCACCCCACCGTGAAGAGCGGGGAGGCGATCGGCCGGATCATCGAGTTCACGGGAGACGCGATCGGGGCCATGTCGATCGACGAACGCGTGACGCTGACCAACATGGCGGCCGAGGTGGGCGGCTTCACCGGCATCGTGGCGCCCGACGAGACGACCGTGGCCTGGATCGCCCACCGGCGCGGCGCGCCGCCGGATGAGATCCGGTCGCTGTGCGAGGGTCTCCACAGCGACCCGCAGGCGGAGTACGCGGCGACGATCGAGATGGACGCGAGCCGGGTCGAGCCCATGGTCGCGACGCCCGGCGACCCCGGGAACGGGCTACCCCTCTCGGTGCTCGATGAGGACGTCGCTCTGGACCTGGTGTTCATCGGCTCCTGCACCGGTTCCAAGCGGACGGACTTCGAGATGTACGCGGGCGTCGCGCGCGAGGCGGTCGCGGCGGGCCGCCAGGTCCCGGTGTCGGTACGGGCCTACGCGCAGTACGGCTCGGTCGATGTCGAAGCCTGGAGCCGCGAGCGGGGCCACGACCGGGCGCTGCGCGACGCGGGGTTCGAGGTCCTGGCCCCGGGGTGCGGCGCCTGCATCAACGCGGGACCGGGAGTGTCGACGTCACGTGAGCAGGTGACGATCAGTTCGATCAACCGGAACTTCCCGGGTCGCAGCGGACCCGGGCAGGTCTACCTCGCGAGCCCGCTGACGTGCATGGCCTCGGCGATCGAAGGGCGGATCGTCGAATACGGCCTGCAACCCTGGGCGGGAGGCTAGTGTCGTGTCCCGGAAATACCACGGCCTGCTAGGCGGGCTCGACCCTCACGGGACAGACCTTCAGTTCGGCCGTGTGCGTGATCGGATCGTAGCCGCCGCCGGTGAGGTAGTTAACCGGGACATCGTTGAAGCTGAATGAAGCGAACACGGTCCCCGGCGGAGAGCGGTCGTTGGCCTCGACCTTGATCCGCACCTGGCCGCGCGGGCTCGACATGACCGCCCAGCCGCCATCCTCGAGGCCCCATTTCGGCAGATCCACGGGGTTCATCTCGAGGCACTCCTCCGACCCCATGTAGTCGATCCCCGCGGCCCGACCGGTCTGCGTGCGCGTGTGATAGTTGGGCAGGCGGCGTCCGGTCGTGAGCCAGATCGGGTACTCCTCCGAAATCGTCTCGGCCGGGTCGCGGTACTTGATGATCTGGAAGATCCCGCGGCCGTTCTCGAACTCGCCCCGGTGGAGCACCGGCGTGCCGGGGTGGCCCGGCTCGGGCACGGGCCAGTGGTACTCCCCGTCAGCGATGAGATCCCAGTCCAGACCCGCGTAGATCGGCGACAGGGAGCAGAGTTCGTTGAAGACCTCCTTCGCGGACTCGAACTCGAACCCCTTCAGCCCCATCCGCTGCGCGATGCGCGACACGCACCACCAGTCGGGCTTCGCCTCGCCCGGCGGGTCGACCGCCTTGCGGAGCCGCTGCACCCTCCGCTCGGTGTTCGAGCATACCCCGTCCGTCTCCGCCCAGGAGGTGGCCGGGAGCACGACATCGGCCAACTGGGCCGTCTCGGTGAGGAAGATGTCGATGACAACGAGGTGGTCGAGGCTCCTGAGCGCGTGCTCGCAGTGCTCGCGGTCGGGATCCGTCACGACCGTGTTCTCGCCATTGATGATCATGGCGCGGATCCGGTCGCCGCACATGTCGAGCGCCGTGACCTTCGTAGGCCCTTTTTCGAGATCCACTTCACGGCCGTACACCGCGGCGAACTTCGCCTGGTGCGCCGGATCCAGTACGGACTGGAAGCCCGGATAGTTGTTGGGCAGGGCGCCGCTGTCTCCCGCGCCCTGGATGTTGTTCTGGCCGCGGAGCGGATTGATCCCGGTCCCCTCGCGGCCGACGTTGCCGGTCATGAGGGCGAGGTTGCACAGGCTCTGGACGTTGTCGACGCCGCAGATGTGCTCCGTGATGCCGAGGGTGTAGTAGATCGCCCCGCGGTCGGCCTTCCCGTACCACCGCGCCGCCTGCTCGATCAGCTTCGCGTCCACGCCGGTGATCGATTCGGCCCATTCGGGCGGATACTCCAGGACGTGCTCGACGAAGTCCCTGCCTTCGGTCGTGCGGTCGGCGATGAAGGCCTCGTCCACCAACCCCTCGCGGGCGATCACGTGGGCCATGCCGAGGAGGAGGGCCACGTCCGACCCGACGCGGAGCGGCAGATGGATGTCCGCCATCTCCGCCAGCGGAATCCGCCGCGGATCGGCGACGATGAGCTTGGCGCCCCTGGCCACGGCACGCTTGATCCGGGTCGCCGCGACGGGGTGGCACTCCGTCATGTTCGTCCCGATGCAGAAGATCACATCGGGTTTGTCCATGTCCCTGAGCGGATTCGACATCGCCCCCCGTCCGATAGAGGCCGCCAGACCGGCGACCGTGGGGGCGTGTCAGGCACGGCTACAGTTGTCGATCTGATTCGTGCCGAAGGCGGCCCGGATGAAACGCTGCATCATGTAGGCCGCTTCGTGCGGTGCCCGACCCGAGGCGACGCCGTATGCCGAGTGCCGGCCGTGGTTCTCGATCGCCGCGGTGAAGCCGGCGGCCGCCCGGTCCAGCGCCGTGTCCCAGTCCGTCTCGTGGAGTTCGCCGTCCTCGCCGCGCACCATGGGGTACGCGAGCCGGTCGGGGTGCTGCACGAAGTCGAACGCGAACTGTCCCTTGACGCAGAGCGCACCCTCATTGGCGGGCCCGTCCATCGCCGGCTGAACACCGATCAACTTTTCACCGCGGGACAGCAGATCGACGGAGCACCCGACCCCGCAGTACGGGCAGACGGTGCGCGTCTTCTTCGTCTCGCCCGGCGCGTCGGCATTCGCGAGCGCCTTGATGTCCGCGAGCGCCCCGGTCGGGCACGTCTGCACGCACTGCCCGCAGAACGTGCAGGCCGAATCTCCGAGCAGGCCCTCGAACTCGGTCGTGATCCGGGTCTCGAAGCCACGGTTCATGACCGAGATCGCGTAGTCCCCCTCCTGCTCGGCACAGACCCGCACGCAGCGATAGCACGAGATGCAGTTCTCGTAGTCTCGCAGGATGAACGGATTGTCATCGTCGGGCCGGCTCCTGCCCGACCGGGCGCCCTCGAAACGGCCGGTTCGCGCACCGTACCGATCGAGGAGGACGGCCATTTCCTGCGAGGCGTATCCGGAGAGCGCATCGACGTCCGTGTCGCGGTTTTCCGACGCGACCATCTCCATGAGAACCCGGCGGTGCATGTCGAGCCGCGCGGAGCGGGTCGCGATCCGCATGCCGGGCTCCGCCCGCATGGTGCAGGAGGCGACCGGATTGCGGGCCCCCTCGAGTTCCACGATGCAGAGCCGGCAGCCGCCGAAGGCCTCAAGACGCGGGTCGTAGCAGAGCGTCGGGATCTCCTTGCGGTGCCGCTCGGAGACCTCGTACAGGCTCTCGCCACGACGGACGCCGACCTTGTCGCCGTCGAGCGTGATCTCGAAATCGAAGCCCGTGCCGTTGCCCGAGTTGTCGCTCAATCCAACCTCCGGAATCCCGGGGACCCCACGCCGTTGGAAGCTGCCGGGCCGACTAAAATGACGCGTCGCGCCCGCCACGACAAATCCGGGCGTTCGTCCCCGGGCCGGAGTCTCGCTCTAGGAGGACTCCATGACATGCTTCGAGACGCGATCGGGGAAGTAGCGGAGGAGGCTCTCGGTGATGAGCGGCGCGGCCTGCCCGAGTCCGCAGGCGCTCGTCTGCATCATCGTGTCGCCCAGGTCCTGCACCTCCTCGATCCACGCCCCGATGTCCGCCGGCCCCTCCCCGTGCAGGCGCTCGGTGAGGCGCTGGGTGCCTATGCGGCAGGGGAAGCACTTGCCGCACGATTCCTCCGCAAAAAACTCCATGGCGGAATGCGAGACGTCGACCATGTCCCGGGAATCGTCGAAGACCATGATTCCGCCGGCGCCCAGGAACGACCCCCTTGAGCGGATGGCGGGTTCGTCCAGCGTGACGTCGAGATCCTCGCCCGCAAGAAAGCCGCCCGAGAGCCCGGCCATCGTGACCGCCTGAATCCTCCGCTCCCCCGGAACCCCGCCCGCCCAGTCGTCGATCAGCGTCAGCAGCGGGAATCCCAGGGGTACCTCGTAATTCCCGGGGCGGGCGACGTCCCCCGAGAGCGAGATCACCTTCGTCCCGGCGTGGTCGCCGATCCCGAGCCCCCGATACCAATCGGCGCCATGCACCAGGATGTGCGGCACGGAAGCCAGTGTCTCGACGTTGTTCACGACCGTGGGCAGGTCCTCGTACCCGTGCGTCACCGGGAACGGGGGCCGGTTGCGGGGGAAGGGGTGCTTGCCCTCGAGGCTGTTGAGAAGGGAGGTCTCCTCGCCGCAGATGTAGGCTCCCGCGCCACGGCGAACCCAGAGGTCGAACGGTCGCCCCGGTCCGAGAGCCTCCTGCCCCAGGAGCCCGGCACCGCGAGCCTCTTCCAGGGCCGTCTCCAGAATGCGCAACGTGTCCGGGTATTCGTAACGCAGATAGATGAACCCGCGCGTGGCCCCCGTGGCGAAGCCCGCGGCGATCATGCCTTCGATGACCGCGTGCGGGTCGTAGTCCATCAGCGCCCGGTCCTTGAAACAGCCGGGTTCCCCCTCGTCGGCGTTGCACACGATGGTTCTGGGCTCTCCGGCGGCCTCCGCCACGGCTCGCCACTTCCGTCCGGTGGGGAAGCCGGCCCCGCCCCGTCCGGCCAGACCGCTCGCGTCGATGATGTCGAGCAGGGCCTCCGGCTCCCCCCCGAGTGCGTCCGCCAGACCCGAGTAGCCTCCGGTGGCGCGATAACCATCGAGCGTCGCGCGACCCGGGGATCGGATGTGCGCGAACACGCACTCTTCGATGCCGTCAGGCGCCGCTGGCGGAAGAGGGGAAGGTCGGGCGGCGAGATCTCCGACCGTCGCTCCGCAGAGGACCTGGTCCCGGTCGAGAACGGGAATCGGCTCGTCGCACCGGCCCGGGCACGGCATCGCCTTCGCGTTCGGCAGCCCCGCCAGGAGATCCTTCGCGCCCAGCAGATGGCAGATGGGTCCCGTACAGACCCGAGCTCGGGAATAGCCCTCGGGATCACGCGAAAAGTGGTGGTAGAAGGTGACTGTGCCGAAGAGGTCCGCGATCGGGATGCGCAGATCGTCGGAGATGGCCCGCAGCGCGTCCTCGGAGAGGAACCCATCCCTCTCGTGGAACTCGTGCAGCAAGGGAAGCAGTGGAGCGGGCCGCGCCCGCCATTTCGCGAGCAGCTCCGCGTCCGAAGGCGTGTTCATGCCGTCATAGTTACCCGACAAGCCCGAAGGCGGCAAACGACTTGGGGCGGCGTGGCGGTACCGTCCGGGGAACCCTGTCCCGGCGCCACCAGCGCCGACACCGTAGCTTCGCCCCATGATCACGCCGCGCAGGAACACGGCCCGCGTCGACATCGATCGCGTGTCCGAGGCATCGAGCCGAAGACGACGCGACGCAGTGGCCGTCGAGGAGCCGCTCGAGATCCGGATCGCCACCGTGGCCGGCGAGGAGCACCAGGTGGCCGTGACGATGCGCACGCCGGGAGATGATTTCGACCTGACGGCCGGGTTCCTCTTTTCGGAAGGGCTGCTGACGCACCGTTCCGACGTGGCCGACCTGCGCTACTGCGTCGATGTCGAGGCGCAGGAATACAACATCGTGACGGCGTACCTGAGCGAATCGGCCCGCTTCGACCCCGCGGACCTGACCCGCAACTTCTACACGACCTCGAGTTGCGGGGTCTGCGGAAAGGCCTCGCTGGAGGCCATCGAGATTCGAGGCTGCGCCCCGATCCCCGCCGCGGGAGCGACGGTATCCAGCGACGTGGTGCGATCGCTTCCGGCCACGCTACGCAGCAGACAGGCGGTGTTCGAACGAACCGGCGGCCTGCATGCGGCCGGGCTGTTCGATGCCGCCGGCGAGTTGCAACTCCTCCGGGAAGACGTGGGTCGCCACAACGCCCTCGACAAGGTGGTCGGCGAACGATTCCTCACCGGACGCCTGCCCCTGGGAGAGGCCGTCCTGGCCGTAAGCGGGCGCGCGTCCTTCGAGATCATGCAGAAAGCCCTCTCCGCAGGTATCCCGATCGTCGTCGCCGTCGGCGCACCCTCCAGCCTCGCAGTCGAGGTGGCGAAGGAGTTCGGCATGACCCTCGTCGGCTTCGCGAAGCCAACGGGATTCAACGTCTATACCGGTCGCCACCGCGTCGGCTGAGCCCCCCGGGTTCTGCCGCGTGCCCGCGCGGCGACCGGTCAGCGCCTCCAGGCCTCCCGCCCCGGCAGACCCCGGCTCACCAGCACTTCCACGTCCGGGTTCGAAAGAAGTTCGGACACGGACGCGTGCGCGAGACCGTCCGCGAGCGGCCCGCGCAGGATACCCCGCACCCGGCCGCTGGACCGGTCGCGGACGACGGCCAGGGGCGCATCCGTCTCCGCGTCCAGCGTGGCCGTCCCCCCGGGCCCCGAGAGCGTCACCTTCGCGAGGGAATCGCCCCACTCCGGCTCGACCGGGAGGGCAAAGACGAAGCGAGATCCGCCATCGCCGTGCTCCACCTCCGGCATCTCGAAGCTCATGGAAAACAGCACGCGGCCGTCCTCCGCCGTACCCCTGAGTTGAAAACCTCCGCCTGGTGGCGGGGAGGTAACGGGCGCCTCGACGACGAACGACGGCTCGAGGAACGGTGAGCCGTCCGGCTCGACGCCTCCCCATAGCAACAGCGCTCTGGCGCGGGCCTGCGCCGCCCCTGCCGAGGCGCGTTCGAAATGGCGCCGGAAATGCGTCGCACGCGTGAAGAAGTAGTCGCTGATCCAGTTCGGGTCGCAGTAACCCATCAGATCCGGAACATCCGGGTGAACCAGCTCTCGCCGCTGGAAGTCGTATCCCCAGGCGCCGCTCGCCCCATCAGCGTGCGGGAAAGCCGGATCCGTGCCGGCGGCGTTCCCGCACGGCGCGTGAGGAAGGCTCATGTTGTGTCCCAGTTCATGTACCCAGGCATGCCGGGTCGGTGCTGCAAAGCTGACGGGAAACCCTATGGCCGCCACGCCCACCGAAACCGACGGCTCCGCCATCGTGCCCAGGTAATAGCCGGTCCCTCCTTCCAGTTGACGGACCAGCAAGGTCTCCCCCAGCAGGTCGAGGGTGCTCCGGCTCGCCGTGACCACGGGCTCGTGGACGGTGACGGTGAACTCCCCGACGGGGAGCAGCGCTCCCACCGGCGCAAGAAGCTCGCCATCCGTCGAGAGACCCTCGGTGATGTCGAGGATCGACGAGTCCGGCACCACGCCCCACAGCATCGGAACCACAGTCAGGTCAAGCGGGGGCACTCTGTGTACTTCGATGCGGGAACGCCCTTCCGCGGGAATGCGCTTCGTTACGCCGAGTCCGGGATCCAGCGTGCCTTCCGGATCGATCTCGATCACCATCTCCAGTCCCGGCTGGATCACCCAGCCAGGCACTTCCTCGTTCGATGATCGATCGAGCGCCCCCTCGTCCACGGCAGCCGGGATGTCCCCGGTCCCGGCCGGGACGTCCGCCCGATGCACTTCCTCCCCGCCGTGGTAGAATCGTGCGCGAACCGGCGGAATCGTCGCACCGCCGGCGTCGGGGGCGGTCACAAAGACACGCAGAAGGGCGGGATCATCGGCGATCAACGGCACGGGGTGCGACCGCGACTGGATCGCCTGGACCAGATAGGCTGCCGATTCCGCTCCTCCAGCATCGGCACAGCGGGCCAATCGGTACTGGGCGAGTCCCTCCAGCCAAGCGATGAAGGCCGAGTCCGCCGGTGCGCAAAGATCCGTGCCGCCGGCCATGAACCCGCCGAGTGACTCCAGGCGCCCGAGCGAGAGGGGAACCGGGCCGGCGAGATCCGGATTATCGTACAGCATGAGTTGCGCGACTCTCTCCAGGTCTCCCAGTTCGGCGGGGAGCGCACCCGAGAACCGGTTCTCCGACAAGTCCAGCCATCTGAGGGAGCCGAGCGATCCCAGTTCCGGCGGGATCGGACCCGTCAAGGCGTTCGAGTTGAGCAGGAGGTGCTGCAGCGCGCCGAGGTTGCCCAGTCCGGGTGGAATGGGGCCGGTCAGTTCGTTCCCCCGGACACGAAGAACCCGAAGGTGCTGGAGATCGGCGAGTTCGGACGGGAGGGGGCCGGAGAGTTCGTTATACTCCAGAAAGAGCTGCGTAAGCCCTGCGAGATCGCCCAGGCCCGGGGGAATCGGGCCCGTCAGGGCGTTAGCGGAGAGTTCCAGGACGGCGAGGTTACCGAGATTGCCGAGGTCGACGGGGATGGGGCCGGACAGGTCGTTCCGCCCGAGCCGGAGTTCCACGAGGTTGCCGAGGTCGCCGAGTCCCGAGGGGATCGGGCCTGTGAGGTCATTGTTCTGGATTCTGAGCGAGGTCAGGGATGAGAGGCCGCCGAGGGTCGGCGGAATCGAACCCGTCAACCGATTCCAGGGGAGAGCGAGCTCGCTCAATTCTCCAAGGTTGCCGAGTTCGGAGGGTATGACGCCCTCCAGCCGATTATAACCCAGGAACAGATGACGCAGCCCGGCAAGGTTGCCGAGTTCGCGCGGAATCTCCCCTTCCAGCCGGTTCCAGTCGAGCCACAGGTGGTTAAGATCGGCAAGGCCGCCGAGGTCGGCAGGTATGGTGCCCCGCAGCGAGTTTTGGCTGAGGCTCAGGAAACGCAGCGAGGAGAGCCTGCCAACCTCCGCGGGGATTTCTCCGCGTAGACCGTTCGCGGGAAGCGCGAGACCCAGCACCAGACCCGTTGTATCTGCTTCCACACCGTACCAGGTCCCCAGCGGCTCGTTCGTCAGCCAGTTATCGCTCCGCCTCCAGTTCGGGCCGTCGGTAGCGTAGAAGAGCGTTTCAAGGATCTCCCGGTCCGTGAGGGAGCATTGCAGGCCCGGGCCGTCGTGGGACGCAAGGCCCGCCAACCAGTCGCGGAACCTCTCGTCATCCGGAATGCACAGTTCCGTGTCGGCGTAGTGGAACTCGCGCAGCGCCAGTTTCGCGAGCGCAAGGGGAACCGGCCCCGTCAGCGCGTTGCTTCCGATCCGGAGTTCCGTGAGGCGGGTCAGTTCCCCGAGGGAGCCCGGGAGGGGTCCCGCGAGTCCGTTGCCGGCCAGGTCGAGGGCCGTGACTCGGCCAAGGGAGTCGGCACGGACACCCTGCCAGGTGTCGAGCACGAAGCTGGCGCCCCAGCCGTCGGCACGATGCCAGTCCTCGCCGCTGGTGAGCCGATAAAGCCCTTGCAGCGCCGTTACATCCGACAGGTTGCAGTACCTTACGAATTCGGCGATTCGGATGTCCTCCAGCCAGCGCGCGAAGGCCGTCGTGCCCGGCACGCAGACTGCCGTCAATAAAGCGGCGAATTCCTTCAAGCGTCCGAGGCGCAGAAACGCCTGGGGAATCGGGCCAGAGATGTCGCTCCAATACAGGACGAACTTCTCCAGGCGATCGAGATTTGCGAGCTCGCCGGGGATGCCGCCGCTCAACGGGTTTCGGTAGACCAGGAGTTCCCTGAGCCTGGAGAGCTTCCCGAGTTCCGGGGGAAGGGGGCCGGTCAAGTTGTTTATGCCGAGGCCCAGAATCTCGAGGCTCGCCAGCATGCCGAGTTCGGGTGGTATCCGGCCGGTCAGGCTGTTGCGTATCAGGTTCAACTCGGTGAGGCGCTTGAGGCGGCTCAGTCCGGGCGGTATCGGACCCACGAGATTGTTGGCCTCGAGATCCAGTTTCGAGACGCGTCCTTCCTCGTCGACGCCGACACCGCGCCAATCCGCGAGCGGCAGGTCCGTCAGCCAGTTGTCGTTGTGGATCCAATCCGATCCATCCGTGACCTCATAGAGCGCGGCGAGGACGAGCCGATCCGCATCCGCGCCGGACAGCACCTCTACGCCCGCATCGGCCGAGGCAGCGTCGGACATGGCGCGGATCGTCGCCGTCCCGATGCCGACGCCGATGACGAGCCCCGTGGCGTCGACGGTCGCGATCGACTCGTCACTGGTGCGCCAGGTCAAGCCGGGTTCGGTGACCGGGTGACCGTTGGCATCCGAAGCCTGCACCGTGAGCCGGAGTGAGTCGTCGAGTGCCAGCCGGACGGAGGAAGGCGACACAGCGAGCGCCGCCACGACCTGGTCCACCGTCACCGTGGCGCCGCCTGACGCGGCTTCCGCGGTGGCCGTGAGGGTGACCGTGCCGTTGCCCGTCGCCGTCGCGAGCCCCGTCGCGTCGACGGTCGCAACGGACGGATCGCCGCTCCGCCACGTCACCGTAGCGCTGCTCACGACCTGGCCGTGCTCGTCGCGCACCATGGCGACAAGTCGAGCCGTATCTCCCAATGCCTCAAACCGGAGGTCGGACGGAGTGACCGACAAGGCCGTGGGCGTACCAGGCTCCGGCGGCGGCGGAGGTGGAGCTGTGGTGTCCTCCCCACAGGACAGCGCAGCGATCACCGAAACGAGGAGCGCAACGGATCGGGCGGGGCGACATTTCGCCTGCCTTGCCACGCGACGGGATCGCGAATGCTCAGCGGGGAAGGACATCGTACACCTCTGTTCGGCGGTCGCTGATTCGGGAACCTTCAAGCCCCGCAGCAGGTTACGCCTGTCGGCAGGACTCGTTCCGAGTTCACCGTACGTCGGTGCCGCAGGGGACGCGCCCCCCGATTGTGGGGTAGATCCAGGCTGATCCGCGGACCGCTCAGGGTGGCATCGATTTCCCTACCTTGAGCGCGAGGTCGACCGCCGACTTCCTCCAGCCGGACAGCGTGGATCGGCGGTAGGCGTCCGCGGTACGCTTCACTCCCTCGCTCATCGTCGGATACGGATGAACCAGGGACGCGAGACTCCCGAGCCTGACTCCCGCCTTCATCGCGAGCGCGACCTCGACGATCATCGTGCCCGCGCTGGGCGCCAGGATGTGTCCGCCAAGGATCCTGCCCCTCTTTCCGACCACGATCTTCACCCGGCCCGTTGCCGCGCGTTCGGCGATCGCGCGGTCGAGGTTTCCGATGTCGTAGACGTGGGCGGATACGACCGACCCGTGCCGGTCGCGGGCCTCCGCTTCAGTGAGCCCGACGTGCGCGACTTCGGGCTCGGTGTACGTGCACCAGGGAATCACGCCGTAGTCGATGTTGGCCCGCACGGGGAAGAGGGCGTTCTGCACGACCGTGCGCGCCTCATGGTCGGCGACGTGCGTGAACAGGAAACCTCCGATCACGTCGCCGGCGGCAAAGATGTGTTTGCGTGAAGTTCGGAGCTTCGAGTCGACGGTGACCCAGCCCTCGGCCGTCCCGACCCCCGCGGCGTCGAGTCCCAGATCCTCCGTATTGGGCACGCGCCCGGCGGCGACGAGAACTTCATCCACCTCGAACGCCTCGGCCTGAGCCCCTTCGCCGTCTCCCCCCGTTGAGCCCGGTGGCGGCGCGATCGTCACCCTTCGCCGATCTCCGACGCGGTCCACCCGGGTCACCATACGGCCCGTCCGGATACGGATGCCCTCGTCCCGCAGCCGGTCCGTGAGCAGGTCCGCAAGTTCGGGTTCTTCACGGACCATGAGCCGGCCAAACAACTCGACGACCGTAACGTCGGCCCCGAGGCGCCGGAATGCCTGCGCGAGTTCGACCCCGATGGGTCCGCCGCCGACCACCAGGAGCGAGCTGGGGATCGTGTCCCGGTCGAACGCCTCCGCGTGCGTGAAGTAACCCGCCTCTTCCAGCCCCGGGATCGGGGGCACCGCAGCCCGCGAGCCGGTGGCGATCACGAAGCGTCGAGCCCGGATTCGACGACCGTCCACCTCGACTTCCTGCGGGGACACAAAGCGCGCCGCCCCCTCGACCACGTCGACCCCCATGGCGCGAAAGCGCTCAGGGTCGTCGTGCGGTTCGATCTGCGCCCGCACATCCCGGACGCTGGCGAGGACCTCCGCGCCTTCGATCCCGGTCGGACCCCCCGGAAGGCCGTGCGCCGCGGCGGTACGGAAGTGATGAGCGACTCTTGCCGAACTGATGAGGGCCTTGGAGGGCACGCATCCGGTCCACAAACAGTCGCCGCCCAGGCGGTCGCGCTCGATCAATGCCACGCTCGCTCCCAGTCCCGCGCTCCCCGCGGCGGTCACGAGACCGGCGGTGCCTCCCCCAATGGCGACGATGTCGAACATCCGGTCTGGAGCCACGTTGCTCTCCCTGAAAAGGTGTTTCTCCGAGCACTCTCCTACTCTACACCCTCTGCGGAGAAACCGTGCCGAATACCGCCGTTTTTCCTTGCCCGGCGTCCCGAGTCCCGCTTAGCTTCGATGTGTGCAGAATCCTACATCCCAGGCTGCGGCGTCCGGGTCGGGCTCCCTGAAAAGCCGCGTCCTGCCGCCTCCGATCCTTGACAAGTGTCGTGAACTAGCGACCGTGAACGGCCTCCGCGAGGCCGGCCTCTATCCGTACTTCATGCCCATTGAGGCCTCGCACGACACCTGGGTCGTGATCGACGGCGCCCGCAAGATCATGGTGGGCTCCAACAACTACATGGGGCTCACGCACGATCCGCGCGTCCTCGAGGCGGCCCGCGCCGCCCTCAACAAATTCGGAAGCGGCAACACGGGCAGCCGCTTCCTCAACGGCAACCTGGACCTGCACGAGCAGCTCGAAGCCGAACTTGCCGATTTCACGGACATGGAGGCGGCGCTCGTCTTCTCCACCGGCTACCAGACGAATCTGGGCACGCTGGGCGCGCTGATCGGCCGCGCGGACACCGTCTACATCGACAAGCTGGACCACGCCAGCCTCCAGGACGGCGTCCGCCTTGGGCTCGGGCGCACGCGGCGCTTCAACCACAACGACTTCGCGACGCTGCGCCGGATGCTCGAGGCGGAGAACCCCTCGCGCGGCAAGCTCATCGCGGTGGACGGCGTGTACAGCATGGAAGGCGATATCGCGGACCTGCCCACGCTCGTCGAGCTGAGAAGGGAGTACGGCGCGGCCATCCTGGTGGACGACGCGCACGCCGTGGGCGTGCTGGGAGAGACCGGGGCCGGCACCGCCGAGCACTGGGGACTCACCGATGAAGTGGACCTGATTCTGGGCACCTTCTCCAAGTCGTTCGCGTCGATCGGTGGCTTCGTGGCGGGCCGGGCCGACGTCATCGACTACCTCCAGCACAACGCCCGCGCCCTCATGTTCAGCGCGAGCATGCCGCCGGCCTCGGCGGCCACCGTGCTCAAGGCGCTGGAGATCATCCGCGATGAGCCCGAGCGCCGCGAGCAACTGTGGAAAAACACGTACAGGATGATGGAGGGCTTCAAGTCGATCGGGTTCGACATCGGACCGACCGAGACCCCGATCGTGCCCATCCTCATCGGGCCGATGGAGAAGACCTTCGTGTTCTGGCGCGCCCTGTTCGAGGCGGGCGTGTTCACGAACCCGGTCGTGCCGCCCGCCGTCCCCGAGGGGAGTTGCCGCCTTCGGACGAGCTGCATGGCCACGCATTCGGACGATGACCTCGATTTCGTGCTCGAGCAGGTGGAGCGCGTGGGGAAGAAACTCGGCGTCGTCTGAACCGGCGCCCCTCACCATGACGAGCCCAGCGTCTTCCGTGCGCGTCGTGCCGGTCGAGAGCCGTGCGGATCTCAAGCGCTTCATCGACTTGCCGTGGTCGATCTATCGCGGCGACCCCGACTGGGTGCCCCCTCTGAAGCGAGACGTGCGGGCGGCGTTCGATCCGGCGAAACACCCCTTCCACGAGCACTCGGAGGTCCAACCCTACCTCGCGGAACGCGACGGCCGGGCCGTGGGCCGGATCTGCGCGATCCGAAACCGGAACCACGAAGCGATGCATGAGGAAGCCGTCGGGTTCTTCGGCTGGTTCGAGTGCAGCGACGACCCCGAAGTCGCCGGGGCGCTGTTCGAGGCGGTGCGGGCGTGGCTCCGCGAACGCGGCCTCGAGGCGATGAGAGGCCCGGCGAGCTTTTCTCTCAACGAGACGTGCGGCGTGCTCATCGACGGGGATCCCGGGCCGCCGGTGGTCCTCATGGCCTACAACCCCCCGTACTATCCCAGGCTCATGGAGACCGCGGGACTGCGGAAGGTCAAGGATCTCTACGCCTGGCTCATGAAGAAGGGCGAGTGGCCCCCGCACCTCTTCCGCGCGGAGAAGCTCGTGACCCGCCGGTATGGAATCGGGATCCGGCCGCTGAACATGTCGCGCTTCGCCGAGGAACTCGGGCGCGTGCAGCGGCTGTACAACGCGGCCTGGGAGAAGAACTGGGGGTTCGTCCCCATGACGGAAGCCGAGATGGACCACATGGCGGCCGAACTCAAGCCGATACTCGACCCGGAACTGGCGCTGTTCGCGGAGACGCCGGAGGGGGATGTTGCGGGCTTCGCCCTCGCGCTGCCGGATTTCAACGTGGTCCTGCGGCGGATGAACGGGAACCTCTTCCCCTTCGGGATCGTCAAGGCGCTCATCCACAGGCGGAAGATCAAGTGCATGCGCGTCATCATCCTTGGGCTCACGGAGGATTGGCGCGGCAAGGGCGTCGACGTGCTCCTGTATCTCGCGCTGTTCCGGAACGGGATCGCCGCGGGGATGACTTCCGCCGAACAGTCCTGGATCCTCGAGGACAACCAGAAGATGAACCAGGCGATCGAGCGGCTCGGCGGCAGGGTCTACCGGACCTACCGGCTGTACGAAGCGCCCCTCTAGACGCTTTACCCTTTCGCTTACCGATGAAATCAGTCTTTCTGACGGGAGGGAGCGGATTCCTGGGCAGCCATCTCGCCGATGCCCTCGTCGCCGCGGGGCACGAGGTAACGGCGAGCGTGCGGCGCACGAGCGACACGCGTCGGCTGGACCGGTTGGGACTCCGGACCGTCGAACTCGATCTGGGGACGGAAGACGGGCGGGAAACCGTCGCGGTCCTCGACGGCTGCGACGCGGTCGTGCATTGCGGCGCGCTTACGCGGGCGCGCAACGAGTCGGAGTTCAGGGCCGTGAACGCAACCGGCACGCGGCGACTCGCGAAGGCGGCGGCGCGCGCGGGAGTCGGCCGATTCGTGTTCATCAGCAGTCTGGCCGCGCGGGGTCCGGATGGGGCGAACGGACCCGTGAGCCCGTACGGCCGCTCAAAGGCCGAGGCGGAGGCCGCGCTCGCCTCCCTTCGCGGACCGATGAAGGTCACCGTGCTCCGGCCGGGGGGTGTCTACGGACCGCGCGATTCCGACCTGCTCGTTCTCTTCCGGCTGGCGGCGCGAGGCTGGACCGCGATTCCGCGCAGCCGTGCCCCCCTGCAGCCGGCGTATGTCTCCGACGTCGTCTCCGCGATCCTCGCCGCCCTTGCCGCGCCGCCGCCACGGGAACCGCTGCCGGTCGCGGCGGCGGAACGCCATTCGTGGCGCAAGACGGCGAACGCACTGATGGTCGCCGTGGGTCGCCCCGGCCGCATCGTTCGATTGCCGGCCGCGGTCTTCCTCACCGCAGGGGCGCTCTCGGAAATCGCGGGCCGCCTCGCGCGAAGCCCCCCCGTCTTCGACCGGAGACGCGCCCGGGACCTGGCTACCCACGCCTGGACCTGTGACGTCGACGTGAGCCGACGGCACCTCGATTCCTGGAGTCCGCGGGTCGGAATCGAGGAAGGGCTGGCGCGCACGGCCGAGTGGTATCGGCGCGTGGGCTGGCTGTGAACCGGGGGAAGCGGCTGCTGCCCGTCGACCGCCTTGCGATCGGCTATTTCGCCTGCACAGGCCTCTTCGCCCTCGCGTTCGGCGGCCTGCCCGGGGCGGGCATCGCGGCCGTCCACGCGCTCGTCGCCTTCTGCATCGCCCGGCTCGGGGCCTGGCACCCCGGCGGCGGTCCCGCCGCGGTCGTCCGGGCCGCGTACGCCGTCCTCCTCACGCCTCTTCTGTATGCGGAACTCGCAGTCCTCAACCGCTTTCTCACGCAGCGTTTCTTCGACGCCACGGTGCAGGCCTGGGATGGCGCCCTCTTCGGAGGACAGCCCAGCATGGACCTGAGTGCATGGCTCCCCTGGCTCCCCTTCTCCGAGGTCCTGCACCTGGGCTACTTCGCCTACTACGCGATCGCCCCGATCGCCATCCTGGGCGTGTTTGCGACGCGAGGGGTGGAGGCCATGCAGCGAACGGCCCTCGCCGTGGCCGCCGCCTTCTTCGCCTCCTATCTCATCTTCATCTTCTTCCCGGTCGCCGGCCCCCGATACGAGTTTGCACAGATCGGGGGCGAGATCAGCGACGGCACGCTGTTCGGCATCGTCCACGGGATCCTGGAGGCCGGATCATCGAAGGGCACGGCCTTCCCCAGCTCCCACATCGCCGCCTCCCTGGCTGCGGTCGTGGCTGCCGGACGGGAGGACCGGCGTTGGTTCTGGCTCCTGCTCGTCCCGGAAACCGCGTTGACTCTGGGGACGGTGTACGGTCGCTTTCACTATGCGACCGACGCGCTGGCGGGCATCCTCCTCGGGCTCCTGGTCTGCGCCGTGCTGTGCCTGACCGACTCGGGGTCCGAGGGAGCCCGAGAGACCGCGGGCGGGCAACCCGCGGCTTGAACCGCGCGTCCAAAGCGGTGGATCTCGAAGGCGACCTTCAGAGGGATGACGTGGACGAACGCGAACTGATCGCCTGCGCCAGAGCGGGAGAGCGATCCGCGATGGGGGAGTTGTACGAACTCCACGCGCGACGCGTCTTCACCGTGATCCGGCGACTTGTGGGCGACGACCACCTCGCGGAGGACCTCTCCCAGGAAGCCTGGATTCGTGCCTTCGAGAAGCTCCACCTGTTCCGTGGGGACGCGGCCTTCGGCACGTGGCTCTACCGGTTGGCGACGAACGTGGCGCTCAACCGGCTGCGCCGGTCGTCAAGGCGACGCCCGGTGGAATCCGCCGCCGAGCTACCGCGGGTGGCGAGGGCGCACGACGAGGTGATCGTGACGCGGCGCGTGCTGACCAAGGCGCTGGACCAGTTGCCGCCGGGATACCGGAAAGTCCTCGTGCTGCACGACGTGGAGGGCTGGACGCACAACGACATCGCCGAGGCGCTGGGTTGCTCGCCCGGCACGTCGAAATCGCAGTTGCACAAGGCGCGCGCGCGCATGCGGAAGCTCATCGCTCCCGAAGATTCGGGGAACGGCGGCGCACGCGGGGAAGCGCGCCTGTGAGAGACATAGAAGAGGGATCGCGAAGATGACGAACCACATGGACGCCGAGCGAATCTCGGCGCTGCTCGACGAACCCTGGGCGGACCGCGACTGCCGGGCCCACCTCGAGTCGTGCCGGGAATGTCAGGCCGAATTCGAGAGACTGAGCCGGCTGCGCATGGCCCTGTCCGCGCTTCCGGATGAGAAGGCTCCGGCAGGGCAGTGGGCCGCCATCGAAGCCGCGCTCGATGTACGCGAGGCTCGCACGGGCGTCCGCCGGCTCGGACACGGCCTGACGGGACGTCTCTTCGTCCCGGGACCGCTGCAGGCCGCCGCCGCCCTCCTGCTCTTCGCGGGCGGTGTGTTCGCCGGCCTGCAGTTCACGGGCGGGCGAGCCGCGAACTCGCCGGGTCCCGCGTCGGACCTCCCCGCCGTCGTCTCCGGTGATGACGGCCGCGCCCTTGTGGACGGGCTCACCCGGATGGAATCGTTGCGATCGCCGCTGAGGCAGGTGGGAGAGGGCGGGACGAACCCCGCCGCGGAGGGCGGACCGGGCAGAGGAGATCCGCTGGAGGCGGCCCAGCGGCTGGCGCGATTGGAGGGATCGATCCGCGCTCTGCGAGATCACCTCGAGACGAATCCCGACGATCCCCTCGCCAGCGCCTATCTGCTTGAACTCGTGGACACACGCGATCGACTGGCGGAGGAACTCGACCGCGCCAGCGGGACGCGGACCTGGTGACCCAGCTCGCCTCGCGGTTCCCGGGCGCGCCGTCGACCTCGGCCCTGGCCGTGGGGTCTCTCGCGCTGGGCATCCTCGCGCTCACGCCGCTCAGCGGTGCGGGGCAGGAGGCTCCCGCGGCATCCGGCGCCTCCGGCTGGATCGGTGTGCGGGTCGACGAGCGCTACAACTGCGCCTGGGAGGCCTCGGAAGACTGGAAGAACTGCACGCTGGTCATCCAGATTCGCGAAATGCAGGAAGACGGCCCGGCGGCGCGGGCGGGGCTCCTCGTCGGCGATCGGCTGGCGGCCATGAACGGCGTGAGGATCACCCTCGCCAATCTGCCCGACATGCTCCGATCGATCCGGCCGCGGGTTCCGGTACGGCTGGAGGTGACGCGAGACGGGGCAGGCCGGACGCTGGAGATCATCCCCGACACCCGGCCGCCGGACGCGGACGACGTGCCGATGCAAGGCCGTCGCAGGATCGTGACGGCGACCGGGAGCCCCGGACGCGGCACCTTCGTCCTGTGGCTGACGGACGCCGCCCGGCCTGACGCCGCCGAGCCCGATCGCGCCGGCTTCGCCCTCGCTTTCCGCGACACCGAGGATACCGGTGTGGCTGTCGAGCCCTCCGCCGTGCGCGTCGTGGACGGCCGACTCAATGTGCTGCCCGTGCGCGACCGCCCGGTCTCGGAGTTGCCGTCGGTCCGTGTGGAGATACTCCGTGATCTGCGGCGCGAGACGGAGGTGGCCTATCGGGAGTTCGCGCAGGTGCTGCAGCACGTCGGCGCCGTGCGGGCCCGCCTCTCGGCGGAGGAGTTCCGGCGCCGCGTAGCGCGTGCCGCTCAGGTGGCGCTGCCGGAGCCGGATCTCGCCGCTCGCCTCCACCGCACGTTCGCGGGGGCGGAGTTCGAGCCCGTGCGCAATTTTTCCGATCGTGCCGGGCTGGATGGCCTCCTCGTGCTCAGGATCGCCGGGGGGACGGTCGCCGCGCGGGTCGGGCTCCGGCCCGGCGACCTCGTCCTGAGAGCGGCGGAACGTCCGACCCTGGAACTCGAGGATCTCGTCACCGCGCTCGAGTCGGAGCCCGGCCGGGATCCCGCCGTCGTCTGGATCCGGGGGGGGCAGGAGATGAGCGGGGTCTGGCCCCCGCGCTGAGCGCGTTCCGGTCATCGATGGAGGCTCGCACGATACTCGGCGCGTTCGCGCTGCTCGCCGACCGGATTCATGGCGTATACGTCACATGTGATAGTATACGATGTATACCATTTGTCAGCGGGAAAACCCTCCCATACTCTGCCCACCCACCGCCACCGATCCCCGGTGAGCGCGGAAAGATCCCCGAGCGCATCCGAGAACCCGCATGTCTGACGCCCTGCCTGCATACGACACACTGTCGGCGCCATCGGGTGGCGAGACCATCCGCCTGGCGGGCCACCGGCTCGACGTGCCCGAACGTCCCATCATTCCGTTCATCGAGGGGGATGGGATCGGTCCCGATATCTGGCGCGCCGCCAGCGCGGTCCTCGAAGCCGCCGTCGAGAAGGCCTACGGCGGCGGGCGGCAGATCGTGTGGTTCGAGGTACTTGCCGGCCAGAAAGCGTTCGATCGCACCGGCGACTGGCTCCCGGCGGACACGCTCCGTGCGATCCGCCACCATCTGGTCGCGATCAAGGGGCCGCTGACGACCCCCGTCGGGGGCGGGATCCGCTCCCTGAACGTGGCCCTGCGCCAAAGGCTCGACCTGTTCGCCTGCGTCCGGCCCGTGCGCTGGTTCGACGGCGTCCCATCACCCGTCCGGCGTCCGGATCTCGTGGACATGGCCATCTTCCGCGAGAACACCGAGGACATCTACGCCGGCATCGAGTGGGACGCGGCGACCGACGAGGCCCGCCAGGTGATCCGTTTCCTGCAGGAATCCATGGGCGTTTCCACGATCCGCTTCCCCGACACCAGTTCCATCGGCGTGAAGCCGGTCTCCGAGGAGGGCACGAAGCGTCTCGTCCGTGCCGCTATCCGCTACGCGCAGGACCGCGGCCGCCGGAGCGTAACGCTGGTTCACAAGGGCAACATCATGAAGTTCACCGAGGGGGGCTTCCGCGACTGGGGTTACGAGCTCGCGAAGGAGGAGTTCGGCGCCCGGGAGTTCGGCGGTGGCCCCTGGTGCGAGTTGCCCGATGGGATCGTGGTCAAGGATGTGATCGCCGACGCCTTCCTCCAGCAGATCCTCACCCGTCCCGCGGAATACGACGTGATCGCGACGATGAATCTGAACGGCGACTACATCTCCGACGCGCTGGCGGCGCAGGTCGGCGGGATCGGCATCGCTCCCGGAGCCAACATCAACTACGAGACCGGTCACGCGATCTTCGAGGCCACGCACGGCACGGCCCCGCGGTATGCGGACCAGGACAAGGTCAACCCCGGATCCGTCATCCTTTCCGGCGAGATGATGTTGCGGCATCTTGGCTGGAACGAGGCTGCCGACCTCATTGTATCCTCTTTGGGCGCAACGATAAGCGAGAAGTGCGTGACGTACGACTTCGAGCGCCTGATGGAAGGGGCCACGCTGCTCAAGTGCAGCGAATTCGGCGAGGCGATGATCGACAACATGTGATGCGTCCGGCGAAGCAGTCCGCGGCCAGACCCCGCGTCAGCGCCGCTTGAAGAGCAGTGGGCTCCCGGCACGGACTGCCAGAGCTGGAACCCCCCCGGTGGCACCTCCGTATGACGAGCTTTCCCAGGCCCGTTGTCGCCGGGCGGACGGGGATCGGGAGGTCCGGTCCCCGCAACCGTTGTATCGGATGGAGAAAGAGATGAAGAAGAAAGGCAGGTTCGCGGCGGTCGCAGGGTTTGTGTCCGCGCTGGTGGGGCCGGGCGCGGTCGAGGCCCAGCTGCCCGCCGGGATTACCGAAGTCGCCAACGTAGAAGGCATTACGGAGTACGAACTCGAAAACGGGCTGCGCTTCCTGCTCTTCCCCGACCAGAGCAACCAGCGCATCACGGTGAACATCACCTACCTCGTCGGCTCGAGACACGAAGGGTATGGCGAGACCGGGATGGCCCACCTCCTCGAACACCTCGTGTTCAAGGGGACCCCGAACCACCCGGACATCCCGAAGGAGCTGGACGAGCACGGCGCCTTCCCGAACGGTACGACGTGGTTCGACCGCACGAACTACTTCGAGACCTTCCCGGCGTCCGACGAGAACCTCGAGTGGGCGCTCGACCTCGAGGCGGACCGCATGGTGAATTCGTTCATCGCCCAGGAGGACCTCGAGTCCGAGATGACGGTCGTCCGGAACGAGTGGGAATCGGGCGAGAACAGCCCGCGGGGCGTACTCCAGAAGCGGGTCCTGTCGGCCGCCTTCGACTGGCACAACTACGGGAACTCGACGATCGGCGCGCGCGCGGACATCGAGAACGTGCCGATCGACCGGCTCCAGGCTTTCTACCGCAAGTACTACCAGCCGGACAACGCGATCCTCGTCGTCGCCGGACGCTTCGATCCGGAGCGGGCGCTCGAACTCGTGGCCGAGAAGTTCGGACCGCTGCCGCGGCCGGATCGCACGGGGGCCAACCAGCTGTTCGAGACGTACACGGCCGAGCCCGCCCAGGACGGCGAGCGCACGGTTACGCTGCGACGCGTCGGAGACGTCCAGTTCGCGATGGCGGCCTATCACATGCCGCCCGGCTCGCACGAGCACTTCGCCGCGGTCGACGTGATGACGCACATCCTCTCCACGCGCCCCGCCGGGCGCCTCTACCAGGCGCTCGTCGAACCGGGCCTCGCCGCCAACGCGTTCGCAGGCAACTTCCAGTTGCGCGAACCCGGGCTGCTGTTCGCAGGAACCGAGGTGCGGGAGGGCGACTCGCTGGAGGAAGCCGCCGACGTCATGCTCGCCACGATCCAGGCGCTCGTCGACGAACCGCCCACCGAGGAGGAGGTCGACAGGGCGAAGACGGACTTCCTCTCGGGCATCGAACTCTCGTTCAACAACCCCCAGGGCATCGCGCTACAGCTCAGCGAATGGGCGTCGATGGGCGACTGGCGTCTCTTCTTCCTGCACCGGGATCGTCTCGAGCGCGTGACGCCCGAGGCGGTACACCAGGTCGCGCAAGCGTACCTCAAGCCCTCGAATCGCACGATCGGCTACTACTACCCGACGGATGAGACGCCGGCCCGCGCCGAGATTCCCGCGCCACCCGACGTCGCTGCGCTCGTCGCGTCCTACACGGGGCGCGAGGCGGTGGCGGAAGGCGAGGCCTTCGAGCCCACGATCGAGAACATCGATGCCCGGGCGGAGCGGTTCGAACTGCCCAACGGGCTCAAGGTCGCCTTTCTCCCGAAGGAGAATCGCGGCGACGCCGTCAGCGTGCGCCTCACGCTGCGGTACGGCACGGAAGGCGCCCTCATGGGCAAGGCGACCGCCGGCTCCCTCGCGGGTTCGATGTTGATGCGCGGGACGGCGAACCGCTCTCGCCAGGAGATCTCCGACGAACTGGACCGGCTCAAGGCCCAGGGCGGGGTCAGCGGCAGCGCTGTCTCCGGCGGCGGGTCGTTCACGACGGTCAGGGAGAACCTGCCGGCGGTACTGCGCCTGGGTGCGGAGATCCTTCAGGAGCCGGCCTTCGACGCGGCCGAGTTCGACTTGCTCCGCGAAGAGCGGCTCGCCGGCATCGAGTCGCAGATGTCGGAACCGCAGGCCCTGGTCGTACAGGCCTTCCAGCGTCACTTCGGCGACTATACGGCGGATCATCCCCGCTACTCACCGACCTTCGAGGAGCAGATCGAGCGCCTCGAGGCCGCGACGGTGGACGAGGCGCGTGCCTTCTGGGAGGGCTTCTACGGGGCCCAGGGCGGCACCATGTCCGTGGTCGGCGACTTCGATCCTGCGGAAATCCGCCCGCTGATCGAGGAACTGTTCGGTGGCTGGACGGCGAGCGAACCCTACGCGCGTGTGCCGTCGCAATACCGTGAGGTGCCCGCGGTCGCCCTCGACATCGAGACGCCGGACAAGGCGAACGCCATGATGTTCGCCGGGCTCGCGATTCAGATGCGCGACGACCACCCCGACTACCCGGCGCTGCTCCTCGGCAACCACATCCTGGGCGGCGGCATGAACTCGCGTCTGTTCAGCAGGATCCGGGGGGAGGAAGGCCTGTCGTACGGCGTGGGGTCCAACTATGGCGCGCCGCCGATCGACGACAACGCCCAGTTCGCGGCCTTCGCCATCTTCGCCCCCGAGAACGCGGACAAGGTGGTCGCATCGTTCGAGGAGGTTCTCGAGACCACCCTCGCGGACGGTTTCTCGGAGGAGGAGTTCGAGGCCGCCAAGCGGGGCTACCTGGACCAGCAGCAGAACGGCCGCGCGAACGACGCGGTCATCGCGATCATGCTGGCGAACGCCATGTTCCTCGACCGGCCGCTCTCGTTCGACGCGGAGCAGGAGGCGGCGATCGAGGCGCTGACCGCGGGCGACGTCGTGGCGGCGATGCGGCGCCACATCGACCCGACGAAGCTGACGATCATCCGGGGCGGCGACTTCGCCAACAAGCTCGTCCCGTAGCGGGATCCCCGGGCCCGCCGACAGGAGCGGCGGGCGGCCGGATCAGCGGCCGCCCGTCTGCTCCTGTTCCACGTTGAGCTGCGTGATGTCCACGCTCCAGCGCGTGTCGCCGAGCAGGTGCTTCACGAAGTACTCCGCGCGCAGCCAGAACCAGTAGTCGCTCATGTCCCCGTAGCCGTGCCGCTGGCCGGGGAAGACGAAGTAGTCGAAGCGCTTGTTCGCCCGGATGAGCGCCTCGGCCATGCGATGCGTCCCCGCGTGGTGGACGTTGTTGTCGATGTCCCCCGTCGTGAGCAGCAGATGCCCCTTCAGGTTCGCCGCCAGGTCCGAGTTCCGCTCGATCTCGTACTCGAACGTCACATTCCCGCTGTCGTCCACGACCTCGCGAACCCCGTGGTGCTTCTCGGACCAGTTCTGGTTGTAGACATCGTTGTTGTGGTTCCCGGAGGATGAGACCGCGACCTTGAAGAAGTCCGGATAGACGAGCATCGCCGCCGTCGACATGAACCCGCCCCCGGAGTGGCCATAGATCCCGATCCGGTCGATGTCGATGAAATCGTGCCGGTCCACGAGCTGCTCGATCGCGGCCTTCTTGTCCGCCAGTCCGTAGTCGCGGAGGTTCCCGTACCCGTAGTTGTGGTACCACTTCGAGCGCGCCGGGTGGCCGCCGCGGTTGCCGACCGTGATCACGATGATCCCGAACTGCGCCAGCGCCGTCTCGTAGCGCGCCGTCGAGAACGATTTCGCGACCGACTCCGTCTGCGGCCCCGGGTACACGTACGCCACGATCGGGTACGTCTTCTCCGGATCGAAGTCGAACGGCTTGTACATCACCCCGTACAGGTCCGTGACCCCGTCGTCCGCCTTCACCGTGTAGGGCTCGGGGAAGACATAGCCCGCCTCCTCGAGCTTCGAGAAATCGGCCGCCTCGAGTTCCATGATCCGGCGTCCGTTGGCCGCGTGGAGCGTCACGGCCGGCGTTGTGTTGACGCGCGAATGGTTGCTGACGAAGAAGCGGTTTGACTCGCCCATCGCGACCCGGTGATCGAAGTCGCCGGAGTTCAGCAGCGTCAGCCCGGAGCCGTCCAGGCTCACCCGGTACAGGTGCTGGTAGTACGGATCCTCGCCCGCCTCGCGCGCGTTGGCCTGGAAGTAGACGACGCCGGCCGACTCGTCGATGCCGACGACCTGGCGGACCGACCATGGTCCCTCCGTGAGGCGGTTGCGCAGCGTGCCGTCCGGCCCGAAGCGGTACAGGTGCGCCCAGCCATCCCGCTCCGACCACCAGATCATGTCGCCGGATGCGAGGCGCTCGAGCCGCTGGAACTCCACGTAGGTGTTGAGCCGCTCCTCGAACAGCACGCGCGCCTCGCCCGTGGCCGCGTCCGCGACCATGACGTCGACCCGATGCTGGTCGCGGCTCTGCCGGACGAAATGGAGTTCGTCGGAATTCGGGGAGAGCCACAGCGACCGGAACGGTTCCTCGCTGTCCGGATAGCGGAACTGGCGGGCGGATGTCGTGAACAGACGGTGGTCCTTCCACTCCTCCGGCATCGCGACCTCGACCATGCCCCGCGCCTCGAGGTCGTAGATGAGGAGTTCGGGCTGGCTCACCGTCTCCTCGCCCGGCATGTCGTACTTGTAGGACTCGAGTTCGGGCCGCTTGTTGCCGACCATGTGGATCACCCACAGCTCGCCTGCCTCGCGCCGGTCGCGCCGGATAAGCGAGAAGCGGCGTGAATCGTGCGACCACGAGATCGACACCCGCTTGCGCTCGTCGGCGTTCTCCCTGCGCTCGATGTCCGTGTCTCCGCGCTCGAACACCGCGTAGCTGTAGTGCTCCTCGCCGTCCGTCGTGAGCTGCGTCTCCTCGACGTCGATCCCCTCTTCCGCTTCGTCCGCCTCGTCCCCGCTCTTGCCGCGCCTCGCCTCGAGGAACTGCTGGTAGTCGTCCCCGCTCATCATGTACAGGTTGTGGTGGCGGGCGAAGATGACCGTCTGCCCGTCGGGAGACACGCTCGCCCAGGACGCGTGGTTGTCCGGCGCCTCCGGGTCGTCGAGTTCGCGCAGCGTGCGCGTGCTCACATCGTACTCGAAGTGGAAGACCTGCTTGCGGGCGCGCCGCCGCTGCTGCTCCCCCTCTTCCTCCTCCTCGTCCAGTTCCTCCATCTCCGAGTCGGTCTCCTCGTCCTCCTCATCCTGCGACGACTCGACCTCGAACCGGAGCGTGTTCGCGTCGATGAACTTGATCCCGCGGATCGGGAGGTGCTGGCCATCCCACGGGTCGCGCGTAATGCGGGTGAGTTCGGCCGCGATACGGTCGTTGTCGAAGATCTGCCGCTTCGTCCCCGCCACGGGATCCACGATGTAGTAGAACGAGCCGCCGGAGGTCTCCCACTCGTACCAGAAGGATTCCGAGCCCTCGATCCACTGCGGGTCGACCGCCGTCGAGTAGATGAGGTCCTGGATCTTGTAGGGCGCGAAGCGCGCCGCGAGACGGTAGTTCGCCGGGCCATCGGAGGACTCCTGCGCGACGAGCGGAGCCGCAATCAGCAGCGCGACGGCAAGCGGGAGGGACCAGCGGAGGCCGGTACGGTGTGCGGAGTTCATGGCAAGACCCGTGGTTGTCGTGAAGAGAGGGAACGACGAGAGAACGTCGGGGAACGTGAAGCAGGCCATGTCGGCCTGTCCAGACGACCACGCGAAGCGGCGCCTGGACGCACCCCGCCGGCGGGAGCCGGTCCGAACGAACCGACCCCCCGCCGACGGAGACTCGATCAAGTCGGCACTACATTGCGGGTCGCTAGTCGCCGCGTCCGAGCATGATGCCGACGACGGCGCCCGCGGCGCCCCAGAGGACGCCGGTCACGACGACATCGGCGAGCGCCCAGGTGAGCGTCGAGATGTTCATCGTGCCCAGCATGACGAAGCCGAAGGCGACAGCGATCAGCGCGCCGAGCTTGGCACCCGCCTTGGCGCCGCCCGCGGCGTCCGTCGCGCCCGCCCACCCCAGGGCGGTGGCCAGCACGCCACCGGCGGCGAGCTGTCCGACGACGATCCAGAGGAAGTTGGGAGCCTCCTTCATGACCCCGGTGGCGCTACCCATGTTGGCTTCCATGAAGCCGCCCAGGAGTAGTTCGTACAGTACGTAGCCGCCCACGAAAAGGACGACGGCACCGGCGACTGATGCGACGAGGCACTTCGTGTTCATGGCGTTACCTCTCGCCTGAAGATGGTGAAGGCCCCTCCCTGACACTCCCGACCCCGCTGCGGCACAGGCTCCTGACCCGGTGTCGTATCGCGGAGACGACACCGGCCTGCCGACTCTGAACATGGGAATCGATAAAGGCAGCCGGCAAGAGAGGTTAGCTTCGACTCACGCGGTCACGGCAGCGGCGGCTTCTGATCCCTCGGGATCGGGGACTGCCAGGGACGGCCCGCCGTCGATCGGCCGTGCGCCTCCCTGGCCGCCTCGAGCAGGGCGGGGTCGGTCAGCAGATCCACGCCCGTCAGCGCCATGACGCGGGCCGCCACGTCAGCCGCCGCCGCCGCCCACGTAGTCCCGTGCGAGGCGCTCGTCGCCCAGGAGTGCCAGGGCACGCCCTTCGGCGCGGACGTCACCTCGAGCTGGACCGTCGGGGTGAGCCAGCTCACCTCCGCCACATCCGTGGATCCCCCCTGCGCCGGGGCCGCGCGCGCCGCGAGCGGCTGTACCTCCGCGTCGAGCCCGACCTGGTCGATGTCGAGGCCGGCCTGCATCTCCCGGCCCCAGGCCTGGAAGGCATCGGGGAACCGCGGCCCGCCGACCGCCTCCAGGTTCGCCTGCATCGCCTCCTGCAGCGGGCGGTTGAGGAGCAGCGCATGCACGCCGGTGATGAGCGAGACCTCGTGCTCGGTGCGGGTCGCCTGTGCGGCGGCGTCGGCGATGTCGAGCAGCCACTCGTAGTACTCGTCGACGTTCGCGCGCAGGGTGTCGCGGACGTAGTACCACACCTTCGCGTACTCGGGCACGACGTTCGGCGCCTCGCCGGCGTTCGGCATCACGTAGTGGATGCGGGTCGAGGGGTGGACGTGCTCGCGCATCAGATTCGCGCCGTAGTTCATCATCTCCACGGCGTCGAGCGCGCTGCGGCCGTTCCACGGGTCCGCCGCGGAGTGCGCCGCCTGGCCCCGGAACTCCACCGTGAAGTTGTTCATCGCCTGCGTCGAGGCGTTCGTGACCCGCGTCTCCGTCATCGGATGCCACACGAGCGTCGCATCCACATCGTCGAACACACCGGCGTTGGCCATGTACACCTTGCCGACGACCGTCTCCTCCGCCGGCGTGCCGAAGAGCCGAACCTCGCCGGCGAGATCCTCCCTTTCCATGGCCCGCTTGATCGCGATCGCCGCGCCGACCGAACCCGCCCCGAACAGGTTGTGGCCGCAGCCCTGCCCGCTCGTCACGCCGTCCGCGCGGGCCTGCCGATGGGGCACCGGCTCGTTCCCGACCCCCGGCAGGGCGTCGTACTCCGCCAGAACTCCGAGCACGGGCCCCCCGCTCCCGTGGCGGAACGTCGCCGTGAAAGCGGTGGGCATGCCTGCCACGCCGGTCTCGACGGCGAAGCCCTCGGCCTCCAGGAGATCCGCGAGGTACCGCGCCGAGCGGTGTTCGAGGAGGGCGATCTCCGAGTACTCCCACAGCGTCATCGACATGTCCCGGATCTCGTCCGCCAGGTCGTCGAGCGCTTCCAGCGCGGCCATCTTCCCCGGCGACACGCCCTGCATGCGCGACGTGGGCACCTGCGACGCGAGAGGAGCTGCCGTGAGGAGGAGAGCGCACGCCGCCACCCCCACCATGCGCGGCATCGTCCCGGGACGGGAGATCGTGAGCATTTCGATGTCCTTGTGAATCCGGTTCGTTTCGGCGGGTCGCTCCCCGGCACTCCCGGTGACGCGCAGGCTTCCGCGAAACTGCACTAGAAGCGGTCCAGACGAGGGTTGACCACGTTGGAATAGATCGACCCGAAGGTGTAGGAGAAGCCGACCGACACGCCATACTCGAAGCCGCTCTGGAGGATGCGCTGCCGGAGCAGCACCTCCTCCGTCGTGGCGTCGCCGGCGGGCACGTTCAGCTGGTCGCGGATGCGCGAGTAGTTCGCGTTCAGTCGGAGCGACAGGCCCCGGAAGATCCGGAAATCGGCCCCGGCGAAGGCCGTGAAGCGGTTCTTGGACGGATCGTGGAGGAACTGGGAGAATGTCAGGAACCCGTACGACTCGCCCCACGGCTGGCGGACGCTGAGGCGGACGCTGAACCGGTGGTGCGGAAGGGTCTCTTCGTCCTTCAGGAACACGGTCTGTTCGATATAGTCGTGATACCGGAGGCCGATGGTGTAGAGAAAGTTGAACTGCCTGCGCGTGGACTCCGCGTAGGGGAAGATGTTGTACTCCAGGGCCGGCCCCACCCGCAGCTGCAGGTCCTCGTTTCCGAAGCTGGAGTGCCCGACCTCGAATGCGGTCCCCACCGACCAGTGGTCCGACAGACTCCACACGCTGAGCCCCTCGGCATCGTAGCTCTCGCGGATGCTGGTGACGGAGGTCGTGTCCGAGGTCTCGAACAGCCGCCGGTTGTAGCTCCCGCCGATGGAGAACTCGAGTTTGAGGGCGTCGGTGACCCGGTCGGCCGAGAACCCGCTCTCGAGTTCGTACGATTCCGTGCGCTCGTCCACATCGAGTTCGGCGTTCGCCCGGAGGCGGAAGGTCCAGAAGTTCCAGGGGTCGTCCTCGGGTCTCGCGGCGACCTCGCCGTGCTCGGCTCCGTCGTAGTGGATGTCGATGCTGGGAGCCTGGCCGGTGCGCGCGATGTAGCGCAGCAGCCCCAGTTCGAGCGTGTGCGCCACCTCGGTCAATCGCTGCTCCACCGCGAGGTTCGCGCGGGTCACGACTTCGAGCCGGTCGGTGACCTCGACGAACTCCTCGCGTCCGATGAAGTCGAGCGTGAAGCGCTGTCCCCCGCTGCCGGTGCCTTCCGAGGTCATCAGGACGTGGACCTGGGCGTCCTCGCGGTCCCGGGTGTAGTTCACGTACGGGATCTCGCGGCGGTAGAAGTCGAAGTCGCACATGCCGCGGCCGCCCTCGCAGTCGAAGAAGACGCGAAGGGCGCCGTTGCCGTTGGTGGCGGGCTCCTCCTGCGCATCCAGGGGAACGGCGGGCAGACAGGCAGCGGCAAAAAGACCGGCCGCGGAGGCGAAGCCGCGGGCGACCGACGACGGGCCCGCGCAAAGGCGCAGCGCCTGACGGCTCATGTTCGGAGAGGCCTTCATGCGAGGGGTTCCCGACGACACTAGAAGAACTGGTCGATGAGGATCGGATTGCCGTCGGGATCCTCGAGGACGATGTGTGCCGGGCCCGATTCGCCCGCTTCCGCGGTGTCGTGCGAGATCTCCACGCCACGGTCGCGAAGCGTGCGCTCGATGTCGCGGACATCCGTGAAGGACTCGAGCTGTTTGCCCTCGCGCGTCAATCCCGGATTGAAGGTGAGGATGTTCTTCTCGAACATGCCCTGGAAGAGGCCGATCACGCTCTCTCCGTTCACCATGATGAGATAGTTTGCCTCGTCGTCACCGCCCGTCTGCACGAAACCGAGCTTCTCGTAGAACGCCTTCGAGGCGGCGAGGTCCTTCACCGTGAGGCTGATCGAAAAGATGCCGAGGTCCAACGGATCGCTCCGGTCTGAGAGCACTTTGGTTGCGGTCGCCGGGAAACTGATGCCCGAGAGCCATCCGGCCAACCCGGCGCGCCGCGGCCTGCCGGCCCCACGGTCCCTTCGGCGCCGTCGATGAGCCGACTTCGCCTTTCGCTCCGCTCGCCGGCGCTGCGGCGCGAGACCCGGGAAGGGATCCTCGATCCCGCCGCGGCCGCGGCCGCCCGGGATGTGATCCGGGCCTGGCACGGATACGAGGCGACGCCCTTGGTAACACTGCCCGGGCTGGCGGCGTTGCTGGGTGTGGAGAGCGTCCGGGTCAAGGACGAGTCGTCCCGTTTCGGGCTCGGTTCGTTCAAGTCGCTTGGCGGGGCGTTCGCGGTGCTGCGCGCCCTGCAGGACGAAATCGAGCGACGCGGCGAGGCTCGCCCGAGCGCGGAGGAGCTGCGGGCCGGCCACCCGGTCGCGGCGGAGATCACGGTCACGACCGCCTCGGCGGGGAACCACGGCCGGTCCGTGGCGTGGGGGAGCGCCGAGTTCGGTTGCCGCTGCGTCGTATTCCTGCCGGAAGACGCGATGGCGGCCCGCGCGCGCGCCATCGAGGGGCACGGAGCGCGGGTGGTCCGCGTGCCTGGGGAGTACGACGGCGTCGTCGGCCACACGGACCGTGAGGCCGCCCGAAACGGCTGGATCGTCGTTTCCGACACGGCGTACGAGGGCTACGAGGAGACGCCGCGCCGGATCATGGCGGGCTACACGCTTCTCGCCGCGGAGATGATCGAAGGCCTCGCCGACGCTGGAACGGCGCCCTTCACGCACCTCTTCGTGCAGGCCGGCGTCGGCGGCCTCGCGACCGGCGTGTGCGGCCACTTCGCGCACTCGTGCGGCGAGGGGCGACCCCGTTTCATCGCCGTGGAGCCGTGGCGGGCCGACTGCTTCGGCCGGAGCCTGCGTCGCGGCCGGGCGAGCATCGCGGAACCCCCGTTCCACACCGCGATGGGCGGTCTCGCCGCCGGCGTCGCGTCGACGATCGCCTGGGATTTCCTGGCGCCGTTGCTCGACGCGGCGGTCGCGCTGCCCGAGCCCGCATGGTCCGCCGGCGCCGAGGCGCTCGAGTCCGGGCGGCTGGGCGCCCGCATCATCGCGGGCCCCTCCGGCGCCGCCGGCGCAGGGGCGCTCCTGGCCCTGGCCCGCCTCCCCGGCCTGCGCCGGCTCCTCGGCCTCGACGCCTCCGCCCGCGTCGGCGCCATCGTGACCGAGCAGCGCTTCGACTGACCGCCCGCCGTCCGTTCGCTTGCCGCGGGCCACCGCCTCCGTATAGTCGATCACGCCGATCCGCCGACCGGACGCGCGGACCGGTCCACGGTCCCGAACTCCCGCAACCGGCCAGGAGCCCATGTCCGACTTCGCCGCCTACATCGACCGCGAACTCCCTCGCTTTCACGAGGAACTGGCGACCTTCCTCCGAATCCCCAGCATCAGCACGGATCCCGCGTACGCGGGCGATGTTCGCGCCTGCGGCGAGTGGGTCGCCGCACACCTCAGGGCGGCGGGAATCCCGTTCGCCGAAGTCGTCGACACGCCGGGGCACCCTATCGTGGTCGCCGAACGGATCCATTCCGGGGACGCGCCCACCGTCCTCGTGTACGGGCACTACGACGTGCAGCCCTCCGAGCCGGACAAACTGTGGACGAGCCCCCCGTTCGAGCCGGAGGTGCGCGACGGCCGGCTCTACGCCCGCGGATCGATCGACGACAAGGGCCAGGTCCACATGCACATCAAGGCCCTCGAGACGCGACTGGCATCCGGGGCCGACGTGCCGGTGAACCTCAAGCTCGTGATCGAGGGCGAGGAGGAGGTGGGCAGCCGCCACCTCGCGGCGTTTCTTGCGGACCACGCCGACCGGCTCGCCTGCGACGCGATCCTCGTCAGCGACACGGCAATGTTCTCCCCCGAGCTCCCGTGCATCACGACCGGTCTGCGCGGCATCGTCTTTGCGGAGATCAACGTGTTCGGCCCCGCGTCCGACCTGCACTCCGGCACGTACGGGGGCGCGGTCGTGAACCCCGCCAATGCCCTTGCCGCCATCCTCGCCGGGCTCCGCGACGCGCACGGCCGGGCGACGGTGCCGGGGTACTACGACGCCGTGCGTCCCATCAGCGCCCGCGAACGCGCGGATCTCGAACGCCTGCCCATGGATGAAGAGACGCTCCGGACGGGCGTGGGAGCGTCCGCCCTCGGTGGGGAAGCCGGCTTCTCGGCGCTGGAGCGGCTGTGGTATCGGCCCACGCTCGACGTGAACGGACTGCTCAGCGGGTATACCGGCGAGGGCTCGAAGACCGTCCTCCCCGCGCACGCGATGGCGAAGGTGTCGATGCGGCTCGTCCCGGATCAGGATCCGGCGCAGGTGATCGAGGCGTTCGAGACGCGCGTCCGCGAGCTGGCTCCCGAGGGCGTGACCGTCGAGATCAAGCGTTCGCACGGCGGCGCCCCGTGGGTCGCCGACACCGATCATCCCATCTTCGACGCCGCCTCCGCCGCGCTGGAATCGGGCTTTGGCGCCCCGCCCGCGTATATCCGGGAGGGCGGGTCGATCCCCATCGTCCAGGCATTCGAGGAGACCTTCGGCGCCCCCGCGCTCCTCATCGGCTTCGCCCTCCCCGGCTGCAACATGCACGCGCCGGACGAGTGGATCGACCTCGGCGTGTACCGCCAGGGAATCGCGGCGCTCGCCGAGCTCTACGGCCGCATCGGCGACCAGCTCGCCTGAGCCGCCCCCGCCGGTTCAGGCGATGGGGACGATGTCGAGTTCCGTCGTGATGTCGATACAGCCCGAGAGCGTTCGGTAGACCGGACACTTCGGCGGGTGGGCCTCGAACGCGCGCCGGATCGCGTCGCCGTGCGCCTCGTCCGCCTGGAGACGATATCGGGCCCGGATCCGCCGGATCACGAGCACCCCGTCCTCCGTCTCGACCTCGCCTTCCACGTTGGCCACCAGCCGTCCCTCATCCGCCTTGACGCCGCGCGCTTCCAGCGCGCCCCCGAAGGTTCCGGCCAGTCAGCCGCCGGTGGCGGCGATCACGTAGTCGAGGGTCGTCGCGATGTCTCGCTGGCCGCTTACCCCGTAGTAATCAGCGATCGCGGAGTGGACGCCGAAATCGACCGGTGCTTCGGTGGCCGGAATCTCCGCGGTGCGGTACGGTCCCTTCTGACGCACGATCTTCACGTGCGAACGGTAGACGACGTCGCTCATTGGCCGGTTCTCTCCGTGATGATATCGAGGAAATTCATGACGACCCGGTGGGTGAGCCCCCATATCGAGTCGCCCTCGTACAAGATGGACGGCCACACGAGCTTCCGGCCACCATCGGGGTAACGGACCTCCGAGCGCCTGGCAGGATCGCGGAGCGCGTCGAGCGGGGCCCACACGTGATACTGCACCTCCGAGTTCGTCGAAACCCGGACATCCTCCCCGTGCCACGCGACGAAGGGCGAAATGAGGATGGATGGGATCCGGCGCGTCACGGGGTGGAGGTCGTCGAGCCGGCCCAGGAAGGCGCTGCGCGGCAGATCGAGTCCCACTTCTTCCCGGGTCTCCCGGCGCGCCGTCTCGAGGAGGTCCGAATCGGCTGCGTCGCGGTGCCCGCCGGGGAGCGCCATGTGACCGGACCACGGGTCGCCCGGAACCTCCGCCCGCCGGACGAAAAGGACCTCCAGGTCACGGCCGCGCGGCCGTACGAGAAGCGTCACCGCGGCGTGCCGGTCCGCCGCTTCCGGATCGACCGCCGTGTGGCCCACGGCCGTCAGCAGACGCGAGACGCGCCGCGCGCTCCAGCCGCTCTTCAACGGCCCTTCTCCGCTTCGTCCAGCAGGCGCAGGTAGCTTTCGAGCCGCCGCCGCTCGATCGAGCCGTCCTCCACCGCCGCGACCACCGCGCAATCCGGCTCCACACGGTGGCGGCAATCCGCGAACCGGCAGGCCGTCCCCGCCGCGGCGATCTCGGTGAACCCGCCCGAGAGCTCCGCCGGATCCCGTCCCCACAGCGCGAGATACTGCAGCCCAGGCGTGTCGGCCACGTACCCCCCCGCCGGGTAGCGATAGAGCGCGGACGCCACGGTGGTGTGCCTCCCCCGCCCCCGCCGTTCGCTGATCTCGCCCACGCGCAGGTCGAGTTCCGGGACAAGCGCGTTCAGGAGGCTCGACTTCCCCACGCCCGACTGGCCGCTCAACACGGTGATCCGCCCCGCGAACCGCTCGGCCAGCGCCTGCAGCCCCGCCCGCGACTCGACGCTCGTCCTGAGCGTCTCCACCCCGAGCGCCGCGTAGCGCTCGAGACCGTCCGCCGCCGTCGCATCTCCGACCGCCGCACGCGGGGAACGACGAGCGGCGAGGTCCGTCTTGTTCACGATGAGGAAGGCGTCGATCCCGTCCAGCGCCGCCAGCGCAAGCAGCCGGTCCACCATGAGGAAGTCGGGATCGGGGGCCGTCACCGAGGCGACGACGGCGACCTGGTCCACGTTCGCGACGATCACCTGTTCGCGCCGCTTGGAGACCCCGTGCCGGGAGAGCGCGCCGCTCCTCGTCCGGAGCCGGACGATCCGCATCTCGTCGCCGGCGCGTTCGAGCTCGACGAGATCTCCGACCGAAACGATCCGTGCGTCCATCCGCTTGAGGCGGCCGCGCAGCGACGCCTGCACGATGGTCGTGGAATCGTCCACGTCATAGACCCCACCCGCGATCCGCAGCACGCGGCCGACGGTGACGGAGGGGCCCCCGGACGTCACGCCGAGCTGCCGCTTCCGTCCGGAGTCGCCGGGCTCACGCGGAGCCGCCGGGGGCGTCCGTCCCGTCCCCCAGCTCCTCGAGACAGTTCCACGCCAGCAGCGCGCACTTGATGCGGACCGGGAACTTGGAGACGCCCGCCAGCGTGCGGAGATCGCCGAGGTCGTCCTCCGCGAGCATCGCCCCGTCTCCGTGCAGGAGGTGAGTGAACTTCCCGGAGAGTTCGAGCGCCTCCTCGAGCGACTTCCCCAGCACTCGTCCGGTGAGCATCGACGCCGACGCCTGGCTGATCGAACACCCCCGGCCCAGGAAGCGCGCCTCGGCGATGCTCCCCCCTTCCAGTCGCAGCATGAGTTCGATCACGTCGCCGCAGAGGGGGTTGTTCATGGTGATCGCGTGGGTCGCCTCGTCCAGCTGCCCCTTGTTCCGGGGCTTCCGGTAGTGATCGAGGATGACTTCCTGGTAGAGCTGGTTGAGCGAGGAAGGGATCTCCCGGTCGATGTTGCCGGGCGTCACGGGACGGGAATCGTTCATTGGATCAGGCGATGCCGCCGAAGACTTCGGCTGCCATGGCGAGGCCATCGCACAGCACGTCCACTTCCTCGGGCGTGTTGTAGAAGTAGAAGCTCGCCCGGGCCGTCGCGCTGATCCCGTAATGGTCCATCAGCGGCTGATTGCAGTGGTGCCCCGCCCGGATCGCGATGCCCCGCTGGTCGAGGATCGTGGAGAGGTCGTGCGGGTGTACGTCCCCGTACGTGAAGGAAAAGACGGCGGTCCGTTCCTCGCGTGGCCCGTACAGATGGAGCCCTTCGATCCCGCCGAGCCGCTGGAGGGCGGCGCGCTTCAGGGCGTCCTCCTGCGACGCGATCGCCTCCGTCCCGAGGTCCGCCAGGAAGCGGGCGGCCTCCCCGAAGCCCACGACGCCCGAGATGTTCGGCGTGCCGGCCTCGAACTTGTGCGGCACCTTCGCCCACGAAGACCCGTCGAGCCTCACCTCCGAGATCATCTCGCCACCGCCCTGGTACGGAGGCATCTCCTCCAGGAGTTCGCGCCGGGCCCAGAGGGCGCCCACGCCGGTGGGCCCGCACATCTTGTGGCTGCTGAAGGCGTAGAAGTCGCACCCGATCCCCGCCACGTCGGTCAGCATGTGCGGGGCGGCCTGCGCTCCATCGATGAGCGTCAGGGCGCCGGCGGCGTGCGCCCGGTCCACGATCTGCCGAACCGGGTTGATCGTCCCCAGGCTGTTGGAGACGTGCGTGCAGGCGACCAGCCGGGGTCGCTCCGCCAGGAGCCGGCCGTAATCGTCGAGGTCGAGCGTGCCGTCGCGCCTCACGTCGACGAAACGGAGGGTACACCCGCGGCGGGCGGCGAGCAGCTGCCACGGGACGAGGTTCGAGTGGTGCTCCATCTTCGTGAGCACGATGACGTCCCCCGCCCCGATGAACGCGTCCCCCCAACTCGACGCAACGAGGTTCACGGCTTCCGTCGTACCGCGCGTGAAGACGATCTCCGCCGGATCCGTCGCCCCTGCGTGCGCCGCCACGGAGCGCCGTGCGTCCTCGTACGCCTCCGTCGCTTCCGCGCTGAGCCGATGCACGCCGCGGTGCACGTTGGCGTGCTGCTCGCGGAGATAGCGCTCGACCCGGCTCAGGACGCGAAGCGGCTGCTGCGAGCTTGCGGCGTTGTCCAGATACGCCAGTGGGTGGCCGTTGACCTCGCGCGAGAGGATGGGGAACTGGGCCCGGATCCCCGAAAGATCCCGGCTGCCCGCGGGCGGAGCCCCGCCCGAATCCCTCATCTCAGCCACCTGCGCCGTCTCCGCCATGGGGCCCCGGTCTCCGGCTCGGCGGCGGGTCAGTCGAGGTCGACCAGGATGTCATCCCCGTCGATCCGCACGTCGAAACGCCGGACGGGCACGACAGCCGGGAGCGCCCGCGGCGCGCCGGTCGCGAGATCGAAGCGCGCCCCATGGAGGAGACAGGTGATTTCACCCGCCTCGACCTCCCCGTCGGAGAGCGGAAACTCCTCGTGGGAACAGCAGTCCTCGAGCGCGTAGATCTCCCCCTCGCTCCGGATGAGGGCGATCGCCAGGTCCTCGGCCATCACGCCGCACGTCCCGTTCTCCGGCACGTCGTCGACCTTCGCCACCGTGACGAATCGGCTCATATCCCGATCTTCTCCTCGATCGCTTCGCGTACCCGGGCCCGCACTCCCTCCATCGGAAGGCGCCCGAGAACCTCGTCGAAGAACCCGAACACCAGCAGGCGCTCGGCCTGCCGTCGCGTGAGCCCGCGGCTCATCAGGTAGAAGAGTTGCCCGTCCTCCACCTGCCCGATCGTAGCGCCGTGCGAGCAGCGGACATCGTCGGCCTCGATCTCGAGGTTCGGAAGCGCCGTGGCGTGGGAGCCCTCGCTGAGGAGCAGGTTGCGGTTCGTCTGATAGGCGTCCGTGAGCTGGGCTCCCTTGTCGACCCGGATCAGCCCGCGAAAGACGCTCGAACCCTCCTCCGTCAGCGCCCCCTTGAACAGCAGGTCGCTGTGGGCGTGCGGCGCCGCGTGATGCTGCAGCGTGTGGTGGTCGAAGTGCTGGTCGGAATCGCCGAACCAGAGGGCGAGCATCTCGCTGTCGCTCCCCGGCCCGTCGAGACGGCTCGTGACGTCGGCCCGGGAGAGGTCGCCCCCGAGCCCGACATTGAAGGTCACGACGCGCGAATCCCGGCCCGCGACGACGTGCTGCGCGGAGAACCGCTTCACGCCCCGCCCGAAGCGCTGCAGCGCGACGTACTCGATCCCCGCGCCGCCCTCGCCCGCGATCGTCGCCCCGTGAAGCGACACCGTCTCCGCGTCGAGGTCCTCCGAGAGGAACTCGTCAATGACCGCGGCCCGCGCGCCCGACTCGCCGTACACGAACGAATGCGCCGAGGAGAGCGTCCCCGGACGCTCGACGATGTGGAACGCGTGTACCGGCGCCGGCATCTCCACCCCGCGAGGCACGTGGAGAAAGTAGCCCCCGCCGAGTACGGCGAGGTGCAACGCCCACAGCTTCTCCTCCGCGGGCCCCGGCTGCGCGTCGAGCAGCGCGCGCCGCAACAACTCCGCATGCTGCGCCGCGGCGTCCCGGATCGAACAGAGAATCACGCCGCTTCGCGCCACCTCGGGTTCGAGTTCCAGGTGTGCGACCCGCCCCTCTCGCAGCACGACGACGCCCGCGCGATCCCCGGAGCGCCCGAGCACCTCGCGCACGTTCGCCGGCAGCGCTTCGGCCGTCACGGGAGCGGGTACCACCGGAGTGAGCGCCTCGAAGCCGACTTTCGCGAGGTCGGTGTAACGCCATTCCTCCGACTTCTTCGTCGGCCAGGGAAGGGCCCTGAACCGCTCCCACGCGGCGGCCCGCGCCCCCGCGATCGCCTCCGGCTCCGTCAACCCGCCGGAGAGCGTATCGAAATCCGCCGCGGCCAGCGTCGACTCCGCCGGCCCGGCCGTAACCGTGCTCATATCCTGAGGAATCCTCGTAGTCTGGAAGCTGGGGATCCGGAGGGCCGGCTTATCCGACCGAGCCTTCCATCTCCAGTTCGATCAGCCGGTTCAACTCGATCGCGTACTCGAGCGGCAACTCCTTGGCCACCGGCTCGATGAAGCCGCGCACGATCATCGCCATCGCCTCCGCCTCGTCGAGCCCGCGGCTCATCAGGTAGAAGAGTTGCTCATCCCCGACCTTGGAGACGGTGGCCTCGTGCCCGATCGACGCCGTGTTCTCATCGATCTCGATGTAGGGGTAGGTGTCCGTCCGCGACCGCTCGTCGAGCAGCAGGGCGTCGCATTCGACGTTGGACTTCGCGCCCACGGCGCCGTCATACACCTTGCACAGGCCGCGGTACGAGGAGCGCCCGAGCCCCTTCGAGATCGACTTCGAGGTGATCTGGGATGTCGTGTTGGGGGCGGCGTGGATCACTTTGCCGCCCGTGTCCTGGTGCTGGCCGTCCCCCGCGTAGGCGATGGAAAGGATCTCGCCGTGCGCCCGCTCTCCGACCAGGTAGCACGACGGATACTTCATGGTGAGCTTCGAGCCCAGGTTCCCGTCGAGCCACTCCATCTTCGCCTCCTCGTGCACGAGCGCCCGCTGCGTGACGAGGTTGTACATGTTGTTCGACCAGTTCTGGATCGTGGTGTACCGGAAGCGCGCGCCCTTCTTGACCACGATTTCGATGACGCCGGAGTGGAACGAGTCCGTCGAGTAGACCGGCGCCGTGCAGCCCTCGATGTAGTGGGCTTCGGCCCCCTCTTCGCAGATGATGAGGGTGCGCTCGAACTGGCCCATGCGCTCCGCGTTGACGCGGAAGTAGGCCTGGAGCGGGATCTCCACCTTCACCCCCTTCGGGATGTAGACGAACGACCCGCCCGACCACACGGCGGAGTTGAGCGCGGCGAACTTGTTGTCGTGCGTGGGAACCACGGTCGAGAAGTACTGCCGGAAGAGATCGGGGTGCTTCGCGAGCCCGTCCTCGATCGACTCGAAGATCACGCCCTGCTCCTCCCACTGCTCCTTCAGCGAGTGGTAGACCATCTCGGACTCGTACTGGGCGCCGACGCCGGCGAGCGCCTTACGCTCCGCCTCGGGGATCCCGAGCTTCTCGAAGGTGTCCTTGATCTCCTGCGGGACGTCGTCCCAGGACCGCTCCATCTGGTCCTGCGGCTTGAGATAGAAGTAGATCTCGTCGAGCGTCTCCTCGAGCCTCGACAGGTCGCCGCCCCATGTCGGCATCGGCTTGGAGTAGTAGACGTCGAGCGCCTTGAGGCGGAAGTCCAGCATCCACTGCGGCTCTTCCTTGTGGTGCGAGATCTGGCGGACGATGTCGGCCGAGAGGCCGGGGACGGCCTTGAAGATCGGCTGGTCCTCCGTGACGAACCCGTACTTGTATTCGTCGAGTCCGAGTCCGGTGATCGTCTCGTTCTGGGGCATGTCTATTCCTTCCCTTGATGCCTCGGATTCCGCCTCGGCTGAAGCCTCAGATGGCCGCCACCGCCCGGTGGAGCCAGTCGTAGCCCTCGGCCTCCAGCCTGTCGGCGAGCGCAGCGCCGCCGCTCTCCGCGATGCGGCCCGCCATCATCACGTGTACTCGATCAGGCCGGATATGGTTCAGGATCCGCTTGTAGTGCGTGATGAGCAGGACGCCGAGCGCCTCATCGGCTTCGGAGAGGCGGTTCACGCCGTTGGCCACGATCTTGAGCGCGTCGATGTCGAGGCCGCTGTCCGTCTCGTCCAGAACCCCGAGCGCGGGCTGGAGGATGGCCATCTGCAGGATCTCGTTGCGCTTCTTCTCGCCGCCGGAGAAGCCGTCGTTCACGTACCGGGTAGCGAAGCCCGGATCCATCCTGAGCATCTCCATCTTCTCGGTGAGCGTGCGCTGGAATCCGAACACGTCCATCTCCTCGCCCTCGTCCAGCCGCGCGTTCATCGCCGTGCGCAGGAAATTCGCGATCGAGACGCCCGGGATCTCCGCCGGATACTGGAAGGCAAGGAACACGCCGGCCCGGCTCCGCTCGTCCGGCTCCAGCTCGAGGATGTCCTCGCCCCTGAACAGGATCTCGCCGCCGGTCACCTCGTAGGCGGGGTGTCCGGCGATGACCTTGGCGAGCGTGCTCTTGCCCGAGCCGTTGGGTCCCATCAGCGCGTGCACCTCGCCGCGCTCTACGTCCAGATCCACGCCGCGGAGGATTTCCCCGCCCTCACCCTCCACCCTCGCGCGGAGGCCGCGGATCGACAGAAGCGGTTCTGACATGCGTGTCCTCTTCCGTTGCAAAAGGCCGGTCACCCAGGGGCGCCGGCCTGGAAATACCACGATGAATCCGAGATGAACCGATAACGATTATCGGCGCCACAAGGTACGCGTCCCCGGGTGCGTTATCAAGGCTGGTTGAGACCCGTTCTCAACTTCTCGGGGCCAGCTCCGGGAATGTCGGGCGGACCCTGCACACCGTGAGGCGTGGCCGTAGGTTGGCGGCCATGAAAGCAGCCTGGTTCGAACAGCACGGAGGGCCCGACGTCATCCGCGTCGGCGACCTGCCCGATCCGGCGCCGGGTCCGGGGGAGGTGCTGATCCGCGTTCGGGCGGCGGGCCTCAACCATCTCGACCTCTGGACGCGGCGCGGCCTCCCCGGACTCACGCTGAAGATGCCCCACATCGGCGGCTCGGATGTGGCGGGCGAGATTGCGGCGCTCGGAGACGAAGCCGAGGGATGGGCCGCCGGCGACCGGGTCGCGGTGAACCCGGGTCTCTGGTGCGCCCTGGACGCGTGCGAGTGGTGCGCGCGCGGGGAGCATCCCCTCTGCACTTCCTACCGCATCCTGGGCGAGCACGTGCCGGGCGGCTTCGCGGAGTACGTCGCGGTCCCCCGGCGGAACCTGGTGCGGCTCCCGGACGGCTTCCCGTTCGCGAGCGCGGCCGTGGCGCCGCTCGTATACCAGACGGCATGGCGCGGCCTCCTCACGCGGGGACGTCTGGCCCCCGGAGAGACGGTCCTCGTCACAGGGGCGTCGGGTGGCGTCTCCACCGCGGCGATCCAGATTGCGAAGCACCACGGCGCCCGCGTGTTCGCCGTGACGAGCGGGCCGGAGAACGTGCGCCGCGTCGAGGCGCTGGGTGCGGATCTCGTCATCGATCGTCTCGAGGAGGATTTCTCGCGGCGCGTCTGGGCGGAGACGGGGAAGCGCGGCGTGGACCTCATCCTCGACAGCGTCGGCGCGGCGACGTGGGAGGGCTGCGTGCGCGCGCTGGCCCGCGCGGGCCGCATGGTGGTGTACGGTGCGACGACAGGGCCGCAGGGCGCGCTCAACATCGCGCGCCTGTTCTGGACCCAGACATCGATCATGGGGACGACGATGGCGACGCGCGCCGAGTTCGAGGCCGTGATGGGACTCGTGCTCGATGGGACCCTCGCTCCGGTCGTCGACGACGTGTGGCCACTGGACCGGGCGCGCGAAGCCCACGAGCGGCTGGAGGCGGGCGGGGTTTTCGGAAAGCTCGTACTGAAGCCGTGACGCTGGCGCCGTGACGGCTCCGGGACGCGCCGAGCAGTTCCGGAGTCTCGCGGAGACCGCCTTTGACGTACTCGTCATCGGCGGGGGCATCTCCGGCGCTGCCGTCGCGCGGGACGCGGCCCGCCGCGGCTTTCGGACGGCCCTCGTCGAAGCTGCCGACTTCGCGTCGGGCACGAGCAGCCGTTCGTCCCGGCTCGTCCACGGCGGCCTGCGCTACCTGGAGCATTTCGAGTTCGACCTCGTGTTCGAGGCGAGCCAGGAGCGGCGGACCCTGCTCCGGATCGCAACCCACCTCGTCCGTCCGCTCGAGTTCCACTTTCCCGTCTTCCGCGACGGCCGCATCGGGCGCAGGAAGCTGGACGCCGGGATGTGGCTCTACGACGCGCTCTCGCTCTTCCGGAACATCGAACGCCACCAGATGCTCGGCAGCGAGGCGATGCTCGCCCGTGAACCGGGACTGAGAGCCGAGGGACTCCTGGGCGGCGCGCGCTATTTCGATGCACAGGTGGACGATGCCCGGCTCGTCGTGACGACCCTGGTGGCGGCGCTCGAGGCCGGCGCGACGGTCGTGAACCGCGCCGAGGTCGTTCGTGTCGACGCTTCGGACTGGCCGGGCCACCGGGTGCTCGTGAGGGATGCCGAGGGCGACGGCGAAGTCGGCGTCGACGCCCTCGCGATCGTGAACGCGACCGGAGCATGGGCCGGGGAAGTGCTCGACCGCGTCACCGCGAGTCCCCGCTCGGGTTCGGGCGGGTCTGCGGACCCCGCCGTGCGCATCCGTCCATCCCGCGGGACGCACATTCACGTCGCGCGAGAGCGGGTGGGCCACGCCGGCGCGCTCATCTTCGAGGCGCCGCAGGACGGCCGCGTGATGTTCGTCCTGCCGTGGCGGGAGGACCTGACCCTGATCGGCACCACGGACGAGTTCTTCGATGGCCGGCCGCACGAGGTCGCGGCCACCCCCGGGGACATCGCCTATCTGCTCGAAGCCACCAATCGCCTGCTCCCCGCATCGAAGCTGGGACCGGAGGATGTGATCAGCGCCTGGGCGGGACTGCGGCCCCTCGTCGCGCCCCCCGCGGATGGCGGCGATGAGGGCGCCGTGTCGAGGGAATTCGAGGTGAACCAGCATCCCCCCGGCGTCTTCACTCTGAGCGGAGGGAAACTGACCTCTCACCGACACATGGCGGAGGAGACCGTGGATCGGGTACAGGCGTTCCTTGCGCCGGCCGGCGTGAAGGCCCTCCGGAGGGTGGACACGCACAGGGTCCCGCTCCCCGGGGCCCGTTTTCGGGATCTCGACGCGCTCCGTGAGCAGGTCCGGTCGGCGGCCCGCGCGAAAGGGCTCGAGCGCGTCTCGGCCGATCGCCTGACGCGCGCGTACGGGACGAGAGCGAGCCGGGTCCTCGATCTGATCGAACGGAACGCTCGCCTCGGCGAGAGGGTCGTCGCGCAGAGGCCGCACGTTTTGGCCGAAGCGGTGTATGCGGTGCGGAGCGAGATGGCCCTTCACGTCGAGGACGTCCTCTTCCGGCGGACGCGAATCGGCCTCGAGACGCGTTCCGGAACCCACGAAGCGGCGCGCCGCGTCGCGGCGGTCATGGCCCCGGAACTGGGCTGGACACGCGAACGGCAAACGGAGGAAGTGAGACGGGCACTGAACCGCAGGGCAGCGGACGACGCGGCGATCCACGAACTGGCGGCCCGCGGACGGGTGGCCCGCTGAGCCCACCGTCTTTCCGGCCCGGCTTCACGCTCTCCGTCGTTGCATGGCTCACGGCGGCGTGCGCTCCGGCCGACGACGTCCCGGCTTCGTCCGGCGCGGCGGCCGATTCCGCAATGCATGGCGACGCCATCGGGATCGCCCCGCTCCCCGGTGAGGGCCCGCTCCGCGAGTACCGGCTCCTCCTCGTCAACGCGCTCGACGTCGACGCCCACGTCTTCGCCGCCGCCGGAGCCGGGAGCGTGGTGCTGGATACCGTGCCGCGCCTGGATTCGGTCCGGGTGAACATCCTGGTGCGCGCCGACATCGTGCGCCTCGAAGCGCGCGACGACGAAGGCATGCTCATGCGGGAGACCGATCTCGCCCTTGCCCCGGATACGCTGAACCGCTGGATCATCGAGGCTGACATCCGTGTCCCGGGTGTCACCAATGGCTCGTAGAATTCGTTAATTGGCTGGAAGGCCTTATACTATGGGAGCGGTCTGTGTCCGGATCCGGCGTTTGGGGCGTTGCGTGAAGGGACGATGGGGGAGGGAGGACGCCATGAAGAAGCTGAGGATCGCGCTGGCGCTCGTCGCGAGCATCGCGATGATCGTCGTCGGACAGCGGCAGGTGGGCCAGAAGGATGTGCGGACGCAGAAGGCCGACATCCAGGGGGTCGATTCCGAAAACGAGGCCTTGTTCATCTAGCAGCGTCGATCCAGCAGTCCGACGGCCGGCGACCTCGCCGGCCCTTCCGTCCGGGGTTCCGTCGGACACACTCGCGTCGGACGGTGACGGAGCATGACAGGTCCAGGGCACCGGATGAGTCCAGCCAAATGCGACGTCACCCGCCGGATCGGCTCGCGTGCGCGCCTGGCCCGCCTCGCCCTCGTGCTTCAGGCGGCGGGTCTCGCCGCCTGCACCGGAGAGGGCTTTGGCCCGGCGCCCCCGTTCTCGGATTGCTCGCTTCCGCTCGCGAACTTCACGGATGCCGGCACCGAGCGTTCCAACATCCCCGCGCTCACGAATCCTGGCGTCGCCACTCGGCTCATCGCCCCGCAGGTCGGTTACGTCAATCGCGGCGATCTCGTGATCGGGCTGCAGTTCAACGACCAGCCGCTCGCCATCCCGCTCAAGCTCCTCTGGTATCACGAGGTTCTGAACCTGCAGGCCGATCCCGACCCGGACGACCCGAGTGCCGCGCGAGAACGGCTCACCATCACCTATTCGCCGCTCACCGGGTCCGTCCGCGTCTTCGATCCCGCGGCGACCGACACGCCCGACTTCGCGGTGTCCAACTACGTCCTCGACAACAATCTCGTCATGGACGACGGTTCCGGGACGCTCTACCCGCAGTTGACGCGTTCCGCCACCTGCGGCCCGGAGGACGGCACCAGCCTCAGGCGCGTGCCGTACGAGTTGCTCGTGTACGGGGCGTGGCTTCAGATCTTCCAGGACACATGGATCGCGACCCGCGTGACGGGGCACGATTTCCTCTACACGCTCTACCCGTACGGGAACTACCGGGACCCGGACAACGCCTCGCTGTTCTATCCGACATCCGCCCCGATCGATCTGCGGCGAAGGCCCAAGGAGCGCGTCGTCGGCGTCCCGTCGGGAACCGGCGGCGTTGCGTTCGCCATCTCGGACCTGAGGGAAGTGGCCGCGCGGGACCAGGAAGGGCAGAACATCACCGTCTGGGCCGCGAGTGCCCGGGCCGGCGGAGCACCCGTGGTCGCGTTCTGGAACTCCCTCGCCCAGAGCGCCCGGATCTACCACGCCCGAGCCAACGGGCGGTCCCTCACCTTCGAGGTCGTCAACGGTCGCCGGCAGGACGTGGAAACGGGGAGCGTGTGGACCTTCGGCGGCGAGGCCGTGGCGGGACCGCTCGAGGGAGAAAGGCTTGAGCCTCACGCCGAGGCGTACCATGCCTTCTGGTTCGCGTGGGCCGCGTTCCAGCCGGACACCGAGGTGTGGGTTCCCCCGATTCCTCTCACCGGTTCCGCGGACTTCGCGCCGGCGGATGACGCCACGCTCCTGCCGCCCGATCCGGACCTGATCAGGCGCCCGCGATAGGGGCACCGCAGCAGAGCGTGGTCTGCGGTCAGCGCGCCCCGGGCAGGGCGGGCACCGGATGCTTCTCGAGCCAGGCGAAGTCGAAGTCGTCGCTCCGGACCAGATAGGCGTTTTCCGCCCCGAAGGCGACGAGACGCCGATCCTCGGGGAGTTCCACCTGGGCGATCCGCCGCCCGTCGGCATCGAAGATGTCGTACAGGTGGGCCTCCCCCGCGCGCACGTGACGTCGGACCCAGGCCCGGCCCTCCCCATCGATTGCGACCGCGCCGACGGGGATCACCGGCTTCGCGTCGGGCCACTCGAAGTCGGAGGGGTCCGCCTCGCCCGCCCCCGAGGGGGCCCGGCTCATCGACATGCGCATCCCGCTCCCATCGTCCGTCGCCTCGACCCGCAGTCCTCCCCCGAGGCCCTCGAGCCACTCCTCCTGGTCCGCCCGGCCCACCCGCACCGGTTCGTACGGGATACCGGGCCCTCGCGTGACGCCGCCGGCCCGATCCAGCCACTCGAGCCGGTAGTCGTCCGCGCGGGCGATCGCCACCCGGCCGTCCCACGCCACGTTCCACGAATCCTGGTCGGAGAACGGCACGGGCCGGATGTTCACGCTACGGTTGTTCGCATCCCCGGACTCTACCCGCGTCTGCTCCGCAAGCCGGACCCGTCCGATCTCGGAGATCTCGCCCGTGGCCGGATCGAGCCGCGCCACGGCCGCCGAATCCGATGTCCCCATCATCCCGCCGAGCCGCTGCTGAAAGTAGATCCCGCCGTCACGATCCGTCCCCACCGGCAGGATCATCGTCATGCCGGTATTCGGATCCCCGTGCGCGATGGGCCAGGTCTCTCCGAACCCGAGATCCGCATCGATGCGGGTGAGCCGCGCGTTGCCGAGGTCGACGAGGAGCGTCCCACCGCCCGGAAGGGGGAAGAGGCCGTCGGGCGTCCGGTATTCCTCGGGGCCCTGGCCGACATTGGTCAGCGTGTCGGCTCCGCTTCCGGGCGTCCACACGATCACCGCGGCGCCGAAGCCGTCCGCGATGATCACGCGCCCGTCATCCAGTTCGCGGACGCCCCGCATGGAGCCCAGCCCGTCCTCGAATGTCGCGACCGCCGCCCCGAAGGAGCTCCGCGGTACCTCCTGAGCCTCCAGCACGCCCGTCCCCGTCACTCCCGACGCCGCCGGAAGCGAGAGCGCCGCCGCGAGACCCACCGGGATCACGCGGGGGCTCAATGCTGCATTCGTCATCGGATTCCCCGTCTGTGTCGGATGCCCTACCAGTCTTCGTCGGGCTCGTCCCAGGTCTGGGCCCAGAACTCGTCCTCCTCGGCCCGCACGTGCTCGAGATCCACGGGATCGACATCCTCCGCGTCCACGCGGCCCACCGTCTCGATCTGCTGCACGATCTCGTCCGTCACGCCGCTGCGCGTCCGCGCGCGCAGCCGGCTACGCGCCCTCCAGCCGGCCACGGCGACGAGTACCGCAAGCGCCGCAAAAACGTATCCTGTCACCGCCCTCCTGCCGGTTCTGCGGCACTGCGGCTAGAGCCCGATCCAGTGTTCGAACTTGACGAGGAAGATATTCGTGGAGGGAATTCGCGCGATGTCCGTCAGGTCCTCGCCGAATCGGAACGCGCCGTCGTTGCGGAAAGACTGCTGGTCGCGGCTCCACACGAGGAACACGGTGGACCCGGGTCGATACTGCCAGCGCAGGACCAGGTTGGATCGGAACGACTTCACGTTGAAGTCGGGATCGGCGAAGCCGAAGTCCGCCGTCCCGTCGCGGTCCGAATCGATCTGGTAGAGGCCGAAACCGTTCGCCTCCACCCGCCGGATCTCGTTCTCGCCATACGTCCGAAAGCGGTCGGAGAAGTCGGAGGCCCGCGGATCGGCGACCTCCATGAACCGGTCGTAGTTCCCCGCGCTCACGAACGGCTGGGCGTAGAACTGAAGGGAAAGGTCCGGGCTGAACGTGTAGTTGAGGCGCGTCGTGATCGAAACCGTCCTCTGACTGAGGCGCGCGAACACGTAGTGCGTCCCGTCGGAGGCCCCGGGACGCGACACGAACTGCCACGCGCGCTCGTTCCACTGCAGGCTCGGGCCCAGGTTCAACTGGAGACGGCTCGACATCTGAAGCCTCACGTTCGGCGAGATCCCCCAGCGGTGCGTCGCCGTGCTGTACTCCCCGCCGGCGTTGAAGATCGCTCCCAGCCCAATGGCCTTCCGGGAGTCGGTGAAGATCCCGCCGAAGCTGTTCCACTGGGAGGGCTGATAGAGCGCCGGCCCGCCGCGCAGTTGCGTCGAGGCGAGCCCCGCCCACTCCTGGTTGAATCCGGCGAAGCCTCGCCAGAAATTCCTGAGCTGGAAGTTCCCGTTCACGTTCCCGCCCGTGAACTGGCGCTCCCCGCCGAAGTTCCAACCCGACCACGTCGCCATGTTGACGCCCCAGTTCCGGAACGCCCACTGCGGCCGGAACTGCTGGTAACTGACCCAGGCCGCGCCCACCCGGTAGTCCGAGTTCTGCTGGAATCCGAGGTCGTTGGCCTCGAAGCCGGGAGACCGGTTCTCCGCGAACAGCCCGTAACGCCAGTTGCCGCCCGACACCTTCGAGAAGGTGAGGGTCGAAGAGCTGCCCGAGAGCCGCGTGCGCGTCGGGACCAGCCCCACGTGTTCCAGGTCCGGGCGCTGGAAGTAGTGTGTCGAAGAGCGCTGGATGCGCTCGATGGCCTCGGCGCTCCCGCTCACGGTGCTCCCGATCACATGGCCGTTGATCTCGTAGTTCCCGTTCCCGAACCGGTGGCGAAAGTCGATTCCCCCCGTGTATGCCTGGTCCGTCAGGAAGGCGAGCGCCCCCCCGGCGTCCGGCCGGCGGTTCGTGGCGGTGGCGATGAGCCCGATCGCGCTCTCCCCGTCGCGGAAGTCCCGGATGACCCGGCCCACCGCGTAGTTCGTGACCGGTTCGACCAACTGCTCGCCGAGGGTTCCCAGCGGACCCGCGAAGCGCGCCATTTCGCTCGATGTGAGCGCGTTCAGGAATCCGACCGACCAGCCGTCCGCCGTCTTCCCCGACAGCTTCGCCGCGCCGAGGATCCTCGTTGCCTCGGGCACCTGCTGATAGTCCGAGGGGGCCGTCACGAACCCCTGGGGCGGGCGTCCGACGCGCCGGCTGTAGAAGAGCGACTCGTTGTTCTGATCGTCGGGCGCGCCGAGCGCGAAGTCGAAGATGTCCGCGCCCTCCTGGAAGAAGGGGCGCTTCTCGGGAAAGAACGTCTCGAAGGCGGTGAGGTTCACGACCGAGGGGTCCGCCTCCACCTGCCCGAAGTCGGGGTTCACGGTGACGTTCAGCGTCAGATTGTCCGTGATCCCGTACTTCAGGTCGCCGCCCACCGTCTCGCGCAAGTCCGTCGCCGAATGGAACGGGTCGTCGGCCGTCCCCGGCGCGCGCGTGGCGGAGGAAAGAACGTAGGGACGGACCTCGAGACTGCGCCTCGGGCGGATGTCCTCGAGGTCGCGCAGCGTCCCGAACGCGGACACGACCCGGGAACCATCCTCGGGCAGAGGCGACCAGACGCTCGACTCCTCGAGGCGGGCGATCTCGCGGCGGAAGTTGATCCCCCACGTGCTCGCGCCGCCGTCGCGCGCGGATGCCGCGAACCGGAGCTGCGAAAAGGGGATACGCAGCTCCGCGGCCCAGCCGGACGCGTCGGTCCGGGTGGCGCTCTCCCACACCGCGTCCCAATCCGGATCTTCGTCGGTGTCGGAGAAGAGCAGCCCATCGCTCTGCACCCCCGCCACGCTGACGGAGAAGCGGAACGCGGTGCGGTGGTCGAAGTAGCTGTCGATCGCGACATGGAAGGCGTCCGTCGTCACCTCCTCGTCGCGGCGCGCGAGGCGGCGGATGATTCCGGCGGGGTCGCTGTCGAACATGCGCGCGCCGATGTAGATGGCGTCGTCGGTGTAGAGGACGCGGACTTCGGTGCGCTCGCTGGCGGGCTGTCCCGGATCGGGCCGGTACTGGACGAAATCCCGCGCCACCGGTGCTTCGCTCCAGGCTTCGTCGTCAAGCCACCCGTCGATACGGGGCGACTCCACGGCCCGGACGGCGAAGAGCGCCGGCGCGGCCGCGGAACGCGCGTGCGTCTCGCCGCCGATCACCGAATCCTGGGCCGCCAGCGGCCCCGCCGGCAGCATGAAGAGCAGGCACGCCGGCCACCGCCGCAGGCCGGCACGATCTATGAAGAACACGGACAGTCTCACGGTTGTCTTCCTGGATTCCCGATCCCGAACCCCCGGGTCCGCGCACGCGGATCGCCCGGGTCCCATCCCACACTCAGGGGATGGGACGCACCGTCCCACCGAAACGTTGTAACCCGGGAAGAAGTTTCCCTGACGGCCTGGCTAGGCGCCGCCGCCTTCCAGCCGGGCGATCTCCGCCTCGGCCGCGATATAGCCGAAGCCCGCCCAGCCGGAACCCTCGAGAATGCGGCGGTACATCTCCGCCGCCTGTCCCTCGCGACCGTTGTAGAGGTGCCACGTCGCGACGCCGTACGCGACGGCCACGCCCGCCGGATCGCCGCTCTCGGGATCCCACAGTTCGTCGGCCGTCAGCTCCCCCTTGTACAGCAGGAGAAGCCGGTGGTAGCTGGTGTTCTCGATCACGTCGAGTTCCGCGGTCACCGGTTCGAGCACGGCCGCCGCCTCCTCGTCGCGGCCGAGGCGGCGCAGGGCCATGTACCACCAGTGCGAGATCGCCACCAGCTGGTCGGGGTTCGTCTTCACCGCCATGTAGGCCTCGTACGACGGCAGCGCCCCCTCGAAATCGCCCTTCAGGTAGCGGGCGAGCGCGAGGTGGTAGTGGATGTTGGACTGGAGCGTGCTCGTCGGGATCCCGCGCTCGTTGGGCTGGCCGTCCGGCTCGACCTCATCCTCCTCGCCCCGCTCGAGGTCGGCGGCGTGCGAGAGATCCTCGATCGCCCGGTCGAACGCCCGCACGCTGATCCAACGTCCGATTTCGATTTCGGATCTGTTGCGATCATTGGACTTACGGGATTTGCGGGTCTGATTCCCGCTCTTAGGTTCCCGCCGAACGGGATCAGGTCCGCACTCGGCGGCGGTTTGCGAGCGCGGTCCGG
>CAZDZJ010000016.1:0-3949 GCA_964509895.1 uncultured Gemmatimonadota bacterium
GCTCGCCCGCCGCGAGGGGCTGCGGGCCTGGCTTGCCGTCCGCGACGAACTCCAGGGAGGCGGGCTTCCAGGCGAATCGCTCGTCCACGCGCTGCTGATTCTCGCCGCGGGCGTCGTCCTGATCACGCCCGGCGTCCTCACGGACATTGCCGGCATCCTGCTCCTGATTCCGCCCGTGCGGGGGCGGCTCATCGCCCGTGTCCGGAACTGGCTCGGCAGGCAGGTAGCCGGCGGCACGATCCGCGTCGTACACGGGCCCGGCTCCGGCTTCTCTGGAATCCGCGGCGACTTCGTGAAGCGTCCCCGGGCTCATCGGCCGGAACGCGCAGGCAAGCGGCCGTCCGGCCGGGAGATCGTCATCGAGGACGAAGAGCCGAGCGCCAACTGACGTACGTGGAGGTGCAGCATGAAGCACGAGGACGTTGAAGTGGGTCGGGTACTGACGCGGCGCGAGGCTCTCGCTGCCCTCGGCGTGGGCGGCGGAGCGCTGGCCGCTGGTCGGTGGGTTCTCGGGACGGGCCCGGAGGAGGCTCTCGCTGCCGAGGCAGCCGGGATCGCTCGCGCGCTGCCGGCCTGTGTGGCGAAGCCCGAACAGACGGAAGCCCGAACAGACGGAAGGACCCTTCTTCGTCGACGCGCGGCTCGAACGCTCGGACATCCGGTCCGACCCGTCGACCGGGACGGTGAGCGAGGGCGTCCCGCTGACGCTGAGGTTCAACGTGTCCCGGATCGCCGAAGGCGAGTGCTCGGCGCTCCCCGGCGCGCTGATCGACGTGTGGCAGTGCGACGCGGACGGCGTGTACTCGGGTGTGGAGGATGACGGAGCCCCCGCGGAGGCGCGGGAAAAGCACTTTCTTCGGGGCTACCAGACGACGGACGCGGATGGTTTGGCCCGCTTCACCACGGTCTATCCGGGCTGGTACCGCGGGCGTGCCGTCCACGTACACTTCAAGGTGCGCACCGACATCGGCGGACAGTCGTACGAGTTCACCTCGCAGCTCTACTTCGACGAGGCGCTCACCGACAAGGTGCACGCGCAAACGCCGTACGCGGCGCGCGGGCAGCGCCCCATGACCAACGCGGACGACGGCATCTTCCGACGCGACGGTGGCGAGAGCCTCATGGCTCATGCGAACGAGACCGACGACGGGTACGCGGCCACCTTCGACCTGGGCCTCGATCTCACGGATGCCGATACCGGTCGGCCCGACGGTTATCGCGGTGGCCGACGGAGGTCTGGGCGGCCCGAGCTGAACTGAGGGTCGTTCGCCGGGAAGGCGCGCCCGGGCGGCGGCGCTTGCAGCGCGGGGCGCCGGAATCGACCTTTCGAGCATGAAGAGCATGAAGCAGTCGACCGGCGCTTTCGGCATGGCCGCCGTCTTCGCGGTCGCCCTCGGTACGCTCGTGGCGGGCGAAGCACGTGCGTCCCATTGGACCGACATCGCGGCTCGGCTGAGCGCGGCGCCGTGGATGGACGCGACGACCCGGGTCGGCGCCTGCCTCCTCACGCCTGAAGTGGTCAAGCTCTCCGGCACGCAGAGCGCGCCCGGGAGCCGCGGGTCGATGACGCTCACGCAGCCGGGCTCGCCGTTCGAGATCACCGTCGACGAAGGCGGCTTCCAGACGTTCGACATCGAGATCCATGTGGACCAGATGCGCAAGCGACGGGGCGCGGTCTACGTGGTGTGGGCCGCAAAGCCCGAACTCGACGATTGGATGCAGCTCGGCACGCTGTCCGAAGAGAACCGGCTCGAGGCACGGGTCGCCTGGAACCAGTTCCTCATCTTCGTGAGCGAGGAGGCCTCGGCGGACGTCGAGCGCTGGCAGGGGCCGATCATGCTCACCGGCCTCTCCCCCTCCGGCCGGCTGCACACGATGGCCGGCCACGGTCCGTTCGAGGGCATGAACTGCCAGCTGTACTTCTGAGCCTGCCCGAGCGGCGGTCGAAGACAGTGCGCTGCCTCCTCGTCGGTGCGACCCTCGCCGCATCCCTGTGGCTGCCCGGCGCACCGGCATCGGGGCAGCAGCACGCGGGCCACGCGATGGCGACGGACAGCACGGGGGCCGTGTGGCGCATGCCGCCGCAGCCGATCCCGATGCCGATGATGTTGCCGGGCCTGATGGGTTCCGTTCCCGGGGTGACCCCGTTCCTGCCCGACCCCGGCCACGATCCGTCGATGCTCCCGGAGGCCGTGTTCCGCGAGGTCGTGGAGATGGCCCACGGCGACACGCTGCGCCTCGAGGCCGGGTTCGTCCGGCGCACGATCGGGATGCGCACGTTCACGATGTACGGGTTCAACGGACAGTATCCCGGGCCCCTCATCCGCGTCCCGCAGGGGGCGGAGATCGTCGTCCTGTTCACGAACCACATCGACCTGCCGACGGCCGTCCACTGGCACGGCGTGCGGCTCGAGAACCGGTTCGACGGCGTGCCCGGCGTCACACAGGACCCGGTCGAGCCCGGCGAGTCGTTCATGTACCGCGTGCACTTCCGCGACGCGGGCCTGTACTGGTACCACCCGCACCACCGCGAGGACATCCAGCAGGACCTCGGCCTGTACGGGAACATGCTCGTGGATGCCCCGGCGCCGGATTACTACGCCCCGGCGAACGGCGAGGACTTTCTCATGCTCGACGACCTGCTGGTCGACGAGGGCGGGCTCTTCCCGTACGGTCGCGAAGCCGCGATCCAGACGCTCATGGGCCGCTTCGGGAACCAGTTGCTCGTGAACGGCGAGCCGCGCTGGGAGGCGACGGTCCGCCGTGGCGAGGTGCGGCGCCTCTACCTCACCAACGTCGCCAACACGCGCACCTTCAACCTCGTCATGGAGGGGGCCGACCTGAAGCTCGTGGGCGCGGACGTGAGCAAGTTCGAGCGCGAGAGTTTCGTCTCGAACGTCGTCCTCGCGCCGGCTCAGCGGTACATCGTCGACGCCCGCTTCGACGAACCGGGCACGTACGCGCTCCTCAACCCGATCCAGGCCATCGACCATTTCAACGGCCGCTTCTACCCGCAGACGGACACGCTCGGGATCGTCACCGTCGTTGACGAGCCGGTCGCGGAGAACTTCGGGGACGCGTTCGCCACCCTCCGGGAGCACGCGGACGTCATTGAGGATATCGATCGGTACCGTGCGGAGTTCGCGCGACCCGTCGATCACGAACTCGAACTCACCGCGCGCGTGGGCAGCGACCTGCACAGCGACATCGTCGCGGTGATGGCGATCGACACGCTCTACTTCCCGCCCGTCGAGTGGACGGACGCGATGCCGATGATGAACTACCTGTCGACCTCGGAGAACCTCACGTGGATCATGCGCGACACGCGCACGGGGAAGGAGAACCGGGACATCGACTGGCGCTTCGCGGAGGGGGACGTCGTCAAGGTCCGGATCCACAACCAGCGCCGCTCGTTCCACCCCATGCAGCACCCGATCCACATCCACGGACAGCGCTTCCTGATCCTCGCGCGCGATGGCGTGCCGTCGGACAACCTCGCCTGGAAGGACACGATGGTGATCCCGGTCGGGTCGACGTTCGATATCCTGCTCGAGGCATCCAACTCTGGCCGCTGGATGGCGCATTGCCATATTGCGGAGCACCTGGAGGCCGGCATGTCCATGGTGTTCACGGTGGACCCCGGCTAGCTGCCGGCGGCTCGCGAGCCGTCGGCTCGAAACGGAGGAAAGAATGAAGGTTGGAAATCGGACCCTGACACTCTCAGCGGCCACCGTCCTCGGAGCCGTGCTCGCGGCCCCGGTTGCGCTCGGCGCGCAGGCGATCGATGTCGTGGAGCGCGGCAGCCGGAACATGGAAGTGCTCGGTCACGTCCCGCTCGGCCCGCGGCCCAGCATCGCGGACATGGACATCGATCACCAGCTCCCCCGGCCCGTCCGGCACGGCGACCACGGAGGCGACCGGCCTGTGCGGCCCGTGCGCCATGTCCATG
>CAZDZJ010000017.1:0-9791 GCA_964509895.1 uncultured Gemmatimonadota bacterium
TGGGGCGGCGGCCGCGGAGTCCGGCGGCAGGCCGGGCCTGGGCGGCGGATGCAGCGGGGAGAGGACAGGCTGGCTGCGGCCCGGGGGACGCGGACGCCGTTCTCGATCGTCATCGTCGTCCCGAACTCGGCGGAGAGCTTCGCCAGACCCTCGAGGATCTCCTTCCCGAGCGCATCGTCCGCCATCATCGGGCGGCCGCGCACCGGACGCGGCAGCTGCCAGCCCATGGTGATCGGGTGGAGCCGGATCTCCTTCAACGCCCCGCCCTCGTACTCGACGACGGGGACGACGCTCTCCCAGAACCCTTTGCCGGCCGGGAACGAGGACGCGCCGGCCCGCTCGATCCGCACATCCTGGAACCGGCCCGGAAGGTCCTCGAACCCCAGTCCCTGAGCCTCGTAGTTGTCCTGCGGCTGGAACTCGATCGTCTCGTTCTGCATGGCGAAGTTCGCCAGCGAGTAGAAGATCGGCTTGCCCTGGTACATCTCGATGGCGCGCAGGATGTGCGGACCGTGGCCCACGAACATGTCGGCGCCCGCATCGACGACCGCCCGCGCGACGTCCACGAGGAAGTCCGCCGGCACCTCGCGGCGATCCGCGCCTTCGTGAGAGTGGCTCGTGACGATGACCCACTCGGCCTGGCGCTGCGCCTCCTTCACGACCTCGATGATCTCGGCCAGATCCCCGGCGTGCGGCGCCGTCTTCACCCCCGGCTTCGATCCCTCCATGAAGCTCATGCCGCCGAAGCTCACCCGGGAGCCGGAGCCGCCGCCCCGCCCCGCCGCGGCGAGCGCGCCGCGGAGGCCTGCCATCTGGTCGGCGGTCACCGTCACGTGCCGTTCGTAGCGGATCGGGCTCAGCCCCGGCCGCCCCCGCACGTCGGGCCGCTGGTGGCCGGCCCGCATCGCGTCGTCAAAGGTCGAGGCGATCGAAATCAGCGCGACCCGTCCCCCGGGCGTGTCCACGTAGGCCGGGGCCCGCGCCCGCGACAGGTTTTCGCCGAAGCCGGCGACGGCGAGCCCGGCCGCCTCGGCCGCCGCGACCGTGCGCCTGGCCCCGCCGGCGCCGAAGTCCATCGTATGGTTGTTCGCGAGGCTCACCATGTCGAAACCGAACCAGGCGAGTTCGTGCGCGATTTCCGGCTCGGCCCGCATGTAGGTGCCGCCGCTGGCCGCGGCCGGGATCACGTCGTCCTCGTAGTTGTGGAAGAGGATCTCGAGATTCACGAACGCGGTGGTCGCGCGCTGTATGATGTCGCGCAGGGCGAGGAACTCGGGCTCCCGGTACGGGGACATCTTCCGGGAGATGATCGCGTCCCCGGCGAGGGCGATGGACATGTTCCCCCGCGCGTCCTCGAAGGCCTGCGCCTCGAGCGTCGTCGGCGTGGCAAGGGCGGTCCCGGCCGCGAGAGCGAGGCCAACCGTGGACCCGGCAAGCGTGAGAGTCGAGAGCGGGAGTCGATACCGGCGCATACGTGCCTCCGATGAGCTTTTCTGCGTGAGCTTTTCTTGTGCGTTTCCCATCCGGGCCGACAGATTCGACCGCATGGACTACAACATGCTTTTCCCGACTGCGCCTCGCCACGCCACGCGGACGCTCACGAGCTTTCTTGCCGCCGCCGTCCTCGTGGCCGGGGGTGCATTGACCGTCCGGTCCGTCGAGGCGCAGACGTACGACCTGATCATCCGCGGGGGCACGCTCGTCGACGGCAGCGGGGCTCCGGCCCGAGCCGGCGATCTCGCGATCGACGACGGGCGGATCGCGGCGGCCGGCGACCTCGGGGGGGCGACCGCCGACCGGGTCATCGACGCAGCCGGCCTGCACGTCTTTCCCGGCTTCATCGACACGCACTCGCACGCCATGCCGGCGCTCCTAGGCGCCGAGCTTCGGACGGCGCACCCGCTCCTCGCACAGGGGATCACGACGATCTTCGCCAACCCCGATGGCGGCGGCACCGTCGACCTCGCCGACCAGCGGAGGCGGGTCCTGGATCCCGGCGTCGGGGTCAACGTGGGGCAGTTCGTCGGGCACGGCAGCGTGCGCCGCGCCGTGCTCGGCATGCAGGCGCGGGAGGCCACGCCCGAGGAACTCGACCGCATGCGGAGGATCGTCCGGGACGGCATGAACGGAGGCGCCTTCGGTCTCTCCTCCGGCCTCTACTATTCCCCGGGCTCCTACGCGCCAACCGGTGAGGTGGTCGAACTCGCGAAGGTCGCGGCCGAGTTCGGGGGCGTGTACCAGAGCCACATCCGCGACGAGTCGGACTATTCGATCGGCCTGCTCGGCGCCGTGGACGAGGTCATCGAGATCTCGCGCGGCTCGGGCATCACCGGCGTCGTCACGCACATCAAGGCCCTGGGGCCCCGCGTCTGGGGCGAGTCCGCCGAGGTCGTCCGCCTCATTGAGAGTGCCCGAGCGGAAGGGCTCCCGGTCTATGCGGACCAGTACCCCTACGAGGCGTCCGGCACGAGCATCGTCGGGGCTCTCGTCCCGCGCTGGGCGCTCGCCGGCGACGACGGCGCCCTCTACGCGCGCATGGAGGACGCCGCGGAGCGCGAGCGCCTCGTGGCCGACATGTGGGAGAACCTCGACCGCCGGGGTGGGGCCGACCGCCTCATGCTTCAGGGCGGACCCAATGGCGGCCGCACGCTGGCCGGCGTGGCGGAGGCGCGCGGCATGGACGCGATCGAGACCGCGCTCGCTCTCCTCGTGGAGGCCCGCGAAGGAGGCGGCGGGACCGGCCTCACCTCCTTCAACATGAACGACGGGGACATCGCACGCTTCATGTCGCAGCCGTGGATGATGACCTCCTCCGACGGCTCGCTCTGGGTGCCGGGCGAAGGGCACCCGCACCCGCGCGGCTTCGGCGCCTTCCCGCGCCGGATCCGGAAGTACGTGATCGAAGAAGGCGTCACGACCCTCGAACAGGCCATTCACGCGATGACGGCGCTGCCGGCCCGCGTGTACGGGATCGAGGACCGTGGCGTGCTCGACGTGGGAGCGGTGGCCGACATCATCGTCGTGAACCTGGACGACTTTCGGGACACCGCCGCATACGACGACCCGCACGGCCTTGCCGAGGGCGTCGAGTACTCGCTCGTCAACGGAACGTTCGCGATCGATGGGGGCCGCTTCACGGACGCCCTCGCCGGCGAAGCGCTCATGAAGGCGCGGTAGGCGCCCGCGGCGCAGCGGATGGAACGGACGCACTCGGCCGACAACGGCACAAGGAAACCAGGAGTAACCATGCGATTCCCCACACGAACCATCGGCGCAGGGGGCGTTCTCATCTCCCTCATCGCGCTCGCCGCTCCGGCGAGTCGGCTCATTGCCCAGGACGCCGCGGACGCGGGCCAAGTCCCGATCGGCATCCGGACTGTGGAACCGACCCCGGAGACGGTCGACCCGAGTCTCTTCGACGGCCTCTCCTTCCGCTTCGTCGGCCCGTCGCGCGGCGGTCGAGTGACGGCGGTCGAGGGGCACCGCTCCCACCCGCACACGTTCTACCAGGGGGCGACCGGCGCCGGGGTCTGGAAGACGACGAACTACGGGATGACCTGGGAGAATATCTCGGACGGTTATTTCGCCTCCCCGTCCATCGGCCATGTCGAAGTGGCCGATTCGGACCCGAATACCATCTATGTGGGAACGGGCTCGGACGGCATTCGCTCGAATATCATCATCGGAAAAGGCATCTACAAGTCCACCGATGCCGGCGAGACGTGGGAGCACGTGGGGTTCGAAGACGGGGGGCAGATCGCGTCCGTGAAGGCGCACCCGGACAACCCGGATCTCGTGTACGCCGCCGCGATGGGGAATCCGTTCGCGAACAACGAGACGCGGGGCGTCTATCGGTCGGGCAACGGCGGGCTCGACTGGGAACGCATTCTCTTCACATCCGACTCGGTCGGGGCGGTGGACCTCGAGTTTCACCCATCGGATCCGAACGTCATCTACGCGGCGATGTGGCGGGCGAAGCGGGAGCCCTGGTCGATCATCTCCGGCGCGGCGGACGAAGACGGGATCTGGAAGACGTCGGACGGGGGCGACACGTGGCGCCGGATCACCGCCGGGCTCCCCGACGGACTCATCGGGAAGGTGGACTTCTCGGTCTCGGCGGACATGCCCGATCGCGTCTACGCGCTCGTCGAGGCGCCGGAGCCGATCGAGGGACTGTACCGTTCGGATGACGCCGGGGAGACGTGGGAACTGATCAACGACGACCCCCGCAACCAGCTCATGCACCGCCCGTTCTACTTCACGAATGTCACCGCGGACCCGACGGATGGGAATGTCGTCTATGTTCTGAACCTCTCCACCTGGAAGTCGACGGACGGCGGAGAGACGTTCCGGACGATCCCGAACGTCCACGGGGACGACCACGACCTGTGGATCAACCCCGACGACCCGCGGATCATGGTGCACGGGAGCGATGGCGGCGGGGTGGTGACGCTGGACGGCGGACAGACGTGGTCGCCCGTCAACAACCAGCCCACGGCCGAACTCTACCAGGTCGACGTGGACGACCGCTTCCCGTACTGGCTCTACGCGGGCCAGCAGGACGATGCTTTCACCGTCGCCGTGCCGAGCCGGCAGCCGTCGCTCTCCGCGCCGGGCGGGCCGGACGCGTACTGGCGCTCGCCGGGCGGGTGCGAGACGGGTCCCGCGGTGCCCAAGCCGGGCGATCCCGACGTGGTGTACGCGAACTGCAAGGGCCGCTTCGGCGTCTACAACCAGCGCACCGGGCAGGAGCAGCAGTACTACGTCGGCGCGGTAAACATGTACGGCACGAACCCCGCAAATCTGCCCTACCGGTTCCAGCGTGTCGTCCCGATCGAGGTCTCGCCGCACGATCCCGACCTCGTCTATCACGGCTCGCAGTACGTGCACCGGACAACGGACGGGGGCCGCACGTGGGAGCGGATCTCACCGGACCTCACGGCTTTTCCGCCGGAGCGGCAAACGGTGTCGGGCGGGCCGATCACGCGCGACGCGACGGGGGAGGAGCACTATTCCACGCTCTACGTGATCGAGGCCTCGCCGCACGACCCGGACGTGATCTGGACGGGCGCGAACGACGGTCCCGTGTACGTGACGCTGGATGGCGGGGCGTCGTGGGAGAACGTGACGCCGCCGGACATGCCGGCGGAGGGCCGCATCAACTCGATCGACATCTCGCGGCACGATCCGGACAAGGTGTACGTGGCCGGATACCGCTTCCTGCTCGGGGATTTCAGCCCCTACGTCTACCGGACGGAGGACGCCGGAGAGACGTGGGAGCGGCTCACCGACGGCACGAACGGCATCCCGGCCGACGTGCCGGTGCGGGTCGTGCGCGAGGACCCGGATCGCGAGGGACTCCTCTACGCGGGGACGGAGTTCGGGCTCTTCATCTCCTTCGACGACGGGGTGACGTGGCAGTCGTTCCAGCTCGACCTGCCGCTTACACCGGTCACGGACATTGAGGTGTACCGGCAGGACCTGGCGCTCTCGACCATGGGCCGCGGATTCTGGGTGCTGGATGACGTGACGCCGCTGCACGAGATCGGGGCGGACGGCACCGTCGCCGGTGCGGAGGGGGCGCACCTGTTCGCGGGACGGCCGCAGTACCGGACGCGGCCCGGCCGGAACTCCGGCTTCGAATGGGCCTCGAACACGGCGCGGCCGCAGTACCCCGGAGCGGGCGCGGACATCAGCTACTGGATCTCGCCGGATCTTCGGCTGGAGGAGACGGTGCGGATCGAGATCCTGGACGCGGAGGGAGATGTAATCCGCTCCTTCGCCAGCGGCGGCGGAGAGGTCCGGACGGGGGCGCCGGGGATGCGGCGCATGGCCCCGCGCAGCGGCGTCATGCGGGGTGTCTCGTCAACGCCGGGCATGCACCGGCTGCGCTGGGACATGCGGTCGGAGGGCGCGGGGCGGGGCGGGCCGATCGTGCCGCCGGGCGACTACACCGTTCGCCTCTCGGCGGGCGGCGTAACGGCCGAGACCGGGCTCGAACTGCGCATCGACCCGCGGGTGGCGGCGGAGGGGGTGACCGTCGCGGACCTCGAGGAGCAGTACCGCTTCAATCTCGCCGTGCGGCAGACGCAGGCGGAGGCCCGTGAAGTCGCGGCCGGCATTGACGACCTGCACGAACGGATCGCGGAGGCGCGCGCGGACGCCGGCGGCGGCCGCAACGAGACGCTCGACGCACTCGCCGCGGAACTCGCCGAACTCGACGCCCGCGTGAACGACGCGGCGGGCAGCTATCCGCGCCCCATGCTGCTGAGCCAGCTCAACTATCTCGCCGGGATGACCGGGCGGGCCGACCAGGCCCCCGGCGCTGACGCCTACGAGCGCCACGAGGAACTCCAGGAGGAGGTCCGCGAGGTGAGCGAGTGGCTGCAGGTGCTGGTGCGCCGGCTTACCGCCACATGAGGTAGCCCGTGGTCGACATCAATCTCATCGCGCACCCGCTGACGGGTACGCCGTACGGCGCCGCCCTCGACCTGTGCCTCATCCTCGCGGCGCCGGTCTGGCTGCTGGGGGCCGTCACGCGCGAGTACTCGTGGATCGACCGCCTGTGGTCCGTGTGCCCGCCCGTCTACTGTCTGATCGTGGCAGCCGGGACGGACTTCGCCTCGCCCCGCGTGAATCTCATGACCCTGCTCGTCGTCCTCTGGGGCGCGCGTCTGACGTTCAATTTCGCACGCAAGGGCGGATACTGGGCGGGAGGAGAGGACTACCGCTGGAGCGCCGTCCGCGAGAGCGTGGGGCCGGTGGGGCTGCAGGTGCTCAACCTGACGTTCATCAGCTTCGGGCAGATGCTCCTGATCTGGCTGTTCACGTCGCCGGTACACCAGGCGAGCCAGTGGACCGGCACCTCGCTCGGCTGGCTGGACTTCCTGACGGCCGCCCTGTTTCTCGTGCTGTTCGCCGGCGAGACGGTGGCCGACGAGCAGATGTGGCGCTTCCAGCAGGACAAGAAACGGCGGATCGCGGCGGGGGAGGAGGTCGCGCAACCGTTCCTCACCTCCGGGCTGTTCCGCTACTGCCGCCACCCCAACTACTTCTGCGAGATGGGCATGTGGGGCGTCTTCTACCTGTTCGGGGTCGCGGCCTCCGGGCAGTGGCTGCACTGGACAGGGCTCGGCATCATCCTGCTCATCGCCCTGTTCATTCCGTCGATGCGGCTCACCGAGTCGATCTCCACCGCGAAATACCCCGCCTATCGCAACTACCAGGCGAGCACGCCGGCACTCATCCCGCGGATTCGGCCGGGAACCACGCTGCGACCGACCGCATAACGTCCGAGGGGCGGGCGCCAGGTCTCGACTCCGCGCTCTTTCCCGTCTACTATTCCACTAGTAGATTGTGCCCCCCGCATGCCGGGATCTTCGGCCCGGCGTATCGTGCAACCTGTGGGGTGGAATCCATGCCGTCCGCCGATCCTGCCTGTCGCTTGCCGGTCACGGGTGCCCTGCTCCGGGGGGGCCTGGCTGTGGGATTCCTGGGGGCCGCGGGTTGCGGGCCGGATGTCGGTGGGACGCCGCGTTCGGCCGGCCTCGACAGCCCCGACTTCCCCATCGAACCCTCCGTCGAGACCGTCTACACCGTGGGCGCGCTGGACGGCGAGCCGTGGGAAACCTTCGGGAGCGTGACCAGCCTGGCGTTCGACGCCGACGGAACCCTGTTCATCCTCGATGAGAGCGCCGGGCATGTCGTCGTGGTCGACGCCTCGGGCGGCTACGTGCGGACGATCTCGAGACAGGGCGAAGGCCCGGGGGAGCTGGCCCGTCCGGCAGGTCTCTCCCTGTTTCCGGATGGCCGCATCGGCGTCATGGATTTTGCGAAGTTCGGGCTCCAGATGTTCAGCCGCGACGGCGTATTCCTCGACGCGATCCGGTTTGAGGCCGGGGAGGGGGTTCCGGGGACTCCTTTCTTCCTGCTGCCCGACCACAGCCTCGTGACGTCCCAGGTCTTCCGTCGCACCGTGAGCGATGGGTCCGGCGAAGGCCGGCCGATCATGCGTTTTCGGCACGACGGGATCGGCCAACTCCTCCACGCGGCCTGGCCCGGCCCGCCGCTGGACGACGCGCGCGTCGAGGACGGGCAGTCCGGAGGCGTCTACTTCCAACTGCGCCCCATCCGGGCTTTCCCGCCCCCGCTGCAGGTGGGCGTGCTGCGGGATGGCCGGATCGCCATCGTCGACTCGGTCGGATACCGGATCAAGCTTGTAGCCCCGGATCGTACGCCGCGTAACGGGGTCACCCCGCTCGAGCGCCCGGTGGCTCCGGCCACGGTCACGGCACGGATCCGCGACGCCGAACGCGAACGGCGTCTCGCGCTGCTGGATCTCGAGGGCGACGCGCTCCAGGAAGTGCTCACCGAGGGCATCGTCAGGATGGCGGTCCGGGCTCCTGCCGAAGGCTCGGGCGGCCCCGATCCCGAAGCACTCGAAGCGGCCCTCCGCAACATCTATCGGCGACAGATCGGAGACATGGTATTCCCGAAGGAGATGCCGGTCATCGCAAAGATGGCCGTGGACTGGAGCGACCGGCTGTGGGTCGAACGCGCCGGGCTTCCGGGCGAGAGAGGCCCGACGGACATCCTCACGGCGGATGGCCTGTATCTCGGTACGATCGCCCCGGACGGACCGAGGATTCCCGTAGCGTTCGGACCGGACGGTCTGCTCGCCTACATCGAGACCGACGAACTCGGGGTCCAGCGCCTGCGCGTCGACAGGCTCGCGGCGGGGGCCCTCCCCGAAGATGCCCCGTGATCGGGGCAACGCTGACCCCGGCCTCCGCTGTCACACCCGGCGTGCGGCGGACGCCGGGCCTGTCGTCGCCGCTATCGGCAACCATCCTGAACACCGAGGTGCGATCCATGCGCAAGGTTCCCGTCCGAACGCTTCACGCCGTCCTCCTCTTCCTTCCCGTTGCGGTCGTCGGTTGCGGGGGCGACGGCGGACCGGCCACCGCAGGGCTTGACAGCCCGGACATCCCCCTCGCACCCACCGTGGAGGACGTCTACACGGTCGGCGTGCTCGATGGCGCGGACTGGGAGATGTTCGGCCGCGTGAGGAGCGTCGCCTTCGGCGCCGACGGTTCGCTCTACATCCTCGACAGTGACGCCGGACATGTCGTCGTCGTCGACCCGGCCGGACAGTTCGCCCGCACGCTGTCCAGCGAAGGCGAGGGACCCGGAGAACTGAACGGCGCGCGCAGCCTGGCGGTACTCGCCGATGGGGAGCTTGCCGTACACGACAGGCGAGGCATCCAGGTCTTCGGTCGCGACGGGCAACTCCTCCAGGAGGCCGGATTCACGTTTCAGACCGGGATGCCCGGCGCCGCCATCCACGCCATGCCGGACCGCACGATCATCGCCACGCAGTTCAGGGCGCCATCGTTCGCCGCGCTGATGGGAGAGGAAGAGGAAGAAGAGCCCGAAGGCCGGCCGATCGGCCGATACCGGCTCGACGGAACGCTGGAGGAATTCCACATGGCGTGGGCGCTGCCGCCCGCCGAGGTGTCGGAGACGCAGACCGGCAACGTTCGAATGATCATGTCGGCGATGGAGGCCTTTCCGCTTCCCCTGAGTTTCGACGTACTTCGGGACGGCCGCGTCGCTCTCGCGGACTCGGTCGGTTATCGGATCAAGATCCTCGACGCCTCCGGCCAGGTGACGGGGACGCTCGAGCGGCCGATCGCGCCCATCGCGGTCACCGACCAAATCCGGGACGAGGAACGCGGGCACCGGCTCGCCGCGCTGGAGGAAGGCGGGAGCGGCGGCGGGGGTGGAGGCGG
>CAZDZJ010000018.1:0-84407 GCA_964509895.1 uncultured Gemmatimonadota bacterium
ACCTCTCGGAGTGTGTCGCAATCGCCCGGCGCGACCGGCTCCAGGACACCTTCCTCGACGGCACGTACTAGTGTAGTGTCGCAGAAATCCTGCGGTCATTCGAGTGCCGCTGCATCCGTCCCCGCGGCGTTGCTCCTCCTCACAATAGCGCCACTATTCCTCGTCGGAGCGCCTTGCGGAGGCCAGCGCCCCGGCACTCTCGGTGACTCGAGGATTTTCTGCGACGCTACACTAGCGTGCGAAGTCCACGGTCCTGGACTCGCGCACGACGACTACCTTGATCTGCCCCGGATACTGCAACTCGTTCTCGATCCGGCGGGCCGTCCGTTCCGACAGCTTCGCCATCTCCTCGTCGGAGATCCTGTCCGGCAGCACCATGATCCGGATCTCGCGTCCGGCCTGAATCGCGTACACCTTCTCGACACCGTCGTAGGAACTCGCGATCTCCTCCAGTTTCTCCAGTCGCTTCACGTAGTGCTCAAAGGACTCTCGCCGGGCGCCGGGCCGCGCACCCGAAATCGCGTCGGCGGCGGTCACCAGGAACGTCTCCGGGAACTGGGCCGGCTCCTCGCCGTGGTGCGCGCGGATCGCGTTCAACACGCCGTCGCTCTCGCCGCACTGCCGGCAGAGATCGTAGCCGATCTCGACGTGGCTCCCTTCCTTCTCGTGGGTGAGCCCCTTGCCGATGTCGTGCAGGAGTCCCATGCGCTTCACGAGCTGGGTGTCCAGCGACAGCTCCGCCGCCATCGTAGCGCCGATGAGCGCGACTTCGTGCGCGTGCTGCAGCTGGTTCTGCCCGTAACTGGTCCGGAAACGAAGAACGCCGAGGACTTCGCGTAGCTTGGGGTGCAGGTCGTGGATGCCGAGCTCGTACAGGACTTCGTCGGCCGCCTGCCGCATCGTCGTCTGCACATCCTCCCGAGCCTTCTCCACGACCTCCTCGATGCGTCCGGGATGGATCCGGCCGTCGCCGACGAGGTGCTCCATGGCCAGCCGCGCGACTTCCCGCCGGACGGGATCGAAGCAGGAGAGGATGACGGCTTCGGGCGTGTCGTCCACGACCACGTCTACGCCGGTGGCGGCCTCGAAGGACCGGATGTTCCGACCCTCACGCCCGATGATGCGGCCCTTCATGTCGTCGCTCGGGAGGGTGACGACCGACACGGCCGCCTCGGAGGAATGGTCCACGGAGAGTTTCTCGATGGCCTGGGAGATGATCTTGCGAGCTTCCCTCTCGGCCTCGCTGCGAGCCCGCTCGCGCACCTCGCGCACGTGCTGTTTGGCGTCCGCCCGCGCCTGGTCGCGAATCTGGCCCATCAGCTCGCGGCGGGCGTCTTCCCGGCTGATGCCCGCGATCTTCTCGAGGCGCCTCCCGAGTTCCCGCTCCCGATCGACGAGTTCCTTCGCCCGCGTCTCGAGTTCGCCGCGCTCCACCTCGACCTGCTCGCGACGCCGATCCACCCGCTCCTGCCGCTGGTCGATCATCTCGAACTTCTTCTCGAGCGTCTCGCTCCGCTCGAGGGCCCGCTGCTCCAGCCGTTCCAGCTCGGAACGCCGGCGCTCCCCCTCCCTGGCCGATTCCTCCCTGAGACGCTGTGCCTCTTCCCGTCCGGCCAGTTCCGCCGCCTTGCGGAGACCGTCAGCCTCCTGCCTGGCGGACTCGATGATGTCCCGGCCATCGCTCTGGAGCCGGCTCCGGGCCCGGCGGAGACCCCGCCGCTCGATCAGGATCCCGGCGACGCACCCGGCCACGAGACCCGCGATGGCCAGCAGCATCGTCGGCACGGTGATGGATTCCAGCACGGCCAGACTCCCTCGCACCATCTATGAACAAAAAAAACCGGCGGACTCGTCCACCGGTGCATGCCGCTCGGATCGAACGGAACGAGACGCTCCGGTCGATCATCTATCTCAAGCCGGGGCCGCGCTCCTGCGAGGCCCCCTCACGGACAGCACACACACGGACTGCTGCTGATCTCTTCAAACCCTTGAAGGAAACGTTGCTCGGGACTCTGCACGCCGCAAGCGCACGGCGCGGCCCCCGGGCGGCCGGCACGATGCGGGATCCCGGGGGGGACGGATCAGTGGAAGGGACCGTCCGCGGCGCCGCTCGTCGCATCGCTCGTCCCCTCCCCGGCGATGGACTCGATCCGTTCGGTTACTTCGGTCAATCGCGCCTCGACGGCCTGGGTGAGGTGCTCGACCTCCCGACGGGCCTGGAGGAGTTCGTCGGTGATCTCGAGGGCGGCGAGGATGGCGGCACGCTGGGGTTCGGCCACCCCCGCCCGGTGGGCCCGCTGAATCGCGTCGTCCACGTACTTCGCGCACGCCCGGGTGTATGCTTCGCCCCTGTCCGTCCGGATCCGGTATCGATCACCGAAGATCGTCACGCCGACCGGGGGCGAATCATCCGCTGAGTTCATACCTCATCCTCCACATGGGCGAGGCGGTTACGCAGTCGGCGGGCCCTTCTGCCGGCTTCGGCCAGCGTCTCGCGCAGGCGCCGGTTCTCCGCCGTCACCGCCTCCAGCCGCTCCTCCAGGTCAGGGGTCGCCGGTCCGGTGGGACCCGCAACCCGGGATTCCTCCAACTGCGTCTCGATCCTGCCTGCCGCCCGCGAGAGGCGGTCGAACAGCTGTTCAACTTTCCGTTGCCGGTCAGGACCTGCGGATTCTGGCATCGAACCGTTTCTCCAGGGCATCGGAGAGCGCGGACATCTCCGATTCGACATCCCGATCCGTCAGCGTACGGTCGGGAGCCCTGAAGCGAAACGTCCATGCCAGCCCGAGGCGGCCGCCCTCGATCTCATCCCCCGAGTACACATCGAAGAGGCGTACTTCGCGGAGAAGCTCGGAGGTCGCTTCACGAACGGCCCGTTCGATGTCCGAAGCGGGCACGCCTCGCGGCACCGTCATCGACAGGTCCCGGCGTACGGCGGGGAACGGGGAGGTCCTGCGCCAGGCGGGCGCGGTCCGCCCTTCCACGGCGGCGAGATCGATTTCGAGTCCGAACGCGGGCGCCGCCCACGGAGGGGCATCGACCGACGCCGGGTCCACGGTCCCGGCGACGCCGACCACACGTCCGTCCCTGACGACCTGGAACCCGCCCCGGGAAAGCCACGGCCCCGCGAGACGCCCCGCGTTCTCCGGCGCATCCGCGCCGCCGGCTCCGTCGAGCGGCTCCAGCGTCGCGCCGCAGAGGCGGTGCGCGAACGACTCGGCGATCTCCTTGAGATCCCACAGGTCGAAGTCGAGTCCCGGTCCCGACCAGTGGTCCGGCCGGCGGGCTCCGGTGATGATGGCCCCCACCCGTTCGGACTCCTCGAAGCGACCCGTCCCGTCCTCATCCTCCGCCCGCCCCGAGCCCGGCGCGTACCCGAACACGGTGCCGAGTTCGAACAGACGCACGTTCCGGTTGCCGCGCGCATAGTTGTGCTCGAGCCGGCGCAGCAGCACGGGGACCATGGCGGAGCGCAGGCAGCTCTCTTCAGCGGAGAGCGGGTTCGGCACGGCGACCGCCGCGCGATTCCCCCGGAAATCCTCGGGCATGAAGCTCAGGCTGCGAGCCTCGAGCAGTCCGCGGGCGGTGAGCATCTCGCGCACCCTGGCCGCCCTCTCCACGCGGGGATCCGCGGGCACCGCGCTCGGGCGGAACCTGCGATCCTGGCCGGCGCCGGCATCGTAACCGACCCGGCGTGCGACTTCCTCCACGAGATCGATCTCCCGCGTGACGTCCGTACGCCAGCCGGGCACGGAGATGCTCAACCTGCCGGCACGGCCGGCCGCGCCGTCGTCGCCGGCGGCGGGGAGGCCCCCGAAGCCTATCGGCTCGAGTGCCGCGAGCACCTCCGACTCGCCGAGGCCGAAACCGAGCACCTGGTTCACGCGGTCGACGCGGAGTCCGATCGGCGGCATCGGCGACGGTTCGGGACCCACGCGGATCCCGACCGGGTCCGCTTCACCTCCGGCCGTTGCGAGGATGAGCTCCACGCACCGCGTAAGCGCCCGCTCCTGGGCGTACGCGTCGATCCCGCGCTCGAAACGGTAGGAAGCATCGGTGGAGAGCCCCGCCGGCGCCCGGGTCCCGCGCACGCCGGCAGGGTCGAACGCGGCACACTCGATGAGCAGGTCCACCGTGTCGCCGGTGACCTCGGTGTCGAGTCCCCCCATCACACCGGCGAACGCGATCGCCCGGTCGCGGTCCGCGATGACGGTCTGGTCGCGCGCGAGTTCGTGCTCCTGACCATCCAGCGTCGTGAGCGGTTCGCCCGCCACGGCCGCCCGCACGCGGATCTCCGGCCCGGCCAGCCGAGCGAGGTCGAAGGCGTGCAGCGGCTGGTTGTGCTCGAGGAGAACGTAGTTCGTGGCGTCGACGACGTTGCTGATCGGGCGTGCGCCCACGGCCAGAAGCCGGCCCGCGAGCCACGCCGGCGACGGCCCGACCCTGACGCCCCGGATCACGGCGGCCATGTAGCGCGTACAACGGTCCAGATCCTCGATCCGGATCGTCACGCCGGATCCGCTGGCCTCGCGCTCGCCGTTCCGCCACTCGGGTGACCACTCCGGGCCTCCGAAGCCGCGCAGCGCCGGAGGACCGCCCACCTCCCGGGCGACGCCCAGATGGCAGGCGAGGTCCACCCGGTTCGGATTCAGATCCAGGGTGAGACGCGTGTCGGGCAGGCCAAGCGCCTCCGCAAGCGGCGCTCCCGGCTCGAGCCCGTCGGCGAGGCGCATGATCCCGCCCTTGTCGCGCCCCAGTTCGAGTTCGGCTTCGGAGCACAGCATGCCGTGACTCGACGCGCCGCGGATCTTTCGGCTTTCGATGCGGAAGCCGCCGGGGAGTTCGCCCCCGGGCGCGACATGCGGATAGAGCGCGCCGGCGATGACGACCGGCGCACCGCAGACGACGTCGAGCACCTCGTCCGCGCCCCGATCCACCCTGCACAGCGTGAGGCGATCCGCGTTCGGATGCGGTCGCGCCTCCAGAACGCGCGATACGACGATCCCGTCCAGCCCCGCGCCGACCGTCTCGACCTTCTCCACCGCGGCGGCGGTCATGGTCAGGCGTTCCGCCAGGGCGTGCGGGTCGCGCAGCTCCCCGCTCAGTCGCGCGAGTTCGTCGATCCAGTTGAACGAGATGTTCATGCGAACTGCTGCAGGAAGCGCATCTCCCCTTCGTAGAGGAGACGCATGTCGGGGATTCCGTGACGCACCATCGCGATGCGCGCCGGACCCATCCCGAACGCATAGCCCGTGTATCGCTCGGGGTCGTAGCCCACCGCCTCGAAGACGGCGGGATCCACCATCCCGCTGCCCATGATCGTGATCCAGCCCGTGCGCTTGCAGGTCGAACAACCGCCGCCCCCGCATACCGTGCACGAGACGTCCACTTCCGCCGAGGGCTCCGTGAACGGATAGAACGACGGCCGAAAGCGGCTCTTCGTCTCCGGTCCGAAGAAGTGGCGCACGAAGTGCTCGATCGCGGCGCGGAACTCGACGAAATCCACGCCTTCGTCGACCGCGAGGCCCTCGATCTGCTCGAACGCGGGGGCGTGCGATGGATCGAAGGAGTCACGCCGGTACGCGAGTCCCGGTACGACGACGCGAACGGGCGGCTGGAAGGCCTCCATCACGCGCGCCTGGACGGGCGAGGTGTGCGTGCGCAGTACGACATCCTTCTCCAGGTAGAAGGTGTCCATCATGTCCGCGGCGGGATGGTCGAGCGGGATGTTGAGCGCGGTGAAGTTGTACCACGTCGACTCGATCTCGGGGCCGAGCACGCGCGTGAAGCCGAGTTCCGCGAAGATCTCGCAGATCTCGTCGATGACGCGGGTCACGGGATGCACGCCGCCGATCCACCGCCCGCGCGCCGGAAGCGTGAGATCGATGCGGGAGCCGGGGCCGCGAGCGGCTCTCTCCAGCGCTTCCGCCCGCTCCTCGAGCGCACCACGCAGCACCGTCTTGACTGCGTTGGCCCGCTGCCCCACGTCGCGCCGCGCCCGGGCCTCGACCGTGCCGATCAGGGACATGACGTCGGCCAACCGACCGTTTCGGCCCAGGTACGCGACCCGGGCCGACTCGAGCGCGGCGGCGTCTCCCGCCTCACCGATCGCGGCGAGCCCCTCCCCCTCGATGGCGGCGAGCCGATCGAGGAGAGACGCTCCGGCCGGGATCATGGGCCGTGCGCTTTGGCCACCTCGACAAGCTTGGTAAAGGCGGCCGGATCCCGAATGGCGAGGTCCGCGAGCACCTTGCGGTTGAGGTCGACGCCGGCACCCTTCAGCCCGCTGACGAAGCGGGAATAGGACATTCCGTTCTGGCGGGCCGCGGCATTGATGCGAGCGATCCACAGTCGGCGAAAGTCGCGCTTCCTCTTGCGCCGGTCGACGTAGGCGTAGGCCCAGCCGCGTTCGACGGAATTCTTGGCTGTACGATAGAGCTTCGAGCGTGCCCCGAACTGGCCGCGGGCTTCCTTGAGGACCTTCTTCTTTCGACGGTTACGTGCAACGCTGCTCGTCGCGCGTGGCATGACCGCACCTCCTGATTGCTGATACTGAGACCGAGTCTGTCCCGGGTGGCGTCCGGGGAATGAGGCGAGCTATTCCCCGAGAAGTCGCTTCACCCGCTTTTCGTCCGCCTTCGCCACAAGGGTTCCCTGGCGGAGCCTGCGCTTACGCTTGGGGCTCTTCTTCGTCAGGATGTGGCTGTGGTAGGCACGTCGGCGCCGGAACTTCCCGCTTCCGGTCTTTCGAAACCGCTTCGCGGCGGACCGGTTCGTCTTCATCTTCGGCATCTTGCGTCTGCTCCGGTTCAGCTCCGTCCGGGACGGAGTCCACATTTCCTGGGGACTAGGTGCGGTGCGGTCCCATCAGCATGGTCATGGTGCGACCCTCGTGGGAGATGTCCGACTCCACGACCGCGATGTCCTCCAACTCGTCCTTCACCATTTCAAGGATCCGCCGCCCCCGCTCCGGGTGGGTGACCTCGCGCCCCCGGAACATGAGCGTGAACTTCACCTTGTCACCATCCTCGATGAACCTGCGCGCGTGCCGCATCTTGAAGTCGATGTCGTGCGCCTCGATCTTCGGCCGCAGCTTCACTTCCTTGACGTGGATGATGTGCTGTTTCTTCTTCGCTTCCCGCGCCTTCCTCGCCTGCGCGTACTTGTACTTTCCGAAATCCATGAGCCGGCAGACGGGCGGGCGCGCGCCGGGCGCCACCTCGACCAGGTCGAGCCCGCGGTCGGCCGCGAGCGCACGCGCTTCGTCCGTGGCGACGATGCCGAGCTGATTGCCCTCCTCGTCGATGAGCCGGATCGGGCTGATCCGGATCCTGTCGTTGACTCTTGGATCTCCGTTCACTGCACCTCATGAAAAAGCCCGCATCGACGCTTGCCGACCGGGCACGATGGCACATCCCGCATGGGGTGTGCTCCGTCGACCCGGCAGCTGCACGATTCCGTGCGCCGATAGGGTGGGGGCTCCGCGGCCCCGCTTGTCAGTTTTTCCAGCGCCGGGAAGGTGTCGCCTGATCAGCTTCATGTCAACGTCCATAGCGCCCCGGCAGCACAACGATAGGTCGCGCCGTGGGGGCGCAACTCCGCTGCGGGCCGTGGAGGACGGGGCCCACTGTCCCCGCCCCCGAGCCTCAGGGAGAGAGGGCCTTCTCTTCCACCCGCGAGCGCGCGCGGGACAGAAAATCATCCAGTGGGACGACTTCCTGCTTGCGGTCGGCGCCGCGGGCGCGGACGGCCACGGTGCCGGCCTCGATTTCGCGGTCGCCGACGACGAGGAGGTAGGGGATCTTCTGCAGTTCCCCGTCGCGGATGCGGTAGCCCAGGGTGTCGGAGCGGGCGTCGAGTTCCACGCGCAGGCCTTCGGCGGCGAGGCGGTCCCGGATGTCCCCCGCGGCGGCCGCGTGTGCGTCGGTGATGGGGAGGACCCGTACCTGCACGGGCGCGAGCCAGGGCGGGAACGCACCGGCGAAGTGCTCGATGAGCACGCCCGTAAAGCGTTCCAGGGTCCCGAAGATGGCGCGGTGGATCATCACGGGGCGGTGCGGCTTGTTGTCCGCCCCCACGTACTCGAGTTCGAACCGGTCGGGCAGGTTGAAGTCGAGCTGGATCGTGGCCCCCTGCCACTCGCGGCCGATCGCGTCCTTGTACTTGATGTCGATCTTCGGGCCGTAGAAGGCACCCCCGCCTTCATCCAGTTCGTAGTCGAGGCCTCCGCGTTCGAGGGCGTCGCGCAGGGCGCCCTCGGCCACATCCCAGACCTCGTCGCCGCCGATCCGCTTGTCTCCATCGGGACGCGTGGAGAGGTCGAACCGATAGTCGAGGCCCAAAGTCGTCATCACCGTGTGCACGAGTTCGAGACAGATGAAGATCTCGTCCTCGATCTGCTCGGGCGTACAGAAGACGTGGCCGTCGTCCATGGTGAGCATGCGCACGCGGAGCAGTCCGTGGAGCGTCCCCGACCGTTCATGGCGGTACACGTTCGCCACCTCGGAGAAACGCACGGGGAGGTCGCGGTAGCTGCGGGGGTGCGCCGCGTAGATCGTGATGTGGCCGGGGCAGTTCATCGGCTTCACGCGGAAGGCCTCCCCGTCCTCGCTCTCCATCCGCGGGTACATGTTCTCCGCGTAGTTCGGCAGGTGCCCGGAGCGCCGGAAGAGCGCTTCGCTGGAGATGTGCGGCGTGTAGACGAATTCGTAGCCGTGCGCCTCCTGCAGATCCTCGATCCAGCGCCGCAGCTCGAGCTGCACGCGCGCCCCCTTCGGGTGCCAGCACACGAGTCCCGGCCCGATGTCGTCCTGGATCGAGAAGAGGTCGAGCTCCCTGCCCAGCTTCCGGTGATCCCGCTTCCGGGCTTCCTCGAGACGCGTGACATGGGCCTCGAGCGCATCGCGGGTATAGAACGCCGTGCCGTAGATCCGCTGCAGCATCTGCCGGCGTTCGTCGCCCCGCCAATAGGCGCCCGCGGCGCTGAGAATCCGGAAGTGGCGGATCTCGCCCGTGCGCGGGGCGTGCGGGCCCCGGCACAGATCGAGGAAGGGGCCGTTCCGATAGACGGAAATCGCCTCGTCCTCGGGGATCTCGTCCAGCCGCTCCAGCTTGAGCGGATCGTCGGCGAAGAGTTCCAGCGCCTCCTCGCGCTCGACCTCGCGGCGTTCGAACGGATCGTCCGCGCCCGCCACCTCGGCCATCGCCCGTTCGATCTTCGCCAGGTCCTCCGGCGTGAAGGGCGCCGGCACGGCGAAGTCGTAGTAGAAGCCGTCTTCGATCGGAGGACCGAAGCCGATGCCCGCGCCCGGCACCAGTTCGCGCACCGCCGTGGCGAGCGCGTGCGCCGCGGAATGGCGCAGGACGTAAAGGGCATCGGGATCCTCGTCGCTCCGCGTCACGATCGCGACCTCGGCCCCGTCCGGGAGCGGAGCCGACAGGTCGGTGAGCGCGTCGTTCACGCGCGCGGCAACCGCGGCTCGGGCAAGCCCCGGGCCTATGGCCGAAGCGAGGTCCGCGGCGCTCGAACCGCGAGGCAGCGCCTTCGAGGAGCCATCGGGGAGCTTGACGGAAATCTGCGGGTCGTTCATCGGCCTACCCGTCGATGCACGATGGGGTCGAGGATTCGAATGGACGAGGAAGCTAGTCTCGCGCGCGCCGATCACCAAACAACGGCGCTTCCGGGCCGCGAAAGATGCCGTCTTCGGTTCGCGTCAGCGCGTCCGCAGGACGGTGACCTGCGCCCGGGCCCGTGGCGGGAGGTTCGCCCCGGCCGGGTCCATGACCTCGACGGTGAGGTTCGGCGTCGCGCCCGAGCTCACGAGCGAGAAGTAGCGCCCCGTGGAGGAGTTCACGGTGAACTCGGTCGAGCTGCCCGTGGATACGTGCACGTTCACTCTCGAGGGCGTGAGCGGGAAGTCGCGCGTGAACGGGCAGCCGTCGCCGAGGTTCGAGGCGTTCAGCTGTCCGTACAGGTCCCGGAGATTCCAGGTGAGCCACTGGGTCCGGGGATCGGCGGCGGCCGGCGCCCGGTCGTCCGCGATGAGCGACGCCAGGTAGAGGGAGAGGAGTTCCTCCCATTCCATGTTCTCGCCGACGACGGTCTGGAGCGCGCGCTCCACGTTCGTGATCCCCTTGAAGTGCGCGGGCCCGCCCGAGGTCAGGTAGCGGAACAGCTCTTCTTCCCGGCTGCCGGGCAGCGCCCCCCCGGCCCCGGATGGACCGAAGTGGTCGCCGAGCCAGCGCACAAACCCGTATCCGAAGCCGCGAAAGGCCAGCGACTCCACGCCGCCCGGGTCCTCGCCGGCCGCATCCCCGAGCACCCGGGTGGCGGCCGGTCCATCGGGATTCGGCGTCGGACAGCCGCCCCGCAGGAAGTGGCCCAGGCGGATCATGTTCACGATGTGATAGTGGTTGAAGATGGCGAGCTGCTCCTCGCTGGCCGTAAGCATGTCCAGATCGAGGTTCCTCCGCGCCCCGAGGCCCGCGGCCCGGAGCCCCACGACCTCCTCGGCCAGGTGGGCCATGCCCTCATCGAGCCACGCGACCTCCCGGTCGCCGAAGATGTTCCCGCCTCCCAGCGTGACGCGCTGCTGGGCATTGATCAGGTGGGCGAACTCGTGCGCCACCGTGGACCGGGCGAGCGTGTTCGCGAACCTGAGGCTGATCTCCGCGCCGAAATCCTCGTCCGGATCCGGGCCGACGAGGTAGAAGATCTCCCCTTCGTTCGAGGCCGCGCAGCTCGATCTCCTGGTGAGGTCCCGGGCGAGGAAGAAACCGGCCACGATGCTCCTCTCGCCGGCTGGCGTGAGCCGGTTCACCTCGGCCGAGATGAGCGCGAACACCGTCCCGTTGTCATCGATGTCCGCGGGTTCGCCGAAATAGGCTACATCCATCGGATACACGATTTCGTCCAGCTCCCGGCCGATGGTCTGGAAGTCCTCCGGGGAGAACCGTTCGGACTCGGGCTGCGCGTGGAACTGGATGTCTTCCACGATCGTGAAATGCTCCCCCGCGTACCTGACCTCGGCGGTGACGGTCGTCGGGTTGCGGCAGTTCACGATCAGATCCGCGCCCACGCCGATTCTGAAGGAGAGCGTGTCCCCGAGTTCCGGCGGCCGCAGCGCGTCGGCCGGACGCCGCGGGTCGAGGCCGCGCGTCGAGACCCGCACGGGCTCCGCGCCGACCGCGGCCAGTTCCTGGAGGTCGCGCTCCCGGAGTTGGCGTTCGCGCGCGAACCACGACGCCCGCCGGCGAAGGTCGCGGTTCAGTTCTCCGCCGACGGACGCGGGACGCGGCGCGCGGGACGGAGCCACGTTCGCCGAGGCGCGCTCGGCGCGGACCCGGATGCAGCCATCGACGCTCTGCCCGGGCGCTTCGGAGGCGCTCTGCACGATGACCTGGTAGTCGCGCGGCGCGTCTCCTCCCGTGAGCCTGAACGAGCGCACATCGTTGGCGGCGTCCAGGGTCACATGCTGTCCGGGAGTCAGGTCGAGCGTGACGGACGCGGACGGCGTGGCCTCCCCTCCGCACCCCGTGGCAAGCGGCGGAGGAGGTGGAGGGGGCGGATCCGTCGTGCCGCCTCCACAGGCCGCCAGCGCCAGGCCGCAGAGCGCGAAGCCGGTGCCCTGCCACCCGTCACGAAGTCTCAGCATGAGCGTTTCACGATCCATCTCCCTGGCGAGATATGCGGGCACCCTGCGCGGACGCAGGCGCCGGGTGCCCGGCCCAAGATACCGGCCCGCAGCGATCCGTGCCCGCGAGCGGGCGCGGCTCGTCCGACTGCGCGTCCAGGGCTTGAAATGTCAATGCATACGGAGCGCGATGACGCGGACGCTCTCGGAGGAGGGGACGCCGAGCCCGGCCTGCGTCGTGAGTTCGAGCCGGATCTCCGGGTGCGGACCTTCGCTCCGAAGCTCGACGTAGTATCCCGTCGATGCGGCGAGTTCGAAGTCGACCCGCGTATCCGTGCCGGCCGCGAGCGGGATCTCGGTTGCCTGGAGCGGGAAGGCGCTCCGGAAGGGGGCCTGCCCGCCGAGTTCGCCGTGCAGGGCCGCGTAGACGTCGCGCAGGTTCAGCGTCTTCAGCTGTGTAGAGGCAGGCGCGCCGGGCTGGTCGTCCGCGATCGGTGCCGCAGCCCACTGCGCCAGGATCTCGTCCCAGCGGCTCGGTCCGCCGAGCCCGGCGACCACCCGCTCGACGTTTTCCAGGCCCCGCGCGCGCGTATTCCCGCCTCCCGCCAGGTCGTGGAAGAGCACCTCCTCGGCCGGACCTCCCAGGACACCGGCCCCGTCCGGGGCGTAATGATCCGCCAGCCAGCGCAGGAGCAGCCAGCCGAACCCCCGCATCGCCAGCGAGGACACCCCACCCGGATCGCGCCACTCAGCATCGCCCAGTGCGGGGGTCCGGTGCGGACCGAGCAGGTAATACGCGGAGCGGCGGAGGTTCGGAAAATGATAGGCCCCGAAGATCTCGGGATCGGAAGACAACCCGGCGAAGCCGTGGTTCCCGCCCGGACTCAGTCTCTCGACCCCCATCCCGACGAAAGTCTCCGCCGAATGGGCCAGCGCCTCGCTCAGCCACGTGGCTTCCAGGTTCGCGAACCCGCCCGGGGCAACCGTCCTGCGCCCCGCCGAGATGAGGTGCGCGAGTTCGTGCGCGGCCACGCCGATCGCGCCGCCCGTCGCGAATGAGGTGGGGACCGGCTTCGAGAACCGGCCGTCGGGATCGACCGCGAGGAGGTACAGGATCTCCCCGCCATTGGACGCGGGGCAGTCCTCGGGATCCGCCAGATCGGCCGGGTTGAAGAACCCGAAGATCCGCGTCGCGCTGCGCCGGGACGTGGTGCGGTTCACGACGGGCGTGAACAGGATCCACACGACGCCGTTGCCGTCCAGGTCCGCCACCTCGCCGATATAGGCGGAGAGTACGGGGAAGACATCCAGTTCGAGCGCTCTCACGACGGGGTCGTATCCCCCGTCGGGTACGCGGCCCGCGCCATCGAGGTCTTCCACCACCGCCACGTTCGGGCCGACGGCGCGGACCACCGCGGTCACGTCGTGGATGCCGTCGCAATCCACCTCGAGATCCGGATGTACGGCATTGCTGAACGTCACGGTGTCGCCGACCGACGGGGGCACTACGCCGGCCGGGGCCCTGCTGGCGCGTCTCATGCCCGGGCCCGGAGACGCCGCCTGCCGCCGGGCCAGCGGCCGCGCCCCCCGCACGGCGCGGCGGGCATTCGCCCGGAAGGCGAGTTCCGCCTGCGACGCCTCCCCGAGCAGGGTCCGCTCGTCCGCGGGGCCGAACGGTCCGGGGGAGATCGCGCGAGCGGAGGTCACTGGCGAGGGGACGCGAGTGGCCGCCACGCCCCTCGCCCGTGCCTCCAACCGGAGGCGAGTCGCCGCTCCCGGTGTGCGGACGCCGCTCTGCACGACCAGCACATACCGTGACGCTGCGCTGCCCGCCCCGATCTCCACCACCTGGGCGCCTCCCGCCGGGAGCACGCACAGTTCCCCGGGCGCGAGCGACAGCGTCACCCGCGTGACGCCCCGCCCCGCCACGGCGGGACAGAGGTCGCGCTCGGGAGCCGTCGCCTCCGCGCAGGCGAGCGGCGCGAGCGTCGCGACGCATACCGCCATCCGCGGCAGGCCCATTCCGGCCGCCGGAGCTCGGTGGTGGGATCCGGGTGTGCGCATCGCGGACATCCTAACCGCGGGGGCCGGATGCGCGAAGGCCCGGCCGAAGCCGGGCCTTCCGTCCTTCTTCGCGTCGCAGGGACGGCATCCCGCCCCGGACCGGGCTTCTAGTACATGCCGCCCATGCCGCCGCCGGGCATGCCGCCGGCCGCCGCCGCGGGATCCTCGGCCTCGGGCCGCTCCACCACGACCGCCTCGGTCGTGAGCAGCAGTCCCGCGATCGAGGCCGCGTTCTGGAGCGCCGTGCGCGTGACCTTGGTCGGGTCGATGACGCCGGCCTTCACCATGTCCTCGTACTCGTCGGTGGCCGCGTTGTAGCCGGTGTTCCGGCCTTCGGCTTCGCGAACCTTCTCGACGATGATCGAGCCCTCGGCCCCGGCGTTCGAGGCGATGGTGCGGATCGGTTCCTCGACCGCGCGGCGCACGATCTGAATCCCGATGCTCTCATCCGAATCGGCGCCCTCGACGCCCTCGAGCGCCATCTGGCTGCGCAGAAGCGCCACGCCGCCGCCGGGCACGATGCCCTCTTCCACGGCCGCGCGCGTCGCGTGCAGCGCATCCTCGACGCGAGCCTTCTTCTCCTTCATCTCGGTCTCGGTCGCCGCGCCCACGTTGATGACCGCCACGCCGCCGGCCAGCTTCGCCAGCCGCTCCTGCAGCTTCTCGCGGTCGTAGTCGGACGTGGACTTGTCGATCGCCACCTTGATCTCGCTGATGCGGCCCTGGATCCGGTCCGCGTCGCCGGCGCCATCGACGATCGTCGTGTTGTCCTTGTCGATGACGATCCGCTTCGCCTGGCCGAGGTCGGCGACGACCGTGTTCTCGAGCTTGAAGCCGAGCTCCTCGGAGATCACCTGGCCGCCGGTGAGGATCGCGATATCCTGCAGCATCTGCTTGCGGCGGTCGCCGAATCCGGGCGCCTTGACGGCCGCGACCTTGAGCGTCCCGCGCAGCTTGTTGACCACGAGCGTGGCGAGCGCCTCGCCTTCGACGTCCTCCGCCACGATCAGAAGAGGCTTGCCCATCTGGGCCACCTTCTCGAGGACCGGAAGCAGGTCCTTCATGGCCGAGACCTTCTTGTCATGGATCAGGAGGATGGGCTCGTCCAGGACGACCTCCATCTTGTCCGGGTCCGTGACGAAGTACGGCGAGAGGTAGCCGCGGTCGAACTGCATCCCGTCCACGGTCTCCAGCTCGGTCTCGAGGCCGCGCGCCTCCTCGACCGTGATGACGCCGTCCTTCCCTACCTTCTCCATCGCGTCGGCGATGAGCTCGCCGATCTCCTGGTCGCTGTTCGCCGAGATGGCGGCGACCTGGGCGATCTCCCGCTTGCCGGAGGTCTCTACGGAGATCGAGTGCAGGTTCGAGACGATCGCCTCGACGGACTTCTCGATGCCGCGCTTGAGCGCCATCGGGTTCGCGCCCGCCGTCACGCTCTTGAGCCCCTCGGTGAAGATCGACTGCGCGAGCACGGTGGCCGTCGTCGTGCCGTCGCCCGCCGCGTCGGAGGTCTTCGTCGCGACCTCCTTCACCATCTTCGCGCCGAGATCCTCGACCGGATCATCCAGTTCGACCTCCTTGGCAACCGTGACGCCGTCCTTCGTGATCGTCGGGCTGCCGAACTTCTTTTCCAGGACCACGTTCCGCCCCTTGGGGCCGAGCGTGACCTTGACCGCGCGCGCGAGCTTGTCGACGCCCGCCTTCAGGCGCTGCCGTGCCGCGGTATCGAATTCAAGATCCTTCGCCATTTCGTCTCCTTCGCCCGGCTTTTCGGGCGTATCGGTCAACGGGTTGCAACCCGCCGTCCGCCGCGTTGCGGCTAGAGGACGGCCAGAACGTCGCTTTCCTTCACGATCAGGTAGTCATCGCCATCCAGCGAGACCTCGGTCCCGGCGTACTTGCCGTAGAGGACGCGGTCTCCGGCCTTGACTTCCATCGGGATGCGTGCGCCGTCGTCGTTCATGCGGCCGGGGCCGACGGCGACGACGGTGCCCTGCTGCGGCTTCTCCTTCGCGGTGTCCGGAATGTACAGACCACCGCGCATCTCCTCGGTCTCTTCCAGCGGCGCGACGACGATGCGGTCGGCCATCGGGGAGATGTTCAGTTTCGTGTTCGAGGCGGTTGCCATCTGCCTGTCCCTCCTTGGACCTTCGGTATTGGATGATGGTTCGGATCAGAGCCGCGAGGGATCCCGCGGCCGACGGCTGTTAGCACTCTGATACGGCGAGTGCTAAGGCGAGCCGAAGATACGCGGAGGAACGGTCGCGATCAAGTGGCTCCCACGCGCGCCGTGGAAGGGGCGAAATCCGCCCGTGGACCGGCCTGCGGACGGCATCCGACACCGCGTGCGCAGGGGCCCGCGATTCCACCGGGGGGTTATGAAACCCGGCCGGTCCGCCTAACGTAGGGGCGGCCAACCAGGGGAGGTCGACATGATTCGTACAGCTGCAGTGCTCGTGGTCGCGGGCGCCGTGGGGTTTTGGCTGACGGGCATCCTTTTTTCGCTCGTTCTGCCGCTCGCGTGGACGGTGGTCAAGGTCGCGTTTTTCGTGGCGATCTTCTACCTGATCGTGCGGATGATCAATCCGGAGTTCGCGAACAAGATGAAGGAGAAGTGCTGCGGCGGCACCGCGTTCTTCCGCGGCTCAGGGAGCTAGCCCGGCGGCTCGAGCAGCCCGTGGCACGCGGGGTTTCGCCACGGACTGCTAGTCCTGTTCGGTCGACCGGCCGAACAGGTACGGGTCCGCAATCGCCAGACCGGTGATCGTCAGCGCCGGTTCGATGCGGTTCACCGTGCGGCAGTGCGGACCCACGACGCGGGCGAGCCCGCCCGTCGCCACGACGAGCGGCTCGCGCCCCCATTCTTCGGCGATTCGGCGCACGATGCCGTCGATCCCCTCGACCACCGAGTAGAACCCGCCGCTCAACAGGCAGTCCTGCGTGTTCCGGCCGATGACACGGGCCGGTCTCTCCACCTCGATCTGGGGAAGCTGCGCCGTCGCCCGCGCCAGCTGGTCCGTGCCCGCCGTGGGGCCGGGCGCGATGACCCCGCCGACGAAAACGCCTTCAGCCGTGATGCAGTCGAAGGTCGTCGCCGTTCCGAGATCCACCACGATGGTGTCGCGACGATACAGTTCCGCCGCGGCGAGCGTGTTCGCGATGCGGTCGGCGCCGACTCCGAGGGGGTGATCCACATCCAACCGGACGGGAACGGGAGAGCCGCCGTTGAGGAAGCGCAGCGGGACCTCGAGGGTCTTCCCCACGGCAAGCCAGACGCGTTGCAGCGCCGGGACGACCGAGGCGACGACGATCCGCTCCGGGGCGGGCAGACCCTCCGCCCCGAGGAGTCCCCTCAGTTGAAGTCCGATTTCGTCCGCCGTTCGCCGGCGGTCCGTCGCGAGCCGCCATGTGTGGACGGGCGTGAGATCCTCGAACCAGCCGAGGACCGATTCCGTGTTTCCGATGTCGACGGCAAGCAGCATGGCGTCAGCTCCCGCCGACGGCGATCGAGCCCGCGACGACGCGCCGGAGGGCGCCCCCGGGCGGGCGCAGCAGGAGGGCTCCGTCCGGGGCGATCCCGGCGGCGAGGCCGACGGCCGGTTCTCGATCCGGGATCCGGTGTTCCACCCAGCGGTTCCGCAGCCAGTCGAGGCGGTCGAGTTCATCGAGCGACGCCGGGTCGAGCGAGGTCGGGATACTCGGCAGCCGTCTTTCGAGCCCCGCCACGACGGCATCCGCGACGTCGACCAGACGCGCCGGACCCACGCAGTCGGCGAGAGCCACGGCGCCCGCCACCTCCTCCGGCAACCGTCCCGATTCGACGTTGATCCCGACGCCGACGACGAGGAAGATCTCCTCCGCGCCCGCGCCATTCGTCTCCGCCAGCACGCCTCCCAGCTTCCGCTCGCGCGCCATGAGATCGTTCGGCCACTTGACGGCTGCGCCGAGGCCCGGGAAGCGGCGGTTCAACTCACGCGCGAGATCCACGCCCGCCACAACCGTTGCGAGCGGCGGGACGGCGGCCGCGGCCGGTCGGAATACCATGGAGAGATACAGACCGGCGCCCGCCGGAGACGCCCAGCTCCGGCCCGCCCGTCCCCGCCCGGCGGTCTGCTGCCGGCAGAGGACGACGGTCCCGCATGGCGTCCCCGCTTCCGCCAGTTCACGGGCAAGATCGTTCGTCGAAGTGACGCGGTCGTAGGCGAAGACGGACTCGCGGTCCCATTGCTCGCGCAGTGCGGCGACGGACGCTCCGGCCCAGCGTTCTGCCTGTTCTGCGCGCATGGTCGCTCCGGCGTGCATCGTTTCAGGCTCTCATCCGCGAAGCCCCGGCCAGATCGCAGCCGCGGCCAGGTACCCGCCGCCGACCAGCCAGCAGTACCAGGCGAAGCGGTGGAACACGCGCAGTTCGAGCATTCGCAGAAAGATACGAATGGCGAAGACCCCTGAAAGGGCCGCGGCCGCGAAGGCAACCGCCAGTGGCGCGACGCCAACGGCGAGTCCCGCCTCCCCGAGATCGGACGCTTGCAGCAGGGCGGCTCCACCGATGGCGGGGATGGACAAGAGGAAGGAGAATTCGGCCGCGCGGCGGGGTTCGACCCCCGCGGCCGTCGCCGCCGCGACGGTGCTCCCGGAACGTGAAATGCCGGGCAGGATCGCGGCCGCCTGCGCCACGCCGATCGCGAGCGCGCCGCCGACCGTCGGTCGCACGCGCGCCGCCCGCCGGGACAGGTGGCGAATCGACCAGACGAGCCCGCCGGTGACGAGCAGCAGGGCCGCCGCGAGCATGGGGCGTTCAAACGTCGGTTCGAGGGCGCCCCGCAGGGCGACCCCCACGATGGCGGCCGGGAGCGTGGCCGCAACGAGGAGTCCGACGTCCCGCATGCTTTCGGGATCCGCCGAGAAGATCCCCCGAGCCAACGCCGCCAGGCGACCGCGATAGACCCAGCACACGGCGCACGCCGTCGCGACGTGCACCGTGACCTCGAATACGACCCCCGGCACTTCGATTCCGAACAGCGCCTGCCCAAGGACGAGATGCCCGGAACTCGACACGGGAAGGAACTCGGTGAGGCCCTGGACGACGCCGAGGACGAGGGCTTCAAGCGGGTTCACGCGGCCGACCCCCCGGGACCGTCCCCTCCGTCGAGGACTCTCCGGTAGAGCGATTCGTAGAGCGGGATGATGCGATCGATCGTGAAGCGTTCGAGCGCGCGGTCGCGCGCGGCGCTGGAGAACGCCTCCCAGCGTGCCTCGTCGCGCAGCAGCGAGATCGCCGACGACGCCATGGCTTCGACCGACCCTGGGGGATGGAGATAGCCCGTCGCCCCATCCTCCACGACTTCGTCGAGGCCCGTCCCGGAGGATCCCACTACGGGGACGCCGGAGGCCTGCGCTTCCAATGCCACCAGGCCGAAGGCCTCCTGCTCGCTCGGGAGCAGGAAGAGGTCGGCGCTGGCGAGCAGTTCGGCGACGGAGTCGATCTTGCCGAGGAAGACGACGCGCCCGGCAATCCCCAGATCCGCGGCGATTTCCCCGGCGCGCTGCCGCTCCGGGCCGTCACCCACGAGGATGAGGCGGGCCGGAACCTCCTTTTGCAGGCGGGCGAAGACCTGAATGAGGTCCGGGATCCGCTTCACCGCCCGGAAGTTGGAGATGTGCATCACGACCTTTTCTCCGGCCCGCGCGAGCCGGTGACGGCCGCGGTAACGCTCGCGGTCGTAGATCTTCGGATCGATGAAGTTCGGGATAACGTCGATCGCGCAGCGGGCGCAGTCGAAATCGCGGTGCGTCCGCTCACGGAGCCACTCCGAGACGGCGGTGATCCGGTCGGATTTCTCGATCGAGAAGCGCGTGATGGACCAGTACGATGGATCCTGGCCGACGAGCGTGATGTCCGTGCCGTGCAGCGTCGTGACGAGCTTCACGTCGCGGCCCCCGTCCCGGAGCATGTCGCGCGCGATCCAGCCGGCGGTCGCGTGCGGGATCGCGTAGTGCACGTGGAGGAGGTCGAGTTCCTCGCGCCGCGCCACCTCGTGCATCGTAACGGCGAGCGCGAGCGAGTAGGGGGGATACTCGAAGAGCGGGTAACGGTTGACCTCGACTTCGTGGAAGTAGACGCCGTCGATGAAGTGGGTGAGGCGGAAGGGCTGGGCGTAGGAGATGAAATGCACCTCGTGCCCCCTGCGGGCGAGGCCGAGCCCGAGTTCGGTGGCGATGGCCCCGGACCCCCCGTACGTCGGATAGCACGTGATCCCGATCTTCATCCCATCCTCATCCTGATTCGCGCCACTCGGTTGCGATGCGGCGCGCAAGTTGCTCCGGCTTCGTCGAGCCGTCCAGCGCGCAGGCCACGACCGCGTGCTCCGGAAGCTGGTGCCTGAACCAGGTCCGCTGCCGCCGTGCGTAGCGCCAGGTGGCCGCCGACACGCGCTCGATCGTCTCGTCGACACCGGCTTCGCCGCGGACGAGGGCGGCGACGTCCCTGTAACCCAGCGCGTCGAAGGCGCGGGAGCTCTCGAGGCCGCGGGCGATCAGGCCGCGGACTTCCCCGGGCCAGTCGCCGCCCCGGATGAGCCCGTCGGCGCGGCGCGCAATCCGTTCGCGCAGCAGCGGCGCGGGCCACTCCAACACCCAGGTCGCCGTGCGAAGCGGGGGGCGCTCCGTCGGGCCGCCGTCCATCCAGCGCGTGAGAGGCGCGCCCGTCAGGAGCGCGAGTTCCACCGTGCGCGACGCCCGCTGGCGGTCGAGCGGTCGGCGCGCGGCCAGCGGCGGATCGAGGCGCGCGGCCCAGCGCCGCAGTTCCTCGAGTCCGAGCCCCGCCAGCCAGGCGTGAAGCTGCCGGCGCCGGTCCGGGTCGAGCGGGGGCTCCGCGAACATCGGGTGCGTGAGCGCGCGCAGGAACAGGCCCGTCCCGCCGGCGAGGATGGGCACGCCCCCCCGGGCATGGATCCCGGAAAGCCAACGGGTCGCCAGGCGCGCGAACCGGCCGGCGCCGTAGCGCTCGTCCGGATCGAGGAAGCCGACCCCGTGGTGTGGTACGGCGGCCAGTTCGGCGACCGAGGGCGCCGCGGTCCCGGCCCTGAAGCCCCGGTACGCCTGACGGCTGTCCACGGAGATGATCTCGCCGCCCAGCCGGCGGGCGAGTTCGATCGCGACGGATGTCTTGCCCGAGGCGGTGGGCCCCACGATGGCCGGTACGGGTGGGATTCCCACGAATGCGGCGGCTACCCCCGGTCGAACCGTCGGTCGAGTTCGTCCACGCTCAGGCGCACGATCGTCGGACGGCCATGGACGTCGTGGCCGGGCAGCGGGGTCGCGAACAACCGGTCGAAGAGTTCCCGCGCCTCGTCCGATGAAATGTGCTGCCCCGCCTTGATGGCGCCTTTGCACGCCATGCTCTTCGCGAGGCGCTCATGCTGGGTGCGCGCCGAGTTCACGAGCGGGGAACCCTCCGCGACTTCCCGCACCATCTCGCGCAGGCAGCGTTCGGCGTCGAAGCGCGCGTGCGGCTGCGGTGCCGCCGTCAAAATCCAGGTCCGCTCTCCGAACGGTTCCAGTTCGAACCCCTGGCGGACGAGCAATCCGGCGAGGTCATCGAGAGCCTCCGCCTCCGGCGGGGAGAACTGGAGGGTGACGGGAAAGAGGAGCGCCTGGGAGGTGCCGCCGCCGGATTCGAAGCGCGCCATGATCTCCTCGTAGAGGACGCGTTCGTGCGCCGAGTGCTGGTCGACGATGAGGAGCCCCTCGCGCGTCGCTGCCAGGATGTACCGGTCGTGCAGCTGCCACAGTTCGGGCCCGGCGAACGATGCATCGGCAGGCGCCGATGCGCCTGCGGGAGCTTCGGCTTCCGCCTCGGCCGGGCCGTGAGACGCACCCCGGCCGGACACGAAGAGCGCGAACTGCGGCATCTCCTCCGGCGGGCCGCGGCGGGGTTTCGCCGCGCCCGCCCCCGCAGGCGCGCGCCGGCCGAGCTCACCGCCGGCCGGCTCGCCCGGCTTGCCCACGGGCTTCGTTGAATCGAGTCCGGCCAGCGCGACGCGCACAGCGTCATGCACGGCCGCCTCGACGCCCTCCCGTTCGCGAAACCGCACCTCCGCTTTCGCCGGATGGACATTGACGTCCACGGACTCGGGCGCCGTTTCGATCCGCAGAAAGAGACTCGGCCTCAGGCCCTCGACGACCGTCGTCCTGAACGCGTCATCGACGAGCCGCACGAGGGCGGGATCCCTGAAGGGCCGGCCGTTCACGAAGGTGTAGCGACGTCCTCCCCTGGCCCGCGCCGCGTCGGGCCGCTGAACGAAGCCCCGGACGCGCACCGGACCGCCCGTATGCTCGACGGGGATGAGAGTGGGAGCCAGATCCGCCCACAACTGGCCGATTCGCTCAAACCAGTTCCGCGCGGAGGCGAGATCCATCGAAGCGCGCCGGTTCGACGCCAACCGGAAGCCGACGGCCGGGTTCGCGAGCGCGAGGAGCACGAGCGCCTCGCCCGCGGCGCGCGTCTCGGCGGCCGCGCTCCTGAGGAACCTGGCGCGCGCCGGGAGATCGTGGAACAGCGCGCGAACCGAGACCGTCGTTCCGCGCCGGCGTGGGACATCGTCGACGCTGCGGATCCGCCCGAAATCGACCCGCGCACGCACGCCCTCCTCCGGGCTGCGCGCCGTGTGCAGTTCGAAGCGGCTGACGGCCGCTATGGAGGGCAGCGCCTCGCCCCGGAAGCCGAAGGAGCGCACGCTCCGCAGGTCATCCACGCTCCGGATCTTGCTCGTCGCGTGCCGCTCCAGCGCGAGGACGGCATCCTCGCGGTTCATCCCGCTCCCGTCGTCCGAAACCCGGATCTCCGTCTTCCCGCCGTTACGGAGCGCGACCTCCACCCGCCGCGCCCCCGCATCGACCGCATTCTCGGCGAGTTCCTTCACGACGGAGGCGGGGCGCTCCACGACCTCGCCCGCCGCGATCTGGTTCGCGATGTGGTCGGGGAGGATCTGCACGGCACCGGCGCCCGGGCGGGTCATGCTCCCTCCACCAGACCGTAGAAGCGCCGCGCGTTCCGCGCCGTCAGCGCCGCGGCTTCCGCGAAGGCGAGGCCGCGCACCTCCCCGAGCCGCGCACAGGTGTGCATGAGGTAGGCGGGTTCGTTTCGCCGCCCGCGCCGGGGGACGGGCGCGAGGTACGGGGCGTCCGTCTCGATGAGCAATCGATCGGCCGGCACCGCGCGGGCCCACTCGGCCAGTTCGGGCACGAAGGTGAGGAGCCCCGAGAACGAGACATACCAGTCGGCATCCAGCGCGGCCTCCAGGAGTGCCTCCCCTCCCGTGAAGCAGTGCAGCACTCCGGTGACGCCGTCGCCGTGCTCCGCGACCAGCGCCGCCGTTTCGGCCTCCGCCGAGCGCGAATGCACGACGATCGGCAGTCCGAGCCGGGCCGCCATCCCGAGGTGCGCCTCGAAGTTCTCCAGCTGCGCCGCCCGGGCTGCGTTGTCGTAGTGGAAGTCGAGTCCCGTCTCTCCGATCGCGACGACTTCGGGGGACCCGGCGATGTGCTCGATCTCGTCGAGCAGGCCGGCCGAAGTGCGGTCCGCCGCATGCGGATGGAGCCCGGCGGTCGCCCACATGCCGGACGTCCGGGCGGCCAGCGCGATGGCTTCTTCCGCATCCTCCGGGTCCGAGGCGACGGTGACCATGCCGGCTACGCCGCTTGCATGGGCCCGGTCGATGACCTCGTCGAGATCGGAGGTGAAACGGGCCGCCGTCAGATGAAGGTGCGAATCGAAGAGCGCCGCCCCGCTCCCGTTCCCGGCCACCCCCGGCGAGCGGCTGCTAGCCGCGGGCGGCGAGGGCGGCGCGCCGGCGGGCCCGTTCGTGAATCTCGACGAGCACGGGAGACGCCACGAAGATGGAGGAATACGTCCCCACGAGAATCCCGATGATGAGCACGCCCGCCAGGGGCCGAATCACGGCGCCTCCGAACACGGCGAGCGAGAGCAGCGCCATCAGCGTCGTGCCGCTCGTCAGGACCGTGCGCGGCAGCGTCTCGTTCAGGCTGCGGTTGAGCGTCGCATCGTACGCTTCCTTCCGCTTCTTTCGGAGGTTCTCCCTCACCCTGTCGAAGACGACGATCGTGTCGTTGAGCGAGTACCCGATGATCGTGAGAATCGCGGCCACCGTGGCGAGGTTGATCTCGATGTCCAGAAGCGAGATGAACCCGAACGTGATGAGCATGTCGTGCACCGTGGCGATGACGGCGGCCACGCCGAACCGCCACTCGAAGCGGAACGCGAGGTAGATCAGCGTCAGAAGGAAGGAGAGCATCACCGCGATGACCGCCGTGCGCTGGAACTCGCCGCCCACCTTCGCGCTCAACGTGTCGCCGCGCACGATCTCGAAACTTGCCATCGAGTACCGCGTCTCGAGGCTCGTCCGGATCTGGTCGCGGATCGCGTTCTGGTCTTCGTCCTCCCCGACCGGAACCCGCAGCAGGAAGTCGAACGTCTCCGCCCCGACCGTCCGCAACTGCTGAATCTGTACGCCTGTCGTGCCCCCCACCGTGAGCGCGTCGCGGATCTGCCCCACGTCCGTGTTTTCCGTGAACTGGACCTCGAGCAGCACGCCGCCCGTGAACTCGACACCCGTGCGCAGACCGCCGCGAAAGATGATCGACAGGAGGCCGATCGTGATGATCGCGCCCGATGCGAAATACGCCGGCCGGCGCATGGAGAGGAACTGGTAGTTCGCGTTCTGGAAGACCCTCATGATGACTTCGTCCCTATATGCTTACGGACTCCCGGGAGCCGCGCCGGTTCAGGTACATGATGAAGAGCGTCCGCGTCACGTAGACCGCGGAGAAGAACGACGCGAGGATCCCGATGCAGAGCGTGACCGCGAAGCCCCGAACCGGGCCGGTCCCGAACTGGAAGAGGATGATCCCGGTGATGAGCGTCGTGAGGTTCGCGTCCACGATCGCCGACAGCGCGTTGGCGAAGCCCGCATCGACCGCGGTGCGCGGCGTCTTCCCGGCCGCGAGTTCCTCCCGCACCCGTTCGAAGATGAGGACGTTCGCGTCCACGGCCATCCCGATGGAGAGGATGAGGCCCGCGATGCCCGGCAGCGTGAGCGTCGCATCGAGGCCGGCCAGGCCGCCGAGCATGAGGACGACGTACACGAGGAGCGCTCCGACGGCGAGCACGCCTGCCGCCCGGTAGTAGATCATCATGAGGATGATCACGCCGACGATCCCGATGGTGAAGGCGATGCGCCCCTGTCGGATGGAATCTTCACCGAGCGAGGCGCTCACGTTGCGTTCCTCGACGACTTCGATCGGCATGGGCAGCGCGCCGGCCCGCAGGACGAGCGCGAGTTCCTGCGCCTCCTGGAAGGACGCTCCCGGGGTCAGTTCGATCTGGGCGCGCCGGCTCAGGACGCTGCGGATGACCGCGTAGCTCTGGACCCGGCCATCGAGGACGATGGCCATGTTCTCGCCGATGTTGCGCGCAGTGCCGCGCTCGAACACGCGCGAGCCGCGCCGCGTCGTCTCGAAGGGCACGATCGGCTGGTTGAATGTCGGGTCACGGTTCGCCGGCCCGGCGTCCTGAAGCATGTCGCCGGTGATCAGGGGCTCCGCCTCGAGCACATAGAGCGGCACATACGATCCCGCGCCCGCACCCACCTGCTCCACACCCCAGTGAATCGTGACACCCCTCGGCAGCGCTTCCCGGACGCTCTCGAGTTCGAGCCACGCCGCGGCCGTCGGCTGATCTTCCTGCGCCACGAGGTACTCGCCGAGGATCCGTCCCTGGCCCAGCAGAGCCGAGAGCGGACGTGCGGTCGCCTCGTCGGCTGCATCGGCGGCATCCGCCTCCTCGCCCGGCGGCGCCACGGAATCAGCGGCCGGATCACCCTCCGCCTCGAGCGGATCCCCGGTCTCGGCGGGATCCTCTTCCTCCGCGGAATCGGCGGCGGCTCCGAGGATGTCGCCGAGGTCGACTTCCGGCTCCGTCTCCAGCGCCGTGACCTGGAGATTCTCGATTCCGACCTCGTTCACGATCGCGCGATCGATCCGGTCCAGCGCGTCCACGAACTCCTGACCGTCCGTGATGATCTTGAACTCCATGAACGCGGTTTCCGTGGCGATCCGTTTCGCCTGCTCCGGATCGTCCACTCCCGCGAGCTCGATGATGATGCGGTTGCCGGAACGCTGGATCGTCGGTTCTCGAACGCCGAACTCGTCGATCCGGTTGCGAATCGTCGTGAGCGTGCGTTCGACCGCGTCGTCGAGATCCTGCCCGCTGAGCGTGTTTTCCGGGTCGTAGATCTCGACCGCGAGGTGCATCCCGCCCTGCAGGTCCAGTCCGAGCTTGAGCGGCCAGATCTGCTCGGACTCGCCCGTGACCTCGTCCACGATCGTCTCCGGCACCAGCGCGAAGCCACAGACTGCTACCAGAACGGCGATCCAGATCAATCGCCATCGTACCGAACCAAACATCTACACTGTCACCGTTCTTCGTGGGTCTCCTGATCGCGGCCCGCGTCGGGGCGGGGCGACCCCGGACGGGCCGGGGATCTTCGCTGCGAAGTGGCAAAGGGACGCAAAGCTAGCCAAGCGACCCGCGAGAGGAAACTACGCGGCGTCTCGAGGGGCCCGGGGAGGGGTAACGCGGCAGGGCCCACGCAGCGGCGCTCGAATAGCCGACGGATTTCCGCGGCACTACACTGGGTGCCTCCACCGCGCGCCGCCACCTCGGGCGGCGCGCACAGGTCCCGCGCTCGGGGCCGAATCCCGGGTCCGGAGGGACGAGGCGCCGCATGGCCGGTTCGGAGCACGAGTCGAGACGCGACGCGGAACACGCCTCCACGGCGCGAAGGGCGGCGGGGACACGCTCGCGCGGGCAGCGCATCGGCCTCTGGCTCGGCCCTCTCCTCTTCCTGCTCATCCTCCTGCTGGACCTCGATCCCGGGCGCCCGGAGGTCACGCGCATGGCGGCGATCGCCGTCCTCATGGCCACGTGGTGGATCACCGACGCCATCCCGCTGTTCGCGACCGCGCTGCTCCCGCTCTTCCTCTTCCCCCTCCTCGGGATCGAACGGACCGGGGGGACGGCGCCCATCTACTTCAACAGCACGATCGTCCTCTTTCTCGGCGGCTTCATGATCGCGCTCACGATGGAGAAGTGGGACGTGCACCGCCGGATCGCCCTCTGGGTCATCGGGGCCGTCGGAGGAGGCCCCGCCCGCATCGTGCTCGGCTTCATGCTCGCCTCGGGCTTCCTCTCCATGTGGATCTCCAACACGGCGACCGCGATCATGATGCTCCCCGTGGGGCTCGCCGTGATCCTGCGAATGGAGGAGCAGTTCGGGCTCGACCGGACGCGCGCGTTCTCGGTGTCGGTCATGCTCGGGATCGCCTACGCCTGTTCCGCCGGCGGGATCGCGACGCTGGTCGGGACCCCGCCGAACCTCTCCCTGCAGCGGATCTTCGCGATCACGTTCCCCGACGCTCCGCACATCTCCTTCGGCCTCTGGTTCGTCATGGCGCTGCCGATTTCGGCGCTCATGCTCGGTTTCGCGTGGATCTTGATCACGCGCGTCTTCTTCCGCGTTCCCGAGGAGGTCTCCGTCGACCGCGGCGTCGTCGAGTCGGAGATGCGGAAGCTGGGCCCCGTCGCGTTCGAGGAACGGGTGATCCTCGCGGTCTTCGCCCTGACCGCGGGGCTGTGGGTCTTCCGTGCGCCGATCGAGATCGGCGCGATCACGATCCCGGGCTGGTCGAGGCTCCTTCCCTACGAGGAGCTGATCGACGACGGGACGGTGGCGATCACGATGGCCTGCATCCTCTTCCTGGTCCCGACGAGGTCTCCCGGCGCCAGGTCCGCCACGGTGATGGGGCCGGACGTGGTGCGGAAGCTGCCCTGGAACATCGTGCTCCTGTTCGGGGGCGGGTTCGCGCTCGCGCACGGCTTCCAGTCCACGGGGCTCGCGCGGTTCATCGGCGAAGGCCTCAGCGGATTGTCCGCCGTGCCCCCGCTCGTGCTCATCCTCGCCATCTGCCTCGCGATGACCTTCCTCACGGAACTGACCTCCAACACGGCAACGACGGAAATGGTGCTGCCCATCTTCGCCGCGGTGGGGGTCGCGACGGGCGTTCACCCGCTCCTGCTGATGATTCCGGCGACGCTTTCCGCCTCGTGCGCCTTCATGATGCCGGTGGCGACGCCCCCGAACGCGGTCGTGTTCGGGAGCAACCGCGTGAGGATCGCGGAGATGGCTCGGGTGGGGATCGTTCTGAACCTCATCGGGGCGGTCGTGATCACGCTGATCTTCCGCGCCCTGGGTCCGCTGCTGTTCGGGATCGAGCCCGGCGTGCTGCCCGACTGGGCGCACCGGGGCTCGTAGGCGGGAAAGGACGGCACCGGGGGGAGCCGGCCGGGCCGCCGGAGGGACGGCCCGGCCGCAACAGCTCCCGGTACTGCCGGACGAAGCGCTACATGCCGGCGGGGTGCGCGTCCATGAGGAACCAGTGCAGCATGAGGCCCCCGTCCTCGCCGGGCGCGTACAGGGCGGCGAAGTGCCCGCCGGCGCTCCCCTCGGCGCCCTCGGTCCCGTAGGTGCCGATGCCCACCACATGGCCGCCTTCGAGTTCGTGCGCGGACCAGCCGGAGATTCCGCTGAACGTCACGCCCGCGTCGACCATCGCCTGCAGACCCTCCTCGACGGCGGCGCGTCCCTCGCGCGCCCGCTCGCCCGGCATCATGGCGACCGCATCCTCCGTGTAGGTGTTCGCGACCATGCCGGCGTGACCCATGTTGTAGTGGGTGACGAAGTAGTCCGTGCTCGCCTGGATGAGGTCCCCGCCCATCCCCTCGGGCTGGTCCATGACCATGCCCGCCGCCATGGACTGGTCCGGGGTATCGAAGTTGGTGACCATGCCCTTCAACTGCCACTCGCCATCGACGTCCTGGCCCACCGTCATGTAGTAGCCGGAGTTCGTGACTTCGGCGCCGTCCACGGTGCCGGTGAGCACGTAGTGTCCGCGCGCCACGACCTGATCGCCGAACGCGATCGCCGCGCCGGGGTGGATCGCGACCTGCGACCCCTCGCTGTCCATTCGCGCCTGCAGGCCGGCCCCGATGGCCTCGCGCCCGTAGAGCATGGTCCCGGAGGCGGCCCAGAGCACGCCGTCCTCGGCGAACCTGCTCGCCGCCATGCTGCCGTGGCCCATGTTGTAGTGGGTCTGAAAGTAGTCGGTGATTCCCGCCATCGCCGCGTCGGCGTCCAGCATGGCTTCGGTCTCGGCCGCAGGCATTTCCTCGGCCGGGGCGGCATCGTCCGTCGCCGGCTCGCCGCACCCGAAGGTCATGGCGAGGGCGAGGGGGGCCAGGGTGCGGATACGCATCGGGATACCTCCTTCGGGAAAAAAACGTCGCGCCCTCCGCATGCGTGCCTGTCGCTGCGGGGACCGTCGACGAGACAAGTCATAACTGTTGGAACGCTACGCGTTTCAAGGCGGATCCGTCAATGCGGCACGGGCGCGGAGGGCGTTCACTCGGTTGGCTCGGCGTTCAGGCCCCGCTTACGTTGGGCGCCCGGGTCGACGGCCTCGCCCTGACCCGCCACGCCCATCTCCGAACCGGGAAGCCAAGAGCATGGTCCACATCGTGCGCAGCACACGTCCGCTCGTCCTCATCCTCTCGCTCTCACTCATCCTCGTCGTGACGGGCTGCATCCGGCCCTTCACCCGGCCGGCGCCGGGCCCGTCGGCCTCGGCCGGCGGTGCCGGACCCGGTGCCCGCGGTGGCGGAGGAGACGACGACGATGGGCCGGAGCCGTACTCGGACGTCGTCACCGACGAGGCCGTGACGGACTCGGGGATGGTCCACGTCCACCGCGTGGATGACGAGATCCTGTTCGAGATCCCGAACGACCTGCTCGACCGCGAGATCCTCCTCGTGAGCCGTCTCTCGTCCGTGCCGGACGGGATGGGCTACGGGGGCCAGAAGGCGAATACGCAGGTCATCCGCTGGGAGAGGAACGGACCGGGCGACGAGCAGATCTTCCTCCGCGTCGTGCGGTACACGAACGTGGCGGACGAGGCGCTTCCGGTGGCACGCGCCGTGCGAGGCGCCAACTTCGAGCCGATCCTGCGCGCGTTCGACATCGAGGCGCTGAACGACGACTCGACGAGCGTCGTGATCGACGCCACGCCGCTGTTCGAATCCGACATTCCCATGCTCGGGCTGAGCCAGTTCCGCCGGGACGCGTACCGGGTGCGCTCGCTCGATTCCAACCGAACCTACGTGGACTGGGTGAAGAGCTTCCCGCGCAACGTCGAAGTGCGCCACGTCCTCACGTACAACGCGCAGACGCCCCCTTCCAACGCCAGCACGAATTCGATCTCGATCGAGATGAACCAGTCGATGGTCCTGCTCCCGGACGAACCGATGGAGCCCCGGATCTTCGACGAACGCGTGGGCTTCTTCAGCGTGAGCCAGGTGGACTACGGCCGCAGCGACCAGAAGGTCGTCACGCGACGCTACGTGACGCGCTGGCGGCTGGAACCCAGCGACACGGCGGCCTTCCGGCGCGGCGAACTCGTCGACCCGGTGAAGCCGATCATCTACTACCTCGACCCGGCCACGCCGGAGAAGTGGCGGCCGTACCTGATCCAGGGGATCGAGGACTGGCAGGAGGCGTTCGAGGCGGCGGGGTTCAGTAACGCCATCCAGGGGCGCATGCCGCCCTCCTTCGAGGAGGACCCGGAGTTCAGCCCGGAGGACGTGCGCTATTCCGTGATCCGCTGGCTCCCATCGCAGGTCCAGAACGCGTCGGGCCCGCACGTGAACGACCCGCGGACGGGGGAAATCCTCGAGAGCGACATCCAGTGGTACCACAACGTCGCCAACCTGCTGCGGAACTGGTACCTGATTCAGACCGCGGCCGTGAACCCGTCGGCGCGCCGTGCCCTCTTCGACGAGGAGGTGATGGGACGGCTCATCCGCTTCGTCGCGGCGCACGAGGTCGGACACACGATCGGACTCCAGCACAACATGAAGTCGAGTTCCGCCTTCCCGGTGGACTCGCTGCGGGCCCCGGGGTTCGTGTGCCGCGAGGGCGTCGCGCCATCGATCATGGACTACGCGCGCTTCAACTACGTGGCGCAGCCGGAGGACGAAGGCGCGTGCGTCGACCCGCGGATCGGCGAATACGACCGCTTCGCCATCAACTGGGCCTACCGCCCGATCCTCGACGCGGATGCGGACGAGGAGCGCGCGACGCTGGACGCGTGGATCCGGGAGGTCGAGGACAACCCCGTCTACTACTTCGGCAGCTCGACGCCGATCGATCCGAGCGCCCAGACGGAGGCCATCGGCTCCGACGCGATGGAGGCGAGCGACCTCGGTATCGAGAACCTGAAGCGGATTCTCCCGCAGCTCGTCGAGTGGAGCAGCGAGGGGCGCAACGGAGAGAACTACGAGGAACTGGCCGAACTGTACAACAACGTCATCGGCCAGTGGAACCGGTACATGGGGCATGTCGGCACCGTGGTCGGCGGCGTGACGCGCACGCGGAAGCGGATCGGACAGGACGGTCCGGTCTACGAATTCGTGGACGAGGCGACGCAGCGGCGGGCCATGGACTTCTTCGCGCGCCAGGCCTTCGACCCGCCGACGTGGATGATCGACGAGGACATCCTCTCGAAGATCGAGAACCCGTCGACCGTCGACCGCATGCGGGGCATCCAGGTTCGCGTCGTGAACCTGATCCTCGATCCCGGCCGCATGCAGCGGCTCATCGAGGCGGAGGCCCGGAATGGAGACGACCATTACAGCCTCGGCGAGTTGTTCGCGGATCTGCGCGCCTCGATCTGGCGGGAGCTGGACACCGGCGCCGGGATCGGCGTCTACCGGCGCAATCTCCAGAGAGGACACCTCGAGCGGCTGGAGTACCTGATGACCCAGGAACTCTCGCTCCCGACCTTCATCTTCGGCGGCCTCTCCGACTTCTTCACCTCGGTGGACGTGTCGCAGTCGGACATCCGCGCCTTCGTGCGGGGCGAACTGCACGGGCTCGAGGATGCGATCGAGCGCGTGCTCCGGCGCCGGCTCGACCGCACGACGGAACTGCACCTGCGCGACGCGCTGGCCCGGATCGACGACATCCTCAACCCCGACTGAGCCGGCGAGTTCACGGGGGCTGGCGCTCGGAGGCGGGTGGCGAGGGTCGCGACCCCGCCCGATCATGCCAAATCGGCAGGTCGCGCCTCAACCCGAGTCATCCGAGTCGCGACAGACCGGCTCGGGCAGAGGCGGCGCCTCCACCGGCGTCGCGGCAACACCGAGCAGGCTGTCAGAACCGGACGCGGACGCCGAGTTGCGCACGGCGCGTGTCGCCGAGACCGCTGCGGATGGTGCCGTCGAAGTTGAACAGGAGTCCTGTCTGTGCGGTGTCGAGGAAGTTGTCGGCGCCCGTCAGGTTGAAGACCTCGAGGATCGGTTCGATCGTCCGCCCGCCCCCGATGTCGAACGCCTTCGAGAGTCGCAGGTCCCAGGTGAAGAAGTCGTTCTCCCGCCTGAGCGTGTTGCGCCTGAGGACCGAGCCATCGGTGCACAGCCGGTCCGCGGGGGCTCCCGCCCGCTCGCCTGCGGGGGCGGCGAGGGGATTCGCGGCGGTAGGTCCGCAACTCTCCGACACGGGTGACGCGGAGAGGTACCGGAAGACGTGGTTGAGGACGACGCCGCGGCCCAGATCGAAGAGGAGGAAGCCCGTCATCTGGTGGCGCCGGTCACGGATCGACCAGTGGTATTCGGGCTCGAAATCGGTTGCGGTCGCGTAGAAGAAGTTGAAGGGATCACGTTCGTTATCGTCATCCGACCGATCGAAGCCGAGCGTGTAGTTCGCCTCGAAACTCATCCTGCCGCCGAGTGCATCCTCCCCGTGAAGGCCGAGCGTGATCGCGTTGTAGCGGGAGCGCGCGCTGCTCTCCGTGACCGTCAACGTCCCCAGCCCGTTATCTCCCGCCGCGAAGGGGGCGCCGAGTTCCGCCGCGTTGCGGTCCACGAAGCGGAACAGGTTATCCGTGCGGGCGTGCTGCAGTGACAGCGTCACGGCCGTGTTGTCGCCGAGCGCCTGCTCGACGGCGGCGTTGAAGGACCAGGTTCTCGGCAGTTCCAGGTTGCGATCCGCGATGTTCACGCCCGGCTGGAACGGAGGTGTGCCGGGCGGAGGCGGGGTCAGGAATTCCCCGATCTGCGGCGGCGGCGGCAGGAACGTCGCGTCGCTGGCCGCGAACTGCGTCCCCTGGAAGGCGCCGTTCGTGGTGCGGTGCTGCGCGAACACGAGCATCGGGATGCGGGAGAAGTAGGAGCCCGCATTCAGACGGACGAGCGTGCGCCCATCATCCCCTGGATCCCAGGCGAGCCCGAAGCGCGGCTGGAAGTTGTCGAGGTCGTCGGGAATCCTCCCGTCGGAGGGGAAGCGCGAATCCCCGATCCACGGGCCGTAGAAGGTGTCCTCCGGTTCGATGAACATTCCCGGGTGCCACGAGCCCTCCCAGCGCAGGCCCAGGTTCACCGTCAGGTTGTCCCGCGGTCGCCACGTGTCCTGGATGAAGAGCCCGAGTTCGTTCATCGAGAAGTCCTGCCGTCCCAGCTGGTCCGGCGGCGTATTCCCCAGTGTGAGCGCCTGCAGGTAGAGGAGCACGGGTCCGGTGATCGTCGCCCCCTCCGGACAGAGGCCGACCGGGCTGTCGGAACCGTCCGAACAGGTGACGTAGCGGTTCCCCTGCGTGACGAAGTTCATGAAGCCGTCAACGGACGAGAACTTGTAAAGGCCGTTCGCGAAGCCGATGAACTGCTGGCCGACCCCCGTACGGTTGTACTCCACGCCCACCTTGAGCAGGTGATCCCCGGCGAGGAAGGAGAGGTTGTCGACCAGCTGGATGCGGGTGTCGTAGCCGGGGTCGATGGGGAGGAAGAAGGGCAGCCCGATGCGGAAGCCGTCCGCGAAGTCCATCGCAATGTCCGGGAAGGGGCGGCCCCCGGTCGCGGCGAAGGCGGGCTGCGGCGGAGCGGCGGCGCCCGGAATCAGGGGGCCGTCGTATCCCCGCGGCCGATCCTCGCGCGCGTACTGGAACCGGAACTCGTTCGAGACGGTATTGGAGAGCTGCGACCGGAGGCTCGCGTTGACCGCGTGGGAGAAATCCTCCTCGAGCCCATTGGCGCTCAGGCCCCAGGAATCCACGTCGAACGTCCCGTTCACCTGCTGGGACCAGGTGTAGTTGTACTTGAGCGACGCCTGGTGGCGGTCGCTGAGGTTGAAGTCGAGCTTGGCGATCAGCGCGCGGTTGTCGTCGGTTCGCCGGATCGGCCCGAACTCGTCGTCGAACAGGCCGGGCCACTGCGTCTGCAGGAAGCGCTCCAGCTTCTCGAGTTCGGAGCGGTTCACGACGTTGCGCGTGAACTGCTTGGTTTCGTTCGCTTGCTGCTGGTCGTAGGCGACGAAGAAGAACGCCCTGTCGCGCACGATGGGGCCTCCGAGGGTGAACCCGAACTGGCCCCGGCCGAACTCGGGCTTGCCGCCCCCGCGCTCACTCGGGTATGCGGTGGATATGGCGTCCCACTGGCCGAAGTAGTGCGCGGAGCCCGCGAACTCGTTCGTGCCCGACTTCGTGATCACGTTCACGAAACCGCCGGCGGAACGCCCGAACTCGGCGGACGCCCCCTGGTTCACGACGACCAGCTCTTCGATCGCGTCCTGACTGAAGGTGAAGGCCGGGCGCTGGCCGCCCCGCTGCTCGCCGAAGAACGGGTTGTTGAAGTCGGCGCCGTCGACGGAAACGTTGTTGAAGATCCCCCGCTGACCTCCGATGTTGAGCACCTCTCCGTCCGGCCCCTGCGATACGGAAACGCCGGGTGTGAGGAGCGTGTAGTCGAGGAAGTTGCGCCCGTTGTTCGGGAGGTTGTCGACGACCTCTTCGGCGAGGCGGTGCGAACTCGATGGATCCCCGGTGTCGACGAGCGGCGCCCGGTCCGCCGTCACGGTGATCTCGGCCACCGCTACGGGCTGAAACTCGAGGGTGAGGTCGAGGACCTCGCCCACCCGGAGCACGAGCCCCTCCGCGCGCTCGTCGCTGAACTGGCCCGGCGCCCGGGCCGTCACGTCGTAGATCCCCAGCGGCAGGAGGGTCCGCACGAACGCCCCGCTCGATCCCGTCACGACGGTCGTCGCGAAGCCGGTCGCCCGATGCTCGATGAGCACGGCGGCGCCGGCGACGGGAGCGCCCACCGGATCCCGGATGACCCCGCGGATGACGCCGGTGGTCGCCTGGGCCTGCGCGGCAGCGTCCGCCGCGGCGGCAAGGAACATCGCGAGCAGGGCGAACAGAAGAGTGGATCCGCGTCGGGAGATCGGAACCCGGCATGGCCGCATGGCGCACTCCTTCTCGGATTCAGGGGTCGGTCGGGCGCGGAGACGTCGGAGGTATGGGCCCGTCAGGATTCGAACCTGCGAACTTGGGATTATGAGTCCCCTGCTCTGACCGGCTGAGCTACGGGCCCGCGCATCGTGCGGAACGTACGCGCGGCGCGATCACGGTGCGACTTCCACGCGGGCGGCCGAGCCTTCCTCTCCGGTGACGTCTCCGATCACGGCGGCTGCATATCCCGCCGCGACGAGCTCCGCCGCCGCTGCGCTCCCCTCGTGTGCCGGAACGGCGGCGAGCAGACCGCCCGATGTCTGCGGGTCGAGGAGCAGCGTCCGGAGGTCCCGGGGGACGGCGTCATCCCACCGCACCTGAGGCCCATACGCATCCCGGTTCCGGTTCGTGCCTCCGGGTACGCAACCCTCCCCCGCGAGGCGCCGGGCACCAGGCAGGAGGTGCGGCGCCGAAGCCCGGATCCGCGCGTTCACGTCCGAAGCGTGGCACATCTCGAGCAGGTGTCCGATGAGGCCGAATCCCGTGACGTCCGTCGCGGCGCGCACATCGAAACCGGAAAGGACGTGCGCCGCATCCCGGTTGAGCTGTCGCATGGAAGCGACGGCCACGTCGAGATCCGCGGGGTCCGTGACCCCCTGCTTGAGGCCGGTCGTAACGACTCCGGTGCCGAGCGCCTTGCCGAGCACGAGCGCGTCTCCCGGCCGGGCCCCGCCCTTCCGCCACAGGTGCTCCGGATCGCCGATCCCGATGGCCACGAGTCCGAACTTCGGCTCCGCGTCGTCGACCGAATGTCCCCCCGCGACGGCGATGCCGGCGTCTCCGCACACGTCGGCGGCGCCGCGGAGGATTGCACCCACGGTTTCATCGGAGAGCGTGCCGGCGGGGACGGCCAGGATGTTGAGCGCAAAGAGCGGGCGAGCCCGCATCGCGTAGAGGTCGCTCAGCGCGTTCGCCGCGGCGATGGCGCCGAAGTCCGCCGGATCGTCCACGAGCGGAGTGAAGAAATCGAGGCTCGCGACGATCGCCTCCCCGCCATCGAGCAGGTACACGGCGGCATCGTCCGGCCCCTCGAGTCCGACGAGGAGCCGGTCATCCGGAAGGTGCGGAACGTGCTGCAGGATACGGCCCAGATCCTCCGGGCCGAGCTTGCACGCTCAGCCGGCTCCGTGCGAGTACTGGGTCAGGCGAGCCGCTTCGGCCGAGGGCGAGTTCATGGCGACCGAAGCTACCGCGACGAGAGGCGTCTCGCAGGGAGCGCTACCAGTTCCGCTCCACGACGGGATCCTGGAACCGGTTGCGGCCCATCACGCGGTCGCGGATCGCCGCCTCCGCGTCCCCCGCCTGCTCGAGAAGCGCCGCCGCCTCTTCCGGAGACAACATCTCCATCTCCCCGGAACCGGCGGCGGCCGCGGCGCCGGCGCCGGCGCCCTGCGGGGACTGCCCCTGCCCGCCCTGCTGTTCGTCGCCCCCGCTCTCTCCCTCTTCCTCCAGCCAGCGTTCGACGAGCTCGAGGTTCCAGCGCGCATCCTCATCGTCGACCCGGCGGCGGAGAACCTCGCGGAAAGCCTCGCGGGCGGATTGGAGGGCGGCGCGACGCGCGGAGGGGTCGCTCTGCGCGAAGCGGCCGTCGAGTGCCGAACTGAGGCCGAGATTGTAGAAGGCGCTCTCGCGGACCTCTTCGCGCTCGCTCCCGATCGAGAGCTCCAGCGGGGCCTGCGCCTCCCCCACCTGCCCTTCGTGGAGGAGTGCCGTCCCGTAGTTGTAGTGGTCGATCGGCCGCTCCGAGGAGGCGGCCCTTTCCCGATAGCGGGCGACGGTCTCGGACTCCGAGGCCTCCGGACCGCCGGCTCCGGCCTGGCCGGATTCCTGTACCGGAGCAGCGGGCGGCTTCCCCGCGGAGAAGGCCTCGATCGAGATGATCGCGGCCACGATTCCAAAGGTCTTGTGCATCCGTGTCGGCTCAACCACGTGGCAACAGGAACCCCTCTCCCCAGAGGCTGACGAAGGCGAGGAGCAGCAGCGCGGCGATCGCGGCGTCCTCGGTGGACGCCAGGGGCGCCCGCCCCCCCTGCGCGAGTTCGCGCTCGACCGCCTCGATTCCGTCCGAGCCGTCAACGTAGCGACCTCCGGTCCCGAGGGACATCTGTCGGAGCGACGCCGCGTCCAGGCGCGTGATCACGGGGCTTCCGTCCGGCCCCTGGAGCACCGAAGCTCCACCGCGCCGGCGCGCGGCCATCGTTGGGTCGAGCGACGCCTCCCGCGTCAGGGGAATCTGTCCCCCGACCTCGGTCCCGATCCCGACCGAATGGATGACGATCCCCGCCTCCCGGGCACGCCCGATCGCTTCGCCGAGGGGCGCGCCGGCCGTTTCCTCGCCGTCGGAGAAGACGACGATGGTCTTGCGCGCCCCCTCCTCCCCGCCGGCCAGAAGGTCGATCGCCTGCGTGAGTCCGGAGGCGAGCGACGATCCGCCCAGCCCTACGGCCGCGGGGCGCACGCCCTCCGCGAGCATCTCGATCGCGCTCACATCCGTGGTGAGCGGCGACAGGACGTACGCACGGCCCGCGAAATACACCACCCCCATGCGGCCCTCGACCCGCGTCGCGAGGCGGGCGGCCAACTGTCGCTGCGCCACGAGCCGGCTCGGCTCGACATCCTCGGCCAGCATCGAGTTCGAAGCGTCGAGCACCAGAATCGTCTCCGCCCCTCCCTCATCGAGGCGGCGGGCCTCCGTCCCGCCGGATCCGGAGGCAAGCGCGATGGCGACGACACCCGCCCCGATGAGCGCCAGGCGGACGGTGGGTATCGCCGAGGACGGAAGGCGCACGTAGCGCTCGAGCAGCGACGTGTCGGCGAGCCGCTCCCGGTCGGCGCGCGATCGTCGCGACGCGAGCAGCCGGAGTCCCACGGCGAGGGCTCCGAGCAGGAGGGCGACCGGGAGCGGCGCCACGATCAGGCCCAGACCCGCCGGGCGCGCGTCGCCGCCACGAGCAGTTCGAGCAGGACCAGGGCGAGCGCCGCGATCAGCAGTTCGCGCCGCATCCCGACCCGCTCCTCCGTCCGGACCTCCTTGATCGGTGTCGTCTCGAGTTCGTTGATCCGTTCGTAGATCCGGGTAAGCCCCTCGGGATCGGTGGCGCGGAAATAGAGCCCGCCCGTGCGGGTCGCCATGCGATCCAGGAGTTCGTCGTTCACGTGGACCCGAATGTTCGCGTACTGGTACCCGAACGCGGTCCGTGCCACGGGCACCGGGGCGACCCCGTCGCGGCCGACCCCGATCGTGTACACGCGGATGCCGAGGGAGGCCGCCGCGGCCGTCGCCTCTTCCGGAGAAATGCCGCCGCTGTTGTTGTCTCCGTCGGTGAGAAGGACGACGATGCGGGGCTCGGGCTCCAGATCGCGAAGGCGGTTCGCCGCGGTGGCGAGCGCGACGCCGATGGCCGTCCCGTCCCGGAGCTGTCCCGCCTCGAGCCGCTCCACGGCGCTCTCCACCACGCCATGGTCCAGCGTCCCCGGAACCATCGTGAGCGCCTCTCCCGCGAAGGCGACGAGGCCGATCCAGTCCGACTCGCGTCCTTCCACGAAGCGGATGACCTCGCGCTTCGCGACCTCGATCCGGTTATCGGGCCGAAAGTCCTCGGCCAGCATCGAACTCGAGATGTCGACCGCCAGCATGATGGCGACGCCCTCGCGCTCCGACTCCACGCGCTCCCATACCCGCACCGGATTGACGAGAGTGATGACGACGAGGGCGAGCGCGAGAGAGCGGAGGGCCGGCGGGAGCCACCACCAGAACTGTCCGCGGCCGCGGCCCCGGGAACCGGTGAGACGCGCAATGTCCGGAAACGGGAGACGGATCCTGCCCGACCGCATCAACGCCCAGCCGACAGGCAGGAGGGCCAGCAGGAGAAGGAACGGCCAGCCGGGGAGCGCGAACTCGCTCATGAGGCGCCCCCCGCTGCGTGCCCGTCATCCTCGCGGGCACCGTCACCCTCGACGAGAACCTCGCCGGAATCCCCGGAGGAAAGAGACGCCGCCATCTCCGCGCGCAAGAAGGACTCCCCGGCGTCGAGGTCACCGAGCGGACCGTCCCACTCCGTCCTGAGGCGCGCGAAGCGGGCCAGGATCGAGTGGCGTAGGGCCGCGATGAGCCCCTGGTCGGAATCTCCGAGCCCGCGGAGTTCCCGCGAGGGGGCCCAGCCGCGCGTCGCGTGGGCGTAAACGCGAAGCGTCTCTTCGTAGCCATCGTAGAACCGGTCGCCGCTCATTCGCTGCCGGATCCACGCCTGGCGGAGACGCTCGAGATCCCGGAGCGCCACGTCGCCGGGGCCGAGCGGGCCGGCGGCCGCCCCGGCGGCGCGGCCGCGGCCCCACGTCCACCAGGCGAGTCCGGCGAGTGCCGCGGCGAGCAGGAGCAGCCACCACGGGAAAGCCTGCAGACTCAGAAGCGGCCGGGCGTCCCTCAAATCGAGCGGATCATCGCCGGATGGGAGTACGCTCGCCACGGGGACCACAGGCGGCTGCAGCCTTCGGACCACGCCACCCGCGGCGGCGAGTTCCACCTCGACCGGCGGCAAGACGAGCGAGTCGGCACGCCACGAACGGAGCGTGTACTCCGCCTCCCAGCGCCGACCCTCATCCACGGACCGGATCTGAACGGGCCCCGTCTGCTCGATCGACGCCGGCACGTTCATGAGCGCGGGAAACCGGACCTCTCCGGACACCGCCTGTCCGATGACGAGGCGGACGGTGAACTCCTCCCCGACCCTCACCTCCGCCGGGAGCACCGTCGCCTCCAGGTCGACGGCGGCCTGCGCGGACAGCCCCGGTGCAAGCCCGAGCCCGAGGCCGAGAGCAACCGGCACCATCCGTTGGAACCTCCTCAACGGAGCCTCCGCCGGCCGCGGGCAGCGAAGAAGCCGGCGAGCCGGGACTCGTACGGGGTGTCCGTGTGCAGCCGCATGAGATCTACGTGGCAGCGCGCACACAGGCGTTCCAGCTGCCGCGCCTCCACAGCCGAGTGCTCTCCGAGTCGGTCCCGGACCGTCGCGTCTCCCAGATCGACGACGGCGCGGTCACCCGTCTCGGGGTCCACGATTTCCACCCAGCCCGATTCGGGGATCGCCGTCTCCGCGGGGTCGTCGACCGCGAGCGCAACGACGTCGTGGCGCCCGGAGAGCCCGAGGAGCGGCCGTGCCAGGCTGCCGACGCCGATGAAGTCCGAGATGACGAAGACGAGGGAGCGCACCGTGAGCATGCGCGCCGCCGTGCCGAGCGCGAGATCGAGATCCGTGCCCTTCCCGACCGGCTGAACCGAAACGAGTTCGTGCAGCAGCCGCAGGTTCCGGTTGCGACCGCGCGCCGGGCGGGCGTAGCGCTCGATCCGGTCGCTGAAGAGGAGCATCCCCACAGGGTCGCCGGCCCGCATCGCGGCGAGCGCGAGCGTGCTCGCCACCTCCGCCACCAGATCGCGCTTCAGGGCCTTCCGCGTCCCGAATTCGTTCGAGGCGGAGACATCGACGACGAGGAGGACGGCGAGTTCCCGTTCCTCCACGAAGCGCTTCACGTAGGGGCGCCGCATGCGTGCGGTCACCTTCCAGTCGATCGCCTGGAAGGGATCTCCCGGCTGATACTCGCGGACCTCGGAGAATTCGATCCCGTGCCCCCGGAAGAGCGACGGGTACGGGCCCAGCGCGGGGTTGTCCATGAACCGCCGGCTCTTCAACTCGAGCCGCCGAACCTCTTTCGACGCGGCGGCGGGGTCGAGCGTCGGCGCCGGCCGCCGCGGGCGCCACAGGAAGTCGGGCAGCCTCACGGCACCGGCACGGTCTCCAGCAGACGGTCGAGAATCACGTCGGCATCGATCTGTTCCGCCTGCGCCTGGAAGGTCAGGACGAGCCGGTGCCGCAGGACATCGCGCGCGATCGCCTTCACGTCCTCCGGAACGACGAACGCGCGACCCTCGATGAACGCGTACGCGCGGGCCGCCCTCGCGAGGAAGATCGTGGCCCGGGGAGACGCCCCGAACTCGATCCAGTCCACGAGTGGCGCGAGGCCGTGGGCCGCCGGTTCCCGCGTCGCCAGCACGAGGGCGAGGATATAGTCCTCGAGACGTTCATCCACGTAGATCCCGGGCAGCATGGCGCGGGCGGCGAGGATGTGGGCGGGTTCCACGACGGCATCGACGGGGGGAGGATCCTCCCCCGCCATGAGCCGCATGATGGACCTCTCCTCGTCGGGCGTGGGGTAGTCGACCCGCGTCTTGAACATGAACCGGTCCACCTGTGCCTCGGGCAGCGGATACGTTCCCTCGTGCTCGATGGGGTTCTGGGTTGCCATGACGAGGAACGGCACGGGGAGCGGGTGTGTCTCCTCGCCGATCGTCACCTGACGTTCTTGCATTGCCTCGAGAAGGGCCGACTGGACCTTGGCCGGTGCGCGGTTGATCTCGTCGGCGAGGACGATGTTCGCGAAGATGGGCCCGCGCTTCGGCGTGAAGGTGCCGGTCTTCTCCTCCCATACGAGCGTCCCGACGACGTCCGCTGGAAGCAGATCCGGCGTGAACTGGATTCGCCTGAACGTGGTGTGGATCGCTTCGGCCAGGGTGCTGACGGTCAAGGTCTTCGCGAGCCCCGGGACACCCTCGAGCAGAATGTGGCCACCCGTGAGGAGGCTCATGAGAACGCGGTCGAGGAGAGCATGCTGGCCGACGATCCGCTTTGCCAGTTCGTTCCGGACCTCGGCTACGAAGCTCCCCGCCTCCCGGATCGCGGCCTGCTGGGTCTCGAGATCCTCCCCCGAGATCCGCTGAGCCGTACCGGCTTCTCCATTCATGCGTGTTCTCGCTGTCGCGTTGATGGTCGGACTGCCAGCCGCCCGATCTTCACTCCCGAACCGCCCGGGAGCAAGCCGGAGGCGCCGCCCGTCCGAGCGCCGCCCGTTCCCTTGCAGACAATTCCCGGGTCGCTCCCGCTGCGAGAGTCCCAAGCCGAATCGGCCCGAAGGAGGTCCTGCGCAGGCTCCTGAGCGTGACCCCCAGGGCGGCGAGCATCCGCCGGATCTCCCGGTTTCTTCCCTCGGCGAGGACGATCTCGACCGTGGGAGCCGAGGTCTGGGCGGGCGTGACCCAGCGCGCGCGCTGGGCTCGCGCCGGGCCGTCTTCGAGCGCCACGCCGGCCCGGAGCCGATCCGGAAGCTGCACCGTCACGGGACCCACGAGTTCCGCTTCGTAGACCCGCTCGATACCGGTCCCCGGGTGAAGGAGCCGATGCACAAGGTCTCCCTCGTTGGACAGGAGGAGAAGGCCCTCGCTCATGAAATCGAGCCGCCCGACGTGTGGCAGATGGTGCCTGTCGGCGGAGATCAGGTCGTAGATGATGGGACGCCCGCCCGGATCCTTCCGGGTGCATGCGTATCCCGGAGGCTTGTGCAGAGCCAGCCAGAGCGTCGGCTTCACGCGGATCGGTCGCCGATCCACCTCGACCCGCTCGACCTCCGGATCCACGGTCGTCCCGAGCTTCGTCACGACCTCGCCGTTCACGCGGACGCGGCCGGCGGCGATGAGTTGCTCGCTCCCGCGGCGGGAGGCCACGCCGGCCCTGGCAAGGTATTTCTGCAGTCGCATCGTCCGCCCCCGCGTCAGCTCCCGGCGGCGTCTTCCGCTGGCGGCACGCCGTCGGCCGACACCTCGGGTTCGGCGCGCACGAGCGCCACGGACAGGTCCTCGGGGGCCGGCAGCTCGTCCAGCGACTGGAGGGCGAAGTGGTCCAGAAAGCGCGACGTCGTCCCGTAAAGGAGCGGGCGTCCAAGCCCCTCTCCCCGTCCCGTGATCTCGATCAGCTCCCAGTCCTGCAGCGTCCGCAGCACCGACGTCGAGGCCACGCCCCGGATCTCCTCGATCTCGATGCGCCCGATGGGTTGCCGGTAGGCGATGATCGCGAGCGTCTCGAGCGCGGCGCGCGAAAGCGTCGGGGGTCGTGGCACCGAGTCGAACCGCTCGAGGTAGGGTACGAATTCCGGACGCGTGAGAATCTGGAATCCATCCCCCAGCTGATAGACCTGGAAGGCGCGCCCATGCGTGTCGTAGTGCTCGCGAAGCGTGGCGAGCGCTTCCCGGACGCGACGCACGTCCAGCGAATCGTCGGCGCGCGCCAGTTCGCGCGCGGTGAGCGGTGTCTGGCTGGCGAAGAGCGCGGCTTCCACGATCTGCTCGGGACTCATGTGGTCTCTTCGCCCCCGTCGTCCCGCGAACGCCGGCCGAACAACCAGATGGCTCCGAACCGCTTCACCTGCTCCAGCCTCAAGGCCTGCTGCCGCGCCATCTCGAGGCAGGCGAGGAGCGCAGCCACGACGTGCTGCCGGTCCCGCCACGAATCGAACAGCCGGTTGAACGGCACGCGGCGGCTCTCACCCAGGAGCTGCCGGATGACGACGATCTTTTCCTCGACCGGGACGACGCGGATGGGAGCGAAATGCGTCGCCACCGGGTCCGGACCCCGGATATCCCCGAGGACCGCAAGGAAGTCCTCGAAGGTCGTCGACAGTACGTCATCCGAGGCGTCGCGCGGCGGTCGTGGGGGCAGGAATCCCTTCGACATGTGACGCCGCCGTTCCAGTTCGGCCGCGCCCAGCGTGCGCGAGATCTCCTGGAACAACTCGTACTCGAGCAGGCGCCGCACGAGTTCCGCCCGTGGATCATCTTCCCAGTCGGCGTCGCTCCGCCCCGGCAGCAGGAGTTGCGCCTTGATGTGGACGAGCGTCGCCGCGAGTTCCAGGAACTCGCCCGCGCGATCGAGTTCCAGACGGTCGATGCCCTCGGTAAGGGCTTCCTGGAACTGCCGCGTAATGTGGGAAATCGGAATGTCGAAGATGTCGATGTCCTGCGAGCGGATGAGATGCAGGAGCAGGTCCAGGGGTCCCTGAAACCGGTCGAGTTCGACGACGAACGGCTGCGCCGCCTGCTGACTTGGAAGTCGGTTGGGAACGGCCGTCAAGAAACCTCCATGCACGCTCGGGCCGGCAGAAACCGGGACCGCCGACCGGTTCCGGCATGAATCTAGTGTAGTGTCGCAGAAATCTGCGAGTCACCGATGCCACCTGACGGCGGGCTTGGACGGATGCGGCGAGGCTGGTATGTTCCCGCGTTGTTTCCCGAACGCTGCGGGTCCATTCGCGACACGCGGCAACCCCGAAGCAGAGAGCCGATGCCGAATAACGAGAGTCACAAGAAGCGCCTGCGCCAGTCCCGGGCAAGGCGGCTGCGCAACCGTCAGGTGCGGTCGGAGATCCGGACCAGGACGAAGCGTCTCCTGGCGATGGAGTCGCGGGAGCGGGCGACGGCGGAGTTGTCCGAATTGTATCGCGTGCTCGACAGGGCGACGCGCCGCAACGTGATCAAGGCGAATACGGCGGCTCGCCAGAAGGCGCGTGCCGCGCGCCACGTGAGGGACCTCACCTGACCGAGGGCCCCTCGCCCGGCAGGGGCTACCCCATCGGCGGATCCTCGTAGCGAGTCCGGCCGCCGACGAGCGTGCGCTTCACGCGGCCCGCCACTTCCCGGCCGGCGAAGGGCGTGTTCCGGCTCTTAGAGCGGAAGCGCGCCGGGTCGACCGTCCACGTCTCCCCGGGATCGAAGAGTACGAGATCCGCGCGACTGCCGGGGCGCAGCGTCCCGCCCTCGATCCCCATCAGCCGGGCCGGTGCGGTGGACATGCGGTCGATGAGATCGAAGAGCGTGAGGTCTCCCGGCGCTACGAGTTCGCCGATGCACACGGCGAGCGCGGTCTCGAGCCCCACGATGCCGAAGGGTGCGTCGTCGAACTCGCGCTCCTTCTCCTCGTAGTGATGGGGCGCGTGGTCCGTCGCCACGCACTCGAGGACGCCGTCGACGAGGCCCTGGCGCACCGCGAGACGGTCGGCTTCGGCGCGGAGCGGCGGGTTCATCTTCGCTTCGGTACGGTATCCGCGCACCGCCTCTTCCGTCAGCGCCATGTGATGGGGTGACGCCTCGCCGCTCACGCGCACGCCGCGCTCGCGCGCGACCCGAATGAGTTCGACCGCCTCGCGCGTGGACACGTGCTGCACATGTACGTGCCCGCCCGTGAGTTCCGCGAGGTAGATGTCCCGCGCCACTACGGTGGCCTCGGAGGCGTTCGGGATCCCGCGCAGTCCGAGCGCGGTGGCCACGGCGCCTTCGTTCATCACCCCGCCCGCCGAGAGTGCCATGTCCTCCGCATGCTGGAGGACGGGGATCCCGAAGGACTGCGTATACTCGAGCAGGCGCCGCATGAGAGCCGAATCGTGGATCGGGTGTCCGTCGTCGGTCACCGCGACGGCTCCGGCCTCGACGAGACCGCCGATTTCCGTCATCTGCTCACCGGCCAGCCCGAGCGAGGCGGCGGCCACCGGACTCACGCGCGCCCCGCCCTCCCCCTTCCGGGCCCAGCGCCGCGCCTCCTCGCGCACGAACCCGACCGCGGCCGGGTCATCGAGCGGCGGATCCGTGTTCGGCATCGCCCAGATCGCCGTGAAGCCGCCGGCCGCCGCGGACTGCGCGCCCGTGCGGATCGTCTCCTTGTGCTCGGCCCCCGGTTCCCGCAGGTGGACGTGCACGTCGATCAAGCCCGGCGCGACGACGAGCCCGGCGGCCTCGACGCGCGGGACGCCATCCGGCCCCGCGATCTCCCGGGCGACCGCCTCGATCCGCCCGTCCCGCACGAGGACGTCCCGCACCTCGTCGGTTCCCGTGGAGGGATCGATCACCCGTCCGCCGGCGATCAGGAGTGAACGGCTCACTGTCCCCCCGCCTTGGCGTCTTCCGCCAGCTCCGGGCGTCCGCCCGCCAGCAGATAGAGAACAGCCATCCGCACCGCGACCCCGTTCGTCACCTGCGGCAGGATCACGGAGCGCGGGCCGTCCGCCACATCGGAATCGATCTCCACGCCCCGGTTCATGGGCCCCGGGTGGAGGACGATCATCTCGTCGTCCGCGCGGGCCAGGCGCTCCGAGCTGACGCCGAACACGCGATTGTACTCGCGCAGCGACGGCACGTAGCCGCCCTCCATCCGCTCGAGTTGGAGCCGCAGCACATAGAGCACGTCGCACCATTCGATCGCTTCGTCGACCGAACCCATTCGCTGTACGCCCAGCTCCTCGATCCCGGCCGGGATCAGCGTGTGCGGCCCGCACACCGCCACCTCGGCGCCGCACTTGAGGAGGCCCCAGATGTTGGAGCGCGCGACGCGCGAGTGGAGGATGTCGCCGACGATGCAGACGCGCCGACCCGCGATGGCGCCGAACCGGTCCCGGACCGTCAGCAGGTCGAGGAGGGCCTGGGTCGGGTGTTCGTGCTGCCCGTCGCCGGCGTTGATGACGTGCGACGGGATCCGGTCCGCAAGAAACTTCGCCGCCCCCGACGACCCGTGGCGCACGACGACCATGTGGATCCGCATCGCCTCGAGGTTGCGCGCCGTGTCGACGAGCGTCTCTCCCTTCTGCACGGACGAACCCGCGGAGGAGATGTTCACCGTGTCGGCCGAAAGCCGCTTCTCGGCGAACTCGAAGCTGATGCGGGTCCGGGTCGAGGGTTCGAGGAAGAGGTTGACGATCGTCTGCCCGCGGAGGACCGGCACCTTCTTTATCTTCCGTTCGCTGATCTCCTTGAACGGCTCGGCGGTGTCGAGGATCGCCTCGATCTGGGCCCCCGTGAGGGATTCGAGGCCGATCAGATCCTTCCCGAGCCCGAGGTCCCGGTCCGGGGTCGTCATGCTCCCGCCTCCGGGGCGGAATCCGGAAGCGCGACGATGTCGACGCCCCAGGCGCCATCCGTGTCCGCCACGCGAACCGCCACGTCCTGCCTGGGTCCGACTTCGATCACGCGGCCCACGTAGTCCGCCTGGATCGGGAGCTGGCGTCCTCCGCGGTCCACGAGGACGCAGAGCTGGATCTGCCGCGCGCGCCCGAAGTCCGACAGCTCCTGGAGCGCGGCCCGGATCGTCCTTCCGGTGTGCAGCACGTCGTCCACGATCACGATGTGCGCATTCTCGATGGACTCCGGGATGCGCGTCATCCCCACGAGGGGAAGCGCGCCGACCTGGCCGAAATCGTCACGATACAGCGTGATGTCGAGCGAACCGATGGGGACGGGGCCACGCGTCCGTTCGAGTTGACGGCCGATCTCGGCGGCAATCGAGTCGCCACGGCGGTGGATGCCGATGAGGATGAGGCGGGCGTCGGGCTCGATCGCCCGGTCTAGCTGCGCGGAAAGCTCGGCAAGGAGCCCTCGGGCAGCGGCCTCGTCGAGGACGTTGTGCGCCAGTTTCGTCTCGGCTTCGCTCGATCCGTTGCGGGCGGCTAGCGGCAGCCCGCGGCAAAAGCCCCGCTGCGGTCGGGCGGCAGTATAGATGGCGCACCCGTCGCGATCAACGTCGCACCGGCTCCCCCTGCCGCCACGCCGGCCTGGGTTGACACTCCGGTGCCGGCCCGCGTTGCGCCTCGGTCCCGGGTCGCGTTGACCCTCGCGAGACGGCCCCGGTAGGTTCGGGCATGCGCATGCGATCCGACGTCTTCCGGCACGCCGGGCGGTGGCTCTTCCTGTCGGCCCTCATCCTCGCAGCATCGCCTCCCGCCACCGTCTTCGGGCAGGATGGCCCGTCGCTCACCGTGGAGGGGCCGGCCGTCGTCCTCGCGAACGTGCCCTTTGCCGTCACCCTCCATACGGAGGACGGGGAGAACGCCAGCTATCGCGTGACGTCGGCATCGGGCCGCGAACTTGCCGCGGGAGCCCTGCCGCTCCGGATCGAGACCACTGTCGACGGGCTGCGAGCCGTAAAGGGTGATCTTCCCCTGACCGTCGAAGTCGTCGCCGACCAGGGAACTGCGAGCGAGACCGTGGCGGCTCCGGCCTTACCGGGGTGGATCAGCCTCCTGCCGCCGCTCATCGCCATCGCCCTCGCGCTCATCTTCCGGCACGTCGTGGTGTCGCTCTTCTTCGGGATCTGGCTTGGCGGCTTTTTCATCGCCGGCCTCAACCCGTTCTCGGGGCTCGGGCGGACGGTCGACACGTTCATCGTTCCCTCGCTGGCGGACCCCGACAACGCATCGATCCTCATGTTCTCCGCGCTGCTGAGCGCCATGGTGGGCGTGATTTCACGCTCCGGGGGCACTCGCGGCATCGTCGAAGCCGTCCGGCCGCTCGCGACGACGCCGCGCCGCGCGCAGCTGGCCACCTTCTTCGCGGGCGTCGGCATCTTCTTCGACGACTACGCGAATACCCTCATCGTCGGAAACACCTTCCGCCCGATCACGGACAAGCTGAAGGTGTCGCGCGAGAAGCTGGCGTACCTGGTCGATTCCACCGCCGCCCCCGTGGTGACGATCGCCTTCGTGTCGACGTGGGTCGGCTTCGAGATCTCGCTGATCCGGGACGGACTTCGCATCGCCGCCGAGCAGACCCCCGATCCCGCGCTGGCCGGGGCGCTCGCCTCCGCGAGCCCGTTCACGGTCTTCCTGAGCACGATTCCCTATCTCTTCTACCCCATCCTCGCGCTGTTCATGGTCGCGGCCGTCGTCGTCACGCAGCGGGACTTCGGTCCCATGCACGGGGCGGAAATGAGGGCTCGCACGGGCGGCGGCGTCTTCCGGCCGGGCTCCCAACTCATGGTGAACTCCGAGGAGACGGGGCTGGACGCGCCGGAGGGCGTGCCCCTGCGCTGGTACAACGCGGCGATCCCGGTCTTCACGGTCGTCGTCACGGTCCTGCTGGGACTGTACTTCGACGGCGCAGGCGAGGTGGGCCGGGGCGCCTCGCTGTGGGACACCTTCGGCGCCGCGGACCCGTTCAAGGCGATCCTGTGGGGCTCCCTGGCAGGCTGCCTCGTCGCGATCGGGCTCGCCACGTCGCAGAGGATCCTGACGCTGAGCCAGGCGCTCGATGGCTGGCTCGCAGGGATCCGGGCCATGACGATGGGGTTCGTGATCCTGACGCTGACCTGGTCGCTCGGGGAGGTGACGAGCCAACTCGCCACCGCGCGGTACCTGACCCAGATCCTCGAGGGCAGCCTCGCACCCGAGCTGGTACCGGTCCTCACCTTCGCGACGGCGGCAGTCGTCAGCTTCTGCACGGGGACCTCATGGGCCACGATGAGCATCCTGCTCCCGCTCGTGGTCCCGCTCGTCGTCGCCCTGGGCGGCGCGGCCGGCTTCGAGACGGGGACGGGGGGCGTGCTGCTCGTGAGTTCGATCAGCTCGGTTCTGGCCGGGTCCATCTTCGGCGACCACTGCTCGCCGATCTCCGACACGACGGTCCTGAGTTCGATGGCTTCGGCGTGCGACCACATGGACCATGTGCGGACGCAGCTTCCCTACGCGCTCGTGGTGGCCGTGGCCGCGATGCTGTTCGGCCATGTGGGCACGTCGTACGGACTCTCGCCGTGGATTGCCCACGTTCTCGGAATCGCCGTCGTCGTCGTGGTGCTTCGTTTCGTCGGGAGACCCGTTCCCGCGGGAACGTGATCGCTCGTTCGACGGGCGCACTGGCCGGCGCGTGCCCGGTATGTGACGACGAGGAGCAGGCGGACCCGGAAGGCTGACGACAACCGGCAGTCGGGTCATCGGGGTGGGTCGCCCGGGCCGCGGTCGTTATCGTTCCGTCACGGACTCTACTTCCGACAAGCCCACTGCCATGAAACGAGACACCCTTCAGCGCAGGACAATCCGTCGCGTGTTCATGAGCATCGAGCGCCTGCTCACGCCCGACGAAGTCCTCGAGTACGGTCGACAGGTCGTGCCGTCTCTCGGGCTGGCCACCGTCTACCGAAACGTGCGAACCCTCGCCGATGAGGGATGGCTGTCGGAGGTGGAACTCCCGGGCGGCGGGCTCCGATACGAGTTGGCCGAGCGCCCGCATCACCACCACTTCGTCTGTCGCTCCTGCGATCAGGCGTTCGACATCCATTGGTGTTCGGAGGAGGTCGAGAAACTGGCGCCCGCCGGCTTCGAAGTCGACGGCCACGAACTCATTCTCTTCGGTCGCTGCAAGGTGTGCAGCCGATTCGCCTCCTGAGCCGACCGGTCCCTCGTTCCGGCGACGCGACGCTAGCGCCGACGGCGGAAGAAGTCCCGCAACAGGCGCGCGGACGCCTCGGCGAGCACGCCGGGCACGAGTTCCACGCGATGATTGAGCCGCGAGTCGCAGACGATGTTCTCGAGGGACCCGCACATCCCGGCCCTGGGGTCTGAAGCTCCGAACACGACAGTGCGCACACGGGCCAGCACCGCGGCGCCGGCACACATCGCGCACGGTTCGAGGGTCGCGTACAGGGTGTGCCCCTCGAGGCGCCAGTCGCCGAGCCGGGCGGCAGCCGCCCGCAGCGCGAGGACTTCCGCGTGCCCCGTCGGGTCGGAATCCGCGCGCGTCCGGTTGTGCGCCTCCGCGACGATCCGGCCCTCCGGGTCCGTGACGAGGGCGGCGACGGGCACCTCTCCGTTCTTGCCACCGAGGACCGCGAGTTCGAGCGCCCGCCGCATCGGCGCCTCGTGCTCCGCCGGCCACGCCCTGTTCACGCCGCCGCCACCCGTGCGTCGAGGTAGGCGACCGCCGCCTCGATCCTCGCGAGCGTGCGCTCCCGGCCCATCGCCTCGATCACCTCGAAGATGCCGGGGCTCACGCCCTGGCCCATGAGCGCAAGCCGGAGGGGGTTGATGATCCGCCCCGCTCCGACCTCGAGTTCCGCCGCGAGGCCCCGCACCTCGGATTCGAGCGTCTCGACGTCGCGGAAGGCGCTCTCCCGGGCGAGGCGCCGCGCGAGCCGCCGCATGTGGTGCGCCGACTCCTCCGGCCGCTTCCAGAAACGCTTCACGGCATCGTCGTCGTACCGGACGGCAGCCGCGAAGAAGGGAGAAACCTGGCCCGCCAGCGCGGGCAGCGTACGGGGGCGCCCCTTCACCAGATCGATGATGCGCGCCAGACGTTCCGGGGACGTCTCGAGTTCCGGATGGGTGTCGGCCAGGCTGCGGCCCGTTTCCCGGGCCTCCCGGGCCAGGAGTACGACGACGGCGCGTGCGAGGTCGCCCGCCGGGGAGCCCCCGATATGGCGGCCGTTCAGCCAGCCGAGCTTCTCCAGATCGAATACCGCGCTCTTTTTCAGCACACGGCCGACGGAAAAGGCTCGGGTCAGACCCCGGACGTCGAACACTTCCCGGTCGTCCCCCGGAGACCACCCGAGGAGCGCGAGGAAGTTCACCATCCCCGCCGGCAGGTAGCCTTCGTCCCGATAGGCGAGCACGGACAGCGCGCCGTGGCGCTTCGAGAGGCGCTTGCCGTCCGGCCCCAGGATCAGCGGCACGTGGCCGAAGGCGGGGAGCGGCCTCCCGAGTGCCCGGTAGAGGAGGATCTGCTTCGGCGTGTTCGAGAGATGGTCATCGCCGCGGATCACGTGTGTGATCGCGGCCTCCGCGTCGTCCGAGACCACGGCGAGGTTGTAGACCGGCGTGCCGTCGGAGCGCAGGACGATAAAGTCGTCGATCGAGCCGGCCGGGAACGACATCGGCCCGTGAATCATGTCCTCCCAGCCGATCGCCTCGTCCGGCACGCGAACCCGGAGCGCGAACGGATCCCCGGCCTCGGCCCGTGCCCGCGACGTGTCCGCATCGATCCGCGCACAGCGGCCATCGTACCCGTACCCGGAAGCGGCCCGCTGCGCCTCTTCGCGCCGGGCCGCGAGTTCCCCGGCGGTGCAGAAGCAGCGATACGCGGCGCCCTGGTCGAGCAGGCGCACCGCGTCCCGGCGATGCCGCCCGACTCCGTCCGCCTGGAAAACGGGACCTTCGTCCACCTCCAGCCCCAGCCACGCGAGTCCATCGAGGATGGCCCGGGTGTGCTCGGGACGGGAACGGGCCCGATCCGTGTCCTCGACGCGGAGGATGAACGTCCCCCCCTCGCGCCGCGCGAACAGCCAGTTGAAGAGCGCCGTGCGCGCGCCGCCCACGTGCAGGAAACCGGTGGGACTGGGGGCGAACCTCACCCGCACCGTCATTCGCGTTTCTCCTCTGCCGAGACTCTGGCCGAAACCGGACCGGAGGCGGGGCTCGTGCGCAGCCGGTCCGTGGGTGGCGCCGCGGATTGTTCCATCTTGTATGGACGGCCGATAGGATGCCACGCATGAGTCCCGGACCCGCCTTCGTTCTCCCCGGCCTGCGCAGCCCTTTCGCGAAGATCGACCGCGAACTCTCGCGTTTCGACGGTCTTGCCCTGTCCGCCCCGGTCATCCAGCAGACCGTCGCGGGAGACGGGGGACCGGGCCGCGACGCCGCGGGCCGGATCGACCTCGTTGTCTGGGGTGCCGTCATCCCCACGCTCAGGGTGAGCAACTGGGCGCGGGAGGTCTGGTTCGACGCGGGACTCGATGCGCGCGTCCCGGCCCAGGGCATCGTCCAGGCGTGTGCGACATCGATCGCCGCCGCGACCCACGGCGCCGGCCAGGTGGCCGCGGGGCGGGCGGACCTCGTCCTCTGCGGGGGCGTGGAGTCGATGAGCCACACGCAGATCGGACTCTCGCCGGGGCTCAGCCGGACGCTCCGGCGCGCGGGGACCGCGGGAAGCCCGCCGCGCATGGTGCGGACGCTCGCCGGGATCCGGCCGCGGGATCTCCGCATCTCGGCACCGGCGATCAAGGAGCGCACGACCGGGAAGACGATGGGGAAGCACGCCGAAGAGATGGCGCGCGAGTGGGATATCCCGCGCGAGGCCCAGGATCGGTTCGCTCTCGCGAGCCACGAGGGCGCGACGCGCGCCGGGGGCGCCTTCTTTCGACGACTGCTCGTGACCCCGGGAACCTTCCCCGTCGACCGCGACACGCTCCCGCGCGCCGGCACGTCGCTGGAAAGACTCGCGGGCCTTCGCCCCGCCTTCTCCCGCTCCGCGGGGACGCTGACGGCGGGCAACTCCACGCCGCTCACGGACGGCGCGGCCGCGTGCTGGGTCGCGTCCGAGACCGGGCTCTCCGCGCTTCCCGACGCCCTGCCCCGCGCACGCCTCCTCGACTGGCGGCAGGCCGCGATCGATCCCGACCGCGACGGACTGCTCATCGCCCCCGCCATTGCCATCGCGGAACTGCTCCACCGCCACGAACTGACGCTCGAGGACATCCGACTGTGGGAGTTCCACGAAGCCTTCGCCGCACAGGTCCTGTGTACGATCGCGGCGCTCGAGGACGCGGAGTGGCTCGCCGCCCGCTCCCCGGTGAAGGATGGTCTCGGCGCCTTTCCGCGGGACCGCGTGAACCCCAACGGCGGGAGCGTCGCCCTTGGGCATCCCTTCGGCGCCACCGGAGCGCGCATCCTCTCTCAGACCGTGCGCGAACTGGCCGATCACCCACCCGGCACCCGCGCGATCGTGAGCGTGTGCGCCGCGGGTGGCCTCGGCCATGTGGCGCTCCTGGAGGCGGTCTAGTGTAGTGTCGCAGAAACCTGCCACGCGACACTAACCGCTCTCAGGCCTCCGACGGGCGGCGGACCGCCGGGCGGTGGAGTTCGAAGGTCAGCCCCAGCAGCGCGGTGAAGAGCACGAGCGCGTTCGCCTGGTGCAGGACCGCGAGCGGGATGGGGACGAAGAGCACCAGCGTCGCGACCCCCAGCGCCGCCTGAACCCACACCGCCGCGAAGCCGGCGTGGGCCCACGTTCTCGCCGCCCCCGCGGCGAGTCGCGCGCAGACCCACCAGAGGGCCGTCACGCCCGCCAGCAGGAGCATCGCGAGGACCCGGTGGTTGAACTGCGCCGTCGCCCGGTCCTCGAAAGGGCTGAGCCACCACGGTGTCGCCCCGAAGAGGTCGGGCGGGATCCAGCCGGACCCCATGCGGGGGAAGGTGTTGTAGATGAGTCCGGCATCGAGCCCGGCCACGAAGCCGCCCGAGAGCAGCGTGAGGGCCGCGAGGCCCAGTACGACGCCCGCCCAACGCCGGAGTCCGCCACCGGACCCCGCGGCCGGGCCGCCGCCGACCCCCGGCCGCAACAGGGAGAGCGCCGTCCACAGCGTGAGGGCGTAGACGAGCACCGCGAGGGCGAGGTGCGCGGTCAGGCGGTAGGGACTCACGCGGGGGATGTCGACCAGCCCGCTCTGCACCATCCACCAGCCGAGCAGCCCCTGCGCGCCGCCGAGCGCGAAAAGAAGCAGGAGGCGGGGCACCAGCGACCGCGGGATCATCCGTCGCGCGAGAAAAACCGCGAAGGGGATGATGAAGACGAGCCCGATCACGCGCCCCAGCAGCCGGTGCGCATACTCGAACCGGAAGATGCGCTTGAACTCGGCCAGCGACATCCCCCGGTTCACCAACCGGTACTCCGGCGAGTCGCGGTAGGCGGCGAACTCGCGCTCCCAGCTCTCGGCGCTCAGCGGCGGCACGACGCCGCTCACCGGTTCCCAGTCGACCATGGAGAGGCCGGACCCCGTGAGGCGCGTCACGCCGCCCAGGATCAGCGTCGACGCCACGAGGGCGCAGCCGACCAGGAGCCAGGCCGCGATGATGCGGGCGTGGCGTCGCGATGGGTTCGGGTTGTCAGACGTCGTCGTCACAGGCATCGGGGCGGGTTTGCGCCGCTTTCGCAGGCGGTGCGAACTTCCGGCTCCTCCCGGAGGCACCGGGCGCGGAAGATAGACGGGGGCGGTGGAGAGGCCAAGCGCGATGTCGGACTCCGGAAGACGCGGCGGATCACGCATTTCGCTGTTCGCCGTGAAGCGCCTCCTCCCGAGGCTGCGGACCCACCGGCCGGCCCTCGTCGGGGCCGGGGTCTGTCTCCTCCTCAGCACCGCGATCGGCCTCGCCTTCCCCCTCATCGTTCGCTACCTGATGGACGCCGCCTTCGGCGATGGGGACCCGGCGCTCCTGGGCACGATCGCACTCGGACTGCTCGGTCTCTTCGCGCTCCAGGGCGTCTTCAACTTTGGAGAGACCTACTGGCTGGGCGCGACCGGCGAACGCGTCGTCACCCAACTGCGCGACGAACTCTTCTCGAAACTGGTCCGACTCCCGCCCGGTTTTCACGCGGGTCGAACGAGTGGCGAACTCACCTCCAGACTCGCCTCCGACTGCTCGACGCTGCAGCAGATCATGGGACACCAGATCGCCGAACTCGTCCGTCAGGTGCTCTTCCTGGCCGGCGCCGTGATCCTGCTCACGCTGCTGCACTGGCAGCTGATGCTGACCACGCTGACGGTCGCCCCCGTGGTCGTGCTCGCCGGCTTTGCGCTCGGCCGCCTTCTGCGGCGCCGGAGTACCGAGGTGCAGGACCGGCTCGCCGCCGCCCACGCGGTCGCGGACGAGGCTTTCGGCCAGATCGAGGTCGTGCAGGGGTTCGTGCGCGAGGCGTGGGAGGCCCGGCGCTACCGGGCCGGGATCGCCACGGCACTCGAAGCTGCGCTGTCCCGGGCCGTCGTACGGGCGCTCCTCTTCGGCATCCTCACGGTCGTCGCGTTCGGCGGGATCGTCGCCGTCCTCTGGCAGGGCGGACGGCTCGTGCTGGCGGCTCAGATCACGGCCGGCCAACTCGTGTCCTTCCTCCTTTACGCGTTCGCGGTGGCCGCCGCGATCATGGCGCTCGCCTCGCTGTGGGGCTCCTACCAGGAGGCGCAGGGCGCCGCGCGCCGGGTCTTCGATCTCCTCGATCGGGACAGCGAGATCACGGACCCCGAGGGCCCGGCCTCGCTTGCCGGAGATGGGCCGCCGGAGATCGCTTTCCAGCGTGTCTCGTTCCGCTACGGAGAGGAGGAGCCGTGGGCCCTGGAAGAGATCGAAGCGACGATCGCCCCCGGAGAGGTGGTCGCCCTCGTAGGGCCCAGCGGCGCCGGGAAGACGACCTTCGCGTCCCTCATCCCCCGCTTCTGGGACGTGACCGGGGGCAGCGTGCGCGTACGCGACATCGATGTCCGCTCGTGCGGCATCCGGGATCTGAGGTCGCGGATCGGCATCGTGCCCCAGGACCACCCGCTCTTCGCCGGGTCGATCGGCGAGAACATCGCCTACGGGAGGCCGGACGCGGACCGCGCCGCGATCGAGGCGGCGGCGGACGCGGCGCACGCGCGCGAGTTCATCGAGCGGCTTCCGGACGGATACGAGACGCGGGTCGGCGAGCGCGGCGTGCGGCTCTCGGGCGGCCAGCGGCAGCGGATCGCGATCGCCCGGGTCCTTCTCAAGGAGCCGGAGATCCTCATTCTGGACGAGGCGACGAGCGGCCTCGACGCCGAAAGCGAGGCGCTGGTCGAGAAAGCGCTACACCTCGCCTCCGAAGGGCGGACGACCGTCATCATCGCACACCGGCTGCGCACGGTGCGGCGCGCCGACCGGCTCCTCGTCCTGGACCGGGGACGGCTCGTGGACAGCGGCCCGCACGACGCCCTGCTCGCCCGTTGTGAACTCTACGCCCGGCTCTACGAGGGTCAGCAGCTCGCGTAGAGCGGGAAGCTCAAGGGGCAGCAGGCCGAGCCGGAAGCAGCGCGTCGATCTCCTCCTTCAGCGCCGCCATGGTCTGCGGACCGAGAAGCTCCCTGCGAATCCAGCCCTCGGCGTCCACGATCACGGTCGTGGGGAAACCCACCGCCCCGAAGGTGGCCACGGCGTCGTCCATCCCGATGATCCAGTTGGGGTAGTCGGCCCCGAAATCCTCGAGGAAGGCGCTGATTTCCTCCGGCGTCCCGGAATCGACGGCGAGTCCGAGGAGGACGACGGGCCGGTCGGCGTAGTGCCGGGCCAGTTCGACGAGTTCCGGCAGTTCGTCGCGGCACGGCAGGCACCAGGTGCCCCACAGGTTCGCGACGACCACGTTCCCGCGCAGATCGTCGAGACTCGCCTCCCCGCCCTCGAGCGTGCGGAAGGCATCGCCGGGAGCCTGCTTCGCCCCCGACGGCGTGCGAGACTCGCGCGGGTTCGCCGCGGACGCGCTCTCCGCCTCCCCGCCGGTTCCGCAGGCGGCGCCCGTGAGCCCCGCCAGCGCGAGCAGGGCTGCGGCGATCCACACGGTCGGCGCCCCGCGCTCATGTTTCACTCGCTGCCGGCCCCCGTCTCCGGCGTGAGGACGACGCCGGGCAGCGCCCAGGTCAACGCTCCCTCGTCGACCACGAAGGTCCCGTTCACCATCACGTAGTCCACGCCGGAAGCGTACTGATGCGGCTCGAAGAAGGTCGCGTTGTCCTGGAGTTCCTCGAGGTCGAGCACGGCAATGTCGGCGATCAGCCCCTCGCGAATGAGGCCCCGGTCGCGGATCCCGAGGAGCTGAGCCGGCAGGGTGGTCATCGAGCGGACGGCGCTCTCCACCGACAGCACGCCCAGGTCCATCGCATACCGCTTGATCTTTCGCGGGAAGGTCCCGTAGAAGCGGGCGTGCACCGGCCCGTCGTCCGGGAGCGCGATCCCGGCGTCGGAGGCCGTGACAAGCCAGGGGTGGGCGGAGAACTCCTCGACATCGATCTCCGAAAGTGAGAACCCTCGAACACGGGCGCCGCCCGGCCGCATGCGGTCGCCTTCGAGCTGCAGCCGGACCGCGACTTCGACGGGGAAGGCGTTCCACTCGGCCGCGAGGTCCGCGACCGTCTTGCCGATGAGATTCTCATCCGGGTGGTCCATGACGACGAGGTTCTCCGGCCCTCCGCGGCGTCCGATCTCGTGCGCGATATCGAGCCGAACGAGTTCGCCCCGCTCGGGATCGGCGAGCGCTTCGGCCAGTGCCGACCCGTAGTCCACGCTGCTCTGGCCGCCCGGGCGACCGCCGGGTCCGCCGCCGGGGAAGATCCAGCGCGGGAGGAGCACCGTGTTCCCGTCGCTGCCCGTCGTGTTGTACGGGTACTGGTCGGCCCAGATGGGGACGCCCCGCGCCCTGGCCCTTTCGATCAGATCCACGAGCGCCCGTCCGGCGCCCCAGAAGTCCGCGCCCCGCGCCTTGATGTGGGTCGCCACCGTCGTCACGCCCGTGCGCTCCGCAACCTCGATGTCCTCGAGGATCGTGTTGATCATCGTCGGGGGACCCGGGTCGTCCTGACTCGGCCAGAACCACATCGGGGTCATGCCGGAACTGCGCTCGTGCACGATGTAGATCCCGCCCCCGCGACCCGCCGCCCCGACCAGCGGGAAGAGCTCGGAGGTCTCGCTCCAGATGCCGGGGAAGTACTCGAGGCCGGCGCTGAGGCCGTACGCGCCCTCGGCCATCCCCTGCTCGACCAGCGCCGTCATGCGTTCGACTTCGGCCGGCGTCGAGGGGCGCTGCACGTCGTCGCCCAGCGCCATCGCCCGGATCGTGTTGTGCCCCACCATGAGCGCCGCGTTGGGCCCGTGCCCGCGGGACTCGAGGCGCGCCCGCTGATCGGCGATCGGCCACGGCGAGCGGCCGTCCTGGTTCACCACGACCGTGGTCACGCCCTGGCTCACGAGGTTGGGGGCCGCCCGCCGGCGGGCGCCCTCGCTGCCGGCGCCTCCCGCCGCGTCGAGACCGGCGTCCGCGTGCGAGTGGATGTCGATGAACCCGGGAACGACGTATCGGCCGTCGAGTTCGATCACGCGCTCCGCGGCGGCGTCCGCCAGATCTCCGACCCGAACGATGCGTCCGTCGCGAATCCCGACATCGGCGCGGAACCACGGATTCCCCGTTCCGTCAAGGACGCGGCCGCCGCGCAGCAGGACATCGAGAGCCGGCTCCTGCGCGGCCAGCGCCACGTGCGAAGACCCGAGGACGGCGGCGCAAAGGAGCGCGCGCAGAGCGCTGCGGTTCATGATCGCTTCCCCTGTCAGAGATCCGAGATTGTGGGCCCGCAAGCTACGAAAGGTCACGCGCGGGTCCAACCGCGTGGTTTGCGCCCGGCGGCGCACGGGATAACATCGGCGGGCCATGAACGACCTCCTCCTGCGCGCGATCGCGCGTCAGCCCGTCGAGCGGACGCCTGTGTGGTTCATGCGGCAGGCGGGACGCTCGCTCCCCGCCTACCGCGAACTGCGGCGGGAGCGCGGGTTCCTCGAACTCGTGCGGGACCCGGAGACGGCCGCTCAGGTCACGCGACTCCCCCTCCGGTACTTCGATGTCGACGCGCTCGTCCTCTTCATGGACCTGTCGACGCCGTTCGAGGCCGCAGGTATCGAGATCGAGCTGCGGTCCGGCGTCGGGCCCGTTCCCCTACCCCCGTGGGGCGGGCTCGCGGATGTGGATCGTCTGCGCCCCTTCGACCCGCGCGAACGCCTCGACTTCGTGCTCGAGGCGATCCGTCTCCTCGCCGCGGACGAGGAGCGCCCGGTGATCGGCTTCGTGGGCGCTCCCTTCACGCTGTGCTCGTACCTCGCCCGCGGCACGCGCGACAGCCGGCTCGCGCAGCTGCGGGCCTTCATGCTGCGGTCGCCCGACCTCTGGGACCGCTTGGCGGGGTTCTGGGCCGAGCACCTCGCGGAATTCGCCGCCTCCCAGCACGAAGCCGGGGCCGGAGCGATACAGGTGTTCGATTCGTGGTGCGGGATCCTCGACCCCGGGACGTACCGGTCGCACGTGCTTCCCTACTCACGCCGCCTGTTGGAGCGTCTGCGGGAGAGGCGAATTCCGACCGTGCACTACGGAGCGACCCACGCCGCCGTCGCCGAGGCCGGGGGCGACGCGATCAGCGTCGACTGGCGTACGCCGCTCGACGAAGCATGGGACATCATCGGCCCCCAACGCGCGATCCAGGGGAACCTCGACCCCGCCTGCGTACTGGCGGGGGAGGAAGCGGCACGCGCCGGGACGCGCGACGTGCTGCGCCGCGCCGGCGGCCGGCCCGGGCATGTGTTCAACCTCGGGCACGGGCTTCACCCGGACTCCGACCCGAAGGTGATCGCCGCCGTCGTGGACGAGGTGCGGCGCTGGCGCCCGACGGACGAGGGCCGCTGAAGGATGTCCCCGCAGCTATGCCCTCGCCGCGAGTCGCGCCGCCACGGCGTCGGCTTCCGCGATTCGACTGGAGATGCCGAGGCGTCCCGTATACCCGGCGGCGAGGGTGATGCCGGGAGGTAGTTCCAGTCCGTCCAGTGCCGCCCACGACGCGTCGTAGGCCGGCAATTGCGGCCAGGCCGAGCAGAGGGGCGCGGCGCCCGATCCATGGATCGCTTCGTATTCCCGGGCCGCCGTGGACTCCACCCGCGCCGTGTCCCAGTCGGCGACGCCGGGATCGACGCCGCCGCCCAGGTAGGCCGTGGCGATGCGGTCGCGGCCGAATACGGAAGCGTTCCATGTGACGCCGCGGGTTCGCCACGCTTCGCCGAACGCCACCTGGAACCCGAACCCCTCCGGCGTGCCCTCGACCTGGAGCGGCGTCACGACGACGCGATTGTAGCGCAGTTCCGCGATGCGGGAGGCAGCCTCGGGCGCTACCGTCCGCAGCAGCTTTGCCGCGGCGGGGGCCGGCGTGGCGATCACCACCTGGTCCGCGGTCTCGGCGTCCGGGAGCGCGCCCCCGTGACCGATCTCGAAGCGCGGTCCGGCGCGCCGAATCTCCTCAACCGGCGCGGACATCCGCATCCGACCCGGGTATCGCCGAGCGATCGCGCGCGGGAGGGCGGCCATCCCGGAGCGGAAGGTGAACGCGGGGGCCGCGCCGATGGACTCCCGGCGACGGGCGGCGGCGAGCAGGCTACGCTTCACGCCCAGCGGATCGAGGAGCATGGGCAGGACACGCGCCGCCGGCATCGCCTCCGGGTCGGACCCGAAGGTCGCGGAAATCAGAGGACCGAACAGCCCCGCATAGGCTTCGCTCCCGGCTTTGCGGCGGAAGTAGCGGGCCACGGATTCTCGCGGCCGGAGGCCCCGCGTGAACGGCTCGAGGGCCATCCGCGCCCGTCCGCGCGGCGAAAGCAGGCTGCCCCTCAGGAGCCCTCCGGGGCTGACGGGGACGGGTCGGAGGCGGCCGCGGGCCCAGATGAAGAGCTGCGCCCCCGGTCGCGCTTCCAGTATCTCCTCCCGCAGTTCCAGGTCGTCGACGAGTCGCCGTACGGCAGGCGTGAGGCGCGTCCGCTGCGGGCCGAGTTCGACGACCCGACCCTCGTGGATCGACGTCCGGATCACACCTCCGACATCGTCGGATCGCTCGAACAGGATCGAATCGACGCCACGCCGCGCCAACGCGTGCGTGAGCGCAAGCCCGGTGATCCCTCCGCCGATGATTCCGACTCGCATCCATCCCCCTTCAAACGCGCTCGTGGCGGCGGAAAGCTTCCGAGCCGTCCCGGTCACGGGCAAGCATCGGAGGACACCGATATGTTCCCCCGTCGCTCGATCCGGCCCCGCGGACGCGGGAGCACCCCAGGAGACGTCCAGCTCGAACGATGCCGAACTCCGAACCTCGATCCGCGGTACTCCTGCTGAACTTCGGCGAGCCGGGGTCGCCGGACCCGGAGCGGGTCAGACGCTTCCTGGAGCGGATCTTCCTCGCCAACGCGCGACTGGAACCGCACGAGAACATGGCGGCGGCCCGCCGACGGAGCCGTGAACTCGCGCGCCGCCGGGCGCCGGCTCTGCTCGACGACTACGAACGGATCGGCGGGTCGCCTCTCGACCGGCAGGCGGTCGCGCAGGGCGAGGCGCTGAAGGGGGCGCTGGAGGCACGTGGCCATCCGATGAACGTGACCGCAGGGATGCAGTTCACCGAGCCGACGATCGAAGAGGCGCTGCGGAGCCTGCGGGCGACGGCCGCCGGGGCGCTCGTGGCGCTGCCCGTGTACCCGCTCTGCGGTCCCTCGACCACGATCGCGGCGCTGGCCGAGGTCGATGAGGCGCTCGCGCGGATCGGATGGCGCCCGGAGGTGCGCGGCGTGACGGGCTGGCACCGCCACCCCGGGTACGCGCGCCTGCGCGCCGAGGCGATCCGCCGGGCCGCCGCGGAGGCCGGCTGGAGCCTGGCCGACCCTCGGGTCCGTCTGGTGTTCAGCGCTCACGGCACCCCGCTCCGGTATGTGGAGGAGGGCAGCCGATACGTCGAATACGTCGAGGAGTGGTGCGCGACCCAGGCGCGCGCGCTCGGCGTGGACGCGTGGACGCTCGGCTACCAGAACCACACGAACCGCGGCATCGAATGGACCCCACCCGACATCGAGGCGGCGCTGGAAGAGCTCCCGGGCGTCACGAGAGTCCTGGTCGACCCCGTCAGCTTCATGCACGAGCAGTCCGAGACGCTCATGGAGCTGGATGTGGAACTCGCGGAGCACGCCGCCACCCTCGGCCTCGAGTTCCGCCGCGTCCCGGTGCCGCACGACGAGCCGGCGTTCGCGGATGTGCTGGCGGATCTGACGCTCGGCGCCCTGGGGCTGGAGGACGCCGCCCCGGCCCTTCCTCCGCGGACCGCGTGCCGCTGCCGGCCGGGCGCGGACCTCTGCTTCAACGGCCCGCCAGTCGCCTGACCTCCTCGGGCCGGAAGCACGAGACCGCATGGTCGTTCACCATCTCCGCTTCGGGACCCGCCCAGCCGAAGCGAGGCCGGCCGCCGGGCACGTCGTTCAGCCCTCGCGGCTCGCTGTCAGGTCTTCGATCACCCGCCCGCCGACGCTGTCCACCTGGCCGCGGATGACGCAGGCCAGCATGTCGGCGGCCTCACGCAGCATCGACGAAGGCTCCCTCCGGTCGCCCTCGAAGCGCACGACCTCTCCGAGGAAGATCCCGACGAGCTGAGTGGACCTGGAGTCGTCGCCGCCCGCCTTGACCGCCGCGTCGTACCCGGCCCCGGGCACGCTGGCCTTCCATGGCTCGTCCCGTTCGGAACCGCCCTGCGAGGCCCGGTCCATCGGAACGAGCGCGAGGAGGCTCCCCTCCATGCCGGGCCCGCCCTGGCGCACGTTGAGCGCGAGCGCGACCGGCTTGTCGAAGAGGTCCATGTCGAGGAAGTCCTTCACGCTCTGGCGCGGGATGGCGCAGCGTCCGATCGCTCGATCGTCGTGAAAGGTCCCGATGCAGACGCTGTCGCGGGGTGTCAAATGGTGCTCGATCGGCCGGACATCGAGCTTGAGGGGAGTGGCGGTACCTACGAGGACGTGTTCGCGGCGACTCTCGTCTTCAGGGGACGGCGGGAGCATATCTCCGAAGAACAGTGTCGTCATCCCATCACCCTCCGCTCGGTCGTCGCCGTCGTCCCTCCCGAACACCGATATGCCACTGGGCCCTGCGGGTTCCTCATTTTCAATGTCGCTCGCCGGGGCGGCGCGCGATAGTCTCACCGCGCGCGCACCACTCCCCGTGGCACGCCGGGCACATCACCGAAAGCGGGAGACGACATGACCTGTGGCTTGCAGGACGTCATCGAGGCCTGGGACGGCGAGTCCGTCGTCACGTCGTTCGACCCGGTCAGCGGCGCGTGGATCTTCATCGCCGTGCACGACACCCGGCTGGGTCCCGCCGCCGGAGGCACGCGCCTGGCCTGCTATCCCGCGCCGAGGGATGGACTCGTCGACGCGATGCGCCTCGCCGAAGGCATGACGTGGAAGTGGGCCAGCGTCGGCATGCGCTTCGGGGGCGGCAAGGCGGTCCTCTGCGTTCCCCGCGACCTGCGCGCAGACGCACGGGCCAGCCTGATCGACCGCTACGCCGGCCTGCTCGCCTCGCTCCGGGGGGCCTTCCGCACCGGCGCGGATCTCGGCACGACGCCCGAGGACATCGCCCGCATCGGCGCCATCTCCGGGCACGCCGTCGGCCTCGTCGACGGCAGACCGGGCGATCCGGGTCCGTACACCGCGCACGGCGTTTTCGCCGGGATTCGCGCCGCGCTCGAGCACCGGTTCGGCACACCCGATCTCGCCGGCAGATCCGTGCTCATCCAGGGACTCGGCAACGTCGGCATGCCCCTGGCCGGGCTGCTGGCCGCAGCCGGGGCGACCCTCTACCTGGCGGATGTGCGCGAGGCCGCCGCCAGACGCGCGCACGAACGCTTCGGAGGCAACGTCGTTCCCGCTGCGGACATGTGGAACCTCGACGTGGACGTCTACGCCCCCTGCGCCACGGGCGCGACGCTCAACCCCGAGACCATCCCCCTCCTCCGCTGCGCGATCGTCGCCGGATCCGCGAACAACCAGCTCCTCTCGGAATCCGACGCGGAGAGGCTGCACCAGCGCGGGATCCTCTACGCCCCCGACTACGTGATCAACGCGGGAGGCGCCGTCGCCTTCACCATCATCCACCAGGGCGAGCGGGACGAGGATCGGATCCGGGCCCGCGTCGAGGAGATCGGTGCGTCGCTGCGGGAGATCTTCGAGGAGGCGGAAGGCGCCGGCGAATCGCCCCTGCACGCGGCCCGCCGCCGCGCGAGCCAGGTCCTCCACCGGGTGTCCGGTGACGCGGCCCCGGCGCGGACGGGTGGATCCGGAGCTGGCGGCCTCAGCGCCGGGAAGTGATGCGGTCCAGCGGCTTCTTCGTGATGTCGGGGACGAGCGCGTCCTCCGCGGGATAACCCACGACAAGGAGCAGGAAGGGCCGCTCGTTGGACGGGCGGTCGAGGAGTTCGTTCAGGAACCCCATCGGACTGGGCGTGTGCGTCAGGGTCGCGAGCCCCGCGTGGTGCAGCGCCGTGATGAGGATCCCCGTGGCGATGCCGACGGATTCCGTCACGTAGTAGTTCTTGAGCCTCTCCCCCGCGCGCATTTCGTAGCGCTCCGCGAAGATCGCGATGAGGACCGGGGCGGCTTCCAGAAACGGCTTGTGTTCGTCCGTCCCGAGATGGGCGAGCGCCTCCAGCCACGCGGCCGGCGCTCGACGCTCGTAGAACTCCCGCTCCTCCTTCTCGGCGGCGCGCCGAATCCGGCGCTTCACCTCGGGGTCGGAGACGACGACGAAGTGCCATGGCTGTCGGTTCGCCCCGTTCGGCGCCGTCCCCGCCGCCTCGATGCAGGCATCGATGACCTGCTCCGGGACGGGTTCGTCGGAATACTCCCGGACGGTGCGACGGCGGCGCACCTCGTCGCGGAAGTCCCGTGCGCGGCGCACCATCTCGCTCTCCTCGCGCCGCGTGAACGTCGCGAGCGGAACCGGACGGTACACCCCGTCGCCGTCCGTCATGGCGTCTTCACCCGATCGAGGATGAACTCAGCGGATCCCGACGAGGCCGCGCGTCGCCTGAATCAGCTCACGGGAGTCGTATCCGACGCCGTCCTTGAACACCCAGCGGACGGCGCGAATGGCGCCCGGATCGCGCCCCGGATCGCCGTTCAGCACGATGAGGTCGGCCACCTTGCCGGCCTCGACCGTGCCGAGCTGGTCATCGACGCCGAGGATCTTCGCCCCATTGGCGCTCACGACCTGCACCGCCTGAACGGGCGTGAGTCCGGCCTCCAGGAGAAGCTCGAAGTTGCGCTGGTTCCCGAAGCCGGGGAGCGCCCCGCCGTTCCCCGTGGGGTCGACGCCGGCACCGAGCAGCCCGCCCGCGTCGACGAAGGCTTTCTCGAAACGCAGTTCGTTCCGAAAGTTCTCGGGGTCCGGCCCCATCTCCTGAATGCGCCCCCGCTCGTCCAGGTAGGCCTCCCGGAGGTCCGGCGCCATTAGTTCGAGAGTCCGCTCGTCCACCACATCGCGGTCCGGGAAGAAGGCCTCGTAGACGGCGAGCGTCGCGGTGAGCCCCACGCCGGCCTCCACCATCGCCTCGATGGTCTCCTGCGCGATGGGGCCCGTGGGGTCCGAGCCGCCGGCACGCTGCATGATGTTGCCCGGACAGCGGTCGGGCTCCTTCTCCGGCACGAAATCGGACGCCGTCAGCATCCCGTGCTCGAGGTTGTCGATCCCGAGGGCGACGGCCTCCTGGAAGCTGACCGAGCACAGGTGCCCGGTTACGCGGAGGCCGAGCCGGTGCGCCTCCTCGATCGCGGCCCCGAGTTCGGCGCTGCCGATCGACGTGTACGCCTTCACCCACGTGGCCCCCTCGCCCGCCCAGTACTCGACGAAACGCCGCGCCTGTTCGGGCGAGGTCATGCGGGCCTGGTGGGGGGAACCCGTCGACCCGGTGATGTACGGCGCCGTGATGTGGATGCGTGGCCCCGGCGAATCGCCGCGCTCGATCGCGTCCTTCAGGTGGACGTCCGCGAAAGGGGTGAAGCTCCCGGTCGTGCGGATCGTGGTGACGCCGGAGCCGAGGTAAAGCCGCGGCGCGCTGTAGCCGAGCTGTACGCGCCGGCCCCCGACCGAGGTGTAGAAGAGGTGGTCGTGCATGCCGACCATGCCCGGGATCACGGTGTGGCCACTCAGGTCGTGACGCTCGGCCCCGGCCGGCACGGTGACGGACGAGGCAGGTCCCACGGCGGCGATCCGCCCGTCGCGCAGCAGCACCGTCTGGTCCTCGAGGACGGGGCCGCCGGTGCCGTCGATGACGCGGATGTTCTCGAGCGCCACGGTCGGACCCTGCACGGCCACGTAGGCGCGCGTCTCCTCGGAAAGCCGGTCGTAGCTCTGCGCCCCGAGCCCGCCCGCCATGGCTCCGGCGCCGGCCAGGGACGCGAAGATCCCGGCTGCGGCGCGGCGATACTGGCTGGACATCCTTCACTCCCCCTCTGCCTGGGTATTCACCGTTGGCGGATCCCCGCTACACTAACGGATCCCCACCATGCCCCTCACGGAATCGATGAGCTTACGCGAGTCGTACCCGACGCCGTCCTTGAACACGACGGTCACGTTCCTGATGATCGCGGAGCCCGACTCCAGATCGCCTTCGAGCACGACGAGATCCGCAAGCTTCCCGGCCTCGATCGTCCCCAGTTCGCCGTCCACGCCCATGATGCGGGCGCCGTTCGCGCTCACGATCCGGACCACGGTCGGCGCATCGAACCCCGCCTCGATGAGCAGCTCGTAGTTGCGCTGGTCCCCGAAACCGGCGATCGCCCCCCCGATCCCCGTCGGGTCCACGCCGGCCGCGAGCACGCCCCCGGCCTCGACGAAGCCGCGCTCGAACGCCATGTGCTTCTGGAGGTGCCGCTCCGTCATGGCCCAGTCGGGATCCGCCTCGATCCTGTCAACCATCTCCAGGTAGTCCTCGCGCACCTCCGGCGCCATCGCCTCCAGCGTTCGCTCGTCCAGGACGGCCCGCCCCTTCGTCATGGGTTCGATGACCGCCATGGTCGACGTCATCCCCACGTCGTTCTCGACCATGGAGAGGATCAGCGCCCGGGCGATCTCCCCGGACGGATCGCCCTGTTCTCCGACCGTGACCATCGAATTGGGCGGACACTCGTCCGGCCGCTTGCGCGGATCGAAGTCCGTCGCGGTCCCGAAGCCGTGCTCGATGTTGTCCATCCCCATGTCGACGGCTTCCTGGAAGGTGATCGAGCAGATGTGGCCCGTGACCCGGAGCCCCTGTGCGTGCGCTTCCTCGATGACGGCGGCGAGTTCCGCGCGGCGGATCGTCGTGTACGCCTTGATCCAGGAGACGCCTTCCCCGGCCCAGTAGCGCACGAAGCGGCGCGCCTCCTCGGGCGAGTTGACCTGCGCCATGTCGCCGAGCGCCGGGTTGGGCCCGGTCACGTACGGCGCGGTCACGTGCATGCGAGGGCCGGGCGCGAGTCCCCGGTCGATGCTCGACTTGACGTTGAGGTCCGCGTACGGCGAGACGCTGCCCGTCGTGCGGATCGTCGTGACGCCCGCCGCGAGATAGAGGCGCGGCGAGGAGATGTTGCCCTGGGCCATCCGGCCCCCCGCCCCCATGAAGAACATGTGGTTGTGGAGCCCGATCATCCCCGGGATCACGGTGTGACCCGCCAGGTCGTGCACATCGGCGCCCGGCGGGATCTCCACCGAGCCCGCCGGGCCGACCGCAGCGATCCGGTTTCCCTCGATCACGACGGTCTGGTTCGTCCGGGCGCCGGCACCTGTCCCGTCGACGACCTTGACGCCCGTGAGAGCGACCGTCGGGCCCGCGATGGCCACGAACTCCGAGGTCTCGGGGCCGAGTTCGGCGGCCGACTGGGCTACCACCCGACCCGGGACGATAAGGGCCCCAAGCGCGACGGGGACCGCGATGAACTTCCTCATGGGAGACTCCTGTGCGTTGCGCCGTTCGGGAGCCCGAAAACGTACCGCGTCACGGCTCCACCGTGAACACCATCTTCATGCCGGCCTCCAGATGCTCGGCGATGTGGCAGTGCAGCATCCAGCGGCCGGGGTTCGAGAGTTCGAGCAGGATGTCGAGCGAACCGCCCACCGGGACGACCGCCGTGTCCTTCCAGGCGAGGTTGTCGTGCGGCACCCCGTTCGTGGCGAGGACGAGAAAGCGCTGGCCGTGGATGTGGATCGGATGCTGCATCTGGTGCAGCGTCTCGCGGCGGCTCCGGAGCCTCAGCTTGACGACGTCGCCCACCCGGAAGGTCCACCGGATCGCCTCGTTCTCGAGCCCCGTCGCGGGTTCCCGGAGCGTCCACGACACGTTCTCCGGCGTCGACATGAGGTTCATCATCGGCATCGTCCCCGACCATTCGATCGGGTGGAAGTAGGCCGAATCCACCTGCATGAGGCGTTCGACGACGAGCGGGAGGCCGCGGGTCGTCATGTCGAGTTCCAGCGTGAGATCCACCGGCCGGTCGAAGAGGGGCCGGTACGGGGCGATCTCGTCCCGGGCGCGCTCGTTCTCCCGCAGCATTTCGAAGGACGCGGTCAGATCCGGTGCGGCGTTCCCGCCTCCGACCCGGATGACGCCCAGCGTGTCCTCTTCCGGAAAGAAGGCGCCGTTGATGTGATCGATGCCCTGCACCCGGTTGAGCAGCGGATAATCGCCGCTCTCGGGAAAGGCGACATGCACGATGTAGCGCTCGGCCGGCGCGATGATCACGCTCTCGACCCACTCCTCCCGTTCGAAGTTCCCCACGTCCGCGCCCACGAGCTTCATCGGCGCCCCGCCGAAGGAGATGTTGAACGTTCGGGTGTTGGAGGCGTTCGTGAAGTAGAAGCGGACGACGGACCCGGGCTCCACGTCCAGGTCGTAGGCGGGCTCCCCGTTCACGAGCATGGTGTTCCCGAAGCGGCCCATGAGCGCGTGCGTGGCCTGCTCCAGCCCGAAGGGGACGATCCCGTGCTCGCCCACGAGCAGGTCATCGAGCATCAGGATTTCCTCGCGGTGGACCGGGCCGAAATAGTCGGGGTCCCCTGACCGGACCATGAGATTGCCGGCCAGGCCCAGATCCTGCTGGACGTCCTCCCGGTGGTGCGGGTGGTACCAGTAGAGACCGGGATCCGGGAAGTGCACGGTGTAGCGGAAGCTCTCGCCGGGGGCCACGGGGTCCTGCGTCAGGCCCGGGACGCCGTCGAAGCGATTGTCGAGCCGGAGCCCGTGCCAGTGGATCGCGGTCGGCCAGTCGATCCGGTTGGTGAAGTCGATCGTGACGGTGGCGTCCTCGGGGACCCAGAGGAGGGGTCCGGGGATCTGCCCGTTGAAGCCGTAGCCGAGGATTTCGCGGCTCCCGATGCGGCGCCGCACGTACACGGCGTCCAGGGAAAGCGAATCGCCGTCGCCGAGTTCGATCAGTTCGCGGGGGCGGGCATCGACGATTTCGCCCTCCCACCCATCTCCCGGCAGCCAGGGTTGCACCTCCGGCCGAAGCTCCATGAGCGACGGCAACATCATGACCCCCTCCGGCATCGGCACGCCGCGCCAGGCGTCGTCCATCGACATGCCGCCGGGGCCGGCTCTGGAGGCCCCGAGCGCGAACTCGAGGAAGTCCGCGGGCTGCATGCGGCTCGACGGCGACTGCGCCCGCAGCACGTAGGGACCCGACGGCTCGGCGCCCTGTCCCTCCCCCGCGGGTTCTTCGCCCGCCTCCGCCGTGATCAGGATGAGGAACTTGTTGAAGGCGACCTGCCCGGCCCGCACGCGTCCGCGCGCCGGGACCTCCCCCAGCCGCGCGATGGGCGAGAGGACCTGGGTCGACGCCCAGGCCACGTAGCGGTCATACGGCCCCAGCGTGGAGGGCGGCGGAAGGTCCGTCGTGATCACCGCGTCGTAGAGGAGCCGCCCGTCCGGCGTGACACCCATCGAGAACGGCCCCGGCGGGCGGCGCAGTTCGACCGTGCCGGCCGCGCCGGGCACGCGGGCCGTCGGAAACAGGGACATGCAGTACAGGTCCGGGTTCGCGGCCGCCCCCTGCGCTTCCCCGGGCGTGCACGGAGCGACCTGCTGCCCGGCCGGCCGTCCCGGCGGCGCCGCGCCCGCCCAGAGCCATCCTCCCCCGCCCAGCGCCACGGCGGCGCCCAGCGCCGCCGCCGCGGTCCCGCGGGCGCCCCGCCCGGCCGGCCGCCGGACGACGGAGGTCAATAGAGGGCCCGCGTGCGCCCCCCGTCGACGGCGATGGAAACCCCCGTCACGTAGCTGGCGCGGTCGGATGCCAGGAACGCGACGACGGCGGCGAACTCGCGCGCGTCACCGAGGCGGTTCGCGGGGATCGCGGCGTTCCAGCCTTCTTCCACCTCCTCCGTCGAGATCCCGCCGGATTCGGCGCGCACGGCGGCCAGTTGCTCCAGCCGGGCCGTGCGCGTGAAGCCCGGGAGCACGTTGTTCACGGTGATGCCGAAGGACGCGACCTCGTTCGAGAGGGTCTTCGCGAAGCCCGTGACGGCGGCGCGCACGCTGTTCGAGAGGATCAGCCCGTCCACCGGTTCCTTCACGGCGACCGAGGTGATGTTCAGGATCCGTCCCCAGCCGCGTTCCTTCATCCCGGGGAGAACCGCGCGGGTGAGGTCCAGGGCGCTCTCGAGGTTGAGGCGCACGGCCGCCCGCCACGCCGCCGGGTCGTGGTCCTCGAACTTCCCGGCCGGGGGCCCGCCCGCATTGTTCACGAGGATGTCCACGCCCCCGAAGCGGGCCATGGTCGTCTCGACCAGGTGGGCCACGTCCGCGGGATCCGACAGATCGGCACGGACGCCGATGACCTCGCCCGGACCACGCGAGTCCGCGGAGGCGACGGCCCCAGCGAGCGCCTCCTCCCCCCGCGCGCACATCGCCAGGTGCGTCCCCTCCGCCGCCAGTTCTTCGGCGACGGCCCTGCCGAGGCCCTGTGAGGAGGCGGCGACCAGCGCCACGCGACCCGCGATCCCCAGATCCATCAGTCTTCCGCGTCGTGGAAGTAGGAATCCGTCCCGTCGAGCCAGTCCGCCCGGGGAGGGCAGAATATGTCGAGGTCCAGGGTCTTCTCGAGCGCAATGGCCTTGTGGGGAACGTGGGACGGAATATGAAGGACTTCGCCCGCGCGTACGACGACTTCCTCGCCGCCGTCCTCTCCCAGCCAGAAGTGCAGCGCGCCCTCGAGGATATACGTGTACTGTTCGTTCTCGTGAGAATGAGTGGGAACGACCGCGCCTTCCTCCAGCAGCACCTGCGCGATCATGGCCCGTTCTCCCGTTACCATGCGCCGGCTCAACTGCCCGGTCACGGGTTCCCACGGCATTTCGGCCCAGCGGAAGTGCCGGGTCTTCGCTTCGTTCATGGCATGGCTCCGTCCACTCGTGTATTCCGATCCGGGTGCGGACGGGACGATGAGCCGGCTACCGATTCCCGGCAAGCGTCCAGGCGACGCCCGCGCGCACATTCCAGTCGCCGCTCATTTCCGTGGCTCCGTGCCCGAGCCCCGCGTCGATGGCCAGCGGCCCGCCCCGCCACTCCACGGCCGCGCGGAGTTCGGCGAGGTCCCCGGTCCCGAGGGGCGACACCCTTCTCGTGCTGGTCCGCCCCCGCGTTCCGACCGATAGCCGCCAGTTCCGGGACGGCTCCCAGAGCGCCTCGAAAGCGTACGCGAACGCATCGTTCTGCTCGAAGGGCACGAGGGGCGCCTCCAGAATGCCGACGCCGAACCAGCCGGTGGCGCGCCAGCGAGCGGAGACCCACGAGAGCAGAGCCGCGATCGTGACGTCCGTCGTGTTCGTGCCGATTCCCCTCGTTTCGTCGGAGTTCGGCAGCTTGACGCCCACGTGCGCGCCGGCCGAGAACCCCCGGGGTCCTCCGAGGGGGGCGAGAGAGATGGCGATTTCGAAATCGCCCGCGTCGCGCGTCGTTCCGTCTCGAACGGAAGGGTCAAGCTCGATGGCGGGAGCCGGATCCTGCGTCTCGATCGCGAGAATCTTCCGTGCCGCCCCTTTCAGTTCGAGCACCGCGTGCGGCCCGATCGCCCAGACGGCGTGGAGCACGGGGAGGGCGGTCAGGTCTCCTCCGAGTCCGGCCAGCGGGAAGGCCGCGTTCGTCGTGCGCGTGAAGCCGACGCCGATCAGGGCTTCGCCGCCGCCCACGCCCACCGGCTGCACGAGCGCGTCGCGTTTCAGTTGCGCCTCCGCCCGATGCGCGAGCGAGAGGGCGACCGTCCAGGAGAGAACGCACGAAAGCCCGACGCGTGAACGCCGGGCTCTCGGGTATCGTGGCGAGAGGGACCGCCGGCGGGAAGCCGGCGGGTCGCTGCGGTTCAGCTTCGAGCCGCCCGCATGATGTCGTCTACGTAGACATCGAGCTTCGCCATCACTTCTATCGTCTCGGCCTGCGTTCCGGCGGCGGCCAGTTCTCTCGCCAGGTTCAGAAGCATCCCGCGCACGGCCGCGGCATCCCCGACTCCCATGGACGGCGGCGCGGCAGCAGGGGCCGGCGCTGGCGGAGTCTCGACGGCTGCGGACGGCTTGCGCGCAGCGCGTCGCCGCGCGGCGGGCCGGGGCGCATCCGCGGCGAGGCGCCGCTTCACCTGAAGCGGGTATTTGGCGTGAAACTGCCGGGGCGACAGATCGGCAACCGAAGCGTCGACCTTGCAGGCGCCCGCGAACAGATCCGCATTCGCCACGCCGGGGTTCCGCTTCAGCCTGCGTGTCACGTATGCCAGGACCGCATCGCCCCGGGAGGCGGACGAGCGCGTCCGTGCCGCCTTCGCCTTCGGGCGCGGGCGGGGGCGGGGTCGCGCCGCGCGGGCCCCGCCGGCCGTGCCAAGGCGGCGCTTCACCTGCAGCGGATACTTCGCGTGAAACTGCCTGGCGGTCAGCTTCCCGATCGATTTGTCTATGAGCTTCGCACCCTCAAAGAGCGTCGCATTGGACACACCGGGGTCCTTCTTCAACTCCATCTCTATGAATTCCATCACGTTCTCGTGCATTGTGCCTCCTCCAGGTGACATACGCGCCTGACGATAGATGCTGCCGGCGCGCACTTGCGCCGGGTAGTGAATCGGACGTGCTCGGTGCACGGTGAGTCAACTGTAAAACGATCATAGATGCGCCCCTCTCCCTCCGAAAGGGGGGGGCGGACCACGGTTGAACACGGCTGCAGGCTTCCCCCGGAGTCTCGCTTTTCCGGAACCACCTCCCACCCGTAGCTTCCCGCCCATGCAGCTTCGAGCGATCGCCCCCCTGATCGGCATCCTGGCGTGGTGCCTCCTTCCGGCGCCCGCGCACGCCCAGGGATCGCGCCTCCCCGGCGCGATCGAAGCGGGACTCATCCTCCGGCAGCTCGATGGCGTGAAGCGCGTGCTCGTCGTCGCGGCGCACCCCGATGATGAAGACACCGCGCTGCTGACGACGCTCGCCCGGGGCTGGGGCGCCGAGGCGGCCTACTTCTCCTTCACGCGCGGTGAGGGCGGCCAGAACCTCATCGGCACGGAACTCGGCGAGGGACTCGGCATCATCCGCTCGGGCGAACTTCTGGCCGCTCGATCGATCGATGGGGCGCAGCAGTTCTTCGGCCGCGCGTTCGACTTCGGGTACTCCAAGACCGCGGAGGAAACGCTGGCGACGTGGCCGCGGGAGCACATCCTCTCCGATCTCGTGTGGACCATCCGGCGCTTCCGCCCCCACGTGCTCATCACAATGTGGAGCGGGACCGAGTCGGACGGCCACGGACACCACCAGGTATCCGGCATCCTCACGCGAGAAGCCTTCGAGGCGGCGGGAGACGTGACGCGCTTTCCCGAGCAGCTGGCGGCGGGCGCGGAACCGTGGGCGCCGTTGAAGCTGTATCGCCGTCCTCTCTTCGAACCCGGCGTTGCGACGATCGAGATCGAGACCGGCGCGCTCGATCCCCTGCTGGGCCTCACGCACCACCAGGTCGCGATGGACAGCCGCAGTCAGCACCGGTCCCAGGATTTCGGGACGGCCCTTCCACCCGGCCCGCGCGTCACCCGCCTCTCCCTGGTGTCCTCACGGGTGGGAGGCTCGTCGACGGATCCGCTGCTGGCGGGGATGGACACGACCCTGGCGAGTCTCGCCGCGGACATCGGCGAAGCCTCCGGCGCGAGCCTTCCCGCATACAGGGACGCGATCGCCGACGCGCGCGGCGCGCTGAATGCGACGAGGCCGCAGGCCGCCCTCCCCTTCCTCGCCGAGGCGTTCCGGAACCTGGAGGGGTTGCGCGCCGCCGCGCCCACCCGGCCGGAGAGCGAACTGCGCCGTGAACTCGACCGCCGCTCGCGGCTCCTGACGCGAGCGATCCTCGCCGTGACGGGCGTGCGCGTGGAACTCAGAGCGCGGGACGACGTCCTCGTCCCCGGACAGACCGTCCTCGTCGAAGCGCGCGTCTGGAGCGGCGCCGGCGCCGGCGCCGCCCTCGAGCTGGATCCGCCGATCATCGAGGCGCCTCCGGGCTGGTCGGTGGAGGGCATCGGCCCGGACGTCGAGACGGAGCCCGACGATCTGGGACCGTTCGCGCGCTTCTTCCGCCAGGAGGACACCGTCATGGACCCGGTCGGGCGGGCGCGGATCGGGCCGGGGGAACTCGCGCTGTGGCGCTATGCCGTCACCGTCCCGATGGGCGCGCCGCCGCCTTCCCCCTGGTTCCTCGAAAGCCCGCGGGACGGCGATGTGTACGAGTGGCCCGAGGCGCCAGACCTCCGTGCGCTTCCCTTCCGTCCCCCACCGCTCCACGGGCGCGTGGCGGCGGTCGTGTCGGCGGCGGGCGAACGACTCGAGATCGAGGTCGAGGACCCGGTGCGCCATCGGGCCGTGGATGGGGCGACGGGAGAGAGTTGGCGCCCCCTGCAGGTCGCGCCGCGGGTATCCGTCGCCGCCGCCGCGGAGACGATGATCTGGCCTACCGGACACGCCGACCCCCGCGTCGTTGCCTTCCGCGTATCGAGTTTCGCCCGGGACGCCGTGAGCGGGGAGATCGTGCTCGACCTCCCTCCCGGGTGGCGCGGAGGGCCCGACCGGGCCCCCTTCGAACTCGCCGGCGAGGGGGCGGTGCAGACCGTCAGCTTCACGATCGAACCGCCCTCCGGGGGGACGGAAGGGGAGTTCTTCGTCCGGCCCCGCCTGCGCCTCGGCGGCGTCGAAGTTCCCGCGATGCGCGTAGAGACCATCGACTACCCCCACATCGAACCGCGGCTCCTGGCCGGCGAAGCGGCGGTACGGATCGTGCGTTTCCCCGTTCGAGTTGCGGAGCGGCGCATCGGGTACGTCATGGGCACGGGGGACGACGGGCCCGAAGCGATCCGGCAGCTGGGACTCGACGTCGAACTCATCGAACCCGGCGACTGGGACGCCGCCCGGCTCGACCGGTTCGACACGATCGTGCTCGGGATCCGGGCTTACGAGGTGCGGGAGGATCTGGTCGCCGCGAATGGGGCACTGCTCGAGTGGGCCGAACGGGGTGGCACCGTCGTCGTCCAGTACAACCGCTACGAGTTCAACCGGGGAGCCTACGCGCCGTACCCGATCACGATCGGGCGCCCCGCCCCGCGCGTCACGGAAGAGGACGCCCCCGTCACGATCGTCGCCCCGCAGGCGCCCGCCCTGCTGGAACCCAACCGGCTGGGTCCGGCCGACTTCGACGGCTGGATACAGGAGCGCGGCCTCTACTTCCCCGATCAATGGGACGATCGCTACCAGACGCCACTCGAGATGGCCGACGCGGGAGAGCCGCCGCGCCGGGGCAGCCTGCTCGCGGCCCCCGTGGGTCGCGGACTCTACATCCACACCTCGCTCTCCTTCTTCCGACAACTGCGCGCCGGCGTGCCCGGCGCCTTTCGGCTGTGGGCGAACCTGCTCTCGCTCGACGGGAGCCGCTGGCGGGAGATCACCGCCCCGTGAGAGACGGTGACCATCGGGACGAGGCGGAGGGACCCGTGGGTCCGTTCCGTAGCTGGCGCGCCCTCTATGCGGCCGTCATCGCGTACACGGCGGGGCTGATCCTCCTCCTCTATCTCGCCACGCGCCTGCTCGACTTCGGAGCCTTGTGACGTGTACCGGACATCCTTCGGCCATCGCGCGTGAGCGGCCTCGACTGGCTCATCTTCACGGTCTACTTCGGGGCCGTCGTCGCCTTCGCCTGGTACCAGAGCCGGGCGAACCGCGGCGTCGAGGGCTTCTTTCTCGCCAACCGCCGGCTGGGCTGGGGCGCCATCGGCCTCTCCGTCATGGCCACGCAGGCGAGCGCGATCACCTACATCGGCACGACCGGGCAGGCCTTCGACGACGGCATGGAGTTCGTCCAGTTCTACCTGGGCCAGCCGATCGCGATGGTCATCCTGTGCGTCATCTTCGTCCCGTTCTTCTACCGCTCGAAGGTCTTCACGGCCTACGAGTACCTGGAACGCCGCTTCGATGCCCGAACCAGGTCGCTGACGAGCTTCCTCTTTCTCGTGTCCCGGGGACTCTCCGCGGGGATCGTTCTCTACGCACCCGCCATCGTTCTTTCCGTCATCATGGGCTGGGACGAGCGCGTGACGATCCTCGTCATGGGACTGATCACCGTGGCGTATACGATGATGGGGGGCATCACGGCGGTCATCTGGACGGATGTCCTCCAGATGATCGTGATGTTCGCGGGAATCGGCATCGCGATCGCGGTCCTGTTCGCGACGCTGCCGGAGGGCGTGGGCGTCGGCGACGTCGCGTATATCGGCGGCATTCACGAGATGTGGCGGAGCATCGACCTCTCGTGGGATCCGACGAATCGCTACACCCTGTGGTCCGGGCTCATCGGCGGGCTCTTTCTCGCACTCGGGTACTTCGGAACGGACCAGAGCCAGGTCCAGCGCTATCTCACGGCGAGTTCGCTGCGCCAGAGCCGACTTTCCCTCATCTTCAACGCCTTCGTCAAGGTGCCGATGCAGATCTTCATCCTCGCCATCGGCGTCCTTCTCTATGTCTTCTACCATTTTGAGCGCCCTCCGCTGGTCTTCAATTCCGCCGAGGCCGCCCTCGTCCGCGAAAGTCCCCGGGCGAGCGATTTCGCGGCGCTGGAAGCCGAGCACGCACGTGCCCACGAATTGCGCCGCGAGAGTGCGCTGACGCTGCTGGAGACGCGCCGTGCCGGCCGGGATCCGGCGGCGCTGCAGGGACGGATCGCCGCGTACGACGACGAACTCGAGCGCCTGAGAGAAGCGTCGAAGTCGCTCGTGGCCGAGGTGCGGGGATCTTCGTCCAACGATGTGAACTATGTCTTCCCGTCGTACCTCATCTCGTACGTGCCCGCCGGGATCCTGGGACTGCTCATCGCGGTGATCTTTGCCGCCGCAATGTCCTCGCTCGACTCGGAACTCACGGCCCTCTCCAGTGCGACGGTGATCGACTTCTACCGGAGACATGTGAAACCGGAGGCAACGGACGCCCACTATCTGCTCGTGTCCCGGCTCGCCACCCTGGGCTGGGGCGGGTTCGCCGTCCTGTTCGCGCTCTATGCCGGCCAACTGGGATCGCTGGTGGAGGCCGTGAATGAAGTGGGATCCATCTTCTACGGCGCGCTCCTCGGGGTCTTCCTCCTCGCGTTTCTCGTGAAGCGGGCAACGGCCGCGGGCGCCTTCTACGGGCTCATCTCCTCGATGCTCGCCGTGCTCGCCGTGTCGCGCTTCACGGAGATCGCGTGGCTGTGGTACAACGTCGTCGGGACAGTGGCCGTTCTTCTGGTCGGCCTCGCGCTCCGCACGCGCGCGCGCCCCTCGCCCGGAGGGTCGGCGGCGACCGCGGACTGAGGGGCTCCGCGACCGGCGCGATCCGCGGTACGGTTTTCCCGGAGCGGGCCGGGCGGTAGAGTCTCCGCTCGGAAAAACGCCGCACACAACCCCCGGGACCCCTCCAGGGGGACGATCCCCAGCAACCTCATCGGGATGAGACGGATGCTCACCGACGTACAGATCGCCGAGGCCGCCGAGCCCCGGCCCATAGGCGAGATCGGGGCGAAAATCGGACTGGGCCTCGACGAACTCGTGCCCTACGGACACTACAAGGCGAAGGTCGACCCGGAGTCCATCTTCAAGCGCGAGCCCGGCTCTGGCCGGCTCGTCCTCGTCACCGGGATCACGCCGACAGCCGCGGGCGAGGGCAAGACGACCGTGTCCGTGGGCCTCGCCGACGGACTGCGGCGCGTAGGAGCGAACGCGGTTCTCTGCATCCGGGAGCCGAGCCTCGGCCCGGTGTTCGGCGTGAAGGGGGGCGCCGCGGGCGGCGGGTACTCGCAGGTCATCCCGATGGCGGACATCAACCTGCACTTCACCGGGGATCTGCACGCGATCACCTCGGCGCACGCGCTTCTCTCTGCGGCGCTCGACAACCACCTGCAGCAGGGGAACCGGCTCGGGATCGACCCGCGCCAGATCACCTGGCGGCGGGCCGTCGACATGAACGACCGGGCACTGAGGAACATCGTCGTCGGGCTCGGGGGCCGGATCAACGGCGTGCCCCGCGAGGACGGCTTCATGATCACGGCCGCCTCGGAGGTGATGGCGATCTTCTGCCTCGCCGCCAGCCTCGAGGACCTGGAGGAGCGCCTGAGCAGCATCATCGTCGGCTACGACTACGGTGGCGAGCCGGTGCGGGCGCGCGAACTGAACGTGGCCGGCGCCATGACGCTCCTGCTGCGCGAGGCGCTCGGGCCGAACCTCGTGCAGACGCTCGAAGGGACGCCGGCGTTCGTCCACGGCGGGCCGTTCGCCAACATCGCCCATGGCTGCAATTCGCTCATGGCGACGCGGGCCGGACTGGCGTTCGGCGATGTCGTCATCACGGAAGCAGGTTTCGGCTCCGACCTCGGGGCCGAAAAGTTCTTCGACATCAAGTGCCGCATCGGGGGCCTCAACCCCGAGGCGACCGTGCTCGTGGCCACGATCCGCGCCCTCAAGCTGCACGGCGGCGGCGACCGGAACGCGCTCTCGACGCCAGACCCCGAGGCCGTCCGCGGCGGGCTCGTGAACCTCGGCGCGCACGTCGAGAACATCCGCGGCTTCGGCATCGAGCCGGTCGTGGCCATCAACGTGTTCGGGACGGACTCCGACGAGGAGATCGCCGCCGTGGCCGAGGCGTGCGAGGAGCTGGGCGTGCCCTGGGCCCGCTCCGATGGCCATGCGCTGGGCGGCGCCGGCTGCGAGGATCTCGCCCGCGCCGTCCTGGCGGCGCTCGACGAGGGGTCCGCCGCCTTCGAGCCGAAGTACGACGCGGAGGCTTCGATCCGGGACAAGATCGAGGCCATCGCCCGCAAGGTGTACGGGGCCGACGGCGTCGACTACACGGCGCGCGCCGCGAAGGACATCCGACAGCTCGAGGCGGCAGGGCTCGGGGATACGCCCGTGTGCATCGCGAAGACGCCGAACAGCCTGAGCGACGACCCGGGACGACTCGGACGGCCGACAGGATTCCGCATCACCGTCCAGGATGTGCGCCCCTCGGCCGGGGCGGGATTCGTCGTGGCCCGAGCGGGCACCGTCATGACGATGCCGGGGCTCCCCCGCGTGCCGGCGGCGGAGGGGATCCGCATCGTCGAGGACGGGAGCGTGGTCGGGCTCTTCTGAGCCGCCTGAAACGCCGGAAACGATGATCGAGATCGATCTCTCCGCCGGTCCCCACATGGAGGGCGTGGAGCGCCGGCTCCGGGAATGGGCCGCCGAGGACGCGGTGGCGCGGCTCTGGCGGCGGGATCCGACGCTGTGGAGCGCGGACCCGGACACGCCGGAACTGGCCGACCGGCTCGGCTGGCTCGACCTCCCGGAGACGGCCCCGGCCATGCTGGGCGCGATCGACGAGCTGCGCGCGGACGTGCCCTTCTGGTTCACCGATCTTGTGCTGCTCGGCATGGGGGGATCGAGTCTCGCGCCGGAGGTCATCCAGCGCACGACGCCGGGCGAGGGGCTGCCGCTCACGCTCGTGGACACGACGCACCCGGGGGCGCTCCGAGACCTCGAATGGCTGCGTCCGGCGAACACGATCTTCGTCGTTTCCAGCAAGTCGGGCACGACCATCGAGACGCTCTCGCTCTTCCGTCACTTCTGGTCGCGCACCGCGGAGGTGTTGGACGATCCGGGCTCGCATTTCGTCGCGGTCACGGACGCCGGGTCCCCGCTCGCCGAACTCGGCCGCGAGCGGGGGTTCCGGGCGGTGTTCGAATCGCCCGCCGACGTGGGTGGCCGCTTCTCCGCCCTGAGTCCGTTCGGCCTCGTGCCGGCCGCGCTCTCGGGCACCGATGTCCCGGCTCTCCTTGCGGAGGCGGTCGAGGCTGCCGACGCGTGCAAGGACGATGTCCACCACAACCCGGGCTTCCGGCTCGGGGCGGCACTGGGCGAGTTCGCGCTCGGGGGACGTGACAAGCTCACGTTCGTTGCGGGGCCGGACTGGGAGGCGTTCCCCGACTGGGCGGAGCAGCTCATCGCCGAGAGTACCGGCAAGGATGGTCGCGGCATCGTCCCGGTCGTCGGCGAGTCCCCGCAGCCGCCGGACGAATACGGTGAGGATCGGGTATTCGTCGGCCTGCTCCTCTCGGGCGACGCGGCGCGCGAGGCGGAGCAGTGGGGCGAAGCCGATGAGACGCCCGTCCGGCTCGATGCGCTCGAGGCGGCCGGCCACCCGGTCATTCGCCTGCCACTCGAGCACCGCGAGGAGTTGGGCGCCCTCTTTTTCGTCTGGGAGGTGGGCGTGGCCATGGCCGGAGCCGTCCTCGGGATCCACCCCTTCAATCAGCCGGATGTCCAGCTCGCGAAGCGTCTCGCGCGGCAGGCGATGGCGGGCGGGAGCCCGTCGCACGGTGATCGGGACGCCGACGAGCCCGAGACCCCCGAAGCGGACGAGATCGACCTCGCCTGGGACGTGCCCCGGTTCGGCCACGCCCCGCCCCGAACGCCCGTGCCGCCGGATCTGGACGGAATCCGCGCGAGGGTGGAGCATTTTCTGTCCTTCGTTGCCGCGACGGACTACGTCGCCGTGCAGGCCTATCTCGCGGGTGGCGAGGAGGAAGAGACGCAGCTCGAGACCCTGCGCGCGGCGCTGGGCCGTGTCACCGGCGCGACGACCACCATCGGATACGGCCCGCGCTTCCTTCATTCGACGGGACAGCTTCACAAGGGAGGTACGGACAACGGCGCCTTCCTCCAGCTCGTGGACGACGCGGACGCGCACGTTCACGTGCCCGAGACCGACTTCACCTTCCGTCGGCTGATCCGGGCTCAGGCGCTGGGAGACCTCGAAGCCCTGGGCCGGCGCGGGCGCCGGTCGCTCCGCGTTCGTGTGGGCGGCCCGGAGCACCTCGGCCTGCGACGGCTGATCCAGCTCATCGAGGAGCGCGAGTAGGGCGCCCCCGCGGGCTCGGGCGCCCGCCCGAATCAGTGTACCAGGCGCACCTGCAGGCCCAGACCCCCGCCGACCCTCACCGGCTCCGGCGCCAGGATCCGCGGCCGGTGCAACCTCAGCGCGCGCGGGCCGTCCGCCCCCGCCGCGGATGTTCCGGACTCATCCCCGCGGGGTCGCAGGAGGGTCAACGCCACGTAACCGGACATCAACCCCAGCCCCATGTTGACGGCGGAGGCGAGCTCGGCCCCGTGGCTCCCATCATCCCACTCGTCGAAGGCGGTCAGCAGAAGACGCAGGTGCACCACGGCGAAGGCCCCGTTGACCGCTCCAACCGCGGCTCGTTCCCACGCCCCGGGTTCCGTCACGCCATTCATGACGGTACCTGCCAGGACGGACCCGACCGAGAACGGAACGACATATCGCCGGGCACGCGACGCGTCAGGAATGATGCAGGGACAACCATCGGGGCCGTAGTTGGGCTGGATCTTCGCGGCTTCCTCCAGCGTGAGACCTGTTTCGTCGAGCCATTCGGAGAAACGGGCGTCATCGGCGAGTTCCCATGCGTACACGTTGTTGTCCGCGCTCGCGATCTCCTTGACGAGATCTTCCCGACCGGACCTTTGAAGAAGGTAGGCGACGGCACACGGCGTCCCGTGTTCGTCGACGAAGACGGGTACCCGCTCGCCGGCATGCGTGTGGTTGTGCGGGAACGTCCCCCGCTGCCGGTACTCGCGCAGCCAGTTCAGGGCCGTGTTCCGTCTCTCCCGTTGAGCGGGGCTGAGGTTGCCCGTCCCCTTCCTGCTCAGCGTCCGCTCGACATCGAGCAGGTGCCCCTGAATTCGGCGGACCTCGAAGCGGCCGGGTTCCGTCCGCGCGAGCGTGGCCGCGACTCGCGCGGCCGGGGCGATCTGCGCGGAGGCGTCAGCGGACGCGTCCGGAGCGGGGTCCCCGCTGCCACCGGCGGCAGCGGCAAGCAGGGCCAGAACCCCGGCGGCGGTAATGGCTCTCGAAGAAGCGGACATGGCTGCGGCTCCCGGGATCCAGTTCCCCCGTGCTCGCGGCGAGGCGCGCCGGAACACTGTTTCCGGGCCTACCCGCGGCAGCACGTGGACGTTCCCGTCAGCGGAGGGGGATCTCCATCTGGCCCGCATCGGAGGCGAGAAGGTCGGCGCGGCCTTCGATGTCGAGTAGCGCGCGCTTGTAGCGCAGGCCGCCCGTATATCCGCCCAGCGATCCGTCGGTCCGCACGACGCGGTGGCACGGGACCACGACCGGGACCGGATTGCGGCCCAGGGCGTTTCCGACGGCCCGGGAAGCCCTGGGACGCCCGATCCGCCGCGCGATCTCCGTGTACGTCACCGTCTCGCCAAAGCCGAGCCCGGACGCCGTGTCGAGCACCGCGCGCTGGAAGTCACCCAGTCGCGTGAGGTCCACCGGAAGATCGAAGCGGGAGCGGCGACGGTCGAAGTACTCCGTCAGCTGCGCTTCCGCTGGGCCGAGTCGGTCGCCATCGCGCACCACAGGTATCGCCGGGTACCGGTGCTCAAGGTTGGCGACGAACGAATCATCGCTCTCGTCCTGCCACGAGAGCGCGACCAGGCCCGCGCCGCTCGCCGCGACGCGCATGGCGCCGAAGGGCGAGTCGAAGCCGCGCCAACGGATGACCGAGCCATCTCGGAGGCCCGCCGCCGAGCGCTGCAGGATCCGGTATTCCACCGCCCACTTTCGGCAGACGGGGCAGATCGCCATGTGCTCGGCCATCGTCCGGGAGTCTCGCGGATCGACGTCGCCGAGGATCCAGGCGACTACGTCCTCTTCCCGATACGTCGTGCAGCCTTCGGTCATCTCGGCGCCTCCTCGCGCCACACCCCGGCGAGCACGTGGCGCAGCTTCTTCATCCCCTGGTAGACGTTGGCGCGCGCGGCTTCCGGCGTGCAGCCCAGCCGGTTGGAGATCGTCGCATAGTCCAGTTCTTCGATCCAGCGGAGCCAGACGGCATCGCGCTGCCGCCGGGGAAGCTCGGCGACACCCTTCCGCACGCGCGCGGCGGCGGCCTCGGACAGGCGGTCGTGGTCCCCATCGGTCGCGGGCGTAGAAACGGGCCTCAGCTCGTTCGAGTGGGCCACAAGCAACGCCGCACGCCGACGCCTCATGGCGAGGTGGTCGAGCGCCCGGCGCGTCGCGACCCGGTACAGCCAGGCGCGGATGTTGGCGCCATCCCCCGCCTCGGGCCGGGCACGGAGCGCTGTCACCCACAGGTCCTGCACGATATCTCGGGCCTCGTCCGCGTCACCCAGCATCGCGGTCACGTGGCGCCCCAATTCCGGGCCGTATCGCTTGGACCAGCCCCGCACCGCGTGTGCCGCCTCCGCGCCTGTGGTCATGCGCCCCGTTTCCGCCATTTCCCCCGCTCGCCATCGCTCATTCTCACCCCCTACAACGTATCGCGCCGGAAACCGTGAAAACGGGATGCGCCGGAACTGGCCGCGCGAGCGCCTGAATCGTACCGTGTGGGCCCGCAGCCCAGCCGGGCCTGAAGCGCACAGCGGCGGCAGGCGCGCCGCCGAACGTCCGACCAGCAGAACCGAGGCTCTCTTGAATTCAGCGCATATCGAATCCGCAACCACTCCAACCCGCATCGCGATCTCGCTTGCCGCCGCGTTCCTTGCGACGGCCTGCGCCGGCGACGCCGGAGAGGAAACCGGCACCGCGGCCAACGGGAACGGCGGGGACAACGCCGCCGTGGCCCGCGATCCCCTCCCGCAGGAGCGTCGCTTCGCGAGTCTGTCTCAGCTCACCTTCGAGGGCGAGAACGCCGAAGCGTATTA